>NZ_JAHDAC010000002.1 GCF_018499505.1 Streptococcus parasanguinis
ATGGGACTTTTTTTCTACCCTAAAAAAGGCTCCATAAGATCTATAGGGGATTTACCCACTACAAATATTATAGAGCCTTTTTTATCCAGTGGATCTGCTCCAAATGTGGTATAATGGAAGGTAAGAATTTATTGGATAGCGGAGAGTTTCCATGCAGCATTCACCCTGGCATGAAGCCATCAAATCCCATCTTCCAGAAGGGTATTTTCACCAGATCAATGACTTTATGAATGAAGTCTATAGCAAAGGAGTGGTTTATCCACCGCGTGAAAAGGTCTTTAAGGCCTTGCAGACGACAGAGATGGATCAGGTCAAGGTTTTGATCTTAGGCCAAGATCCCTACCATGGACCGGATCAAGCGCAGGGCTTAAGTTTTTCTGTTCCAGATCATGTACCAGCGCCGCCTTCTTTGCAAAATATTCTCAAAGAATTGCGCTCAGATATCGGAGAGAAGCGCTCCCATGATCTGACCTCTTGGGCAGAGCAAGGCGTGCTCTTGCTCAATGCTTGCTTGACGGTGCCTGCCGGTCAGGCCAATGGCCATGCAGGACAAATTTGGGAGCCTTTCACAGATGCTGTGATCAAGGTGGTCAATGAGTTGGAGGAGCCTGTTGTCTTTATCCTCTGGGGATCTTATGCCCGTAAGAAAAAGCCGCTGATTATCAACGATCGACATTTGGTTCTTGAATCAGCTCACCCAAGTCCCTTATCGGCCTACCGAGGATTCTTTGGTTCCCAACCCTTTTCAAAAACCAATCAATTTTTGAAAGAGGCGGGACGCGAGCCGATTGATTGGTTAAGATAGGAGAAAGAAATGCCACAATTAGCAACGATTTGTTACATTGACAATGGGAAAGAATTTCTCATGTTGCATCGCAATAAAAAGCCCAATGATGTCCATGAAGGTAAATGGATCGGAGTTGGTGGAAAATTAGAACGCGGGGAAACCCCACAGGAGTGTGCTGCGCGTGAGATTTTTGAGGAGACCGGCCTTAGAGCCAAGCCAGTCTTGAAAGGGATTATTACCTTTCCGGAGTTTACTCCAGATTTGGACTGGTACACCTATGTCTTCAAGGTAACAGATTTTGAGGGAGAACTGATCGAGTGTAACGAAGGGACCTTGGAGTGGGTACCTTATGATCAAGTCCTCTCAAAACCAACCTGGGAAGGGGACCACACCTTTGTCGAGTGGTTGTTGGAGGATAAACCCTTCTTTTCAGCAATGTTTCGCTATGACGGCGACCGCTTGTTAGAGTCGCATGTTGATTTTTATGAATAAAGGAGAATGCAATGGTTGTCATTAAAAATGGTCGCGTAATGGATCCCAAGACTGGCTTGGATCAAGTCTGTGATCTTCGCATTGAAGGGAAGAAAATTGTGGAGATCGCTGAAAACCTCCCAACAGATGGACAAGAAGTCCTTGATGCTACTGGTCTGGTTGTAGCTCCTGGTTTGATCGATGTACACGTGCATTTCCGTGAACCCGGTCAAACCCATAAAGAAGACATCCATACGGGTGCCTTAGCCGCAGCTGCTGGTGGTTTTACCCGAGTGGTCATGATGGCCAATACCAATCCGACCATTTCAGATATTGCGACCTTAGAGGAAGTCTTAGCTTCTGCAGCCAAGGAAAATCTCCACATTCATACGGTAGCGACAGTGACCAAGAACTTTGACGGTCAACACCTGACAGATTTCGAAGGACTGCTTAAGGCTGGTGCAGTAGGATTTTCAGATGATGGAATTCCCCTTCAAAGCACTAAGGTTGTCCGCCAAGCCTTGGAAGAAGCTAAGCGTCTAGGAACCTTTATTAGTCTGCATGAAGAAGAACCTGAGTTGAATGGCATTCTTGGTTTGAATGAAAACATTGCAAAGGAACACTTCCATGTCTGTGGAGCGACGGGTGTGGCCGAATATTCAATGGCTGCGCGCGATGCCATGATTGCCCATGCGACAGGTGCCCACCTTCATATCCAACACCTTTCCAAGGAAGAAAGCGTCAAGGTGGTGGAATTTGCTCAAGGATTAGGAGCTCATGTGACGGCAGAAGTGGCGCCTCAACACTTTTCGAAAACAGAAAGTCTGCTCTTGACTAAAGGAAGCAATGCCAAGATGAATCCACCTCTTCGCTTGGAATCAGACCGTCTAGCAGTGATTGAAGGCTTGAAGTCAGGCGTCATCTCCGTGATTGCGACGGACCACGCGCCTCACCATGCAGATGAGAAGAATGTCCCTGATATTACCAAAGCACCATCTGGCATGACTGGTCTTGAAACTTCACTTTCTCTTGGTTTGACCTACTTGGTGCATGCTGGCCATTTAAGCCTGATGCAATTGCTTGAAAAGATGTCCTATAATCCAGCACGTCTCTATGATTTTGATGCTGGCTATATCGCAGTGGATGGACCGGCAGATTTGACCATCTTTGATCCAGAAGCAGATCGTCTGGTATCGGATCATTTCGCTTCAAAAGCGGGCAATTCACCATTTGTGGGTGAAACATTAAAAGGAAAAGTTGCTTATACAATCTGTGATGGACAAGTGATTTTTCAAGGATAAGCGATCGTATTCATATGAATCTTAAAAAAATGATACAAGGCTTGGTTTTCTTTTTAACCAGCCTTCTTGTCTTTGTCTTTCTATTTCGTGCTCTGCTACCAACTGCGTCCCCTCGCATGACCAAGGAAAAAAAGGCTGCGAAAGAAATCACCTATACTTATGTAGCTCTAGGAGATTCACTGACCGAAGGAGTAGGGGATAGCACCAAGCAAGGGGGCTTTGTACCCATCCTTGCCCAAAGTCTGTCCAATGAAAATGACGGCCAGTACCAACCTGTCAACTATGGAGTAGCTGGAAATACAAGCGCTCAGATCTTAGATCGACTCAAGAAGCAAACAGATCTTCAGAAGGATCTCAAAAAGGCGCGTGTCATGACCTTAACGGTTGGGGGAAATGATCTGCGCAAAGTCGTTGTCGATCATCTGAGTGACTTTTCCCTATCGGATATCCAAAAGCCGCTCAAGAGTTATACAGCGAACCTCAAAGAAATTATTACAAAGGCCAGAAAGGACAATCCCTATCTTCCTATTTATGTAGTGGGGATCTACAATCCTCTTTACCTGAATTTTCCTGAATTAACCAGTATCCAGACGGCTGTCGATCGTTGGAATGAGACGACGGAAGAAACTATCGCGCAATTTGATCAAGTCTATTTCGTCCCGATCAATGATCTGCTCTATAAAGGAATTGATGGAAAAATGGGCGTATCAGAAATCAGTGATGGGAAGACAACCGTTATCAATGATGCCCTGTATGAAGAGGATAGCTTTCACCCCAACAATACGGGCTATGAAAAGATGAAACAAGCAATATTGGAGAAAATCAATGCCACGAAGAAAACTTGGAGTCAAAAATAATCCCATCAACGAGAAGGTCCCCTTCCTTCAAAAAATAAATATTTGGAAATGGTTATTTTTAGGTTTAGTCAGCCTTCTCTTAGCCTTCGCTATAGTTGTGCAAGGACGCTTAGCGACGCCAAGAGAAGATGTTAGCCAGCTTCATCAATCAGTTGGCACCAAAGATGTCAAAGTTGGAACCATGACAACGACTCGTGATCAACTCAATGATACCATCAAATCGCTTCTGAAAAAATATAAGCTGTCCGACTACAAGGTTTATGCGGACAATCAGCAAATCCTATTAGAAGGGCAGTTGAGTCTCTTGGGGAAGGATTATCCCTTATACATTTACTTTCAACCATCCAAATTGGAAAACGGGAACATTCTCTTGACGGTGAAGGATTTTTCAGTTGGAACCTTTCAAATTCCACAAAGGATGGTCTTGCAGCTCTTGAGTAAAAATAAAAATATCCCAAAATTTGTTCAGATCTCACCCAAGCAGTCTACCATCACCATTGTATTGCCAGAAATTGACAATGACTTTGGAATCTATGTCAAGGCCAATACCATTGACCTCTATAATGACAAGATCGTTTTTGATTTGTATCAGAAGAAGTAGGGTAAAAGGGTTTATTCAGATTGAAGTCAAAGTCATCTTAAAAAATTTCCTTAGGTTCAATAATTCCGAGAGAGTGGGACAGAAATCGGTAATTCGTTAGAATTCGATTTCGTCGTCCCACCTCCGCACAGTTGAGTAGGGCTGTAAAAGCTGATGAAATCAGCGTAGTAGAGCCCACTCAACCACTGCGTCTTGCTCGACAATCCAAAAATAATTGAGAGGCTAGGACTTTTGTCCCAGCCTCTTTTCTCACGGCGAAAAGTTTCTAAGATGACTTTATCATCAATCTAACTAGAACTGAAAGCTCTATTTTGTTCTATTCAAAAAATTCAGAATATTACGGAAAATTCTTGACATTGCTTTTTCCCTATGCTAAAATACTAGACAAGACATTGAACAAAGGAGAAAGTCAAACATGAAAACAGCTAAGTTTATTCAATTTGCTTTGTTGTTGAGGTATAAGGGCTAGTGCAGAAGCATTAGTCCTGTTTGGCTTACCAAGCGGGCAAAAACATCTCGCTTGGTTAACCGAGTGAGATGTTTTTCTTTATATCCACTACATAGAAATGAGGAGACCCTATGCGTAAAGTTGAATTTTTAGATACCAGCCTTCGGGATGGTGAACAGACTCCGGGAGTGAATTTTTCTATCAAAGAAAAGATTGCCATTGCTAAACAATTGGAAAAATGGGGCATTTCTGCTATTGAAGCAGGTTTTCCTGCAGCTAGTCCGGATTCCTTCACTGCTGTTCAAGAGATTGCGAAGGTCTTGACCAAGACAGCCGTGACAGGTTTGGCCCGTTCTGTCAAATCAGATATTGACGCTTGTTATGAAGCCTTGAAGGATGCTAAGTATCCACAAATTCACGTCTTTATCGCAACCAGTCCGATTCACCGGGAGTTTAAACTCAACAAGACCAAGGAAGAAATTCTTGAAGCCATCAAAGAGCATGTTTCTTACGCTCGCTCAAAATTTGAGATTGTGGAGTTCTCTCCCGAAGATGCGACCCGGACAGAATTGGATTTCCTCTTGCAAGTTGTCCAGACTGCAGTCGATGCTGGTGCTAGCTACATCAATATTCCTGATACAGTCGGTTTCACGACACCAGCAGAGTACGGAGCCATTTTCAAATACTTGATCGACCATGTCAAGACAGACCGCGAGATTATCTATTCACCTCATTGCCATGATGACCTAGGTATGGCCGTGGCAAATAGCCTGGCTGCTGTTAAAAATGGTGCCCGTCGTGTCGAAGGAACCATTAATGGGATCGGGGAGCGGGCCGGCAATGCGGCGCTTGAAGAAGTAGCGGTTGCTCTCAATATCCGCGAAGACTATTACCAGGTGGAAAGTCCAATTGTCCTTAATGAAACTATCAATACTTCTGAGATGGTCTCTCGTTACTCCGGGATTCCAATTCCTAAAAACAAGGCGGTTGTTGGTGGTAATGCCTTCTCACACGAGTCTGGGATCCACCAAGACGGGGTTCTTAAAAATCCTCTTACTTATGAAATCATCACCCCTGAGTTGGTGGGTGTTAAGAGCAATAGCCTCCCTCTTGGAAAATTGTCTGGTCGCCATGCCTTTGTCGAAAAACTGCATGAATTGGGACTGGAATTTACAGAAGAGGACATCAAGCCATTGTTTGCTAAGTTCAAATCTCTGGCAGACAAGAAACACGAGATCACAGATGCCGATATCCGCGCCCTTGTTGCCGGTACAGCAGTGGAAAATCCAGAAGGATTCCAATTTAATGATCTCCGCTTAACCACCAATGCAGACGAAACGATTACAGCAGCGGTTAGCCTCCGCAATGAAGAAGGGGAAGTGCTTGAGTTCCTTGCCAATGGTCAAGGGTCGGTTGAAGCGATCTTTAATGCCATTGATAAATTCTTCAACCAAACTGTTCGCTTGACCTCATACAATATCGATGCAGTGACAGATGGGATTGATGCCCAAGCCCGCGTCTTGGTATCCGTGGAAAATGTCGATACCGATACGATTTTCAATGCCTCTGGTTTGGATTTTGACGTATTGAAAGCCTCTGCCATCGCTTATATCAATGCTAACACGCTGGTTCAAAAAGAGAATGCAGGTGAGATGGGACGAGCTGTCTCCTACCGTGATCTTCCACAAGCCTAAGAGGAACTGAATATGACAAAGAAAATTGTAACACTTGCAGGAGATGGGATTGGCCCTGAGATCATGGCAGCTGGACTAGAGGTCCTTGCAGCCGTCGCTCCCAAAATCGGCTTTGATTATAGTCTAGAAGACAAACCTTTTGGGGGTGCTGGAATTGATGCCGCTGGCCATCCACTTCCCCAAGATACTCTAAAAGCAGCTAAAGGAGCGGATGCTATTCTTCTCGCAGCTATAGGGAGTCCGGAATATGACAATGCTCCTGTTCGTCCAGAACAAGGCCTGCTCGCTATTCGCAAGGAATTAAACCTCTTTGCCAATATTCGTCCTGTACGGATTTTCGACGCCTTGAAACACTTGTCTCCTTTGAAACCAGAGCGTATCGAGGGTGTCGATTTCGTAGTCGTGCGTGAATTGACAGGTGGGATTTATTTTGGAGAGCATATCTTGAAAGAAGATACAGCACGCGATATCAATGATTACAGTGCAGAAGAAATCCGTCGGATTATTCGCCAAGCCTTCAAGATCGCGCAAGGACGTGGCAAGAAAGTGACCAGTATCGATAAGCAAAATGTCCTTGCAACTTCTAAATTGTGGCGCCAAGTGGCAGAAGAAGTTGCCAAAGAATTTCCAGATGTGACCTTAGAGCACCAGCTTGTCGATAGTGCGGCCATGATCATGATTACCAATCCAGCCCGCTTTGATGTTGTAGTGACAGAGAATCTATTCGGAGATATCTTATCTGATGAATCGAGCGTCCTTCCAGGAACACTAGGCGTGATGCCTTCTGCCAGTCATTCTGACAAAGGACCAAGCATGTACGAACCGATTCATGGTTCAGCACCTGATATTGCTGGTCAAGGCATTGCCAATCCGATTTCCATGATCCTGTCCGTTGCTATGATGCTCCGAGACAGTTTTGGAGAAATAGCAGGTGCAGAAATGATCGAAGAAGCTGTCAATCAAACCTTGAATCAAGGAATCTTGACACGGGATCTAGGTGGACAGGCTTCTACTGCAGAGATGACTGCAGCCATTATTGGGAATCTCTAAGATGACTTGGAGAGACCGCTGTTTAGTTGTTATTGCTATTTGGAATAGTATCGTATTTCTGACCTATGGTTTAGATAAACGAAAAGCTATCCAAAACAGGTGGCGGATTCCTGAAAAGGTCCTGTTACTCGAGAGCTGGCTACTTGGTGGATTCGGAGCTCTACTAGGTGGATATCTCTTTCACCACAAGGTGCGGAAATGGTATTTTCAAGCTACCTGGTGGGGGAGTAGCCTTCTTTTAGCAGGTGCCCTCTTTCGAATCCTTCAATGGATTTCCTAACAAGAAGATAAATGGAGAAAGACGATGAGTGGAAAATCTATCTTTGATAAACTTTGGGACCGCCACGTGATTACAGGAGTGGAAGGGCAACCCCAACTCATGTATGTGGACCAACACTACATCCACGAAGTGACGAGTCCGCAAGCCTTTCAAGGATTAAGGGATGCAGGACGCAAGGTCCGACGACCCGATTTAACCTTTGGAACCTTTGATCACAATGTTCCAACGGTCAATATTTTTGATATTCGAGATGTGATTTCAAGAGCCCAGATTGATAAATTAGCTGAGAATGTGGTGGACTTTGGGATTGATCATGCTGCCCATGGTTCTGCTAAGCAAGGAATCGTTCATATGGTGGGCCCTGAAACCGGTCGGACCCAGCCTGGAAAATTTATTGTCTGTGGAGACAGCCATACCGCAACTCACGGAGCCTTTGGTGCCATTGCCTTTGGGATTGGAACCAGTGAAGTGGAGCATGTCTTTGCTACCCAGACTATTTGGCAAGTCAAACCAAAGAAAATGTTGGTTGAATTCTCCGGAACGCCACAAAAAGGGATCTATTCAAAGGATTACATCCTAGCTTTGATAGCGCGCTACGGTGTTGCTTGTGGAGTTGGCTATGTCGTAGAGTATCGGGGAGAAGCAATTGATCGCTTGACCATGGAAGAACGCATGACCATCTGTAACATGTCGATCGAGTTCGGGTCCAAAATGGGAATCATGAATCCAGATGAGACGACCTTTGACTACCTCCGGGGACGCGAATGTGTGCCAGATGATTTTGAGGCTGCAGTAGCTGATTGGAAGACTATAGTTAGCGATGACGACGCTGTTTATGATAAGGTCATCCGTATGGATGTATCTGATCTTGCTCCGATGGTGACTTGGGGGACCAATCCTTCTATGGGAGTGGACTTCGAGACTCCTTTTCCAGAGATACGGGACATGAATGATGAACGGGCTTATCATTATATGGATCTAGAACCTGGCCAAAAACCAGCAGACATTGAATTGGGCTATATCTTTATCGGTTCTTGTACCAATGCGCGTCTCAGTGATTTGGAACTGGCAGCCAAGTTTGTGAAAGGCAAAAAAATTGCGCCCAACTTAACTGCTATTGTGGTACCTGGCTCTCGTCCGGTTAAGCAAGCCGCTGAAAAATTAGGCTTAGACAAGATCTTCATGGATGCGGGCTTTGAATGGCGTGATCCAGGATGCTCCATGTGTCTAGGAATGAACCCAGACAAGGTTCCAGATGGGGTCCACTGTGCCTCTACTAGCAACCGGAACTTTGAAGACCGCCAAGGATTTGGGGCTAAGACCCATCTCTGTAGCCCTGCAATGGCCGCTGCAGCAGCAATAGCCGGTCGCTTTGTCGATGTGCGCCAAATGCCAGAAGTCGAGTAAAAGGAGGAAGCATGGAGAAATTTACCATTTATACAGGAACAACGGTTCCTTTGATGAACGATAATATCGATACTGACCAGATCCTCCCCAAGCAATTCTTAAAGCTGATTGATAAAAAAGGTTTTGGGAAATACCTCATGTATGCTTGGCGCTATTTGGATGACCAGTATACCGAGGATCCAGAATTTATCTTTAACAAGCCAGAATACCGCAAGGCAACCATTTTGATCACTGGTGACAATTTTGGGGCTGGTTCCTCTCGGGAACACGCGGCCTGGGCTTTAGCTGATTATGGCTTTAAAGTCGTTATCGCTGGATCTTTCGGAGATATCCATTACAATAATGAACTCAATAATGGCATGCTGCCGATTGTCCAACCGCTAGAGGTTCGTCAAAAACTGGCAAGTTTGAAGCCGACAGATGAGGTAACAGTGGATTTGGAAGAGCAGAAGATCATCTCGCCTGTTGGAGAGTTTCGCTTTGAGATCGATCAAGATTGGAAGCACAAATTGCTCAACGGGTTGGATGATATCGGGATTACGCTTCAGTATGAAGACTTGATTGCAGCTTATGAGAAGAACCGGCCAGCTTACTGGCAATGATAAAATTGTATACCGAATTACGAATTTTCTGAAAATATATTGAATTTGAGACTATATTTTGATACAATACTAAAAAGAATAGAAAAGGAAAGAGACTTATGACAAAACACATTCAATGGGACGGACAACTTTCACAAGAAGGATTTGATATTCTTAAAGGAGAGGGTGGTTGTATCGTCTGCCCTACCAAAGTTGGCTACATCATCATGACCAGTGACAAGGCTGGATTGGAACGAAAATTCGAAGCCAAAGAACGCAACCGCAACAAACCTGGTGTGGTTCTTTGCGGAAGCATGGATGAACTTCGTGCCCTTGCGCAATTGAATCCTGAAATTGAAGCCTTCTACCAAAAACATTGGGATGAAGATATCTTGCTTGGTTGTATACTTCCTTGGCGTGAAGATGCGTATGCAAAATTGCAAGCATTTGGAGATGGACGTGAAGAACTTATGACAGACGTTCGTGGAACTTCATGCTTTGTCATCAAATTTGGTAAAGCTGGTGAGCAAATCGCCAAAGAAATGTGGGAAAAAGAAGGCAAGATGGTTTACGCTTCTTCAGCCAACCCTTCCGGTAAAGGAAACCGCGGGAAGGTCGAAGGAATTGGTGAGCGCATCGAAGGTGCCGTGGACTTGGTTATCGAAGCCGATGATTATGTAGCTTCTATCCAACCAGACAAGACCATTGAAACGCGCTATGAACAAGGTGTGATGGTCTCTATGGTAGATGCGGAAGGAAAACTCATCCCAGAACAAGGAGCAGGTAGCCGTTCTGTCAATACTTGTCCAGTTGTCATCCGTAAGGGATTGGATATTGATAAGATCATGATGCACTTATCTGATCATTTCAACTCTTGGAACTATCGCCAAGGGGAATACTATTAAGAAACAGAAAAAAGCATTCCATTTGGAATGCTTTTTTGTGAAAGGTTAAAAGATGGTATAATAGAGTCAAACGATGTTCCATTAGAAGAGGAGTTAGTATGGTCTCCAGAAAAGCATTTATCGATAAAGCCAATCAGGAAGGTTTTTCCTTCAACATCCAAATCCCATGGTGGACGTACAATAACTTCAAGTCATTAGTTTGGAGAAAAAGGCTCTCTGAGGAGCAACTCTATCAGATCTTTCTTTCACTTTGTAGAGAGGTAGAAGGCCGGCAAATGCAGGTAGTAGAGGATAAGAGGAAGTATCAGACCGGATTTTATGTAGTCGCATCAAATGGTCGCGAATTTCGCTTTGAGTTTGCTTTTAAAAAGAACCAACAACTTAGAGTTTATAATCTCTTTGAGACCGTCAATGGTCGTAAGAAACTCACCCTGATGGATCTGCTTGACTACATAATGGATTGACTGTGTATAGAAACAATAAGGGTTCACTAAAGATTGATAAAAGAAAGAGTAGTTCTATGATTTCAAGAGATGCATTTTTAGAAAGAATCAATCAGGAGGGCTTCTCATTTAGCATTGAAATCCCGCGCAGAAATTTTTCGGATTTTACATCATTAGTTCGGAGGAGAAGAATTTCAGAAGAAGACCTCTATCAGCTGTTTTATAACTATTGTCAGGAGCTAGAAAACTGTCTAAAAGAAACAGGAGATAAGCGTCGCTTGCTCTTCAATAAGTTTCCAGTTAGCCCCGTTCATGATAAATATAAAACGAAATTTGATACAGTGGCACCCAACGGACGCGAATTCCGCTTTGAGTTTGTCTTCAGTAACGACAATCGTTTAAAAGTTTATCATCTTATCGAAACGGTTAATGGTCGTAGGAAAAAAACTCCGATGGAAATACTGATGGACTTGGTTGACGCCTTATAATGCGTATCTGTTCAAGAATAAAAATGTAGCCCAATAAAAAAAACTAGAGTATGCGCTCTAGTTTTTTGGTTGTTGATGGGTGATGTTCTTTCCCCAAGGGATGAGATTTTCTTTTTTCTCTTTGATCCGTTGGATATTGTCCTTGTGACGAAGAATGATCAAGGTTGCTAGGGCCAAGACAATGA
This sequence comes from Streptococcus parasanguinis, assembly GCF_018499505.1. Classification (GTDB taxonomy): domain Bacteria; phylum Bacillota; class Bacilli; order Lactobacillales; family Streptococcaceae; genus Streptococcus; species Streptococcus parasanguinis_K. Next base: position 11,499 of record NZ_JAHDAC010000002.1, read on the forward strand.
CTGTAAAAAGCGGATCATAGCTGTGCAAGATCCATCCAGTCAAAGGAAGAAGGAGGACCGAAAGAATGGCGAGTAGCGCAACGGTAACACTCGAAAACGAAATCATACTGGTTAAATAAAGGCTGGCTACAAAATAAACTGCTAAAATGAGTAGCAGGATAGGCGAGAAACCAAGTAAGACACCAGCACTCGTCGCCACTGCCTTTCCACCCTTAAATCCAGCAAAAATTGGGAAAGTGTGCCCCAAAACGGCTAAGAGACCAAAGACCATCGGCGAGATCCCCTGAATTCCAAAGAAAGTCGGAAGGAGAACGGCCAAAGTTCCTTTCAAGAAATCAATCGCAAAGACAATGATCCCAGCTTTCTTCCCTAAAATCCGAAAGGTATTGGTCGTTCCAGTATTGCCCGAGCCATGTTCCCGTAAATTAATATGGAAAAAGATTTTCCCAATCCATAATCCCGAAGGAATGGAGCCTAACAGATAGGCTAAAATTAAAACACTTATTTCTTTTATCATACTCTCATTATATCAAAAAGCCATCGATAGAAAAAGCAATTTCTGGAGTTCAAGTGTGACATCTGAAGAAAGTGTCCAGCTAGCATTTTTTACTGAGATATAGAAATCTCCATATAAAGAGAAAAAATTTTGCAAAATTTCCTAAAAAACTGTAATATAGAAAAGATGAACAAACAGGAGGTTCCTTGTGGCAAAAAAGGAAATCAATATTAATAATTATAATGACGATGCCATTCAGGTACTAGAAGGGTTGGATGCAGTCCGTAAACGTCCAGGGATGTATATCGGATCGACCGACGGAAATGGCTTGCATCACATGGTCTGGGAGATCGTGGATAATGCGGTCGATGAAGCCTTGTCTGGCTTTGGATCACAAATCGATGTCACGATTAATAAAGATGGTTCTCTATCGGTAGAAGACCAGGGACGTGGAATGCCGACAGGGATGCATGCTATGGGTAAACCAACCGTTGAGGTCATCTTTACGGTCCTCCACGCCGGAGGGAAGTTTGGTCAAGGCGGCTATAAGACATCTGGAGGTCTTCACGGAGTGGGATCTTCTGTCGTCAATGCCCTTTCTAGCTGGCTAGAGGTAGAAATTACTCGTGATGGAGCTGTCTACAAGCAACGTTTTGAAGATGGTGGGAAGCCTGTTACCACTCTTGAAAAGATTGGGTCGGCTCCTAAGTCTAAGACGGGAACTAAGGTTACCTTCATGCCGGATCCAACCATCTTCTCAACGACCGATTTCAAGTTTAATACCATCGCAGAACGGATCAAAGAATCAGCCTTCTTGCTGAAGGACGTGACGCTGACGCTGACCGATCTCCGTAAGGAAGAAGATAACCATGTGGCCTTTCATTATGAAAATGGTGTCCAAGATTTCGTAGAGTACTTGAACGAAGACAAGGAAACTTTGACACCTGTTCTCTACTTTAGTGGCGAATCAGATGGTTTTCAGGTAGAAGTGGCCATGCAATACAATGATGGCTACTCAGATAATATCTTGTCCTTCGTTAATAATGTCCGCACTAAAGATGGGGGAACCCACGAGACAGGTCTGAAGACAGCCATTACCAAGGCTATGAACGACTATGCAAGAAAGACAGGGCTCCTCAAAGAAAAAGACAAGAATCTGGAAGGATCAGACTACCGCGAAGGTTTGTCTGCTGTTCTCTCGATCTTGGTTCCAGAGGCCCATTTGCAGTTTGAAGGACAAACCAAAGACAAATTAGGAAGTCCCTTGGCTCGTCCAGTCGTCGATAGCATTGTTTCTGATAAATTGACCTTCTTCCTCATGGAAAATGGGGAGTTAGCCTCTAATCTCATTCGTAAGGCTATTAAAGCCAGGGATGCGCGTGAAGCCGCTCGAAAAGCGCGGGATGAAAGCCGAAATGGCAAGAAGAGCAAAAAGGACAAGGGACTTTTGTCTGGTAAATTGACACCAGCCCAGTCTAAAAATCCTAAGAAAAACGAACTCTATCTGGTCGAAGGAGACTCAGCCGGCGGTTCTGCCAAACAAGGACGGGACCGGAAGTTCCAAGCGATTCTTCCCCTTCGTGGGAAGGTTCTTAATACTGAGAAGGCCAATATGAGTGATATCCTCAAGAACGAGGAAATCAACACCATGATTTACACCATCGGTGCTGGCGTTGGGGCAGATTTCTCAGTGGAAGATGCCAACTACGATAAGATCATCATCATGACCGATGCGGATACGGATGGTGCCCACATTCAAACCTTGCTCCTAACTTTCTTCTATCGCTATATGCGCCCTTTGGTAGAAGCAGGGCATGTCTATATTGCACTTCCTCCTCTTTATAAGATGTCGAAAGGTAAAGGCAAGAAAGAAGAAGTAGCTTATGCTTGGACAGATAGCGAATTAGAAGAGTTGCGTCGGACCTTTGGTCGTGGAGCAACCCTTCAACGTTACAAAGGGTTGGGGGAAATGAATGCGGACCAGCTTTGGGAAACCACCATGAACCCAGAAACCCGTACCCTGATCCGTGTTACCATTGATGACTTGGCGCGTGCAGAACGCCGTGTCTCTGTCCTCATGGGCGATAAGGCAGCCCCTCGTCGCCAATGGATTGAAGATAACGTTAAGTTTACCTTAGAAGAGAATACAATTTTTTAATCACTTTCTACTATAAAGTAAATAAGCTGGGATGTAGAAATGGTAAGGAATCGACATGAGAACTGAAAATGAACTGATGAATCTGATTTTGCAGATAGCTGATTCTATAGAAGTAGAAGCAATTGCCTTATCCGGATCACGAACCAATCCTCAGGGCCCCAAAGACGAGTTTCAAGATTATGATGTGGTCTATATAGTTGATGATCTGGAAGACCTGATTTCAGATTTATCCTGGTTGGATCAGTACGGAAATCGACTCATCGAACAGCACAACCGACTGGGACATCGTCGTCTGTATCTCATGCTCTTTGAAGACGGCAACCGTATCGATTTGACCCTCTGTCCCAAGGAGTATATCCAAGAGTGGGTGGACAGCGAAGCAAATTTTGAAGTTATAAAGGACGACAAAGGCTTGTTTGAAGCCTATCAGCCTAATTCCAAGCGCTATTGGACCTGTCCACCTACTGAAGAGGAATTTGCAGCTGCCTGCAATGAATTTTGGTGGGTATCGGCCTATGTCGTAAAGGCCATTCGAAGAAATCAGCTTATTTATGCGACCGACCACCTCTATGGCATTTGTCAGCAAGAATTGCTTAAGGTCTTAGCTTGGCAGGTGAAAAGCGATAGGGGAATAGTTGATATCGGAAAAAACTACAAGTACCTCTTCCAGTATCTACCAGCCGGGCAAGAGAAGGAGTTCTCAGCTTTGCTTGATTTATCTAGTTTCGATAAAATCATTCAGTCTTTATTTGCTACCATGGGGCTATTCAATCGAGAAGCTCAAATTCTGGCCAAAAAGATGGGGTTTGCTTACGATAAGGAAGTGGCTGAGAAAATGATTTCTTATGCTAAAGAGAAACTTTCTAATCGTTAATGAATCTATTTTAAACTAAAAAAAGGATCCTTTGGTTGCTTGTGGTAACCGATTGCCTTTTTCTACAAAAGACTACTCAACATTCTTTGAAAGGAGTTGAACACGCCCTAAGTGCTGTGTGAAATAGATAAATTTTCTATTTTCCTTTGCATTTTGCGGGTGTTGTACCCTATATGAGTAATATTCAAAATATGTCCTTGGAGGACATCATGGGGGAGCGCTTTGGTCGCTACTCCAAATACATTATTCAAGAACGGGCTCTTCCTGATATTCGGGATGGCTTGAAACCTGTTCAACGGCGGATTCTTTATTCTATGAATAAGGACGGGAATACCCATGACAAGGGCTACCGCAAGTCTGCCAAGTCTGTCGGTAACATCATGGGGAATTTCCACCCTCATGGGGATTCTTCTATCTATGATGCCATGGTCCGCATGTCTCAGGACTGGAAGAACCGCGAGATTCTTGTTGAAATGCACGGAAACAATGGTTCCATGGACGGTGATCCACCAGCGGCCATGCGTTATACCGAGGCGCGTTTGTCTGAAATTGCTGGCTATCTTTTGCAAGATATCGAAAAGAACACAGTGCCATTTGCCTGGAACTTTGACGATACAGAAAAAGAGCCAACTGTTTTACCAGCCGCTTTTCCAAACCTCTTGGTCAATGGAGCTACAGGGATTTCAGCTGGTTATGCGACTGATATTCCGCCACATAATCTTGCTGAAGTCATCGATGCCGTGGTCTACATGATCGACCATCCATCTGCCAAGGTAGACAAACTCATGGAGTTTTTACCTGGACCTGATTTCCCAACGGGTGCCATTATCCAAGGGCGTGATGAGATCAAGAAAGCCTATGAAACTGGTAAGGGCCGGGTAGTTGTCCGCTCTAAAACAGAGATTGAGCAGCTCAAAGGTGGCAAGCAGCAAATCGTGGTTACCGAGATCCCTTATGAGATCAACAAGGCTGTTTTGGTCAAGAAGATCGACGATGTCCGTGTCAACAATAAGGTAGCTGGTATCGCAGAAGTTCGGGATGAGTCTGACCGAGATGGTCTTCGCATTGCGATTGAGTTGAAGAAAGATGCCAATGCAGATTTGATTTTGAACTACTTGTTCAAGTATACTGACTTGCAGGTCAACTACAACTTCAATATGGTGGCAATTGACAACTACACACCACGTCAGGTGGGGATTGTGCCAATCCTGTCTAGCTACATTGCTCACCGTCGGGATATCATTGTCGCTCGCTCACGCTTTGATAAGGAAAAGGCAGAACGACGCCTCCACATCGTAGAGGGCTTGATCCGCGTCATTTCCATTCTCGATGAGGTCATTGCCTTGATTCGTGCGTCAGATAATAAGGCAGATGCTAAGGAAAACCTCAAGGTCAGCTACGATTTCACGGAAGAACAAGCAGAAGCTATTGTTACCTTGCAATTGTACCGCTTGACCAATACCGATATCGTGACCTTGGAAGAAGAGCATGCCAGTCTCAAGGAGCAAATCGCGACCTTGGCAGCCATCATTGGGGATGAACGGACCATGTTCAACCTCATGAAGAAAGAGTTGCGTGAAGTCAAGAAGCTCTTTGGGAATCCCCGTCGCAGTGAATTGCAAGACACTGCTAAAACAATCGAGATTGATACAGCCAGTCTGATTGTTGAAGAGGAAACCTTCGTCAGCGTAACCCGTGCTGGATATATCAAACGGACCTCGCCTCGTTCTTTCAATGCGTCAACACTGGAAGAAGTCGGTAAGCGAGACGATGACGAGTTGATTTTCGTAGAGCCTGCTAAGACCACTCAGCACCTCTTACTCTTTACCAACTTGGGGAATGCCATTTATCGACCGATTCACGAATTGACAGATACCAAGTGGAAGGATATCGGAGAGCACCTTAGTCAAACCTTGACCAATTTCGAGCAAGAGGAAGAAATTCTCTTTGCGGAGATTGTGGATCAGTTTGAGGGAGTAACCTACTTTGCGGCAACTCAACAAGGACAAATCAAGCGTTTTGAACGCAAGGAATTGAGCCCATGGCGGACTTATCGTTCTAAATCGACTAAGTATGCTAAGCTAAAAGATCAAGACGACCGTATCGTAGCAGTTTCACCAGTTGTCCTTGAAGATATCATGATCATTACTAAAAATGGTTATGGCTTGTGCTTCAATATTGAAGAGGTCCCTGTCGTAGGAGCCAAAGCAGCAGGGGTCAAAGCCATTAACCTGAAAGACGGAGATCAAGTTGCTGCCGCCTTTAAGTCGACGACTCCAAGCATGTACATTCTGACTCAACGAGGCAGTCTCAAACGGATGTTACAAGACGATATTCCTGTGACCAGTCGGGCTAAACGGGGACTACAGGTCTTGCGTGAGTTGAAAAATAAACCACATCGCGTCTTCAAGGCAGGTCCAGTCTTCACTGACCAGGGAGATTTTGATCTCTTTACGAGCCAAGAAGAAGTGGCAGAACAAGATCAAATCCTTCAGATCACTTCCACAACAGGTCAGGTGACAGAAGTTGATTTGACACAATTAAGCATTTCTGAAAGAACAAGCAATGGATCCTTTGTCAACGATACCATTTCGGATCAAGAAGTTTTTTCAGCTACTATCAAATAAAAGAAATCGTCGGTCCATTCTAGGACTGACTTTCTTTGAAAATAAATTTTCTGAAAATTGAAAATTTCGCTTGAAATTCTCATGAAATGGTGTACAATAGTGTACATAGATTGAGAAACTGAATCGACCTGTATCAGATCGACTAGGAATAGAAAGAATTAAAAGGAGCACTATCATGACAGTATCACTTGATTGGGAAAACCTTGGCTTTTCATATATGAAATTACCTTATCGCTATTTGGCACATTATCGCAATGGATCTTGGGAAAAAGGGGAATTGACAGAAGATGCGACCTTGCATTTGTCCGAATCTTCTCCAAGTTTGCATTACGGTCAGCAAGCCTTTGAAGGGTTGAAAGCCTACCGTACAAAAGATGGAAGCGTCCAATTGTTCCGTCCAGATCAAAATGCTAAACGTTTGCAACGCACGGCTGATCGCTTGCTCATGCCACAAGTACCAGTGGATATGTTTGTCAATGCTTGTAAGGCAGTGGTAAAAGCCAATGAAGAGTATGTTCCACCATATGGTACTGGAGCTACCCTTTACCTTCGCCCACTTTTGATTGGGGTTGGTGATATTATTGGTGTGCATCCAGCAGATGAGTATATCTTTACCATCTTTGCCATGCCTGTCGGTAACTACTTTAAAGGTGGTTTGGTTCCAACGAACTTCTTGATTCAAGATGAGTATGACCGTGCTGCACCACATGGTACTGGAGCTGCAAAAGTTGGTGGGAACTATGCAGCTAGTATGTTGCCAGGTAAGATTGCGCATGATCGTAACTTCTCTGACGTGATTTACCTCGATCCAGCGACTCACACCAAGATTGAAGAAGTTGGTTCTGCAAACTTCTTTGGTATCACTGCTAATAACGAATTTGTGACCCCATTGAGTCCGTCTATTTTGCCATCTATCACCAAGTACTCTTTGCTTTACTTGGCAGAACACCGTCTTGGTATGACACCAATTGAAGGGGATGTCTTTATCAATGACTTGGATCGCTTTGTAGAAGCAGGAGCTTGTGGTACCGCAGCTGTCATCTCTCCAATCGGAGGCGTTCAACACGGTGATGACTTCCATGTCTTCTATTCTGAAACAGAAGTAGGTCCTATCACACGGAAGCTCTATGACGAGTTGACCGGTATCCAATTTGGTGATGTCGAAGCGCCAGAAGGATGGATTGTCAAAGTTGATTAAACCTATAGAGTCTGAGATCAAAGTGTCCAGGCTTCAATGAGAACAAGTCTTAACGAAAAGACGCAGTAGCTAATGTTTCTCTTCATTCGCTTTTAGGAATAGAAGAGTGCCGAATGACTTTTTCGGGGGTGGGATAAAGAAGGAATTTCTAACTAAATTCTTTCTGCCCACTCCCTTTTCTCTTGCGTCATCAAGAGAATTTTTGTAAAATAGAAAAAGTGAAAAGAGGGTTGAAATGAGTAAAAAAGATAAGAAAATTGAGATTCAAATCGTTGATAGTAAAGTGACCGTCGGAAAAGACACTTTTGATGGATTCACTTTGTCCATTGGAAAGAAAACGATTGGTGAAATTGCAGACATGGCTGGGCAATTTGCCATTATCAAAAATGGAAATGTGGATTCTCTTTACAAAAAACTTGAAAAAGCCGTTGAAATTTTAATAGAAAATTATAATTTGAATAAATAAGGGCTTGCAATCATAGTAAATCAATGGTATAATAGATCCTGTTGATTTATATGGAGAGATAGCGAAGAGGCTAAACGCGGCGGACTGTAAATCCGCTCCTTCGGGTTCGGGGGTTCGAATCCCTCTCTCTCCATTAGCGTTCATTGTGACGATGATAAAGTGACTAATGTCAGCGCTCTTTTTGGGGTATAGCCAAGCGGTAAGGCAAGGGACTTTGACTCCCTCATGCGTTGGTTCGAATCCAGCTACCCCAGTTCTTAGGTAATATCAGATAAGTGATAAAATATCTATCCAGGTATTTTATTTCTTTATAGGATGAGTCGTTAAAGATTGTAGTTGATCTCATTGCGAGTGCTTGCTTAGGAAAAATAATTATAAGTATGTCAAGTTTTAGAAAACTTGATTGTTGGAGGATTTTTTAGATGAATGAATTTGAAGATTTGCTAAACAGTGTTAGCCAAGTTGAACCAGGTGACGTTGTTACTGCTGAAGTATTGACAGTTGACGCGAACCAAGCTAACGTTGCAATCTCTGGAACTGGTGTCGAAGGTGTCTTGACTCTTCGCGAATTGACAAATGATCGTGATGCAGACATCAACGACTTGGTAAAACCAGGTGAAACACTTGAATTGCTTGTTCTTCGTCAAGTAGTTGGTAAAGATACTGATACAGTAACTTACCTTGTATCTAAAAAACGTTTGGAAGCTCGCAAAGCATGGGACAAATTGGTCGGACGTGAAGAAGAAGTTGTTACTGTTAAAGGAACTCGCGCTGTTAAAGGCGGACTTTCAGTAGAATTTGAAGGACTTCGTGGATTTATTCCAGCTTCAATGCTTGATACTCGTTTTGTACGTAACACTGAACGTTTCGTAGGTCAAGAATTTGATGCTAAAATCAAAGAAGTAGATCCAAAAGAAAACCGCTTTATCCTTTCACGTCGTGAAGTTGTTGAAGCTGAATCAGCTGCAGCACGCGCAGAAGTATTTGGTAAATTGAACGTTGGTGATGTCGTAACTGGTAAAGTTGCACGTATCACAAGCTTCGGTGCCTTCATCGACCTTGGTGGTGTTGATGGATTGGTTCACTTGACAGAATTGTCACACGAACGCAACGTATCACCTAAATCAGTTGTAACTGTTGGTGAAGAAATCCAAGTGAAAGTTCTTGACTTGAACGAAGAAGAAGGTCGTGTATCACTTTCATTGAAAGCTACAACACCTGGACCTTGGGATGGAGTTGAACAAAAATTGGCTGCTGGTGATGTTATCGAAGGAACTGTTAAACGTTTGACTGACTTCGGTGCATTTGTTGAAGTATTGCCAGGTATTGACGGACTTGTACACATCTCACAAATTTCACACAAACGTGTTGAAAATCCAAAAGATGTTCTTAAAGTTGGACAAGAAGTAACTGTTAAAGTTCTTGAAGTAAATGCTGCAGATGAACGTGTATCACTTTCTATCAAAGCTCTTGAAGAACGTCCAGCTCAAGAAGAAGGCGAAAAACAAGAAAAACGTCAATCTCGCCCACGTCGTCCAAAACAAGAAAAACGCGACTTTGATCTTCCAGAAACTCAAACTGGATTCTCAATGGCTGACTTGTTTGGTGATATCGAATTGTAATATTCAAAAGAGGCTGGGACAAAAGTCCTAGCCTCTTTAATTGTTTTTGGATTGTCGAGCAAGACGCAGTGGTTGAATGGTCTCTACTACGCTGATTTCATCAGCTTTTACAGCTCTACTCAACTGTGCGGAGGTGGGACGACGAAATCGAATTCTAACGAATTACCGATTTCTGTCCCACTCTTTTTTTTACTTGTAAAATCCTTGAGAATTTGATATACTATAACAGTTGCCACCCTTAGTGTAATGGATATCACGTAAGATTCCGGTTCTTGAGATGGGGGTTCGATTCCCTCAGGGTGGATGATTCATAAGGAGGCTCCTCGGAGTCTTTTTTGCTCTTTGCTTGGAGGAACATGCAATGACAGTAAAATTAATCGCCCATACCTTGATTGAGAAAGACGGGAAGTATCTGCTTATCAAACGCTCGAAAATAAAGCGAGGTCTCCCTAATGTCTATCCATCTTATTGGGATATTCCAGGTGGAAGTGTAGAAGAGAATGAATTGCCCAGAGAGGCTGCTCTACGTGAGGCTATGGAGGAGGTTAATCAAAAGCTTCGGATTAATAAGATTATCCACGAAGATAGTCAGTTTGATGCTAGCAAAGATACTGTTTTTACACGCCTAGTTTATGCTGGCGAGATTTTGGAAGAGCGTGATTTTATATTAGATCCAGAAGAGCATACAGACTTTATCTGGATTTCTTCTTTGAAAGACATAGAGAGCAATCTTGTTGTGCCTTATTTGCTTGAAATCCTTGCTGACAAATCCAAATAAAGCAACTAAAAAACATCCCCTTTTAATAAGGAGATGTTTTTTTCTTAGTTGATTGATGCTTCTTGGAATTCAGGGTTTTTCCATGCTTCATCAATGATTGCTTGCAATTCATCAGCAGAAGCTTTCATTTTTTGTTGTTCCGCATCGTTCAATGGGATGTTCACTGGACGAACGATACCGTGTGCACCTACGATAGCAGGTTGACCGATAAAGACGTTGCTAACACCATATTGACCTTCTTGGAATACAGAAAGTGGAAGTACTGCATTTTCATCATCAAGGATTGCTTTAGTGATACGAGCAAGGGCAACAGCGATACCGTAGTATGTAGCACCTTTTTTGTTGATGATAGTGTAAGCAGCGTCACGAACACCTTCGAACAATTCAATCAATTCAGTTTCTTGAACGTTTTGAGTGTCTTTAAGGAATTCTTCAAGGTTTACACCAGCGATGTTAGCGTGTGACCATACAGCGAATTCTGAGTCACCGTGTTCACCCATGATGTAGGCGTGTACTGAACGAGCGTCCACATCCAATTTTTCAGCCAAAGCTTGACGGAAACGAGCTGAGTCAAGAGAAGTACCTGATCCGATAACACGTTCTTTAGGGAATCCTGAGAATTTCCATGTAGAGTATGTCAATACGTCAACTGGGTTAGCAGCTACAAGGAAGATACCGTTAAATCCAGATTTCACAACTTCTGTAACGATTGATTTGTTGATCGCAAGGTTTTTACCAACAAGGTCAAGGCGAGTTTCACCTGGTTTTTGAGGAGCACCTGCAGTAATTACAACAAGGTCAGCGTCTGCACAGTCAGCGTACTCAGCCGCATAGATCTTCTTAGGTGAAGTGAAGGCAAGGGCGTGGCTAAGGTCAAGCGCATCTCCAACAGCTTTTTCGTGCAATTGAGGAATTTCGATAATTCCAAGCTCTTGTGCAATTCCTTGGTTGACAAGTGCAAATGCATAAGATGAACCTACGGCACCGTCACCGACAAGGATAACTTTTTTGTGTTGTTTAGTCAAATTCATGAGTCTAAACGTCTCCTTCATATTTTTTTGAGATAGATTCTCATACGTCTTCATTCTACCACTTTTGAAAGTCTTTGTCATCTGATACAGTATGAATCCTTGATGTAAACGTTTTTACGTTTGTGTTCCTAAGAAGAAAAATAGGCTAAAATGTGTTATAATAGTATGGTGAATTAAGTAAAGAGAGGCATTTTTTGAATGCAGGATAAGAATCTAATTGATGTGAATTTAACATCAGAAATGAAGACGAGTTTTATCGATTATGCCATGAGTGTTATCGTTGCTCGTGCCCTACCTGATGTTCGTGATGGTTTGAAACCTGTTCACCGTCGTATTTTGTACGGAATGAATGAATTGGGTGTTACACCAGATAAACCACATAAGAAGTCAGCCCGTATCACAGGGGATGTTATGGGTAAATACCACCCACACGGAGATTCCTCTATTTATGAAGCCATGGTTCGGATGGCGCAATGGTGGAGTTATCGCTACATGTTAGTGGACGGTCATGGAAACTTTGGTTCTATGGACGGTGATGGTGCTGCTGCACAACGGTATACCGAAGCTCGTATGAGTAAGATCGCTCTTGAAATGTTGCGCGATATCAACAAAAATACAGTTGATTTCGCTGATAACTATGATGCCAGTGAGCGCGAACCTTTGGTCCTACCTGCACGTTTCCCTAACCTTCTCGTCAATGGTGCTACTGGGATTGCCGTTGGGATGGCAACCAATATTCCTCCTCACAATTTGGGAGAAACCATTGACGCAGTGAAACTGATGATGGACAATCCTGAGGTAACGACCCGTGAACTTATGGAAGTTCTTCCAGGTCCAGATTTCCCGACAGGTGCTTTGGTCATGGGGAAATCAGGTATCCACAAAGCCTATGAAACAGGAAAAGGCTCAATCGTTCTTCGTTCTCGTACAGAGATTGAAGCGACCAAGAGTGGCCGTGAACGGATTGTTGTCACTGAGTTCCCTTATATGGTCAATAAAACCAAGGTTCACGAACATATCGTTCGCTTGGTGCAAGAAAAACGGATCGAAGGGATTACAGCTGTACGTGATGAGTCAAACCGTGAAGGGGTTCGTTTTGTCATTGAGGTCCGCCGAGATGCTTCGGCTAACGTTATTTTGAACAACCTCTTTAAGATGACGCAAATGCAAACCAATTTTGGGTTCAATATGTTGGCGATTCAAAATGGTGTTCCAAAGATTCTTTCTCTTCGCCAAATTTTAGGGGCTTATATCGAGCACCAGAAAGAAGTGGTGACTCGACGGACCATCTTTGATAAAGAAAAAGCGGAAGCACGTGCCCATATTTTAGAAGGTTTGCTCATTGCTTTGGATCACATCGATGAAGTGATCCGGATCATCCGCAATAGCCAGACAGACGCTGAAGCACAAGCTGAGTTGATGGCTAAATTCAAGCTCTCTGAACGTCAAAGCCAAGCCATTTTGGACATGCGTCTTCGTCGTTTGACCGGTTTGGAACGAGACAAGATCCAAAGTGAATACGATGATTTGGTTGCCTTGATTGCTGATTTGGCTGATATTTTGGCGAAACCAGAGCGTGTGGCCACCATCATCAAGGAAGAATTGGAGGAAGTCAAACGCAAGTTTGGCGATGCTCGCCGAACTGAGTTGATGATCGGAGAAGTCCTTTCTCTTGAAGATGAGGACTTGATTGAAGAAACAGATGTCTTGATCACCCTTTCTAACAAAGGCTACATCAAACGTCTGGACCAAGCGGAATTTACGGCTCAAAAACGTGGTGGACGTGGTGTTCAGGGAACTGGTGTCAAAGATGATGACTTTGTCCGTGAACTGGTCTCTACGAGCACCCATGATCATTTGCTCTTCTTTACCAATAAGGGGCGTGTCTATCGTCTGAAAGGTTATGAGATTCCAGAATATGGCCGGACAGCTAAAGGATTACCAATCGTCAACCTCTTAAAATTGGACGAAGGTGAATCGATTCAAACCATTATCAATGTGGAGCAAGATCGCAGTGACGAAGCATATCTCTTCTTTACGACGCGACAAGGTTTGGTCAAGCGGACTAATGTAGCTGAATTTTCAAATATTCGTCAGAACGGTCTCAAAGCTCTGAATCTGCGCGATGAGGATGAATTGATCAATGTCTTCCTTACAGATGGCAATGCTGACGTCATTATCGGTACCAAGTATGGTTATTCTGTCCGCTTTAACGAGGCTGTAGTCCGCAATATGGGACGTTCTGCCACTGGTGTACGTGGTGTGAATCTCCGCGAAGGAGACAAGGTTGTTGGGGCTAGCGTCGTTACGGATCAAGATGAAGTATTGATCATCACTGAAAAAGGGTATGGTAAGCGTACAATGGCTAGCGAATACCCAACCAAAGGCCGTGGCGGTAAAGGAATCAAGACAGCCAATATCACAGAGAAAAATGGTCCCTTAGCTGGTCTTTTAACCGTTAAAGGGGATGAAGATCTGATGATCATTACCGATACAGGAGTCATGATCCGAACAGGTGTGGCTAATATCTCTCAAACGGGTCGTTCAACTCAGGGTGTGAAAGTCATGAGACTGGATCAGGATGCGAAAATTGTGACCTTTACAACAGTCCAACCCGATGAAAAAGATGAAGAAGTAGTGGAAGAAAACGAATAGATAAGGGGACAGCATGTCACGCAAAAGAAAAAAGAAAAAGAGTTTACGCAATACTCTTATCAACATCGTTGCAACACTTTTGATTATTCTCTCGCTTCTCTTGATTTTCAATGCTCCGATCCGTAATATGATTATGGTTTGGCATACCAACCAATATCAGGTTAGCAAGGTTGATAAAAAAACCATTGACAAGAATAAAGAAGTGAAGACGAGCTTTGATTTCCAACATGTCCAGTCACTCTCGACGGAAGCTGTCATCAATGCCCAATGGCAAGCTCAAAAGCTACCAGTAATTGGGGGGATTTCGATTCCTGAATTAAACATGAACCTTCCGATCTTTAAGGGGCTTGAAAATGTAGCCCTATACTACGGAGCAGGGACCATGAAGGAAAACCAAGTCATGGGGCAAGGCAATTATTCTCTTGCTAGTCACCACGTGTTTGGTCTAACTGGAGCAAATGCCATGTTATTCTCACCATTAGAGAGAGCCAAGGCGGGAATGAAGATTTACATCACGGACAAAGAAAAAATCTATACTTATGTCATCTCGTCTGTTGAGACAGTGACTCCAGACCGTGTAGATGTTATTCAAGATCGTGAAGGCGTTAATGAGATCACTTTGGTGACTTGTGAGGATGCTGCAGCGACTTATCGTACGATTGTAAAAGGGAATTTGGAAACCTCTGTTGACTATGACAAGGCTCCAAAAGACATCCTGGATTCATTCAGCAAGTCTTATAATCAAATGCAACTTTAAGAAAATAAAGCCCGAGACAGAAATGTCTGGGCTTTTTCTATGTAGTAAGGTAGGAGAAATTCTTGTAAAATTGTAAGAGATTGGTAATAATATGTAAGGAATTTGTCATAATATTGAGGGAAAATCAGTATATAATATAGGAGAAAGAGTATGATAAGGAGGTATAATAGTGACAAAAGAGCGAATTTATCATCTCTTACATCATTTCTATAATCTCTTAGTAAATGATTTTCCACGAAATGGTTTAATTACGAAAGGAATCTACGAAGTAGAGCAAGTCTACTAAGCTTTAGAGGCCATTCCTCAGAGCCAGGAGTACTTGATTCGCTGTGAAATTCAACGTTTTTTAAAGGAGCTTGAACAAGTTCAAACAGGTTACCAGATCCGCTTTAATAAAGATGAAGTCTTAGTGTTAGATGACTTGAAACAAGAAATTGCCTGTAAATAATGAAAGGTTGTCGTTTTCTTCAATTATTACGAATTAATAAGTGAGGAGGAAATTATGTACGACATATCATTTATTGAACCATCTTTGCTTCCTAGAGAACGTTTGCTATCTGAAGGGGTGGATAAGCTGAGTCATCAAGAATTGTTATCCATTCTCTTACGGACAGGCAATAAGCAAAAAAGTGTTTATGAGATTGCACAAGGTCTTTTGAGCTCAGTTAATAGTTTAAAGGAGTTAAGTCAATTAACCCTAGAGGAGCTACAGGAAATCTCTGGCATTGGCCGGGTGAAGGCCATCGAACTTCAGGCTGTGATTGAGTTTGGACGAAGGATTCATAAAGACGAATTGATGAGTTCCGAACAGATCATGAGCAGTCAGAAATTGGCCCATAAAATTCAACAGGAAATCGGCCATAAGAAACAGGAACACCTGGTTGCCCTCTACTTAAATACGCAGAATGAAATTATTCATCAACAGACCATTTTTATTGGAACAGTGAATCGAAGTATTGCGGAGCCGCGTGAAATTCTGCATTATGCATTGAAGCACATGGCAACCTCCATCATCTTGGCGCACAATCATCCATCTGGTGCCGTATTTCCAAGTAAAAATGATGATGAAGTAACTCATCGAGTTTTAGAGGCCTGTGAAGTGATGGGCATAACCCTATTGGATCACTTGATTGTATCTGAAGAAAACTATTATAGTTACCGTGAAGAAACCGATTATTTGGTATAAAAAAGAGAGTGGGACAGAAATCGGTAATTCGTTAGAATTCGATTTCGTCGTCCCACCTCCGCACAGTTGAGTAGGGCTGTAAAGCTGATGAAATCAACGTAGTAGAGCCCACTCAACCACTGCGTCTTGCTCGACAATCCAAAAATAATTGAGAGGCTAGGACTTTTGTCCCAGCCTCTTTTCTTGTTAATGTATAAGTCTCTATTCTTCGTTTTTTCGCATGAAATAAAGGAGTGTTTGCAATTCACTGGTGAGGTCGACATATTGGACGACGACATCCTTAGGGACTGTCAGATGCACTGGTGAGAAGCTAAGGATTCCCTTGACCCCAGCGTCTACCAAAAGGCTAGCCACTTCTTGAGCCTTGACGCTTGGAACAGTTAGGATGGCTGTTTGAATGCCTTCTTGTTTGAGCTTTTCTTTAATGGAGGAAATACCGTAAATGGGAATTCCGTCCTTACTTTTGGTATTGATCAGTTCATGATCGTCTAGATCAAACGCCATGACAATTTTCATCTTATTGCGTTCATGGAAGCGATAGTTGAGGAGTGCACTTCCCATATTTCCGATCCCCACAATAGCGACATTGGTAATGGCATTGTCATTTAAGAGATCCGCAAAGAAGTTCATCAGTTTTTTTACGTCATAACCAAATCCACGTCTTCCTAATTCACCAAAATAAGAGAAATCTCGGCGAACAGTAGCAGAGTCAATCCCAATTGCATCAGCAATTTGCTTAGAATTGGCGCGTTCTATTTTTTCAGAGTTAAAGCGTTTAAAAATGCGGTAGTAGAGCGATAAGCGTTTTGCTGTTGCGCGTGGAATTGGAGTATTTTTATCATGTTTCACAATATCACAACCTTTCCCTCTTATTGTATAGGAAGATTGTGAAAAAATCAACTATCTAGAGCGGTTTTTCAAAAATATTTTTGTCTAAAGAAAAAGCTGATGGCAATGGAGAGTTCCATCAGCATCAGCTTAGTTTTCAGCTTGTTCTACCTTTTTCAAAAAAGCATAGAGTCCATCGACTCGTCCTGTATAGGGGAGCTTTTCCCCCTTGTATTCAATGGATACGATTGAGTAAGAGTCAGGCAGGGTTACACAGCCTGAAAAAGCTAGGATACAGGCTGCAAGGTCAGGATAAGTAGTCGTTCGTTCTACTTGGTAGGCGTCGATATAAGTTAAGGTTACCATATTAGGCCTCTGTTTTGTTGAAAATTTCTCTTTCGACAAGACTATCCATTAGGAAATAGAATTTTTGTTGGATAATGTCATTTTCTGGATTTTTAAAGATATTAACCAGGCGAAGCCCAGACTTGTCTGTAATATTGATCTTAAAACCTGTCAAATCTTTATTAAAAATGATTTTAAGTAGGAAGCCTTCGCCGCTATTTGGAACGGCTTCGAGCAAACGATTTAACTCGTAATTTCCAACCTTTGTAACAGCAAATGTATTGTCACGTAAGGTATATTTTTTAACATTTGGGTGTAGACTATAGGTATATTTACAGTCATTCAATGAAACACTTGTTTCAAAAGCCATATTGTTCTCCTATGATAAAATTTCTTTAAGTTTTGAGAGGAAGTCTTGAACTTCCTCTACGGTATTGAGTTCTGAAAAACTAATTCGAAGGGATTCTTTTAGGCGTGAGCTATCTTTTCCATAGAGTGCCTCAAGGACATGGCTGGGTTGAACTGTACCAGCAGTACAAGCAGAACCTGTAGAGACAGAAATGCCAGCAAGATCGAGTCGCATCAATAATAAATCATTTTGGACACCCGGAAAGCCAAGATTCCAAACAAATGGAAGATGACCGTCATTCGCATTAACGTAGTAGTCGTAGGCTGCTAAACCATTGACTAGTTCTTGGCCGAGTTTTTGAACCTGGTTGAAATTTTCTTCTTGATGTAGTGTGGCTTGCTGAAGCGCGGTTGCCATCCCGACAATAGAAATGAGATTTTCCGTGCTGGCTCTCATCTTACTTTCCTGATCCCCACCATGGATGAGATTATCAAAATCTGGGGTGGCCGCATAAAGGAAGCCGACGCCCTTTGGTCCATGGAATTTGTGGGCAGAAGCACTGAGAAAATCAATTCCCAACTCTTCGGGATAGACAGGGACCTTTCCGATTGCTTGGACAGCATCAACGTGAAAGGCAGCTGGATGATCTTTTAAGAGTTCTCCGATTTCCTTAATCGGTAGAAGATCGCCTGTCTCGTTATTGGCAAACATGGTAGAGACAAGAATGGTATCCGGTCTAAGTGCCGCCTTGATATCACTAGCCTGAATGCGTCCATCTCTTGGTTGGACGATCGTCACTTCAAATCCGAAACGTTCTACAAGGTATTCGATGGGTTCTAGAACCGCATGGTGTTCCAAAGCGGTCGTAATGATGTGTTTGCCATCTGCTTGGTGTTTCAAGCAGTAGCCTTTTATAACGGTATTATTACTTTCTGATCCACCTGAAGTGAAGAAAATCCGATTTGGAAGAGTATGGAGAGACTGAGCAATCTGCTCGCGAGATTCTCGGAGGAGTTTACTAGCCATCCGTCCATGAGCATGAAGGCTCGATGGATTTCCAAAAGTGGTCTTCATAGTTGCAGACATTTTATCAATGACTTCAGGTAGAAGGGGAGTTGTTGCGGCATTATCAAAATATATCACATTAAGACCTTATTTCTTGTGGTAGGCAAATAGAGGACTAACAGGTTTTCTTTCTTGAATGCGAACAATAGCTTCAGCGATCAGTTCGCTAGCTGTCAGATAGTTAATATTTTTTGGTGTTGGTCCTTTTGGAGCAACAGAATCGGTTACCAAAATTTCTTTGATCGGAGCTTGGTCTAATAACTCGACAGCACCTTTTACAAATAAACCATGGCTTGATACAGCATAAATTTCAGTAGCTCCTTCTCGTTCGACGATTTTCGCAGCTTCTGAGAATGTCTTACCAGTATTGAGGATATCGTCAATCAAGATCGCTTTCTTATCTTTGACATCCCCGATAATATAGCCATAATCACGGTTTGCATCATCTTGCTCGTAATCAATGATCGCAATCGGTGCATCAAGATATTCTGCTAAACTGCGAGCTCGTTTGACACCAGAGTTTTTTGGGCTGACGACTACAACATCAGGCCCTGTTAGACCTTTATTAATGTAGTGTTCTGCAAAGAGTGGAATGGTAAAGAGGTTATCCACGGCAATATCGAAGAAACCTTGAACTTGCACTGCGTGGAGATCCAGTGTGACGACGCGATCCACCCCAGCTTTGACCAACATGTTTGCGACAAGCTTAGCAGTAATTGGTTCGCGAGGAGCAGCAGTCCGGTCTTGGCGAGCATAACCGAAGTAAGGCATGACCACATTGACAGTATTTGCGCTGGCCCGTTGGCAAGCATCCACCATAATTAAGAGTTCCATCAAGTGATTGTTGACAGGGAAACTGGTTGATTGAATGATATAAATATCATATCCACGAACACTTTCCTCAATATTGACTTGGATTTCACCATCTGAGAATTGACGGGATGAAATTTTCCCAAGTGGAACCCCAGCATGATCCGCGATTTTTTGCGCAATCTCTGGATTTGAATTGAGAGAGAAGAGCTTCATATTTTTTTTATCTGACATGTGATTCCAACCTCATTTAGATTTTTGATCTTAGCACTATTTTAGCAAAAATTTGCGATAATTTCAGCTATTTTACAATCTTTCAGCCAATCTGGCGATTTTATTTTTTGCTGCTTTGTAGACGATTCCATGATCTGTCATGAACTGATGGAATTTTTCTTCCTGCTCAGCAGTTTCGACCTCGATTTCCAACTCATAATCTTCAGTGTCTAGATAGAGACTGTGGTCTAGTGCCACCAAACCTGTAGCTGTTTCTTTTTCGAAGCGTTCTGTTGTAAGGCTTCCCCAGACAGCGAGTTGTTCAACTGCGATTCCTTTTGACACCAAGAGGTTTTTGATTTCTCCGTCAGGAAACTGTTGGTGTTGAAGGATCGCATCGGTTTCTTCTGGGCTGAGGTTTTGATTGTACTCGAAATGGCCAACTGCTTCAGGAACCTTGAGAGTCAATTCAGCCTGATCTGTGAAAGTACGCACCCGCAAAGCCATTTTTTCCTTACGGATGAGCTGGTCGGGTGTATCGATATAGTGATTGGTTTGGACAACCAATTCTGTATCAGCAAAAAGTGGAAGGAGGGATTGGTATTCCTCCTTGTCTAGCAAGGTTTTGTATTCAATTTCTAAATGGTTCATTTTGTAGTCCTTTGCTTTTTTTCAAAAGCGATTCATGATATAATAAGAGATGTGTTTATTGTATACAAAAATGGTTCAGATTACAAGGTGGTAGGATGGCAATTGATTGGGAAAACTTCTTAGATCCGTATATCCAAGCAGTTGGGGAATTAAAAATCAAACTGCGCGGGATTCGTAAGCAATATCGTAAGCAACAAAAGCATTCTCCAATCGAGTTTGTCACAGGACGGGTCAAGCCGATTGAAAGCATCCGCGAAAAGATGATCCGAAGAAATATTTCTGAAGAAAATTTGGCTCAGGATATGCAAGATATTGCTGGTCTTCGCATCATGGTTCAGTTTGTGGACGATGTGGATGAGATCCTAGAGGTTCTGAGACAACGGCAGGATATGCGCGTGGTCCAAGAGCGAGACTACATCCGCCACAAGAAATCAAGTGGCTACCGGAGTTACCACGTCGTGGTCGAGTACCCGGTTGATACCATTGATGGAAATGAAACGATCTTAGCAGAGATTCAAATTCGGACCTTGTCCATGAATTTTTGGGCAACCATTGAACACTCGCTCAATTATAAATATAAAGGAGACTTTCCAGACGAGATCAAAAAACGCTTAGAGACGACAGCAAACCTGGCCTATCTCTTGGATGAAGAGATGGGGGCAATTCGGGATGCGATTCAGGAGGCTCAAGCCCTGTTTGATCCACTTCATCGTAAGTTAAATGATGGCGTTGGAAATAGTGATGACACAGATGAAGACTACAGGTAAAAAAGTATCCATTATTCGCAATCGCAAGCGTCAAAGTGAAGAGGTTTTTCAGCAGTTGCGCTACAAGCTTCGGAAAAATAATTTTATTTTGACGGAGAAGCACCCAGATATTGTGATTTCAATTGGTGGCGATGGGATGTTGCTATCGGCCTTTCACAAGTATGAACACCAGTTGGATCGGGTGCGATTTGTTGGCGTCCATACCGGACACTTAGGATTCTATACAGATTACTTAGACAGTGAAATCGATAAGCTGGTTGAGAATTTAAAATATGATACAGGAGCTAAGGTTTCTTACCCTATTTTGAATGTCAAGATTACTTTCGACAATGGGGAAACCCGTACCATGAGAGCGTTGAACGAAGCAACGATTAAGAGAAGCGACCGGACCATGGTTGCCGATCTCACGATTAATGGAGTGGATTTTGAGCGCTTCAGAGGAGACGGGATTACCGTTTCGACTCCGACAGGAAGTACGGCTTACAACAAATCCTTAGGAGGAGCAGTCCTTCACCCGACTATTGAGGCGCTACAGATCGCTGAGATCGCTAGTCTCAACAATCGTGTCTATCGTACATTGGGTTCTTCTGTTATTGTCCCTAAAAAGGATAAGATCGAGATTACACCGACAAGACCTGGCTTCCACATTATCTCTGTCGACAATTCAACCTATTCTTACCGTAATATTGCAAAGGTAGAATATCAGATTGACAACCATAAGATTAATTTTGTGGCAAGTTCCAGTCACACCAGCTTCTGGAATCGGGTCAAGGATGCCTTTATCGGAGACGATAGAGAATGAGATTTGAATTCATTGTCGATGAGCATGTCAAGGTCAAGACCTTCCTGAAAAAGCATGAGGTTTCTAAGGGGCTCTTAGCAAAGATTAAGTTTCGTGGTGGCCAGATCCTTGTCAATGGACGTCCGGAGAATGCGATTTATTTGTTGGATATTGGGGATCGCTTGGTCATTGATATTCCAGCAGAAGAAGGGTTTGAAACCCTAAAACCCATGGATCGACCTTTGGATATTTTGTTTGAAGATGATCATTTTTTGGTCTTAAACAAACCCTTTGGGATTGCTTCTATTCCAAGTGCGATTCATTCCAATACCTTAGCAAATTTTGTAAAAGGCTACTATGTGAAGCAGGGCTACGAGAACCAGCAGGTTCACATTGTCACTCGCCTGGACAAGGATACAAGTGGCGTCATGCTCTTTGCCAAACATGGCTATGCCCATGCCTGCTTGGATAAGCAATTGCAATCTAAAACGATTCAGAAACGCTATTATGCCTTGGTTAAGGGTTCTGGGAAGCTTGATCCTGTCGGAGAGATTATTGCTCCGATTGCGCGTGATGAAGATTCAATTATCACCCGAAAGGTAGCTAAAGGCGGCAAGTATGCTCATACAAGCTACCAGGTTGTTCAATCTTTTGGTGATATTCACCTAGTGGATATTCAGTTACACACAGGTCGAACCCATCAGATCCGCGTTCATTTTTCCCATATTGGTTTTCCGCTCTTGGGAGATGATCTCTATGGCGGCAGTTTAGAAGACGGCATTGAGCGCCAGGCCCTTCATTGTCATCGTCTATCCTATTATCATCCATTTCTAGAGGAAGAGTTGGTCATAGAAAGTCCACTACCTCCAGATTTCCAAGCTGTATTAACACAGCTTCAAACTAGTTATTAATTATTAAAAGGAGTAAAACTCATGGAAGTTTTCGAAAATCTCAAAGCCAACCTCGTTGGTAAGAATGCACGTATTGTATTACCAGAAGGTGAAGAACCTCGTATCCTCCAAGCGACAAAACGCATTGTGAACGAGACAGAAGTAACCCCTGTCTTGCTTGGTAATCCGGATAAAATTCGGATTTATCTTGAAATCGAAGGGGTTTTGGATGGATATGAAGTCATCGATCCTCATTCTTATCCAGGTTTTGAAGAAATGGTAGCTTCCTTAGTAGAACGTCGTAAGGGCAAAATGACAGAAGAAGAAGCGCGTCAAGTCTTGAAAGATGACGTTAACTATTTTGGTGTCATGTTAGTGCACATGGGAATTGTTGATGGGATGGTATCTGGTGCGATTCACTCAACAGCCGCAACTGTTCGTCCGGCCTTGCAAATTATCAAAACTCGTCCAAATGTAAAACGGACTTCAGGGGCTTTCCTTATGGTTCGTGGATCTGAACGCTACTTGTTCGGCGACTGTGCCATCAACATCAATCCAGATGCTGAAGGATTAGCCGAAATTGCCATCAATTCAGCTATCACAGCCAAGATGTTTGGTATTGATCCAAAAATTGCTATGTTGAGCTATTCAACAAAAGGATCTGGTTTCGGTGAAAGTGTTGATAAGGTTGTCGAAGCGACTAAGCTTGCCCATGAACTTCGTCCAGACCTTGAAATTGACGGGGAATTGCAATTTGACGCAGCCTTTGTCCCTGCAACTGCAGCCTTGAAGGCTCCAGGAAGCAAGGTGGCAGGTCAAGCCAATGTCTTTATCTTCCCTGGTATTGAAGCAGGAAACATTGGATACAAGATGGCTGAACGTCTCGGAGGCTTTGCAGCGGTAGGTCCAGTATTGCAAGGGTTGAACAAACCAGTCAATGACCTCTCTCGTGGATGTAATGCAGATGACGTCTATAAATTAACCTTGATTACGGCTGCTCAAGCTGTGGAGCAATAAGAAATACATTTAGAGAGTGGGACAGAAATTGGTAATTCGTTAGAATTCGATTTCGTCGTCCCATCTCCGCACAGTTGAGTAGGGCTGTAAAAGCTGATGAAATCAGCGTAGTAGAGCCCACTCAACCACTGCGTCTTGCTTGACAATCCAAAAATAATTGAGAGGCTAGGACTTTTGTCCCAGCCTCTTTTTCTTTATAAAATCAGAATTTCTAAACTCTAACTCATTCTGTGGTATACTAGGAATATGTTAGATTTAAAAGATTACGGGATTACCATGTGGAAGGAGGAAAAAATCGCCTCTTTTCGAGAAAAGTTATTAGCCTGGTATGATGCCCATAAACGGGATCTTCCCTGGAGAAGGACCCAGGATCCTTATAAAATTTGGATCTCAGAAATTATGCTCCAGCAGACACGTGTCGATACGGTTATTCCTTATTATGAGCGTTTTTTAGATTGGTTTCCGACGGTCGCTGATTTGGCTCAAGCTCCTGAAGAAAAACTCTTAAAAGCTTGGGAAGGCTTGGGGTATTACTCACGTGTCCGCAACATGCAGAAAGCTGCCCAGCAGATAATGGAAAATCACGGAGGAGTGTTCCCATCAAGCTATGACGAAATCTCTAAACTGAAGGGAATTGGGCCTTATACAGCTGGTGCTATCGCTAGTATTGCCTTTGGATTACCAGAGCCAGCAGTAGATGGCAATGTCATGCGTGTTCTAGCCCGCTTGTTTGAGGTGGACTACGATATCGGAGTTCCAACTAATCGCAAGATTTTTCAAGCCATGATGGAAATCTTGATCGATCCGGCCCGTCCTGGTGATTTCAATCAGGCTTTGATGGATTTGGGGTCCGATATTGAATCGCCAGTCAATCCACGGCCGGAAGATAGTCCTGTTAAGGAATTTAGCGCGACCTACCAACATGGGACCATGGATCGTTATCCCATAAAAGCTCCTAAGAAGAAACCGGTACCTGTCTATCTCACAGCCTTTATTATCAAGGATAGTCAAGGACGCTATTTGTTGGAGAAAAATGAGCGAGAAGGGCTTTTATCAGGTTTCTGGCATTTCCCCTTGATCGAAGTGGATAGCCTATCTGAGAACCTAGGTCAATTATCTCTACTGGATGGGAAGGGGGATGCAGAGAGTAACCCAGAAATTCTTTCTTTTGAACAGGACTATGACTTGGCCATTGAATGGCAGGACAGATCGTATCCTATCGTCCAGCATATCTTTTCGCATCGCAAGTGGCAGGTTCAACTTCGTTACGGCCTAGTAAAAGAAGGAGAGCAACCAGCAAGTGAATCGACTGTTTGGTTAACACCAGAAGAATTTTCCAATTATCCTTTTGCTAAACCTCAGCAGAAGATCTGGACGACTTTTTCGGAAAATGAAAAATAGCTAGAGACTTATCTCTAGCTATTTTTTATAGATGAGCGAATGCTTTGATTTCTTCTTCAGACATAGATGAGTCGCAACGAACACTGACTTCACCGGCTTCGACATGTAAAAATCCTGGGACAGTTGGGATGCCGTAGGTTGAGCGGAAGGCTTGTAATGCGTCTAGCTGACTTGGTTCTTCACTATTGATGAAGTAGATATGAGCTTTTGTTTCAGCTACGACAGTTGCTAACTTAGCAGCAAACTTCCGGCAGTAAGGACAAGTCTTGCGTCCGATAAAGAAGGTCGCTGTTTCTTTTTGATCGATCGCTTCTTGCGCACGCGCGACAGTTGTGACTTCAAGATCTTTAATATCTTCTAAAAATTGTTCCATGAGATTACCTCGCTTTCTTCTATGTCTAGTATGCCATATTTTCTATAAAATCGCTGGTATTTGCTACGAAAGAAAGAGAGAGTGGGACAGAAATCGGTTATTCGTTAGAATTCGATTTCGTCGTCCCACCTCCGCACAGTTGAGTAGGGCTGTAAAAACTGATAAAATCAGCGTAGTAGAGCCCACTCAACCACTGCGTCTTGCTCGACAATCCAAAAATAATTGAGAGGCTAGGACTTTTGTCCCAGCCTCGTGTTTTAGCCTACAAAAGCATTGATTTCTGCTTCGATATTTGCAATTTTTTCTTTAGCATCTGTTTCAGATTCACCAACTGTAGCGATGTAGAATTTGATTTTTGGTTCGGTACCTGAAGGACGAACGGCAAACCATGAATCATCAGCCAAGATGTATTTAAGCACGTTGCTTGGAGGAGTTGTCAATTTTTCAACGCCGTCAGCAGTAGTAGCTGTTTGTTCCAAGAAGTCTTCTGTCTTAGCAATGTCTGTATTGTTAAATTGTTTAGGAGCATTGCCACGGAATTTATCCATGATTTTCTTGATTTCTGCAGCTCCGTCAACACCTGAAAGGGTAACAGAGATGGTTTTTTCTGCGAAGTAGCCGTATTGTTTGTAGATTTCTTCGATACCATCTGCCAAAGTCATACCACGTGAGCGGTAGTAAGCTGCGATTTCAGCAACGATAAGAACGGCTTGGATAGCGTCTTTGTCACGTACGAATGGTTTGATCAGGTAACCGAAGCTTTCTTCGAAACCAAGCATGTAAGTATGGTTGTGTTGTGTTTCAAATTCATGGATTTTTTCACCGATAAATTTGAAACCAGTCAAGACGTTAAACATTGTTGCGCCGTAGCTTTCTGCAATCTTAGTCACCAACTCAGTTGATACGATTGATTTACAGAGGGCAGCATTGGCAGGAAGGGTACCAGCTGTTTTGTGAGCTTCAAGAATGTATTTAGCAATGATCGCTCCGATTTGGTTACCAGAAAGGTTTAGGTAAGAACCGTCTGGTTGGCGGATTTCAACACCAAGGCGGTCAGCATCTGGGTCAGTTGCAACCAATACATCAGCGTCTACTTTGCGACCAAGTTCTTCAGCAAGAGCAAAGGCAGCTTGGTTTTCAGGGTTTGGAGATTTAACAGTTGAGAAGTCAGCATCTGGAACAGCTTGAGCTTCAACAACTTGAACAGCTTCAAATCCAGCTTGGGCAAGAGCACGACGAGCCAACATTTCACCAGTACCATGAAGTGGAGTGTAGACAATCTTCATGTCGCGACCGTATTCATTGATCAAGTCTTGGTTGATGTTAACGCCTTTCACTTCTTTCAAGTATTCAGCGTCGACGTTTTCACCGATAACTTCAATCAAGCCCTTAGCTTTGCTTTCTTCAAGGTCAGCTAATTGTACAGTGAAAGGATTTTCGATAGCACGGATGTAATCTGTCAATGCATCAGCATCTGCAGGTGGCATTTGTCCACCGTCTTCACCATATACCTTGTATCCATTAAATGGAGCAGGGTTGTGGCTGGCTGTTACCATGATACCAGCAAATGTGTGAAGATGACGAACAGCAAATGACAATTCAGGTGTTGGACGAAGGCTTTCAAATACATAAGATTTGATACCATGAGCAGCCAAAACTTGAGCAGATTCAAAAGCAAACTCAGGAGAGAAGTGACGGCTGTCGTAGGCGATCGCAACACCGCGTTTCTTCGCTTCCTCACCTTTTGAGTCGATCAATTGGGCCAACCCTTCAGTTGCTTGGCGAACAACATAGATATTAATACGGTTGGTACCAGCACCGATTAATCCACGCATACCAGCTGTACCGAATTCAAGGTTGGTATAGAAGGCATCTTCTTTTGTTTTTTCATCCATTGCGACCAACTCATCACGAAGGTAAGCTGGTAATTCAGCAAAGTCGAGCCATTTTTGGTAGTTTTCTTGATAGGTCATGCAAGCGTCTCCTTTTTGCTTATAATTTAATCGCTTACATTATAGCAAATTTTTTCAGAAAATTCTAGCGATAATTGTAAATCTTTTCAAAAAAATAGAGTTAATTCACCATCAAAAAAAGCCAAGATAAATTTGTCTTGGCTTGAAAGGTTATTTTAATTTTTCAAGAGATGGAACGACTGCACTGGTAATGAGTACTGTCGCAATGACTTCGATAAGTGAGTTAGTAGAGACAATCAAGGCTAGGAAATGTTGAACCCCCCCTCCAAAACTGTTACCAAAGAAGAAGTAAATCCCACTTAGAACGAAAACAGTATTGGTCATAGAGCCGACAATTCCAGCGATCACAAGTCCTGTACGATTGCGAATCCAGCGATAGACGAAGTAAGGGGTTACCCCGATGAGAATCCGAGGGACTATGGCAATGATAAGGGAGTAGAGATTTCCGTGAGGGACAAAGGGACTAAAGAGATAGCTGGCTGGTGTTAAAACCAAGGTATTCATAGTGAGACTAAAGAGTCCCATGAGGAGTCCTAAGATAGCTCCAATGCGTGGACCGTATATGATAGAGGCGATCACGACAGGAATATGAACCAAGGTTGGTTGAATTCCTGATGGAACAAATTGCAGAATGAAGGATGTCACAAAGTGAATGGTGATCATCACCGCAAAAAAGATGGCAATTCGTGAAATAGAAGATGACTTTCTCATAAACAATTCTCCTTAACAGCTTCAACAATAGTTTCTACAGTCGCTAGAGCTCCAGAACCTTTGTCCCCACAAGCAAGAACAGCATCACGAGGTTGAATAATCTGGTAGCCATAGTCTTGTAAAAGTTTTAGATTTCGTTGGGTAGCGGGATGTTCTAGCATTTTTGTATTCATAGCAGGGGCCAGTAATTTTTTAGTCCTTTGAGGCAAGGCTAGAGCTGTGCTTGTCACCATATTATCTGCCAGTCCCATAGCCAATTTAGCAATGGTATTGGCACTGGCTGGCGCGACAAGAAAGAGGTCAGTTTCTTTCCCAATGTCGATGTGCTCGATCCGCTGTGGATCGTCTTCAATCATAACATTTAGCCCTACTTGATTTTTTGAAAGAACTTGCAAGGTTAAAGGGGTGATAAATTTTTGGGCTGAAGGAGTCATGAGGACCTTCACTTCAAAGCCCAATTTGGTTAGTTGGCCGGTAATATCAGCAGCCTTATAGGCAGAAATACTACCGGTAACCGCTAAAGTAATGTGTGTCATATGTTCCTTTTTATTTGATATAACGTAGGATAGCCGCTGCGATTTCTGTTTTCGTAGAAGCTTCTAAGACCTGATCATCTGTCACTAGATGGGCTTGATGCTGACCGTTCTGAATCTTGGTCAGATCATTGGCAACGATCATGCTTGCATGATTTTTAACGAGGCTTTCACGCGCTACTTGGATCAACTCTTCAGAAGAAACGTCGACTAATAGCTTAAAGCCGATCAGTTGAATAGCAGGGTTCCATTCTTTGACGAGCGAGATAATCTTGGGATTTTTCTTTAGAAAGAGCACCTGGTATTCTTCTTTGGAAGAAATTTTCGCTTCCTGATTTTCGCGATGGATAAAGGTATGAAGGTCTTGAGCTTTCTCAACTTCCTCAAGGCCTGTCATGTAAACAGGTGTATAGTCTGAAACAGCCATAGCGTGAATCAAAACCTGATGATGAGGGACTTCCGTTTTCATTTGTGTGAGAAGTTCTTCGACATTCTTGACCAATAGAAGACGAAGGTGTGGGTGAGGATCAGGTTTAAGAGCGGTAGGCGTTGTGATCAAGGTCACCTGATGTCCCTTAGCAAGAGCCATTTCTGCAAGAATTTTCCCTAGGCTCCCGGTGGAATGATTGGTGATCGAACGAACGCTATCAATGGCTTCGCACGTCCCGCCTGATGTAATTAAAATATGCATATGCTTATTTTACACAAAAAAGATACGTAAGTAAAGTTCTGAAGCTATTAGGATTAGCTATGTGTAGCCATAAAATTTAGATAAAAAACGAACGTTCGATTCAAAAGGTGGAAAAACCATGTTATTTTCGCGAATTTTAGGTATAATAGATCTATCAAATATAAAGGAGTCCCTTATGAAAACAGATATCGAAATTGCTCAAAGCATTGAACTCCAACCGATTGTGGACGTTGTTAAGAAGATTGGTTTGGTTGACGATGATCTTGAATTGTATGGAAAATACAAGGCGAAATTGAGCTTTGATAAGATTCGTGAAGTTGAGAAAAATCCAGTAGGAAAACTTATCTTAGTCACTGCGATCAACCCAACTCCAGCTGGAGAAGGGAAATCAACCATTACCATTGGTCTAGCAGATGCTTTGAATAAAATCGGTAAGAAGACCATGATTGCCATTCGCGAACCTTCTTTAGGTCCGGTTATGGGGATTAAAGGTGGTGCTGCTGGTGGTGGCTATGCCCAAGTTCTACCGATGGAAGACATCAACCTTCATTTCACAGGGGATATGCATGCGATCACAACGGCTAATAATGCCCTCTCAGCATTGATTGATAATCATTTGCACCAAGGAAATGAGCTAGGTATTGACCAACGTCGGATTATCTGGAAACGGGTAGTGGACTTGAATGACCGCGCTCTTCGTCATGTTTCTGTCGGTCTTGGTGGTCCTTTAAATGGGATTCCGCGTGAAGACGGTTTTGATATTACCGTTGCTTCTGAGATCATGGCCATCCTTTGCTTGGCGACAGATATTGAAGATTTGAAACGTCGTTTGGCCAACATTGTTATTGGTTACCGTTATGATCGTAGCCCGGTCTATGTTCGTGATTTGGAAGTGGAAGGGGCACTTGCCTTGATCCTCAAAGATGCGATTAAGCCAAACTTGGTTCAAACCATCTATGGTACACCTGCCTTTGTTCACGGTGGTCCATTTGCCAATATCGCCCATGGATGTAACTCTGTGTTAGCAACGACGACAGCTCTTCATTTAGCTGACTATACGATTACAGAAGCAGGTTTTGGGGCTGACCTTGGTGCTGAAAAATTCCTTGATATTAAAACTCCAAACTTGCCTACATCACCAGATGCGGTTGTGATCGTAGCGACACTCCGTGCTCTTAAGATGAACGGTGGAGTGACCAAGGATGCTTTGACTGAAGAGAATGTAGAAGCTGTTCGTGCTGGTTTTGCCAACTTGAAACGTCACGTTGAAAATATCCGTAAGTTTGGCATTCCTGCAGTGGTTGCCATCAATGAATTTATCACTGATACAGAAGCAGAAATTGCTGCTTTGAAAGAATTGTGTGCTGAAATTGATGTGCCAGTTGAACTTGCGAGTGTATGGGCGAATGGTGCTGACGGTGGAGTTGACCTTGCTGAAACTTTGGTTAAGACCATCGAAACAAGTCCAGCTAACTACACACGCTTGTATGATAACAACCTTTCTGTTGAAGAAAAAATTGAAAAGATTGTTACAGAAATTTATCGCGGTACGAAGGTGAATTTTGAGAAGAAAGCTAAGACACAAATTGCCCAAATTGTGAAAAATGGTTGGGATAAGTTGCCAATCTGTATGGCCAAAACACAATATAGCTTCTCTGATAATCCAAATGCCTTGGGAGCTCCTGAAAACTTTGAAATCACTATCCGTGAAGTGGTTCCAAAATTGGGAGCAGGCTTTATTGTCGCTTTGACTGGGGATGTCATGACCATGCCTGGTTTACCAAAACGTCCAGCTGCTTTGAATATGGATGTGGCTGCTGATGGAACAGCCATCGGTTTGTTCTAATAGCTAGATATCTAAAAACAACTTCTGTTCAAATGAGCAGAAGTTGTTTTGGTCTTGTTAATCAATCATTATTCAGTAAGGAGTTGGTACCTGATTTTTCGATAGATTATGATGAGCTGTAGGGTCATGGGAATCCAGATAAGGGGTTCGCAGAGAATGACCCCCATGTAGCCGGTGTGAGGAATAATCCACAGAACGAAGAAAATTTTTCCAAACAATTCAATAAAACTGGATGTGAGTGGGGTTAATTTTTTACCCATTCCCTGTAGGGCATTTCTCAGGATGATGAGACTCGCCAAAATAGGATAAAAGCAAGAGCTGATCTGGAGATAAAGACTGGCATTTGCAATGAGATCAGGATTTGTCGAGCCGGAAATAAAGCTGGTTATAGACGGACTTGTGAAGAATAGAAGAGCAGCAACCAAGACAGACCAAACCCAAGAAAGAAGGTTGGCAATGGTAACGCCTTTTTTGATCCGCTGGAATTGCTCTGCGCCAAAATTCTGCGAGATAAAAGTTGTGATACTTGAGGCGATAGCTGTAATCGGTAAAACGGCAAAGGACATGATGCGACGGGCTGCGACCTGTGCACTGATAATGGTTGTTCCAAGCTGATTAATAGCGGATTGGAGGATAACCGTTCCGATCGAAACGATGGAAGTCATGAGGCCCATGGCAAGGCCCTGACTTAGCAGATCCTGATAAAGCTCCTTGTCCCAAACAAAATCCTTGCGATGCGGGAGCAGAAAAGGGACCTTCTTACGAATATAGAGAAGACAAAGAAGGGCCGAAATACCCTGAGCAATAATGGTTGCAATCCCAGCAGATTGAACTCCAAGATGAAGTTGGGTAATAAAATAAAGATCGAGAAGAATATTGAGAATGGCAGCGATAATCAGGAAGTAGAGTGCCGCTAGACTATCGCCAACCGCTCTAAGAAGTCCGGCACAAAGATTATAGGCAAAGGTCACAGCCACACCATTAACAATGGTAGCGATATAGAGATAAGACTGAGACACAATTGCTGATGGGGTCCCTAAAAACTGGAGCAGTGGATAAAGTCCGACAGCGCCAATGAAGATCACGAAGAGACTGAGGATGCAACCAATAATAGCAGTTGCGGCGACTGATTTTCGTAATTGGTCTTCGTTTTTAGCCCCATAATTTCTCGCGATAATAATCCCCATCCCATTGCCAACACCGACAGCAAATCCAACAATCAAATCAAAAATAGCAGAGGTTGCCCCAATGGCGGCCAAAGATTTTTGACCTAAAAAACGCCCTACAATCATGACATCTGAGGTATTGTAGAGTTGTTGGAAGATATTGGATAAAAGAATAGGAAAGGCAAAACTCAAAAGAGCGGGTAAAATAGGACCATTTATGAGATCTACACGTTGAATTCTTTTCATAGTGTCATTATACCAACTTCAGTAACCAGCGACAAGCATCGGTAGTTGAATCCCCTTACATTTTTTGGTATAATCAGGGCAGAAAAGGAGGCTTTTATGAGCTTAACCAGCCAATTAATCACGGAAACGTTCCCAGATCTGGACAAGGTCGAGAGGCTGAATATCGAGGCATTTCCAGAAGAAGAGCGAGTTCCTTTGTCGGAATACCTGCGTTATACGGACAATGACGATGCTAATTTTTTTGCTTTTTATAACGAAGAAGAATTTGTAGGATTTGCTTTTTCTATCTATAATCAGAAAGTTTTTTATGTTAGCTTCTTTGCCATTATGCCCCACCTACGTAGCCACGGTTATGGTCAAGAAATCATTGAAAAATTGGTAGAATTTTACCAAAGAACCATGATTCTTGAAGTGGAACGTTTAGATGAAGAATGTGACAATCTAGAGCAACGCCAGTCTCGGATGGATTTCTATAAGCGAAATGGATTTAAAACTGCCAATGCCTTTTTAGAATACGAAGGACTGAGCTTTGAAATTCTCTATCGGGGTGATCACTTTGATGAAGAGGCTTATCGCGATATTTTCCGTAAACTGCAGGAAGAAAATTATTTCGATTTCCGAATTAAATATAGACGCTTTAGTGACCACTAGACAAGAAAGGGAGTGGGAAAGAATTCCTAGGAATTAAAAAAGGTTGAAAAGGTTCCCCAAACCTTTTCAATTTTCCCACCCCTGCATAGCTTCAACAGTCTGGGAGACTGTTGAAGGTTGCGGATAAAGGAAACGTTGTTTCCCTCATTAGGTCATCTTTGTAGCTTGAAAAGCGAACAAAGATGCCAATCAACCACTGCGTCATATAGTTACTTCTATCAAGCATAGAAGGCTGGACAGTTTTTGCCCAGCCTCTTTTAGTTTAGATATTTAATGAAGAACTCAATCAGTTTCATGATTTGTGTAAAGAACCAAGGTAGAAACAGAAGAGCTAGGAAGGCAACATGCCATTTCCAATAGAGTGAAACCAAGCCAACGGTTTCTCGAATCCAAGCGGATGGGAGATAGTAAAAGGCTGTTCTCGAACCGATACTTCGACCAGGTATTTTCAATCGTCTCATAAAGACCCCTGCACGGAGCGCGTGAAAAGAATTGGTCACCACAAGGACTCGCTTGCCAAGCCCCTCTTCTTCAAGGATACGCTTGCTAAAGGTCAGGTTTTCAAAAGTAGTACGAGAGCGATTCTCGATGAGAATGGCGTCTTCTGGAACCCCGTGTTCTATCAAGTATCCGGCCATAGCTTCCGCCTCAGCGATCAGCTCATCTGACCCTTGACCACCAGAAACAATCAGCTTTGGTCGTCTCTCAAACTGCTCATAGATGGCCTTTCCCTTCTCAAGACGCTGGGCCAAGAGTGGGGGAACCTTGTCTCCAATCAAACCTGAGCCAAGGATGATGATGGCGTCTGGCTCTTTGCGAACTGGAAAGAGATTGCAAAAAGTCCCATAGGATACATAAGAGAGGTAGAGAAAAGTCATGTAAAACAGGGCGAAGTCAGTCAGATAAATGAGGATGTCATTCCCTGGGAAATAGGGTAGAAAATGTAGTGCCAAAGCTCCGATAATAAACAGCCCATAGAGAAGCGAGAGGAGGTTGGCCAGTCTTTTTCCTTCAAAAGCCATCATTTGACGTCCGTTAAAAAGGAGAAAGATAGATGAGAAAATAATGCTGAGAAAAACGAGGATGGAAATCACTACAAAGACAATCATTGCAATTTGTTGATTAAACCATAGCTCAGTTCGAACGACTAGTAGAAATGCAGAAATCAGTAGAAGAAGCCCCAGGTTTATCGAAAAGAGATAAGCATTGAAAAGCCTTCTGCGATCACTCATAAAGAACAATAAAAAGATAAGAGCTGGAAATAACCAGAATAGATATAGATACATGTTTTGCACCTCGTAAAATCTTACATCCATTGTACCATAATGACTGATAGAAATAGCGGATTGTTCATGCAAATAAGTTGCTTTCTTCAAATGAATTTGATAAAGTTAAGATTATCGTTTTTTTAAGGAGATCGTATGTTACGAAAAGGTTCCCTGACAGGTTTATTACTGTTTGGTATTTTTTTTGGTGCTGGAAACCTGATTTTCCCACCGACTCTTGGTGCTTTATCGGGTAATCAATTTTGGCCAGCTATTGCTGGGTTTGTCCTTTCAGGCGTGGGAATTGCCATTGTGACCTTGATTATCGGTACACTTAATCCCAAAGGATATATTGATGAGATTTCTCGTAAGATTTCACCTGTTTTCGCGATTGTATACTTAGTTGCGCTTTATCTTTCGATTGGTCCTTTCTTTGCCATTCCAAGAACGGCGACGGTATCTTTCGAAGTGGGGATAGCTCCCTTATTAGGTGGAATGAATGCCAGTTTAGCACTTTTCATTTTTACCCTGGTCTACTTTTTGCTAGCCTTTCTGATTGCTTTGAATCCATCTAAGATTCTAGATCGGATCGGTCGTATTTTGACCCCGATCTTTGCGATTCTCATTTTGATCTTGGTCGTTCTTGGAGCTCTGAAATACAGTGGACACGCTCCAATGGTGGCCACTAAAGCCTATCAGGCTTCTGCCTTTGGGCAAGGATTTTTAGAGGGGTACAATACCTTGGATGCCTTGGCATCTGTTGCCTTTAGTGTGATCGCAGTGACTACCTTGAATCAACTTGGATTTTCAAGTAAGAAAGAATATATCAAGACCATTTGGTTGGTTGGAATTGTTGTAGCCCTTGGTTTTAGTGTGCTGTATATTGGCTTAGGATATCTGGGAAATCATTTTCCAATTCCAGCTTCTGTTATGGCATCTGATACCAATAAAGGGGTGTATGTATTATCAGAAGCGACCAAAGCGATCTTTGGTCCGACTGCTCAGATTTTCCTAGCAGGAATGGTGACGGTAACTTGCTTTACCACAACAGCTGGTTTGATCGTCTCTACCAGTGAATTCTTCCATAGCACTTTCCCTAAGGTTTCTTACAAGGTCTATGCAAGTGTCTTCACTCTGATTGGTTTTGCGATTGCCAACCTTGGCTTGAATACCATTATTGCTTTCTCATTGCCAGTCTTGATGATTCTTTACCCAATCACCATTACCATTGTATTGATTGTGATAGTGAATAAATTTGTGGCTCTTTCAAAACCAGGAATGCAACTGACTATTTTCTTGGCCAGCTTGGTCTCTCTTGCAAGTGTTCTGGCAAGTACCTTTAAAATTTCACTAGTAGAAAAGGGGATTGCTTTGCTTCCATTTGCGGCTCAATCTCTTCCATGGTTAGTGCCAGTAGTCATCGGGATTCTTTTATCGCTCGTATTACCAAATAAACAAACGGCAGAAGAATAAGTTATATTAAAAACTCTAAAGGTTTGTGCTTTAGAGTTTTTCTTTTGAAACTAGTATCTAAATCCAAACTTTAGTAAAAAAACGTAGCAGAAATTTTTATTTTTTGTCAGTCAATGTTATACTGAATGTAGCATATCAATATACGGAGTGAACTATGAATCCAATCGTTTTTTCATTGACAGTTTTTCTTGCGGGTATTCTGTCTTTCTTTTCTCCCTGTGTCTTTCCTTTGCTTCCGGTTTATATTGGAATCTTACTAGGAAGTGATCAGGAAAAGGCTATCCAATTGTTCGGGAAAAAAATTCGCTGGCATGGCTTGCTGAAAACCCTTTGTTTTATTGCAGGTATTTCTGTTATTTTCCTCCTCATTGGTTTTGGAGCGGGCTTGCTTGGAAAGATCATGTACACCAATTGGTTCCGTTATCTGATGGGAGCCCTCATCATTATCCTTGGTCTTCATCAGATGGAAGTCTTTCACTTTCATTTCCTTGAGAAGCAAAAAACAATGGATTTTGGAGCCACCAAACAGAAGAATGAATTGTTTTCAGCTTTTCTCCTTGGTCTTGGCTTTAGTTTTGGTTGGACCCCTTGTATTGGTCCGGTATTAGGATCGGTTCTTGCTTTAGCAGCATCAGATGGGCAGGATGCTCTTATGGGAGCTATTTATCTCCTTGTTTATACCTTGGGAATGGCTCTTCCGTTTTTACTCTTGGCCTTAGCATCTAGTCTGGTCCTACCTTACTTTAATCGTCTCAAACCCCATTTGTTGTTGTTGAAGAAAATCGGCGGAGCCATCATTATTCTGATGGGAATTCTCTTACTCTTGGGACAATTGAACAGTTTGTCATCTATCTTTTCATAAAAATATCGGAGGTTTAACGCATGATGAAAGGTATTAAATACGCTTGTTTCTCAGTTCTCTCTTTAGCTTTGCTGTCAGCTTGTTCCATGAATCAATCCAGTGAGAGTAGTATGGACAATCAGCCAACAATGAATACAACAACGAATAAGAATCCTTTGGTAGGAAAAGACGCCAGTGACTTTGAACTAAAGGATATGCAGGGCAAGACTGTCAAACTTTCAGACTACAGAGGCAAAAAAGTCTATTTGAAATTTTGGGCAACCTGGTGTGGCCCTTGCCGGCAAAGTATGCCTGAATTAGAGAAATTGGTCAAGGATACGGATAGAGACTTTGAAATTCTGACCATTATGGCACCAGGACTCCAAGGTGAAAAAACAGAAGAAGAATTCGTTAAATGGTTTGATCAACAAGATTACAAGTCCGTACCGGTCTTGTACAACCCAGATGGTTCTGCATTTGCAGATTATCAGGTTCGCTCTATTCCTACAGAAGTCTTTATAGACAGTCATGGGAAAATTGGACATGTCCAATTAGGGGCTATTTCAAACGAAGATGCTAAGAAGATCATCAAGGAGTTACAATAAAAAAATGAAGCACGCAGCTTCATTTTTTTCTAGTTTCTTAGTTGCTTGCACCAGAAGTGGCATCGGCATCTCCGTGCCCTCCGTCACCATGTCCTCCAGCATCAGAAGCACCAGAAGTTGCATCTGCACTACCGTGTCCACTAGCAGGAGCAAATGGACCGCTTCCGCCAACTAGACGTTGTCCTGTTGTTTGTAGGTACCAGTCCAACCATGGTTTGAAGTTGAAGACAATCTCATTGATACCAGCGTATGAACCATCTTCATAGTACATAGCTTGGTAGTTGTGAGTGTTGATCACGCCTTCAGGAGATCCTGGAACAATGGTACGAACATATTCTTGGTTTCCATTGCGAAGAGTACCAATGACCCATTCAACGTTTTTCATACGTGCTGGTGGAAGGGATCCGTGAACAGTTGACATCCGGCTACCTGATTGAGGTGGCACGCGTTTCGCAAACATGGTATCTGGATCTTGGTGGGCATTGTTGTAGTAGAGGAATTGGTTGTTGTCATCAGCGTACGTCAACTCGAAAGGCATAGCTTTCAAGAACATATCAATCTGATTAACAGTCAGGATACCGTGGTCGAGTTTGACATAGGTATCGCCAGAAACGGCACCGGTGATTTCTGCAACTTTTTCTACCCAATCTGGATCATCCGGATCAACCTCGGTAACAGTAGTAGCGATTGGTTTTCCGCAATCCAAATCTTCTGGTTCAATTGGTTTTGGTTTTTTCAATTTAGAAACGACTCCTACGTATTTCACAAAGTTATCTAAACAAGTTTCAAGGAATTTTACAGTCCCTTCGTTGATGATATTGCCGTCTGCATCAAAAGCTTCTTTCGCTTTTCCGAGAAGGAATTCGTTCCCCGGAAGGGTATAGGCATTGACACCAGGAGCATCTAGAATCTTACGAAGGTGAACTTGGGCACGAGAAGTACCTTGGTCGTAGTAAGAAGCACCTACAATCATGACAGGTTTGCTTTCAAAAGGATGCACTTCATAGGAAAGCCATTCTAAAACAGATTTTAATCCTGCTGAAATAGTGTGGTTGTGTTCAGGTGTTGCGATAATCACACCATCAGCACGGGTAATTTTATTGTTAAGGAGACGCAATTGGAAGCTTTCGTCCCATTTCTCATCTTGGTTAAACATTGGAACTTCATCGATTTCAAGAACTTCTAATTCAAATTTGATCTTGAAGTGACGACGGATGAATTCCAAAAGTTTGCGGTTATATGATTGGTCGTAGTTCGATCCTACAAGTCCTACAAATTTCATGCTAGTATGTCTCCTATCTTACAAGTTTTCCCAGTCAAAGTCTTCTGCATCTTTGCGAAGCAGTTCTTGAGCGTTGCGCAATTTTTCAGTAACTTTTACAAAGATACGGAAGTCATCAAAGATGGCATCCAATTTCTTGATGACATCAAGGTCTACCAAGTCACCATTTTGATCAAACGCTTGAAGAGAGTGAGAAAGCAAGAATTCGTCTGGAAGAACAGTTGCTTTGATTTCTGGTGAGTTCAAGATTTGACGAAGTTGCAATTGCGCACGAGAAGAACCAAGTGTTCCATATGATGCACCTGTGATCATCACTGGTTTGCTTAAGAGAGGGTAGATCCCATAAGATAACCAAGCAAGGGCGCTCATCAAGACAGCAGGGATGGAATGATCGTATTCTGGTGTGCCAATGATTACACCATCAGCTTCCTCGATTTTAGCAGCAATCTCTAAGATAGCTTCAGGAACTTGTTTGTTGGCTGGCTTGTTGAAGACAGGGATATCTTTGATCTCAACCAATTCAATTTCAGCCTTATCAGCAAAATGCTTTTGCATGTATTGAAGTAGTTGGCGGTTTGTTGAACGTTTGGAGTTTGTTCCAACGATCGCAATAAGTTTTGTCATGGAAAATTCCTTTCTGATAGGAGAATTATAAATAAGATTGAAGCCCACTTGTATAGGCAATCTTGCCTGATTGAGAAACCAATAAGGTATCTATACCAGGAAGTGATTCAACAGTGTTGAGGATAGAAGCAGGAGATTCCCCGAACAAGCGGGTAGTCCATATCTCCCCGTCTACGGATCGATCAGATATGATGGTGATACTGGCTAAGTCTGTCTCGACCGGATAGCCCGTCGCGCTATCAAAGATGTGGTGAAACGACTGGCCGTCAACTTCTAAATGACGCTCGTAGATGCCAGAGGTGACAATAGATTTATCCTTGACAGAGAGGACCAGTAGGTGCTGACCCCTTTTTTCGACTGGATTTTGAATGCCAATCCGCCAAGGTTGTTGTTTGACGGGGTGTTGACCGACAGTGAGGATATTTCCTCCAAGATCGATCAAGGCATCTGTTACTCCCTGACTCTTTAAAAAGGTTGCAATACAGTCTGCACTATAGCCCTTGGCCAAAGCTCCTAAATCAATCTTCATTCCAGGACGCGTCAGAAAGACTGTATGGTTTTCTGGGTCGAGCTGGATTTGGTGAGGATCGATCTTGGCCAGGGCTTGATCAATTTCCCCTTGCTGGGGACGTCTAGCATCTGAAAATCCAATTCGCCAGGTCTGTACAAGAGGACCAATGGCGATGTTTAAATGGCTGTCTTGAGCTTGACTATGCAAGGTACCTAATGCAATCAGTTCAAAAAGATCTGGATGAACTTGGACAGGAGCAATACCAGCTTGGTGATTGACCTCCATGAGTTCAGAACTTGCATCATTAGCACTGAAGCGATGTTCGTAGGAGCGAAGAAGTTCAAAGCAGCGGGCTAAGAGTTCATTCGCTTGTGGGTGACAGATCGAAACAGTGATGGTCGTTCCCATCAAATGTTCGGATCGACTACTTAGGTCCACTAAAAATCTATCCTTTCCTATTTTCACTTACCTACAGTATATCAAAAAGATATCGTTTTCACAATCCTTTCAAGCATATTGTTTGACATTTTTTGAAACATGTGAAGTGTGGTTTTCTGGAAAATTGAAAAAAAGATCACAAATTCTGAGCAAAATAATTGTAACCGATATCATTTTTATGATATACTCAAGAAGTAAATTTAATTAAAGGTAGGATTTATTCTATGAGTAAAATCGTTGTTGTAGGGGCTAACCATGCCGGAACAGCTTGTATCAACACTATGTTAGATAATTTCGGAAATGAAAATGAAATTGTAGTTTTTGACCAAAACTCAAACATTTCATTCCTTGGATGTGGGATGGCGCTTTGGATAGGTGAGCAAATCGATGGTCCTGAAGGTCTTTTCTACTCTGACAAAGAAAAATTGGAAGCAAAAGGTGCAAAAGTCTACATGAATTCACCTGTTCTTTCAATTGACTATGACAACAAAGTGGTGACTGCAGAAGTTGATGGAAAAGAACACAAAGAATCTTACGAAAAATTGATCTTTGCGACTGGATCAACACCAATCATTCCTCCGATTAAAGGAGTTGAAATCGTACCTGGTAACCGCGAATTCAAAGCAACTCTTGAAAATCTTCAATTCGTTAAATTGTACCAAAACGCTGAAGAAGTGATCGAAAAATTGAAAGACAACAGCAAACACTTGAACCGTATCGCCGTAGTTGGTGGTGGTTACATCGGTGTTGAACTTGCTGAAGCTTTCGAACGTCTTGGTAAAGATGTTGTCTTGGTGGATATCGTGGACACTGTTTTGAATGGTTACTACGACAAAGACTTCACTGACATCATGGCGAAAAACTTGGAAGACCACAACATCCGTTTGGCACTTGGACAAACTGTTCAAGCGGTTGAAGGAGATGGTAAGGTAGAACGCCTTGTAACCGATAAAGAAACCTTCGATGTAGATATGGTTATCTTGGCTGTTGGTTTCCGTCCTAATACAGCTCTTGCTGATGGTAAGATCGAACTCTTCCGCAACGGTGCCTTCCTTGTTGATAAGAAACAAGAAACGTCACTTCCAGGTGTATACGCAGTTGGTGACTGTGCAACTATCTTTGATAACGCTCGTAACGAAATGAGCTACATCGCTCTTGCGTCTAATGCGGTTCGTTCAGGTATTGTCGGTGCCTACAATGCGACTGGTCATGAATTAGAAGGAATCGGTGTTCAAGGTTCTAACGGTATCTCTATCTACGGCCTTCACATGGTTTCAACTGGTTTGACTCTTGAAAAAGCGAAAGCTGCAGGCTTCAATGCCACTGAAACTGGCTTCAACGACCTTCAAAAACCTGAATTTATCAAACACGATAACTACGAAGTTGGTATCAAGATCGTCTATGATAAAGACACTCGTCAAATCCTTGGAGCTCAAATGGTATCACGTGATAGCGCCATTTCAATGGCTATCCACATGTTCTCACTTGCGATTCAAGAACACGTGACGATTGATAAATTAGCTTTGACGGACTTGTTCTTCTTGCCACACTTTAACAAACCATACAACTACATCACTATGGCAGCTTTAACTGCTGAATAATGAATAAATGAAAAACAAAGCTAGCGTTGCTAGTTTTGTTTTTTTCTGTCTTTCAATGTATTCAGAGGCAGTGAAATAAGGTATAATGAATAGGATAAGAGTTTGAAGGAGTTAGGGAATGTCTGCAAAAGAAGAAGCCTTTAAAAATGAATTTCAATTTGCCTCTAGTTCGATTGTGGCCCATATTGTCAGAGGTGTTCTGGTTGGGATCGTTGTGGGCTGTATCGTCTCGAGTTTTCGTTTTTTGATCGAACATATTTTTCATTTTGTTCAAGGCGTTTACAAGGAGATGTCTGGTCAACCATTTTATTTGTTTGCGATGCTGTTGGGTTATGGGGTGATCGTACTGATTGCTGGTCGCCTCATTCGCACCAATCGGGATATCAAGGGATCAGGAATTCCGCAAGTCGAAGCAGAGCTTAAGGGTCTCTTAGAGGTCAGTTGGTGGGATACCTTGTGGAAGAAGTATATTCTAGGTATCTTGGCCATCGGAAGTGGCTTGATGCTTGGTCGTGAAGGTCCTAGTATTCAATTAGGAGCGATGGGTGGAAAAGGAGTGGCTCATCATTTGAAGGTCAGTCCGGTTGAGGAGCGATCTTTGATTGCAAGTGGGGCTGCTGCTGGTCTTGCGGCTGCCTTTAATGCACCTATAGCGGGGCTATTATTTGTGGTTGAAGAGGTCTACCATCATTTTTCACGCTTCTTTTGGATTTCGACCTTAGCTGCTAGTTTGACGGCTAATTTTATTTCACTCAATGTCTTTGGCCAAACACCCGTACTTCATATGCCACAAAATATTCCGCCACTCCATCTGTCTCAGTACTGGATTTATCTTTTTCTTGGAGTCTTTTTAGGGGCAGCGGGTTATGTCTACGAAATAGTGGTCCTTAATATCGGTCGATTGTATCGTTTGCTAGAGAAGATTTTCCATGTTCCTTCTCATTATTCTTCCTTATTTGCCTTTATTTTGATTCTTCCAATTGGCTATTTCCTTCCTCAAATTCTTGGTGGTGGGAATCAATTGGTCTTGGATTTGGCTCGAGTACCGTATCCAGTGCTGACCATCCTTCTTTATTTTGCGATCCGTTTCATCTGGAGTATGTTGAGCTATGGTAGTGGCTTACCAGGTGGCATCTTCCTGCCTATACTAGCATTAGGATCACTTTTAGGAGCCATGGTTGGAACCTTCCTCCAAAACATTGGCTTTATCTCTCAAAATCAGCTGCCTCTTTTCATCATTTTAGGAATGAGTGGGTATTTTGGGGCTATTTCAAAAGCGCCATTAACAGCGATGATTTTAGTGACAGAGATGGTCGGTGATATTCGCAGTTT
Organism: Streptococcus parasanguinis; assembly: GCF_018499505.1. Classification (GTDB taxonomy): domain Bacteria; phylum Bacillota; class Bacilli; order Lactobacillales; family Streptococcaceae; genus Streptococcus; species Streptococcus parasanguinis_K. Next base: position 54,626 of record NZ_JAHDAC010000002.1, read on the forward strand.
AATGCCCCTAGGCATGGTGACCTTGCTGGCTTATATGATCATGGATCTCTTCCGTGGAGCGCCAGTCTATGAAGCCATGCTAGAGCAATTGTTGCCGGATAAGGCGCAAGAAGAAGGAGAGTTGACTTTAATTGAGATCCCTGTATCAGAAAAGATCGCAGGAAAGCAAGTCCATGAACTGCACCTCCCTCAAGATATCTTGATCACCACGCAAATGCGAAGTGGTAAGAGCTATACGGTCAATGGTGCGACCCGCTTGTATCTTGGTGATAGCATCTTTGTGGTGGTTAAAGAATCCGAAATCGGACGAGTCAAAGATATTCTTTTGTAAAAGACAGATTCTCAGAAAGGTTTTTCTATTATTAAATTTTCAGACAATTATTGAAAAATGAGAAAATATCTGGTAAAATAAGTGCAAGAACAAATGAGGAGAAGTCTTTCATGAAAAAATATAGTCTACTCTTATTGAGTGTTGCTCTTTTAGCAGGGTGTGCAAATTCTACTAGCAAACAGTCAAGTCAAAAGACGCAAACCAGCTCAACGGTGCAGTTGTCAAAGGCTGACCAGAAGACCTTGGACAATGCGACAGCTGAATACAAAGACTTTGTTGAAATGCAAATTGACCAATTGCTCAAGGATACAGAAGGATTCCGAGCTACGTTAAAAGACGGGAATTTGGAAGAAGCTAAAAAGCAATATCCCTTGATCCGTATGGCCTATGAACGTTCCGAACCAATTGCTGAAACCTTCGGAGAATCGGATGTCAAGATCGACTACCGCTTGGTGGATTATGTGGATGAAAATAAATCAGAAGATGGCTGGTCAGGTTTCCACCGGATTGAGCGCATTCTTTGGGAAAACAATACCACAGATGGAACAGACAAATACGCTGACCAACTGGTGAACGATATCAAGGAGTTGAAAGCTAAAATTGCTACAGTAGAAGTCACACCGGATATCATGTTGACCGGTGCTGTCGATTTGCTCAATGAAGTGGCAACGCAAAAGATTACAGGTGAAGAAGAAGTCTTCTCTCATACAGATCTTTACGACTTCCGTGCCAATATTGAAGGGGCTGAAAAGATCTTCTCTCTCTTTAAACCTTTGATTGAGAAAAAAGATGCCAAATTGGTTAAAACCTTGGAAGCAGAGTTCAAGAATGTTAACGCTTTATTGGACAAACATATGACAGATGATTCAAATTATAAGTCTTACACAGATTTATCCAAGGAAGATACCAAGGAATTGGCAGAAGCTGTGACCAAACTTGGTGAACCTTTGTCTCAAATGGGTGTGATTTTAGATGGGAAATAAGAAAAATGGCTGACGAAAAATTTTTAGATAAAAAAATGGACCGTCGTGAATTTCTTAAAAAAGCAGGTATTGGAGGGGCTGGTCTAGCGCTAGGTCTCTCTGGTGCATCTGCTTTTTTCGCTAATCAAGACAGTACCAGCAAAAAGGCTTATGATGGGGATGAAGACATCTCCTTTTATGGCAAGCACCAAGCAGGGATTACGACAGCCATGCAGAAGGCTTGCTACTTGGTTGTATTAGATCTTCACACGACAGACAAAAAAGAAGTCATCCAGCTCTTTAAAGACTGGACCGATTATAGTAGTAAATTAGTCGAAGGCGAATTGGTCAAAAAAGATGGTTCCAATGCCCTCTTGCCACCAACAGATACAGGTGAAACAGTGGGACTCAACCCCTATCGTTTGAGCTTGACTTTTGGGGTTTCTGCTTCCTTTCTAAAGAAACTAGGCTTGGAGTCCAAACGTCCGAAACTCTTTCGTGATTTGCCTCCATTTCCAAAGGAGCAGTTGCAAGACAAATACACTGGTGGCGATATCGTTATTCAGGCCTGTGCAGATGATGAGCAAGTAGCCTTTCATGCGGTGCGAAATCTGATTCGTAAGGGTCGAAATACCATCACCATGAAGTGGAGCAAATCAGGATTTGCAGCTATTGGTGACCGAAAAGAAACGCCCCGCAACCTCTTTGGCTTCAAGGATGGAACAGCAAATGTCACGACGGAGAAGGATTTTGACAAGGTCGTCTGGACTGACAGCAAGGACTGGATGAAGGGTGGTTCCTATATGGCTCTTCGCCTAGTGCAAATGCACTTGGAAACTTGGGATCGAACCAATTTGCAGGAGCAGGAAAATACCTTTGGTCGCTACAAGGAATCCGGTGCTCCCTTTGGTAAAACCAACGAATTTGATGAAGTAGATTTATCTAAACTACCAGTTGATTCACATGTTCGTTTGGCCAAAGAAGTGGATCGACCGATTTTACGGCGTTCTTATTCTTATTCGGATGGCATCAATGAACAGACTGGGCAATTTGATGCTGGCTTGATCTTTATCGCCTTTCAAAAGGATCCGAACAGCTTTGTCAAAATCCAAACCAACTTGGGCGCAGTGGACAAAATGAACGAGTACATCACCCATATCGGAAGTGGACTCTTTGCTTGCTTTGCAGGCGTTGAGAAAGGAGGGTATCTTGGTCAAGCACTCTTTGAATAAATTCTTGATCTTGTTCGGTCTTCTTGCCTTGTTCTGGACTCATCCAGTAGCTGCGGAGTCTTATAGCGATCTCTTTATCAAGATCACAGATGCAACAACCGCTGTACAAAATAAGGACCAGAAAAAGGCCAAGGAATTGATTGCTGATATTCAGGCTAATTTTGAATCCAAAGACCACCATGATTCCAAAGCAGGGAAAAAAGTTAGACAAGCCCTGGCTATAAAAGGGGAGGTACGAAAAGAGGATCTTACTAAGATCTCATCTGCTTTGCTCGCTTTTGAAAAAGAGCAAAATCCGGTCGATTTAGAGGCGGAAAAAGACAAACTCGTGAGTCGCCTCGCACCTTATTTTAAGAACCTACAAGATGCCATTACAGCTAAGGATCTGGATAAAACTCGTCAAACCTATGCAGATCTTAATAACACCTGGACGCGAAACGAAGCGGTAGTAAGAGATCACAGCACAGCCTACTATGGCAAAATCGAGACGGCTATTTCGCTCTTACGCAGTAGCATTGAAACAGAGCCTACCGATTTTACCAACATCCAGTCCTCTTATGACGACCTCAAAAATGGGATTGATGCCTTTGTAAAAGGAGAAGCCATTAGCAGTGCCAGTACGGATTTGACGCTGAACGATGGGATCAAGCTTTTGGAGAAGGCGCAAAGCCAATTCCAATCCGGCGATGATAAATCTGCTGCAGCGACTATGAAGCAGTTCATCACTATCTGGCCAACTATTGAGGGGGATGTTAGCACGACCAATCCAAGTCTCTACACGCGCGTAGAGAGCGAATCCCCGGTCATTATGGTCAAGGGGAAAGAAAAGGCCTATCAAGAGAAATTACAAGCCTTGATCAAGGACCTTTCTGCGATCGATACGACAGCTTCTTACAACGCTTTTGATGCCATGTTGATTCTATTGCGTGAAGGAGTAGAAGCCCTTCTGATCGTCATGGCACTTGTGACGACCCTTAAGGCCGCTAAGATGAGGAAAGGCCTCAAATGGGTTTACGGTGGAGCTATTGCTGGTGTTCTTGCCAGTGCAGCAATTGCTCTTGTTTTGCAAGTAGCATTTCCAGCCGTTACTTCGGGGTCTAACCGGGAAATCATAGAAGGTGGCGTTGGGATGTTCGCTGTGGTCATGATGATCCTCGTCGGAATTTGGCTCCACAGCAAGTCCTCTGTCAAACAGTGGAATGCCTTTATGGATCGTCAGATGAAGACAGTGACGGCTACAGGAAGCTTTGTCTCGATGTTTGCCCTCAGTTTCTTAGCAGTCTTTCGTGAAGGGGCTGAAACCATTCTCTTTTATGTCGGGATCATTCCGCGGATTACAACTGCGAATTTCTTACTGGGAATCGGGCTTGCTATAGCCGTTCTCATCATCATTGCAGTGGCCATGACCAAGGCTAGTCAAGCTATCAAACCTCATCGAATCTTTTTCATTCTGACTTGGTTGATTTACGCCTTGGCCTTCAAGATGCTCGGTGTCAGCATTCACGCCCTTCAGTTGACCAATATCCTCCCTAGCCATTTGGTCAATGGACTTCCAACCATCGATTGGGCGGGGATCTATCCAAGCTGGGAAGTTCTTCTTCCCCAACTAATCTTTGTGGCCTTAATCGCACTCGTTACGGTGAGACAACATGGCAAAGAGTAGAGCAGATGAAATGACCATTGTTGAACATTTGGTCGAATTTCGAAAACGATTGATCGCAGTGGTCTTATGTTATATTATCGTCTTTCTGGTGGCTTTTGTATTTGGAGGAGAGCTCTACCAATCCTTGACGGCCAGCCTCCATCAAAAACTGCTGATACTGGGTCCAAATGATATCCTCTGGATCTATGTATCACTGGCTAATCTAACAGCTTTTAGCCTGACCTTACCCTTTATTGTCTACCAGATTTGGCAATTTGTAAGGCCGGCTTTGAGGGAGAAGGAGGCGCGTGCAGTCTTTGCCTACATTCCAGCTAGCTTTATTTGCTTTTTGCTGGGGCTTGCATTTGGTTATTTCTTTGTCAGCCCAGCTATTTTAGAGGTCTTGTTGCGCTTGGGAGAAGGGTTGTTTGATACCCAATTAACAGCACAAAATTATTTAACCTTCTTATGGCATACTACCTTGCCTTTAGGGGTTTTGTTCGAGTTGCCAGTTTTGGTCGCTTTTCTGACCTCGATTGGGATCTTGACACCACAGTTTTTAATAACCTACCGCCGTTACGCATACTTTGTTCTGCTGGTCTTAGCCGTCGTGCTAACCCCTGCAGACTTTATCAGTGACTTGGCCATGACACTTCCTTTGATCCTCTTATTTGAAGTGAGTGTCGCCATCAGTAAAGTCATCTATTTAAGAAAAAGGAGAAACTAATGGGAATTTTACGTGATATTGGAGCACCAGGTTTGATTATCATCATCCTGGGCGCCCTCTTGATTTTTGGACCAAAACGCCTGCCTGAGTTGGGCCAGTCCATCGGCAAGATGTTTGCTGAATTTAAGACTGCTGTCAATAAAGGCAGTGAAGAAGCTGATCAAGACACCAAAGAAGCTAAAGAAGAAAAAGAATAATCAGACAATTTTCAAAATTCTATTGAGTTCGATTGCATAAAAAGGTATAATAAGACAAGTACTTGCAATCGACGAAGGAGGAAACCATGATTATTACGATTTTGTCACTCATTTTCTATTTCAGCTATATCGGATTCTTATGCTGGTTGGTCGTAAAAATTGTCGAAAAATTGTTCAATTTCTTGTTGAACCGTTAATAAAAAAACAATCCATTTCACCCCAAGTGAGTGGATTTTTTTCATATTCATTCAGATAGGATCAAACATAAGGGGACTTCAAGGGTCTCTTTTTGTGTATCTAATCCCTCTAGCTAGTGACTAACTTGAACTTCAAACTGTATTTCGGTATGATAGTATACAAAGGATGACTAAATATGTATAGCTTTCATAAGCTTTTAATCTTATAGAAAAGAGACAAAACACATGCAGTATTATTTTATCGGCGGTCTAGGTGGCAATAGCTACCATCTGGCTCCACTTATTGAAGAGCTAGGCTTTCCTGTGACCTTTTTAGATCCCTATAGGGAAATGATTCAGACAGAAAACGATCTTTGTGATTGGTTCCAAGGTCGGGTTGGCCAGGCGGGAGAAATCTGTTTATTGGGTCATTCCTTAGGTGGAGATTTGGCTCGTTATCTGGCTAGTGAGTTTCCTCAGATTCGAGCTCTGATTCTCTTGGATGGTGGTTATCTGGATATGGAAAAGATCCTGCCTCTTGAAGAAGAACTAGAAGGAACGTCGTCCTTCATGCAGCAGCAAGTCTTTGCAACTTTAGAAGAAGCCGTGTTATCAGAACTTGGTGATGGAGCAGATCCTACGCCTATAGCGCGTAAAGCAGTAGAGGCTAGCTATCGTTGGAATCCAGTGAGTGAACAATATGAATTAAATCTGGATCTAGAAAAAGTCATGGCCTTATTGCGTCTACGGCGTCAGATCAAGGCTTACCAGATTCCACTGGCGGACCTGCCTGTCCTCTTTATCGGGTCTCGGTACCAAGAAGAACCCGAATGGAGAAAAGAAGCTCTGAAGCAACTAGATCCCCAGATCAAGCAAGTCTTGCTAGAAGGTTTGGGGCACGAACTGTATACAGAGGCGCCAGAAATTGTAGCTAGAGAAGTCAACAATTGGCTCCAAAATGTTCATAAATAAAACCTGTTTCTCTGTTTGAAACGGGTTTTTACCTTGTAATTTCCGAACGTTATTTCCTATAAAATCATTCCCATTGCATTGGGTCCGTATCTTTGGTATAATCTATCAAGGAAACGTCAAGAGACGTAGCGATGCGCTTGCGCATAGGTAGGTCAGTTTTTAGAAAAGAGATTTTTCAATCTATGTTAAATGAATTTCCTATTTTCGACTATGAAGATATTCAGTTGATTCCCAACAAATGTATCATCAATAGCCGCTCAGAAGCAGATACAACCGTTCAATTTGGAAACCATACCTTCAAGCTTCCAGTTGTTCCAGCCAATATGCAGACAATCTTGGATGAGAATGTAGCAGAGCAGTTGGCGCGTGGTGGTTACTTCTACATCATGCACCGTTTTGATGAAGCGGGTCGGATTCCTTTTGTCAAACGCATGCATGAGCAAGGTTTGATCGCTTCCATTTCGGTTGGTGTTAAGGAATACGAATACGACTTTGTGAGTCAATTGAAGGCAGATGCGCCTGAGTACATCACTATTGATATCGCACACGGTCATGCGGATAGTGTCATTCGGATGATTCAACACATCAAGAAAGAATTACCAAATACCTTTGTCATTGCTGGAAATGTCGGAACACCTGAAGCTGTTCGTGAATTGGAAAATGCGGGAGCTGATGCGACTAAGGTCGGAATCGGTCCTGGTAAGGTTTGTATCACCAAAGTGAAGACTGGATTTGGTACAGGTGGTTGGCAATTGGCTGCTCTTCGCTGGTGCTCAAAAGCAGCGCGTAAGCCAATCATTGCGGACGGTGGTATTCGGACCCATGGTGATATTGCCAAATCGATTCGTTTCGGGGCATCTATGGTCATGATCGGTTCTCTCTTTGCAGGACATATCGAAAGTCCTGGTAAAACGGTAGAGATTGATGGAGAGTCTTTTAAAGAGTACTATGGATCTGCTTCAGAGTACCAAAAAGGCGCTTATAAGAACGTCGAAGGGAAGAAGATTTTATTACCTGCCAAGGGTCATTTGCAAGATACCTTGACAGAAATGGAACAAGATTTGCAAAGTTCGATCTCTTATGCAGGAGGCCGAAAATTAGCAGATTTGAAACATGTTGACTATGTGATCGTTAAGAATTCTATCTGGAATGGCGATGCACACTAATTGAATTACTTATTTATTTCACGAATGGGCGTGATGTTTCTACAAGGTGCCGGAACACCTAACAATAAGTAAGTCGGGATTATTTCTCTTTCTAGAGAGATTTCAAGGCTTGCTTAGCAGGCCTTTTTGTGTTTTGTGAATGAAGTAGAGGATTTTTAAAAAAGTAGGAGGAAGTATGAAATTACTTGAAGAGCGCATCTTAAAAGATGGCAATGTTTTAGGTGAGAATATCCTCAAGGTGGACTCCTTTTTGACCCACCAAGTGGATTTTAAATTGATGAAAGAAATTGGTCAGACTTTTGCAGACCGGTTCAAAGATGCTGGCGTGACGAAAGTCGTGACCATTGAAGCATCTGGGATTGCACCAGCCCTTTATGTAGCTGAAGCCTTGGATGTTCCCATGATCTTTGCTAAAAAGGCTAAAAACATCACGATGAATGAGGGCATTTTGACGGCTGAGGTTTATTCCTTTACCAAGCAAGTGACCAGCACCGTTTCGATTGCGGGTAAATTCTTGGATCCATCAGATAAGGTTTTGATCATTGACGATTTCCTTGCAAATGGTCAAGCAGCCAAAGGCTTGATTCAAATCATCGAACAAGCTGGTGCTCAAGTAGAAGCGATTGGGATTGTGATTGAAAAATCCTTCCAAGATGGACGGGGATTGTTAGAAGAGTTGGGATATCCAGTTGTATCCCTCGCACGTTTGGACCGTTTTGAAAATGGTCAGGTTGTATTTAAGGAGGCAGACATCTAATGCAAAAACAAGAAAGCCATTCACAGGCAGCCATTCTAGGCTTGCAACACCTTTTGGCCATGTATTCGGGATCTATTTTGGTGCCGATCATGATCGCAGGAGCTTTGGGCTATAATGCTCATCAGCTAACTTACCTCATCTCTACAGATATCTTCATGTGTGGGGTAGCAACTTTCCTTCAAGTGCAGCTCAATAAATACTTTGGGATCGGTCTTCCGGTAGTCCTTGGGGTTGCCTTCCAGTCTGTAGCACCTCTCAGCATGATTGGGGCAAGCCATGGTAGTGGTGCCATGTTTGGTGCCTTGATTGTCTCAGGGATTTATGTCATCCTTGTCTCTGGTTTCTTCTCTAAGATTGCCAATCTCTTCCCATCTATTGTAACGGGATCCGTTATTACAACCATTGGTTTGACTTTGATTCCAGTAGCGATTGGAAATATGGGAAATAATGCGCCAAAACCAACCGTTCAAAGCTTGATCTTGGCTGTGGTGACCATTCTCATCATTTTAGTTGTTAATATCTATACGACTGGCTTTATTAAATCCATTTCAATTTTGATTGGTTTGATCGCAGGTACTGCCATTGCGGCTTCTATGGGTTTGGTAGACTTCACACCTGTGGCTCAAGCACCAGTCGTTCACGTTCCAACACCTTTCTTCTTTGGAGCTCCTAAGTTTGAAATCACCTCAATCGTCATGATGTGTATCATCGCGACAGTTTCTATGGTTGAATCAACAGGTGTTTATCTTGCACTTTCTGATATTACTAAAGATCCAATTAATAGCACGCGCCTTCGCAATGGTTACCGCGCTGAAGGGTTGGCCGTTCTCCTCGGTGGTATCTTCAACACCTTCCCTTACACCGGATTCTCACAAAACGTTGGCTTGGTGAAATTGTCTGGTATCAAGACTCGTCTTCCAATCTACTATGCGGCTGGTTTCCTTGTTCTTCTTGGTCTCCTTCCTAAGTTTGGAGCTTTGGCACAAATCATTCCAAGTCCAGTTCTTGGGGGAGCGATGCTTGTCATGTTTGGTTTTGTATCGATTCAAGGGATGCAGATTCTTGCGCGTGTTGATTTTGAACACAATGAGCACAACTTCTTGATCGCTGCTGTATCGATTGCTGCAGGGGTTGGTTTGAACAACAGCACCCTCTTTAATGGCCTTCCAACAGGATTCCAAATGTTCTTTGCGAACGGAATTGTCGTTGCCAGTGTCTTGGCGATCGTTCTCAATGCTGTTTTAAACCGCAATAAACACTAATTACAGATGAACCGGAGGTCCTTGGATCTTCGGTTTTTTGACTTTTAAAGAAACATATAGTAGAGTGGAAGAGGAGAAAATCTTATTTGATGAGAAGAGAGTTAGAATCATGTATGTAACCTATCACTTTAAAGAGCGCTTGCGCTTGTTTTTGAGTCTATTTTTGCCGATTTTAATCTACCAATTGGCCAATTATTCAGCCAGCTTTGTCGATACAGCCATGACTGGTCAGTACCGGACCCTTGATTTGGCCGGTGTTTCTACAGCTACCAGTCTGTGGAATCCATTTTTTACTTTCCTGACCGGGATTGTCTCTGCGCTGACGCCGATTGTTGGGCATCATTTAGGCAAGGGAAATAAAGAACGGATTGCTGGCGATTTTTACCAATTCCTCTATATGTCATTTGGTATGGCCATTCTCTTAATAGGCTTTGTTTGGGGGATTGCGCCCATGATTCTCAAGCAGATCGGTTTAGAAAATGTTGTTGCCCAAATAGCCATTCGCTACTTATATTTCCTTTCTCTAGGAATCTTACCTTTGTTGCTCTTTAGTATCGTGCGGACCTTCCTCGATACCTTGGGCATGACGCGTCTATCCATGTACTTGATGCTTTTGCTCTTGCCTTTGAATGCTTGTTTTAACTATATCCTGATCTATGGGGCATTTGGTTTTCCTGAGATGGGAGGAGCAGGAGCAGGTCTTGGAACCTCTCTGGCCTACTGGGTCTTGTTGGCCATTGCGGTTTTGATCTTGTGCAAACACCCCAAGGTAGCACCTTTCCAATTGTGGAAGCCACAGCCTTATGATTTTAAAGGGATGAAAGAAGTATTGCGCCTTGGGCTTCCAATCGGTGGAATTGTTTTTGCAGAAGTCATCATCTTCTCGCTCGTTGGTCTATTAATGGCAAAATTCCCATCACTGACCATTGCGAGCCACCAATCGGCCATGAATTTTTCTACCCTGATGTATGCTTTCCCGGTTAGTATCTCAAGCACCATGGCGATTATCGTATCTTACGAACTGGGAGCAGGAAGACCAGAAGTGGTCAAACAATATTGCCGTTTGGGACGACTGACAGCCTTTGGTTTTGCCATTGTCACCCTCGTCTTTCTCTATACATTCCGCTTCCAACTGGCAGGGCTATATGGCAAGGATCCAGTCTTTGTGCAACAAACAGCTATTTTCATGACCTATAGCCTCTTTTTCCAAGTAGCAGATACCTTCGCAGCACCCCTTCAAGGGATTTTGCGGGGCTATAAGGATACAACCGTTCCATTCTTATTAGGTGTCTTTAGTTATTGGTGCATCTCTATCCCGCTAGGGATTTTCCTTGACCATGTGACCAACTTGGGTCCCTATGCTTATTGGATCGGCCTTATTTCTAGCCTTGTCGTGAGTGGAATTTGTTACCAACTTCGGCTCTGGCAGATCGAAAAAAAACAAACAAACTAAAATGAAGTCTGGGAAACCAGGCTTTTTGTGTACCGTGAATATTATAAATTTTCTGAAAGTTCTTGACAATTGATGTCAAAGTGGTAAGATTAGGAGGTAGAAATGAAGAGCTAGAAGGAGAACAAGATGAGAAGTGATATGATCAAAATGGGGATCGACCGAGCACCAGCGCGTGGTCTCCTCTATGCAACAGGGCAAGTAAAATCAGCAAAGGATATGCAAAAGCCCTTTATTGCCATTTGTAACTCCTATATTGATATCGTTCCAGGGCATGTTCACCTGCGTGAATTAGCAGATGTTGCCAAGGAGGCTATCCGCGAGGCTGGTGGGATTCCTTTTGAATTTAATACCATCGGGGTCGATGACGGGATTGCTATGGGCCATATCGGGATGCGTTATAGTTTGCCATCTCGCGAGTTGATCGCAGATGCTGCTGAAACGGTCATCAATGCCCACTGGTTTGACGGTGTTTTCTATATTCCCAACTGTGATAAGATTACACCAGGAATGATTTTGGCAGCCATGCGGACCAATGTACCAGCCGTATTTTGTTCTGGTGGACCCATGAAGGGTGGCGTTGACATGACAGGGCATCAGGCGACGCTCTCAAGTTTGTTTGAAGCTGTAGGTACTTATCAAGCTGGTGATATGAGCATGGATGAGCTGGATTTCTTGGAAAAAAATGCCTGCCCAACCTGTGGTTCTTGCTCTGGTATGTTTACTGCCAACTCCATGAACTGTTTGATGGAAGTATTAGGTCTTGCTCTTCCAGGAAATGGTACCATCCTAGCTGTTTCAGATGAACGTCGGGAATTGGTTCGCCAAGCGGCCAAACAGTTGGTAGAGAATATTAAAAAGGATATCCGTCCACGGGATATCGTGACCAAAGAAGCCATTGATGATGCCTTTGCGCTCGATATGGCCATGGGTGGTTCTACCAATACGGTGCTTCATACGCTCGCTATTGCGCGTGAAGCAGGGATTGACTATGATCTCAAAGATATCAACGAGATTGCCAAGAAGACACCTTATCTTTCTAAAATTGCACCTTCAAGTGTTTACACCATGCATGATGTGCATGAAGCTGGTGGTGTTCCAGCCATTATCAATCAGTTGATCAAAAAAGGTGCCATTAAGGGTGATCGTATTACAGTTACTGGTAAAACCTTGAAAGAAAACGTAGCTGGTGCCGAAATTAAAAATGAAGAAATTATCCATCCAATTGAGCATCCTATTTCACCTGTAGGTGGTTTGTCGATCCTTTACGGAAATATTGCTCAGGATGGAGCTGTTATCAAGGTCGGTGGGGTAGATCCATCTGTGACCACTTTCCGTGGGAAGGCCATCTGCTGCGATTCACAAGATCAAGCCCTTGAGTTGATTGACAATGGAACAGTCAAGAAGGGCCATGTCGTTGTTATTCGTTACGAGGGTCCTCAGGGTGGTCCTGGTATGCCAGAGATGCTAGCGCCAACTTCTAAGATTGTCGGACGCGGTCTTGGTAAGGATGTGGCACTGATTACGGATGGTCGTTTCTCAGGAGCTACTCGTGGGATTGCTATTGGTCACGTTTCTCCAGAAGCAGCAGAAGGTGGAAATATCGCCCTAATCGAAGATGGGGATGAAATCGTGATTGATCTTCCAAATCGTACTATTGATTTGCTTGTCGATGATGCAACTCTTGCAGAACGTCGCAAACATTTGAAACCTTTCAAATCAAAAATCTCCAGTGGTTGGTTGCGTCGCTATACAGCCTTTGCCAAATCAGCCAATGTCGGCGGAACCTTGATGAGTGACGAAGAATTCGAAGAACGGAAAGCAGAACGTCAAGCCCAAGAAAAATAAGAAAAAAGCCTTTCCTGCTATGTGATATCACAAGCAAGAAAGGCTTTTTTAGTGGAACCATTATTTGGTGCGCATTTCACCTTGAGGGAAGTAGGTTCCTTCAGGCATATCATTAATGATAACGTGAACAGCTGACTGAGGAGCGCCTGTATTGCGGACAACAGCTTCGGTTACTTCCTTGGCCAAGGCTTTCTTTTGTTCCAAGGTGCGTCCTTCAAATAGGTCAATTCGTACAAATGGCATATGGCCACCTCCTAAATTTTTTATAGGACTATTTTATCACATTTTGGGATACAAAGCTTAGCAAAATTATGGTAAAATGATAATGAAACACATTTTAGAGAGAACAGAGGGAAAATGGCACAATTATATTATAAATATGGGACCATGAACTCGGGGAAAACCATTGAGATTTTGAAGGTGGCCCATAATTATGAAGAGCAAGGCAAGAGCGTCGTCATCATGACCTCAGCAATCGACACCAGAGATGGAGTAGGAGTGGTTTCTAGCCGGATCGGTATGAAACGAGAAGCTGTTGCGATTGAAGACGATACGGATATCTTTGGCTTTATTAAAAACCAAGCAATCAAACCTTACTGTGTCTTAATCGATGAAGCTCAGTTTTTGAAACGCCACCATGTCTATGACTTGGCAAGAGTCGTGGATGAACTGGATGTGCCGGTGATGGCTTTTGGCCTCAAAAATGATTTCCGAAATGAACTCTTTGAAGGTTCCAAACACCTCCTCTTGTTAGCCGATAAGATCGAGGAGATCAAAACTATTTGCCAATACTGTTCCCGCAAGGCGACCATGGTCTTGCGTACCCAAGCGGGTAAACCTGTCTATGATGGAGAGCAGATCCAGATCGGTGGACACGAGACCTATATCTCCGTTTGCCGCAAGCATTATTTTAATCCAGACATACCAACTGAAAGAGTCTAGAACGTTTTAGAGAGGATAATAATGTCTATTTGTTTAAAAGATATTACAATAGAGAATTATTTTGACGTTTTAAATCTAGAAGTTCATCCAAACCAAAGGAATTTTATTGCATCCAATTCCATTAGCTTAGCTGAAGCCTATGTATATGATAAAAATGGTGATTTTATAGCTCCCTTAGCAGTTTATGATAAGGAAGTATTAGTTGGTTTTGTTATGATTGCCTATGACCAGAAAATTGGGATCAGCAAGGGAAATTACTTGTTATTTCGTTTTATGATCGATAAACGATTTCAAGGTTTAGGCTATTTTAAACCGACTATGGATGCAGTCATTGACTTTGTTCGAACAGAGCCAGCTGGAAAAGCAACAAGTCTTTGGTTATCTTATGAACCGGAAAATAATCAAGCGAGATCTTGCTATCTCCATTATGGATTTAAAGAAACTGGCGAAGTCATAGAAAACGAAATTGTAGCTATCTATGATCTAACAACCAAGAATTAAGGAGCAAACATGAATATCTATGATCAACTACAAGCTGTAGAAGACCGATACGAAGAGTTAGGAGAATTATTGAGTGACCCAGATGTGGTCTCTGATACCAAACGATTTATGGAGCTTTCAAAAGAAGAAGCTTCCACTCGTGATACGGTGACAGCCTACCGAGAGTACAAGCAAGTCCTTCAAAACATTGTCGATGCTGAGGAAATGATTAAGGAAGCCGGCGGCGATGCGGACTTGGAAGAAATGGCCAAGCAAGAGCTAAAAGATTCTAAGGCTGAAAAAGAAGAGTACGAAGAAAAACTGAAGATCTTACTTCTTCCAAAAGATCCAAACGATGACAAGAACATTATCTTGGAAATCCGTGGAGCAGCAGGAGGAGACGAAGCCCAATTGTTTGCTGGTGACCTCTTGCAGATGTACCAAAAATACGCAGAAAGCCAAGGCTGGCGCTTTGAAGTCATGGAAGCTTCCTACAATGGCGTTGGCGGGATCAAAGAAGTCGTAGCCATGGTCTCTGGTCAATCAGTCTACTCGAAACTCAAGTATGAATCTGGTGCCCACCGGGTACAACGGGTTCCAGTGACTGAAAGCCAAGGGCGTGTCCATACCTCAACTGCCACAGTTCTGGTCATGCCAGAAATCGAAGAAGTCGAGTACGACATTGATCCAAAAGATCTTCGGATTGACATCTACCACGCATCTGGTGCGGGTGGACAGAACGTCAACAAGGTCGCAACAGCCGTTCGTATCGTCCACTTGCCGACCAATATCAAGGTAGAGATGCAGGAAGAACGGACTCAACAGAAGAACCGTGAAAAAGCCATGAAGATCATCCGTGCGCGTGTGGCTGACCACTTTGCTCAGATTGCCCAAGACGAGCAAGATGCTGAGCGGAAGTCTACTATCGGGACTGGTGACCGTTCTGAGCGGATCCGGACTTACAACTTCCCTCAAAACCGTGTGACTGATCACCGGATTGGCTTGACCCTTCAAAAACTGGACACCATCTTATCTGGTAAATTAGATGAAGTGGTCGATGCTTTGGTTTTGTATGATCAAACACAAAAACTAGAAGAGTTGAACAAATAATGTTGTTGGGACCATTATTAGCCCAGTATGAAGAAGAATTAATAGCCGTTGGAGAGGAAGCAGAAAGCCTCTCCTTCGCGTATCGAGCTTTAAAAAACTGGACCTTTACAGACTTTGTCCTTGCCTTGCAAAAAGAAGTGGAAGCAGAGGACCAGGCCTTGCTTCTATCCATCTTTGAGCAGCTGAAACATCACATCCCTGCCCAATATATTATTGGGAGCGCGGAATTCTGTGGCCATGTTTTTTCAGTGGATGAGCGCGTGCTGATTCCACGCCCAGAAACAGAGGAGTTGGTGGCTCTTATTCTTGAAGAAAACGATGAGAAAGCCTTACGAGTTCTGGATATTGGTACAGGAAGTGGTGCTATCGCTATTAGCTTAGCCCTTGCTAGACCTACCTGGCGGGTTCAAGCTAGCGATGTATCAGAAGAGGCTTTAGCCCTGGCTCAAGAAAATGCCAAGCAGTTAGAAGCAGTCCTTGAATTCAAGTCGTCAGATGTACTGGACGAACTAGAAGGCCCTTATGACCTGATAGTGTCCAACCCTCCCTATATCTCTCGGGATGATGTAGAAGAAGTCGGAGCCAATGTATTAGCCTCTGAACCCCACTTAGCTCTTTTTGCGTATCGTGATGGATATGCCATCTACGAAAAGATTGCCCAGCAAGCACCAAGTGTTTTAACACCAGACGGAAAGATCTATCTAGAAATTGGTTATAAGCAAGGAGCCAAAGTAAAAGAGCTCTTTCAAGAAGCCTTTCCTAACAAACGCGTTCGCGTTCTGAAAGACCAATTTGGACAAGATAGAATGGTAGTAGTAGACAATGGATCACATTGAGAAAGAATTAGAAGCTGGCCGTGCAGTTATTCTGCCAACTGAAACAGTCTATGGTATTTTCGCTAAAGCTTTGAACCAAGAGGCAGTTGATTATATTTACGAATTAAAACGTAGACCTAGAGACAAGGCTCTGAATTTAAATGTAGCCGATGAAAATACGATTCGAATTTATTCGAAAAATCAACCTAGCTATTTAACAAAACTGATTGATTCATTTTTACCTGGGCCTCTCACTATTATTCTTCAAGCGAATGAAAAGGTACCTAACTGGATTCATTCAGGATTTGATACAGTTGGTTTCCGTATACCGGCTCACCCAAAGACATTGGATTTAATTCGTAAATACAGCCCTTTGGTTGGTCCCTCTGCCAATCTTTCAGGTCATGCAAGTGGAACAAAGTATAGGGCTATTGTAAGCGAATTTGATCAAGTGGTTCCTGGTATAGAGGATGATGACTTTCTGACAGGCCAAGATTCAACTATTTTGGATATCTCTGGTTCCAAAGCCAGGATTTTGCGGCAAGGTTCTATTACAAAAGCTGATTTGCTTGCACAAGTGCCAGAGCTTTCCTTTGAGGAAGATGAACTTCCTCAGTGATAATGTACATAAATAATTTTTATAAAGGAGTATACCGATGATTTTTGATAAAGAAGATTACAAAGCCTATGATGCAGACCTATGGAATGCGATCGCTAAAGAAGAAGAGCGTCAACAAAACAATATTGAGTTGATTGCTTCTGAAAATGTCGTCTCTAAGGCAGTGATGGCTGCTCAAGGGTCTATTCTGACAAATAAATATGCTGAAGGCTACCCTGGTCGTCGATACTATGGCGGGACAGATGTGGTCGATGTGGTCGAAAGTCTCGCGATCGAACGGGCCAAAGAAATCTTTGGGGCTAAATTTGCCAACGTTCAACCACATTCAGGAAGTCAGGCAAACTGTGCTGCCTATATGGCCTTAATTGAGCCTGGTGATACTGTCATGGGGATGGATCTAGCTGCTGGTGGACATTTGACGCACGGAGCTTCTGTGAGTTTCTCTGGTCAAACCTATAACTTTGTGTCCTATAGTGTAGATCCTAAAACAGAGCTCTTGGATTTTGATGCCATCCTAAAACAAGCCCAAGAAGTGAAGCCAAAACTTATCGTTGCTGGTGCCTCAGCCTACTCTCATATCATTGATTTCTCAAAATTCCGTGAGATTGCAGATGCAGTAGGAGCTAAGCTCATGGTTGACATGGCCCATATTGCTGGTCTCGTGGCAGCGGGTCTTCATCCAAGTCCAGTTCCTTATGCCCATATCACGACTACGACCACTCACAAGACCCTTCGTGGACCTCGTGGAGGCCTGATCTTGACTAATGACGAGGAATTAGCTAAGAAAATTAACTCTGCTATTTTCCCTGGTATTCAAGGAGGACCGTTGGAGCATGTCGTTGCAGCCAAAGCTGTCGCTTTTAAAGAAGCGCTTGATCCTGCCTTTAAAGAATATGCAGCTAACGTGATTAAGAACAGTCAGGCCATGGCTGATGTCTTCTTGCAAGATCCTGATTTCCGTGTCATTTCAGGCGGAACAGAGAACCACCTTTTCCTTGTCGACGTCACTAAAGTCGTTGAAAATGGGAAAGTGGCGCAAAACTTGTTGGATGAAGTCAATATCACCCTCAACAAGAACTCTATTCCTTATGAAACCTTGTCTCCATTTAAGACCAGTGGGATTCGGATTGGTGCAGCAGCTATCACCGCTCGTGGTTTTGGTGAAAAAGAAAGTCGCACCGTTGCTGAACTGATGATCAAAGCGCTGAAGAATGCAGACAATCAAGAAATATTAGACGAAGTGCGTAGCCAAGTCAAAGCCTTGACAGACGCCTTTCCACTTTACGAGGACTAAACCATCCTATGGATATTTACGTAAAAAAAGCCATCATTCATCAATTTAGCCCAGACGATACCGATCTCTATCTGGCAGATAAATTTCTCAATATCACACCTAAAATCGAGGAGTACTTGCGTAAGAAGATTGAACGGGTCTACTCCGATGAAGCCAGGACCGGTATTTTCGAAGAGGACAATCCTTTTCTTGAGATGATCTCAGATGACCTATTAGAAACTTCGGTCGCAGTAGCGAATCGTTGGAAGGAAGAATTTGTCGTCTCTGAGAATCAAAAGACCAACGATTTGGTGTTCATTCAATTCTCAAAAGAAGGGGTGGACCATTTTGCCTTTCTTCGGATTGCCTTACGGGAAACCCTGACGCATCTTGGTGGTGAAGTGGATAATCCGATTAAGCTGACGCAAAATAATCTACCTGGTTTTGGCACTGGTGCTGATGAGGCCTTGGTCATCAATCTTCAAAGTCGCAAATACCACTTGATTGAAAAACGGATCAAGTACAACGGGACTTTCTTGAACTATTTTTCTGAGAATCTGTTGCAGGCGCAACCCAAGATCTCTCCTAAAAAATCGATCAAGGCACTAGAAAAAACAGCCCAGAAGATTGCGGAAAGCTTCAACACAGATGATTTTCAATTTCAATCAAAGGTTAAATCAGCTATTTTTAACCATATTGAGGAAGAAAATAAACTCTCTCCTGAGAAATTAGCGGATGATCTCTTCGACGACAATCTGACAGCTCGCCTCAGTTTTATTGACCAAGTCAAAGAAGCTGTACCAGAGCCTGTCACCTTTGAAGAGATTGATGCGAGTCGCCAGTTGAAGAAGTTCGAAAATCAGAAATTGTCATTGTCAAATGGAATTGAACTGATCGTTCCGAATAATGTCTATGAAGATGCAGAATCTGTTGAATTTATTCTAAACGAGAACGGAACCTATTCTATTTTGATCAAAAATATTGAGGATATACAGAGTAAATAATGATTAAACGTATAGTGAAGATCTTCTTATTCATCTTACTAATATTTGGAATCTACAAGGGAATTCAGATCCATCATGACGTTAAACAAGTCATGCAGTACCGCTCCCTGGTTAGAGAAGTCCTTGCTGAGGAGGACACCACGGCCAATGAAAACCTCATTCTTGCTATGATCTATACGGAGACCAAAGGTCGAGAGGACGATGTCATGCAGGCGAGTGAGAGTGCAAGTGGTGAGACCAATACTATTAGTGATAATAAGGCCAGTATTCGCCAAGGAATTCAAACTCTTTCAGATGAGTTAAAAGAAGCCAAGAAAAAAGGCGTTGATAGCTGGACTGCGGTTCAAGCCTATAATTTTGGGAAAGACTACATCGATTACGTCGCAAAACACGGTGGAACAAATTCCCTAGAGTTGGCCCGCGCTTATTCACGGGATGTAGTAGCACCAAGTCTTGGCAATGTAACCGGTGAAACTTATCTTTACCTCCACCCTATCTCTCTTTTAAACGGGATGGAACTCTACATTAATGGGGGTAACATTTATTATTCTCGTTTAGTAGAAACCAATATGACGATTATGAAGTTATTTTCATGGTTTTAATCATTTTTAAGAGAGCCGATTGGCTCTTTTTTAAGCTGATCAGTTCTGCCTCCGATTTTGAGGGATAATAAAAATGTCATGCATTCTTAAAAAAACTGTAAGCTAGTTTTAAGAAATCAACTGTATAATAAAAATCGAAGTGGGTAAACTCTTTATTTACTTCTTTTTTCATCTCTAGTGAGGAGAGAAAGGTAATAAGAGATGCCCAGAGTTGATTTGAATTAGAAAGAAGAAAAAGATGAAATTAAAGAAGATTGCATTTTTTGTAACGACGACTTTAGCCTTGTTTACAGCTGTCCCTCGGGTTTCTGCAGATAGCAATGTGCAGAAAGTCATCGACGAAACCTATGTCAAACCAGACTATGTTTTGGGCTATTCGCTGGACCAAAGTCAAATCGAACAAACTTTGAGTCTTTTGAACTACGATAGTTCAAAAGATAAAGAAGAGTGGAAAACGATGACACCAGAGGTTTATTCTTCGATTATGAACGTTGCAAACGATGATAGTTTGGAACTTTATTCCTCTGTTAAAATTCAAAAATTAGGTAAAAATAAGCCACTAGAAGTCAATATCGTGACACCTCAAAACATCACCAAGGTCACTGCAGATATGTATCGTAATGCAGCCGTTACACTTGGATTGGAGCATGCTCAAATTACAGTAGCTTCACCTATACAAGTGACTGGAGAAAGTGCTTTAGCTGGGATCTATTACTCGCTTGAGAAAAATGGTGCCAAAGTTTCTCAAGAAAGCAAAGATCTGGCCCAAGAAGAGTTAAAGACTCTATCCGGGATCAATGAAGAAAACGCTGGTAAGAAAAACTTCGATGCTGATAAGTTAAACGTAGCATTGACCGACATAAAAACGGCAGTAGCCAATGCCAAACAGAACAATCAGGATTTAAGCAAGGATGATATTCGAAAGATCGTCGAAGAAACCCTTAAAAATTATAAGCTGGATACAACTGTGACAGGTAATCAGATCAATTTGATAGTGAATTTCGCTGTGAATCTTTCAAAGAGTAGTGTTATCAGTAGCAAAAGCTTTACTAAAACCTTGTCGGATCTGAAAGATAGTATCGTAGATAAGGCAGGCGATACCTTTAACAATATCAATCTCAATTTTGATACCAATGCTATTCTAAAAGACAGTGGAAACTTCTTCACAAATGCGTGGAATGCCATTGCCGGCTTCTTCGGAGCCATCTGGAATGCCATTGTCAAATTCTTTAGTGGTTTAGTTGGCTAAAAATAGCAGGAAAGCACTGCTGACAAGATGTCAGAGTGCTTTTTGTGTGTGGTTTCCTATTTTTATACTCAATTAGAAATTTTATGTTAAGCTCATAAAAAAGGTCCACTGGACCTTAGACTCGCTTTTCTATTTCTTAGCTCGTGAAAAAAAGGTCCCCCGGACCTTTTTTTTATTCCCACTCTACAGTTGCAGGTGGTTTACTTGTGATATCGTAGACGATGCGGTTGACGTGGTCAACTTCGTTTACGATACGGACTGAGATTTTTTGGAGAACTTCCCATGGAATCTTCGCAAAGTCAGCTGTCATTCCATCGATAGAAGTGATAGCACGGATGGCGATTGTGTAGTCGTAGGTACGACCGTCTCCCATAACACCTACGGAACGAACGCCTGTGTTGACAGTGAAGTATTGCCAGATATCGCGGTCAAGTCCAGCCTTAGCGATTTCTTCACGGAGGATAGCGTCTGATTCACGAACGGTTTCGAGTTTTTCTTCAGTGATTTCTCCCATAACACGGATGGCAAGACCTGGTCCTGGGAATGGTTGGCGCCATACGATGTGGTCTGGCATACCAAGCTCAGTACCAAGCGCACGAACTTCATCTTTATAAAGAGTGTTCAGTGGCTCGATCAGTTCAAACTGCATATCTTCTGGAAGTCCACCCACATTGTGGTGAGACTTGATGGTTTGAGCTGTATCCGTACCAGACTCGATCACGTCAGTGTAGAGAGTTCCTTGTGCTAGGAATTTCACATCTTTGAGTTTGCTTGCTTCGTCATCAAATACATAAACAAACTCGTTACCGATGATCTTCCGTTTTTGTTCTGGATCTGATACGCCAGCCAATTTGTCTAAGAAACGTTTGGCAGCGTCTGCTTTGACGATGTTCAAACCAAACTTACCACCAAGCATCTCCATCACTTGGTCAGCTTCCCCTTTACGAAGAAGACCGTGGTCTACAAAGATACAGATCAATTGATCGCCGATGGCTTTTTGAAGGAGAACCCCAACAACAGAAGAGTCAACACCACCTGAAAGACCAAGAAGGACACGTTTGTCTCCGACAGTTTCACGGATTTTTTTGATCTGCATGTCAATGAAGTTGTCCATGGTCCAGTCACCTTTAGCCCCACAGATGTTCAAGGCAAAGTTACGCAAGATATCATAACCGTGAACAGAGTGACGAACCTCAGGGTGGAATTGGATTCCGTAGATTTTCTTGTCTGGATTTTCAATCGAAGCGAATGGACAGTCAGCGGAAGTACCAGTGCGGATAAAGTCAGCCGGAATTTCTGTAACAGCATCTCCATGGCTCATCAAGACCAATTGTTTGTCTGGTGTGCCGGCAAAAAGAGCAGAAGATTCTGTCAAAGTCAATTCAGATTGACCATATTCGCGGTTACCAGCATCACCTGCAGGAACGACCTTACCTCCCAATTTATGGGTCAACAATTGCATCCCGTAACAGATTCCAAGGATTGGAATACCGAGTTCAAAAATTTCAGGATCGATATCAAAAGAACCTTCCTCATATACAGAGTTTGGTCCGCCTGAAAGAACGATCCCAACTGGATTGATTGCACGAACTTCATCAGCAGAAATCTTATGGCTCTTCAACTCTGAGAAGACACCAATTTCACGAATACGCCGTGAAATAAGCTGATTGTATTGGCTACCGTAGTCAAGCACGATGATTTTTTCAACATCATGTAAATCAGTTGATAGGTTTGTCATCTTATCCCCTTCTTAAAGAAATTTACTTTCCTCTATTCTAACACAAAAGCCTTGTCTTTACCAATCTCTGATTGAAGAATTAGGAATTTTACGCTACAATAGAGATAACACAGAGAAAGAGCAAGGTTATGATTCCAGCTTACATTCAAATTCATGATCAGATTAAGTCTGAGATTGATCAAAAAATATGGAAAATCGGGGAGCGTCTTCCCAGCGAACGCGATCTAGCGGAGAAATTTCAGGTTAGTCGGATGACGCTTAGGCAGGCCATTACCCTTCTGGTTGAAGAAGGAGTGCTTGAAAGACGGGTAGGAAGTGGCACCTTTATCACTAGCACGCGCGTCCAAGAAAAAATGCGGGGAACAACCAGTTTTACAGAGATTATGAAATCGCAAGGCAAGGAACCTTCTAGCCAAGTGATATCTTACCGTAAAACCATTCCTAGCCTCCAAGAAGTGGATAAATTGGGCATCGATAAGACAGAGACCATCATTCGGATGGAACGGGTCCGGTATGCTGATGAGATCCCTGTTGTTTATGAAGTGGCCTCTATTCCAGAGAAATTTATTAAGAATTTCAATCGCGAAGAGGTTACCAGCCACTTCTTCCAAACTTTGGAGCGTCATGGTTATAAGATTGGAAAGTCGCACCAGACCATCTATGCGCGATTGGCCAAAGATAAGATTGCGGACTATTTACAGATTTCAAAAGGACAGGCTATTTTA
This sequence comes from Streptococcus parasanguinis, assembly GCF_018499505.1. Lineage (GTDB taxonomy): Bacteria > Bacillota > Bacilli > Lactobacillales > Streptococcaceae > Streptococcus > Streptococcus parasanguinis_K. The sequence goes on from NZ_JAHDAC010000002.1 coordinate 77,905, forward strand.
GGTCTGACACAGGTTTCCTATTTTGAAGATGGGACGGCTTTTGAGTATGTAAAAAGTCAGTATGTCGGTGAGCGGTTCGAATTTTATTTGGAAAATAACTAAGCTCGCAATTCACAGTAATAAAAAAACTCTTCAAATGTTTGGGAGACTTTCTCTCTTTGGCATTTGGGAGCTTTTTTAGGTTGAAGACATTCTTTCTAAATAGTGATAGTAAAGGCAAAATGGAAATATTTTAAAAAAATTTAAAAAAATTTTTATTTTTTCTTCAATTTTTGATTTTTTTTACGAATTAATAGATAGAAGCAGGTTTTAAAGCTTAATAAGAGATATAAGGCAGGAAAAAATGAAAAAAATTAAAATAGATGTGGTAGCTGTTCCCTTGAGCGGGCATCTGTACCCAACTTTAAATCTCGTTAAACCCTTGTTAGATGATCCTTCGATGGAGATCCGGGTTTTCACAGGACCTCAGAAAAAGGCCATTGCAGAAAGTCTTGGCTTCACTGTCGTTCCAATTCTAGAGGACAAAGTAGAAGAATTTGAACGCGCGGCGAATAACGATAAGAAACTCAATCTTTTTTCAGCTTATCGGCAATTATCCAAGAGTCTTGATTTGATTAATCATGTATCGGATCAATTGTTAGAGGAGTGGCGCGTCAATCGTCCAGATATTGTGATTGCTGACTTTATCACTCTATCAGCAGGGTTTGTGGCAGAAGAGTTGGAAATTCCTTGGATTACCACCATGGCGACACAATTTGCAATCGAAACTCCTTATGGTCCTCCTTGCTTCTTCGGAGGGATGGGAGTCGCGCGCACAAAGAAGGAAGAGAAGGTACAAGCACTATGCCGTAAACTCACGCGCATTGGAAAATACTGTGGGGCTTTCCTCTTACGCAAACGCTTAAAACGTTACAATTTCAAGTTGTACAATCAAAATGGAGTGGAGACCATCTACTCTCCTTATGCCATCTTTGGAATTGGGATGATGGAGCTAGAGTTGAAAACACACTTCCCTCATCAATATGCGTGGCTTGGCCCTTTGGGAACTTCTCTTGAAAAAGCAGAAGATTATCCTTTAGATCTCAGTCCTTACGAGGACAAGACGAAGGTACTCGTGACATGTGGAACCCAGTTGCCTTGGGCGAAGGAGAACTTGCTTCAGCAAACCAAGCAGTTGGCCAAAGACCATCCAGAATGTCACTTTTTTGTCACTCTTGGAGATGGGGCAAAGGAATTCTCTGAAGAAGAAGTAGCGCCAAATGTGACGGTTGTCTCATATCTACCCTACAAAGAATATATTCCGCAGATGGACTATGTCATTCACCATGGAGGAGCTGGAATCTTTTATCAGTGTATCGAATTTAAAAAACCAGCCTTGATCTTGCCACATGATTATGACCAATTTGACTATGCGATTCGAGGAGTAGAAGCAGGAATTGCTTTTCAAGCACATTGCAATCGCACCGAAGAGATTCAAGCAGGTTTTAATGCCCTATTAGAAAAAGAATCTTGGGAAAAGTTAGAAAGACTAAACAAACTTTCAAAAACCTACAAGCCGTCGGATACCTTGGAGTTTGAAATTCAACGATTATTAAGACGTGGAACGGATGGGAAACTATGAAAATTCTTGTAACAGGTGCGACTGGCTTCCTTGGAAAATATGTGATCGATGAGTTGTTGGCTCACGATTATTTCATTGTAGCCTTTGGCCGAAACGAAAAAATTGAGAAGGCTCTGGAAAGTGAGCGCGTTCAATTTATCAAAGGGGATTTGAGCGCTATTGAGGAATTAAGACAAGCCTTTCAGTCTGTTGATGCTGTGGTTCACGCTGGAGCTTTATCCACTGCCTGGGGACCTTGGAAGGCCTTCTATCAGGCGAATGTAGTTGGCACTCAAAATGTCCTTGACTTGTGCCGTGAATATGCGGTAAAACGCTTGGTTTACGTATCTTCTCCCAGTATTTACGCAGCTGGAAAAGACCAATTAAACATCAAGGAAAGCGATGCTCCCAAAGAAAATCACCTCAACAATTACATCCGAAGTAAATTGGCGTCTGAAAAACTTTTTTCTGACTATTCAGATGTGCCAAGTATCATCTTGCGTCCTAGAGGATTATTTGGTGTGGGGGATACCAGTATTTTGCCTCGTGTCTTACGCCTCAGTCGAAAAATTGGAATTCCTTTGATTCGAGGAGGAGAGCAGCTCATGGATATGACCTGTGTGGAAAATGTCGCCCTAGCCATTCGCTTGGCTCTGGAAGCAAAAGAAGCCCACGGACAAGTTTATAATATTACAAATGGGGAACCAAAGACCTTTAAGTATTTGATCGAAACCACACTAAAGGGATTGGGAGAGCCGATTCGCTATCGGAAACTTCCAGCAGGTCTAGTAGCAGGTGTGGCTTATAGCCTTGAAGGGGTGTATCGATTCTTTCATCTGAAAGCCGAACCCCCATTGACTCGCTATACCTATTATCTCCTTCGATATAGCCAAACCCTCGATATTCAAAAGGCTCAAACTGAACTTGGCTACTATCCAAAAATGACCATTGAAGAAGGGATTGACAACTATGTCCAACATGATCAAGCACATTGATTATTTTCCAGCAGGCTATTGCAGCAGTCATTCTGGTCTCTTATTTAAAGGGATTCCGAATGAAAAAATGCAATTTCCAGCAGGTGTCTTTTTGATTCATCATCGTGAAAAAGGCTATATTTTGTACGATACCGGCTATCACTACGAGATTAAGAAAAAAGCTCGATATTTCTGGTACCGTCTAGCCACCCCAATGCAGATGAAAAAAGAAGACCAGATCAATTATTTATTGCAAGAGCGTGGGATTGATCCGGCATCCATTTCCTATGTGATTCTTTCGCATCTGCACCCGGATCATCTCGGTGGAGCAGCACTTTTTCCAAATGCTCATTTCGTTGTTACCCAGGAAGTCTATGAGGTGTACCAAAAACCGAAATTTAAAGATCTGATTTTTAAAGAGTTTCTTCCAGCTGATTTCAAAGATCGGGTGACTTGTCTCAAAGCAGATCAAAGACATCCTGCTTTCCCCTATCGCCCGACTGCGGATCTTTTTGGTGATGGGAGCATTCTCGTATCGTCTATCGATGGGCATGCGAGAGGGCAAGGTTGTCTTTATCTGGATGAGCTCAAACTCTTCATCGGAGCGGATCTTTCTTGGGGAGTAGACCTCTTGCCTTTCACACGGCAAATGCGTCTCATTCCTTCCTTGGTTCAGGATGATAAGAAGGCTTATTTAAAAGGAGCTGATTTGCTGGAAACACTCTTGCAAGATGGCATTCAAGTTGTGGTCAGCCACGACCCGCAAGATCGGATTGAAAGGATTTTAAATGAAAAAAACAGTCTTTCTGAAAACCTTTATTGAAACCAGATGGTGCCATCGATTTCGTTCAAAGGAGACCTTGAAGCGATACCAAGATAAACAATTGGCACGCTACCATGCATTTATCACTTCTCAATCTGCCTATTTTCAAACCCATTCTCCCGAATCCTTTGGGACCATGGATAAGCATTTCATGATGACACATTTCAATGAACTCAATACTCTGGGAGTGGATCGAGATAAGGCTTTAGAGATGGCGATTCGTGGAGAACAAACGCGAGATTTTACCGAGATGAATGGAGAAGTAGCAGTAGGCTTGTCTTCTGGGACTTCCGGCCACCGAGGAGTTTTTGTCACCACAGAAAAAGAAAGAAGTATGTGGGCTGCAGCAATCTTAGCCAAGATGTTGCCAAAAGGAAATCTGTTTGGTCATCGCATTGCCTTTTTCTTACGAGCAGATAATGAACTCTATCAAACCATTAATTCAGGCCTTATTCGCTTGGAATATTTTGATATTTTCAAGGATAGCAAGGAGCATTTAGAGCGTCTCATAGACTATCAACCAACCATTGTGGTCGCACCAGCTTCGACCTTGATTGAGTTAGCCAACTATGTCAGCAATCAGCAACTTCCTATCCAACCCGTCAAGGTTGTCTCTGTCGCAGAGATCCTAGAAGATCGAGATGCTCAGACAATCACCAAAGCCTTTCAACTAGACAAGGTTGATCAAGTCTACCAAGCGACAGAGGGATTTTTAGCTTGTACCTGTTCAGAAGGCAATCTACATCTCAACGAAGATATTTTGTATGTCGAAAAAGAGTATCTTGATGATAGCCGCTTTTATCCGATTATTACGGATTTCAAACGGACCAGTCAACCCATCTATCGCTACCGACTCAATGATATTTTGGTGGAAGAAAAGTCTCCTTGCCCTTGTGGTTCCGTCTTTACTCGAATCGCAAAGATCGAAGGACGATCAGATGATATCTTCTATTTCAAAAAAGAAGATGGTAGTAGCCAGATGATCTATCCGGATTTTATTCGGCGGTGCATTCTCTTTGTCGAAAATATTCAGGACTATCAAGTAACTCAGTTGGCAGATGGATCCATTACTATTGCCTTGAGTCACCGGACAGAGTCTATGGAGCAAGCGATCTTTGTTCAATTTGAACTCTTAGCTCAGCAAAAACAATTCATTCTCCCAAGTATTCAATTTATTGATTACCAATGGGACCCAACACGTAAATTAAAACGTGTTCAACGACTTCAATAAAAGGAGAATCCTATGACTACTGTAAAAAGACATTTGCAAATTAAAGGCTATGGAACTGCGCTTCCAGCTCATACAGTTACTTTCAAAGACCAGACTCGCTATCGCGTGAAAGAAGGAGAAGAAACACAGATTGATCTTGCAGAGCGTGCGATTGAAGCGGCTTTAAACCATGCAGGGCTTGAAATGGCAGACATCGACTGCCTGGTTTCGGCTAGTGCGGTTGGTGTTCAGCCCATTCCTTGTACAGCTGCTCTGATCCATGAGCGCGTGGCCAAGGGACTGACGATTCCTGCTATGGATATCAATACAACTTGTACCAGTTTTGTATCAGCTTTGAGCACTGTTTCTTATCTGATTGAAGGTGGTGAATACCGTCGGGTTCTGATTGTATCTAGTGAAGTAGGAAGCCTAGGGCTTAATCCTAAACAAAAAGAAAGCTTTGAACTGTTTAGCGATGGAGCTGCAGCTTTTATCTTTGAAGCAACAAAGGAAGATAAAGGAATCATTGCCAGTATGCAACGTACCTGGTCTGAGGGAGCCCACGATACCGAAATTCGTGGTGGTTTGACAGCTTATCATCCGAAATTGTACTCTGAAGCAACCAAGACGGATTTCATGTTTGATATGAAAGGGAAGAAAATCCTTTTGCTTTCTGCCCGTGTTATTCCAGAAATGTTCCAAGAATTCCAAGAAAAATCAGGCATTTCTAAAGATGCTGTAGACTATATTATTCCCCACCAAGCAAGTCGCGCCTTACCGCTTGTCATGGACAAATTGGGCGTTGGCAAAGACAAGTACCTAAATATTGTCAGTGATTATGGAAATATGGTTTCGGTAGCCGTGCCTTTCGGCCTAGCCTATGCACTGGATCATGGCTATGTGAAGGAAGGAGATACCATCTTTTTGATGGGAACTGCAGCAGGGATGACGGTCAATATGTTGGCACTGAAACTCTAATGATAGATCCTCTTATTTCAAGCTCAAAAAGCATCAAGTCCCGCTAGTCTTTAGCGGGCTTTTTTGATATAATGAAAGGTATGGAAATTGAGAAAACCAACCGAATGAATGCGCTCTTTGAGTTTTATGCAGCGCTCTTGACGGACAAGCAGATGAACTACATCGAGCTCTATTACGCAGATGACTACAGCTTGGCTGAGATCGCGGAAGAGTTTGGAGTGAGCCGTCAGGCGGTCTATGACAATATTAAACGTACAGAAAAGATTTTGGAAGACTACGAAATGAAACTCCATATGTATTCCGATTACATTGTTCGTAGTCAAATTTTGGATCAGATTTCTGAAAGATACCCTGAAGATCCTTTTTTACAGGAACAAATTTCTGTGCTTTCCAGTATCGATAATCGAGACTAAATAAATATAAGACTTAACTAGGAGAAAGAGTATGGCATTTGAAAGTTTAACCGAACGTTTACAAAACGTCTTTAAAAATCTTCGTAAGAAAGGGAAAGTCTCTGAAGCAGATGTCCAAGAAGCGACCAAAGAGATTCGTCTAGCCCTCTTAGAGGCCGACGTTGCCCTTCCTGTTGTAAAAGACTTCATCAAACGCGTCCGCGAGCGGGCTGTAGGTCATGAAGTCATCGAAACCTTGAACCCTGCCCAACAAATCGTGAAGATTGTCGATGAAGAATTGACAGCGATTTTGGGTTCAGAAACAGCAGAAATTATCAAATCTCCAAAGATTCCAACCATTATCATGATGGTCGGTCTTCAGGGGGCTGGTAAAACAACCTTTGCTGGGAAATTGGCCAATAAATTGGTCAAGGAAGAAAAAGCGCGTCCTTTGATGATTGCGGCCGATATTTATCGTCCAGCGGCCATCGACCAGTTGAAGACCCTTGGTCAACAGATCAATGTCCCTGTCTTCTCACTTGGTACAGAAGTCCCTGCAGTAGAGATCGTTCGCCAAGGTTTGGAGCAGGCAAGAGCCAATCACAATGACTATGTCTTGATCGATACGGCTGGTCGTCTGCAAATTGATGAAAAACTCATGGGTGAGTTGCGCGACGTCAAAGCCCTTGCAAAGCCAAACGAAATCCTCTTGGTTGTCGATGCTATGATTGGTCAAGAAGCAGCCAATGTGGCGCGTGAGTTTAATGAACAACTCGAAGTGACTGGGGTCATCTTGACCAAGATCGATGGGGATACTCGTGGTGGTGCAGCCCTTTCTGTCCGTCAGATTACTGGAAAACCAATCAAGTTCACTGGTACTGGTGAAAAAATCACTGATATCGAAACCTTCCACCCAGACCGTATGTCTGGTCGGATCCTCGGTATGGGGGATATGCTGACGCTGATCGAGAAGGCTTCTCAAGAATACGATGAGAAACGCTCCCTTGAACTCGCTGAGAAGATGCGGGAAAATACCTTCGACTTCAACGATTTCATTGATCAGTTAGATCAAGTTCAAAACATGGGACCAATGGAAGATTTGCTCAAGATGCTTCCAGGGATGGCCAATAACCCTGCCATGAAGAACCTCAAGGTCGATGAACGAGAAATTGCTCGCAAACGTGCGATCGTATCATCCATGACACCAGCTGAACGGGAAAATCCAGATTTGTTAAATCCAAGCCGTCGTCGTCGGATTGCGGCTGGTTCAGGAAATAGCTTTGTCGAAGTCAATAAATTCATCAAGGACTTTAACCAAGCCAAACAGATGATGCAAGGCGTCCTCTCTGGTGATATGAACAAGATGATGAAACAAATGGGGCTCAATCCAAATAACATGCCGAAGAATATGCCTGGTGGAATGCCTGATATGTCTGCCCTCGAAGGCATGATGGGACAAGGTGGCATGCCTGACTTGTCAGCTCTTGGCGGAGGCGCTGGAATGCCTGACATGAGCCAAATGTTTGGCGGTGGTCTCAAAGGAAAAGCCGGTGAATTTATGATGAAACGGGCGATGAACAAAATGGCCAAACAAATGCGCAAAAATAAGAAAAAACGGAAATAATCCTTTCTAATAAGGGCCTGGAACACACTGTTCTGGGTTCTTTTAGAAACTACTACTAGAGGAAACATGTTAAAAAAACTATTTCAACAAGTCATTCGTTTCTTTACAAGATTGTTTTCTTCGCACAACAAGCCCTTTGAATTTCCAAAAGGGTCGAAGAAACCTCCGATCAGACCAATCATCTTTGTCCCTGGGAGTTCAGCCAGTATCCAGCGATTCAATGGAACCATCCGCATGCTCCATCGCTTTTCTAGAAAAAAACAGAGTCTCTTAAAAATAAAAGTCAACAAAGATGATTCTATAGAGATGGAAGGAAGACTGAATACGAAAGAGCCGAATCCGATGATTGTGATTGGCTTCGAGAACAATCGAGATGGCTACAGCAATATCAAACAGCAAATCGAATCCCTTAAGATCGCTTTAACCTATCTTCTTGATCACTATCATTTTACAGAGTTTAAGGCAGTCGGGCATTCCAATGGGGGACTGGTTTTGACTGGTTTACTGGAAAGTGGCTTTTTAGAGAAAAAGAAGGTAACCGTCAGCAAGTTGGCTATTATTGGTAGTCCTTACCAATTCAATCAAGAGATGTATGAAGATTTTCAAACATGGAAGCATCGCCTGGGAAAAGAAGTAGAGGTCCTTAATTTTGTCGGTAGCTTTGCTGGAAAATCAGATGGCATCGTTCCTCTCTCTAGTGCACAAGCAGCAAAATCTATTTTTGACAATCAAACTTATACAGAAGTGAATTTAAACGGTCGTAAAGCTCATCACTCAGCTTTACCCACTAATCCAGATCTAGTAAAACAACTAAGTCTGTTTTTGAATCTATAATTAAATTACATAATTTCGGTTATGTAATTTTTATTTGTCTCTTGCAATCCTTAGGTAAATATGGTACATTTTTGGTAGCGATTACACATACCTAAGGAGGATTTTATGAAAGATCCTAAATTACTAGAGATAATGAAAGTTTACAAGGGACGGGATGATGTTCCAGATGATTTTGATAACTTTTGGAATCAAGCCCTAGCAAAGATGACTGAACTGCCTGAATACAAGCTCGAAGAACGAGATTTCAGCATTCCAAATGTGATTTGTTATGAATTAACCTTTAAAGGAACACGAGATGGGCTCGTTTATGCGCGGGTTGTTCTCCCAAAAATAGATCAAAAAGTTCCCGTTATTTTCCATTTTCATGGCTATATGGGACGTTGTTGGGATTGGGCTGATATGTTAGCTTATACAGTAGCCGGCTATGGTGTTGTGTCTATGGACGTGAGAGGCCAGTCAGGTTTTTCAACCGATGGAGATCGCTCACCGCTTGGAAATACGGTAAAAGGACAGATTATACGTGGAGCCGTGGAAGGTCCGGATGAGCTCTTTTATAAGGATGTCTACTTAGATCTTTACCAGTTAATTGAAATTGTAGCCAGCCTTCCTCAAGTAGACGACAGCAAACTCGCTAGCTATGGAGCCTCTCAAGGTGGTGCCTTGGCCCTTGTAGCTGCTGGATTGAATCAAAGGATTCAACGAACAGTCGCCATTTATCCATTCTTATCAGATTTCAGACGAGTATTGGAGATTGGGAACACCAGCGAGGCCTATGACGAGCTTTTCCGTTATTTCAAGTTCCACGATCCATTTCACGAAACCGAAGATCGTTTGATGCAGACTTTAGCCTATATTGATGTGAAAAATTTTGCGCATCGTATCAAAGGACAGGTTCACATGATTACCGGGCTAGATGATGATGTCTGTTATCCTGAAACGCAGTTTGCCATTTATAATCGATTAGAATGTCCAAAAGAGCATTTAATCATGCCAGAATATGCTCATGAAGCTATGAATGTTCAAGTTAATGACCGAGTTTATAATTGGCTCTGTGGTAGCAAGATTCCATTTCGATATGTAGAAAAATAAGTTAGAGAAGAAAATAATCAGTAGATCCATGAGGTTTGCTGATTGTTTTGTGTTAAAAAGGAATCTAGTATAGAAATAAACTAAAAATTTATGTACAATTGACTAAACAAGACTTACACCATTGATACAACTGAATTTGAAGCATAAAGTACATTCTTTAAAAAGTGTACTTTATTTTTGTTTTGTACGTTATTTTAGGGGTGAATAATGTACATTTTGAGTTGTGATTTATGGTGGTTAGGTAGTAGGTTCAATTGTACATTTTTTGAAGCTTATTTAAGTTCCTATTGAACGGAAGATATAGATTTTTATTTTGTTGATGGTATAATGAATAATAGATAGAACAATAATTCTAAATGTAAAATTCCTAATTTTATAATTGAATTTATATGAAGCTAAAGGATTGTTGTAAAAATACTATGTATAGACTTTTAAATGATAGGAGCTACTATGGCTGATAAATTTATGCAGTTTTTTAATGATAATATGGTTTTGCCATAGTAAACAATTTATAATAGAAGGTACGGAAGATATGATACAAGAATATCATAACTATTGGTTTCATATAAAAGGCTCAATTATTGGAGAACTTATTGGACTAATTGTCTGCTTAATTGTTGGCTTAGTTGTATCACTATTATAAAGACAATTTACACTTATTCAACCATTAGTTGATATAAAAAATATCCCACTCAACCAATGGTATGTGTACTTTTTAATAATAATAATTTACACTTAAATTGAAGGAGGTAAAAGTTATGGATCAGATTAAAATTGGAAAATTTATAGCTGAAAGTAGGAAAAAGAATAATTTGACTCAAATGCAACTTGCAGAAAAGTTAAATATTACAGATAGGGCTATATCTAAATGGGAAAATGGAAAAGCAATGCCTGATTCATCAATTATGCTAGATTTATGTAATGAACTTAAAATAAGTGTAAATGAATTATTAAGTGGGGAGATGATTGATATGAATAATTATAATGAGATAGCAGAAAAAAATTTGTTAGAAATGGCAAAAAAGGAAGAAATGCAAAATAAAAAACTAATGATGTATGAAAATGTTATTGGTTTTGGCTCAACAATATCTTTTTTAACACTAATTTTTGTTACATCATTTTTAATAGAGAATAATATAGCAAGAATATTGTTGTTTATATTAGCATTCGTTCTTTTAATAATAGGTGTTTCATTTGCATTAAAAATAGAAACAGAAACAGGTTATTATGAATGTCAAAATGCCATAATAAATATGTGCCAAAATACAGTAAAGTATATTTTGCAATGCACTTTGGAACTACAAGATATATGAAATGTCCAAAATGTAATGAGAAAAGTTGGCAAAGAAAAGTTTTAAGTAAATAAAAAATTACAAGTTATAGAGATAATTATAAGAGCCCATCGGCTCTTATTTTTTTGCTTTAAATCCTGTTCACTCACAAACTTTTTCTTATTGAAACTATCAGCAACTTGTAACTAAGAAGTATCTAAGTGAAAATATTATCACCTCAGACTCGAAAATATCTTTTGAAAAGCATACTCATACTGAAAAGCAAACAATCAAAAGTAAGATTTTTGAAATTAAAGACTTACTGGATAACAAGACTAAGTATTAGGAGGAGAAAATGTCAGACTTAATCACTGATTTTCCAGCTTTATTGAACTATTGGGACTTTGACAAGAATATCAAAATAGATGTAGAAAAAATAACAGTTACCAGCAAAAAACACATTAACTGGAAATGTCCTACCTGTTCTTATGAATGGAAGGCAAGTGCAACAAAATCTTATAAAAATATCCAAAATCATTCAAAAATCTGTCCTGTATGTGAGCTTGGAGAAGTGTTCATAAAAGGGGAAAACTCTATATCTGCAAGGATTCCTAACTTTCTAAGGTACATAAACTTTCATTATGAAAATATAGAAACCATTCAGGAAGAGATTGATAATTTATCTTTTTCTTCAAAGAGGTTATTTCACTTCAAATGTCCTACCTGTCATGTTGGTTGGAAAGATGTAGCAAACACTTCTAAATTAATCAATAAACATAATAAAGAGCTTGTTCATGTCGGATGTAATGAAAGTATACATTTTGTACCTTACACTAAAGCATACCCTAATCTTCGGAAAATTTATCTTCCAGGGGAACAAAACTATGTAGAGTTTAATGATTTGAAGTTAAATGACAATGTTACAATCCCTAGAAATTGGAAATGCGACAAATGTGACCATATCTTTAAGTTGTCTATTGATCGGCTAATTTCAAGAATCAAAAGAGATGGTTTCTATTGTAATAACTGTAAAGCAACATTTGATACCGTAATTAAAGTGAAAGCCAACCCCCTATTGCATACAGATAGAAATCTTTTTAAGCAATTTATTCCAACTCTTGTAAAAAGTAATATGATTGATAGTTTATCCGATATCTTAGTAAGGTGGCAGTGTTTTAAATGTCATGGTCAATATGAATGTAGTGTTGTCAAAAGGCATTTTGAAGGCTGCCCTTATTGTGATAATAAATTGATGTTAAAAGGGTATAATACTTTACAAGAAACTCATCCATATTTAGAGAAATTTTGGGATAAAAGTAATGATAAATCTATTTCTGAATACTGGCATAAGTCTTCTGAATGTATAAATTGGAAATGTCCTTGTTGCAATGTCAATTTTCATTGCAGTCCTAATGAAATGATTTCAAGAACCGACTTAGAGAATAGTAATTTTCAAACTTGTCCTAATCATTGTGATTGGGATACACTTGTTTTTAACAATGATATACTCTATAATTTCCCAAAATTACAGGAAGAATGGAGCGATAAAAATGGATTGCCTGTTCATTTAGCATTGAGCCACATTGAAACAAAAAAATATTGGTGGAAGTGTTCTGTTTGTCAAGGTGAATACTTATGTTCAATTCCAATTAGAAGAGAAGTGCCTAATGCTTGTCCATATTGCAATAACGAACAAGCATTAAAAGGGTATAATACAATTTCAGATATTTATCCTGAATTATGTGATTATTGGAGTAGCAAGAATTTATTAAAGCCTGATGAGGTAACGTCAGTAGAATCCGAAAATAAAATATTTACTTGGATTTGTGATTGTTGCGAATTAGAATTTGATGAAAAGCTAGGTATTGTTTTAGATGCGTTTACTAACAGTAACTTTAATAGATTTAATTCTATTTGTCCGTACTGTAATAAAAAAATCCCTAAACCAAATGAAAAACTAAGCTTCGCTAAACCATACTTAATCAATGAATGGGTGAAAGAACTTAACGGAGATATTGACACTTTCTTTTATGATTCAAATATATTAGTTGATTGGATTTGTCGAAAATGTCACAGGAGTTTTAAAGCGAAAATTTCTGAACGCTGCGAAAACGACCGATGTTGCCCATATTGTTCATTTAAAAAGACTGGAAAAGGTTATAACGACCTAGAAACAACACATCCTTGGTTAATTAAAGAATGGTCTACATTAAACAAACAAGAAATGTCTTCAGTAAGGGCTAATTCAACATGTACCGCATGGTGGAAATGTCCTGTATGCACTGGAGAATATCAGCAAGTCATTATAGAAAAATTTTACAGAGATAATTCTTGTCCATATTGTAGAAATCAAAAGGTTTTAAAAGGTTTTAACGATCTTGCGACCACACACTCATGGTTGATTAAGGAATGGTCAATTTTAAATGATAGAGATTTTAGTTCTCTAACGTGTAATTCAAATTATAGAGCATGGTGGAAATGTTCAGAATGTAGACGAGAATATCGGCAAACAGTTAAGAAAAAAATTCTAATGAACATATCTTGTTGTACATATTGTCAAAACAATAAAGTATTAAAGGGTTTTAACGATCTTGCAACTACGCATGAGTATTTATTAAACGAATGGGATTATCTGAATAATATTCTTTTAGCGAAGCCAACAGAAATTGATGAGAAAAGTAATAAAATTGTATGGTGGATTTGTAAAGATGATCCAAATCATCGGTATAAGTTCAAAATCAATGAAAAAATCAAATATGAAAAACGTAACTTAATAACCTGTAAAATCTGTAAAGGTTTAAGAAGAAAACAAGAGCATTTTGTTCAGTTTGTAAATTAATAAATTAAACAATCTAAAAAACACTTTAATATCAATTTAATGGTTTAAAGTGTTTTTTAGTATCAAAATGTACATTTGATAAAATTTTAGTTTTCACTTAAATAAAGTACATTTTACAGAAGATGAAAAGCTTTTAAAATTTTCAGTATTCACTTAAATAAAGTACATAATTGAAGATAATTAGCCCTAAAAAAATTTTTGGTTACCTCCTTTGCTCAAAAAAAATTTTTTGTTAATACAATAGAACCCTATAACATCTTTCCGAAAAACTATAATTTTCTTGAAAAATATATCTGGCTATGCTATACTACTAGTATAGAAAGATTTGGAGAAAAACATGAAACGCGAGATCTTATTAGAACGGATTGATAAACTCAAACAAGTCATGCCCTGGTATGTATTGGAATATTACCAATCGAAACTGGCCATTCCATACAGTTTTACAACCTTGTACGAATACTTAAAGGAATACGATCGATTTTTTACCTGGGTCTTGGAATCTGGTATATCGGATGCTGACACCATGGCCGAGATTCCTTTAGACGTTCTGGAGCACATGACCAAGAAAGATATGGAATCCTTTATTCTTTACTTACGTGAACGTCCTCTGCTCAATGCCAATACAACGAAAAACGGGGTTTCCCAAACAACGATTAACCGTACCCTTTCTGCACTTTCTAGCCTTTATAAGTATTTGACCGAGGAAGTTGAAAACGAGCAAGGTGAACCGTATTTCTACCGCAACGTCATGAAGAAGGTTGCTACCAAGAAAAAGAAAGAAACCTTGGCGGCACGGGCTGAAAATATCAAACAAAAACTCTTTTTAGGGGATGAAACAGAAGGTTTCCTAAACTATATCGACCAGGAGTACCCTCAAACACTCTCAAATCGCGCCTTATCTTCCTTTAATAAGAATAAAGAGCGAGATTTAGCGATTATCGCACTCCTTCTTGCCTCTGGTGTCCGTTTATCTGAGGCGGTCAACTTGGACCTTCGTGACCTCAATCTTAAGATGATGGTGATTGACGTCACTCGAAAAGGTGGAAAACGAGACTCAGTCAATGTTGCTGCTTTTGCTAAGCCTTATCTGGAGCAATATCTTGCTATTCGAGACAAACGGTACAAGACTGAAAAGACTGATACAGCTCTCTTTCTAACCTTGTATCGAGGTGTTCCAAACCGAATTGATGCTTCTAGCGTGGAAAAGATGGTCGCCAAGTATTCAGAAGACTTCAAAGTCCGCGTAACACCCCACAAGCTTCGCCATACATTAGCAACTCGTCTCTATGATGCAACCAAATCACAGGTTTTGGTCAGTCACCAGCTGGGACATGCTAGCACCCAAGTTACTGACTTGTATACCCATATTGTCAATGATGAACAAAAGAATGCCTTGGATAGTTTATAAGATTACATAACGGAAATTATGTAAAAGGTATTCTATTAGAAAAAGAGCGTAAGATTTTTTTATGGAATCTTACGCTCTTTTATTAATTATATAAACGAATGAGAATCTTTATAAATATGATCTGTTTTTTTCATCAGCCTATACCTCCTGAATAGCTATAAAAGATAATACAGAAGATCCTACCATTCTTCAACCATGGACTAGTTGAGCCTTATCACTTCGTCAGCTTTTTCCCAAATCACTGGATTATGGGTTGCGATAATGATTATACGCTCTTGATTCTTTAACATTAAGAGCAAGTCCATCACCTCTTGTGAGGTTTCTGGATCCAGTGCTGCAGTTAGTTCATCTGCCAAAATTAAAGGTGGATCTTTTAAAATAACTTTAGCTAATGCGACACGTTGCGCCTCTCCCCCCGATAATTCATAAATCTTTTGATCCAGAGCAAGGTAAGCCAATCCTACTTTTTTTAGCACTTCTTCTTCTTGCTGCTTCTTCTCTTTTTTCGTTAATTTTTGCCCAATCAATCCCAAATCTAAATTTGTAGCGATCGTCTCGTTTTCAAGTAGGCCAAAGTTTTGGAAGAGATAACCTAATTCACGCTTAAAGAAGTGATGCTGTTTGATTTGTTTCAGTTCTTGCCCTTGATAGCTTATACTCCCTTCTTTATAAGGCTCTATCTTCGCCAAAATATTAAGCAAGGTTGTTTTACCACACCCACTATTTCCAATCAGAGCATAGACCTTACCTTCTGTAAATTGCAAGCTCAAATCTTGAAAGACCGTTCGTTGGCCAAATGATTTGGTTAAATGTTCTACGCTAATCATATTAGGCTCCTTTCAGTACAGTGGCTAACAAGTGGTCTTCTTTATGAGACCGGTACAGGAGAATGAACCAAGCATTAGTAATAAATAGAAAGAGAGTGACAAGAGCAATCCACCATTCCGAAGTGAGAATGAATACCAGGAGGCTTCCTAATAGTAAGAGGATACTTTCTGAAAGCAAAATCATTTGGTGAATGTTTACAAATCCCAGACCTGCAATCTTCTTCAAGAAGATTTGTTTTCTAAACTCTTCAAAATATAGGAAATTCATAGTGTTAAAAAGAAGAACAGAGGTTGCTATACCAAAGACTCCTCCTGCAATCGCCATGAGATTTTCTATTTGTATGGATTGGGCCATTTGCTGGTAAACGTCCACTGCATAGTCGTACTGACCAACACTTTTTTCAAGATTATACTCAGCGACTAGTTTTTTACTATTTTGAAGTCCATTAAAATAAAGGTAGGGATTTAGATGGGTGAAATATGGATTCACATAGCCTCCAAAACTTTCAGGTTGAATAACCACTAAAACAGGATCTGTAAAGAATTGCTTATAGCTGATAGGTGTATTGTTGTAGATAAATCGTTTTTGGTTGTTAGGAAGATAGGTCACCCGTGCTTTCATCGATAAAGCGATGTTCCCTTGATCATCTCGAGGAGATAGATAATCTTCATATCGTTTAATCATCTCCTCTTCTCGACCTTTTAATTTTTCCGGAAGCAAGAGACCAAATTCTCCTGCTTGTAAGTGATTTAAGTGATCTTTCTCTTCAGGAGAAACTGGAACATTCTGAATATCAAGATAATTTGGAGTTACATAGAGAGTTCGTGCAAGTGGATCGTAATCTGTGATTGAAAACTCTTTACCTGTACTAGGATCCGTCATAACTCCTTTTGAACTAAAAAATACGAGATTATGATAAGCTAAAAGACCACCATTTTCAATACCAGACTCGATGAGCTTGGACCATTTCTCCACATCCTCCTTCAGACCCTCTTTACTGATATTCTGATAGAAATATTCTCGATTTGTACCAATTTGGACCCATTTCGACTGTTTAGACCAAGCCTCACTTCCCTCTTGGTAAGTTTGCCAGACTGATCCATAAATACTGATTCGATGAACTGCAAGGCCAATTAGTGTGACAGCAAGAAATTGACAAATAAAGAGGAAAACCAAAATGCGCTTTAATGGAACTTTCCCTTTTAGAAGGGTGACTAAATGCATTGTTTGAATACTATATGCAAAGAGAAAGGATAAGATAGCAGATAAAATAAGTAACATCCCATTGTAAATGATACTACTTGAAATGATGACGGAATAGGTAAAAGGTGTTAATCGGAAATAATAAATCAAAACCGCACCCATTATACTTGCGCCAATACATCCAAAAAGCAACTCTATACTATCATCTTTTAAAGAATGTCCGAAAAGCTGCAAGCGTCTCATTCCTGAGATATATCGAATCCCAGCGCTTCTCATTTCAAGTGTTTTCTGGATAATCGTCAAAGTGCTAAAACTAATGATAAAAATAACCAAGGCAAGTGATTGTGAACCTGAGCCAAAAAAGGCAATAAAGGTCTGCAGAGGATTTGGTTTCTCTATAAAAGTTTGTGAGAAACCAAGAGTATGAAGCGTTTGATCCAGCTTTTCAGTTTCTAATTCACCTGATAATACATAATAATTCGTTATCAGGCTTTCTTTGGCAGCCAGTTCTTTCTTCTCTTTTTTAATTCCAGAAGGAAGTTTTCCCTCTCCGAAGATATCATAGGTGAAAACAACTTGCCCTTTAGAATCTGTTCTTTGTATCTGACCGGCAATTATACTATGATTTTCCCTTGCCAAACGGTCTAAACTGGAAGATAAGTCTTCATATGTGACGCTCTTTTCTTGTCTCTGCACACTTACTACCGGAAGACTGCGGTGGATAAGCGTATTTGGAGAAATAAAGGCAATCCAAATCAAAAAACTCGTGATGAAAAGGTTTGACAAAATAATAAAGACACGTTTCATATCATCACACTTTCTAAAGCATCAAAGGAAAGTATTATCTAGCTAGTCAATCAATTTCGTTGTTTAGTGGTTACTGAGTATTAAAAAATCATATTTATATTTTTGTAATCGAATACATTTTTCCACCTTTACTATACTACAAAATCCTTAGTAAAACAATAATTTCTATGTGAAACTAGTTTCAAAAAAGAGACCCGCTCCTGCGAATCTCTTACGACTTTATTCCACCACTGCTTCAGCAATTTCCTCTGCCGTGATTCCTGCGAAGTAACGACCTAGGTTAATGGTTTGAAGGGCTTTGAGGACGTCTTCACGTTCGTATTTGACACCACGAAGAACATCTTCTACTGCTGCAACATCTTCGATACCAAAGAAGTCACCGTAAATCTTGATATCTTGAATTTTTGATTCAATGACATTAGCGAAGATTTCCACTTTACCGCTTGGGAATTTGGTGCCACGACGGACATTGTATTCAGGAGACTTTCCATAGTTCCAATCCCAGGTACCGAACTTGGTTTCCTTGATACGATTAATTTCAGCCAATTCTTCATCCGAGAAGACATATTCTGTCATCTCAGGGTATTCTTTCTTCATGTAGTCCAAAAGTAGGTCCCTGAACTCTTCAACCGTGATTTTTTCTGGCAACTCATCGATGATATTGGTCACACGAGCACGGACTGATTTAACTCCTTTGGACTCAAACTTGTCTTTAGACACCTTGAGAGCATTGGCAAGGACAGACAAATCAACATCAAAAAGAAGGCAACCATGGTGCATGATGCGTCCGTTGATATAAGCTTGGGCATTTCCACAGAATTTCTTGCCATCAATCTCTAAGTCGTTACGACCCGTGAATTCAGCCTTAACCCCAAGTTGAGCTAAGGTGTTGATCACGGGAGTTGAAAAGCTCTTAAAGTCAAAGGCCTTGTTTTCATCTTCTTTTGAAATGATGGTGTAGTTGAGGTTGTTCAAATCGTGATAAACAGCCCCACCACCACTGATTCGGCGAACCACTTCAATCCCATGCTCCCGAACATAGTCACGGTTGATTTCTTCGATGGTATTTTGGTGACGACCAACGATAATCGAAGGTTTGTTAATCCAAAGAAGGAAGATTTGATCTTCATCCAAGAGGTGCTTAAAAGCATACTCTTCTAAAGCAATATTAAAAGCAGTATCATTTGAATAATTAATAATGTATTTCATAGTAATTCCAAAAATTCGTTTTATAAATCCTACTCATAGTAAGATAAGCATTAGACAGAAATAGTTGAATTTCACTTGAATTTTCTGAAGTAGTAAAAAGAAGGGAGTGGGACAGAACTTCGCTAGTAAAAAAGTTCGTATTCCCACCCCCGCACAGTTGATTAGGTATCTTTGAAGCTTGTCCAGCGAACAAAGATACCAATCAACCACTGCGTCTGACTAATCCTTCCAAAAATTTCTTCGAGAAGGAAAATTATTTATTAAGCCATTTCTCGGAAAAATTGAGACAAGTGGCTCAATTTTTAGGCATGGAACTCTAAGAGAGGTCGCTGCCGTCCGTACTACTTTAAGAAAATTTAGTTGAAAGAATAATATTATTTCTTCTTAGGTGAGTGAACTGCCAAGCCGAGTACATCCGCAAAGGCTTCGTACATCACTTCTGAGAAAGTTGGGTGACCATGAATGGTCTTGAGCATTTCTTCCACAGTGATTTCCATCTCAATGATGGTTGAAGCTTCGTTGATCAATTCAGCTGCCGCTGGACCAATGATGTGAACCCCAAGAACTTCACCGTATTTCTTGTCTGCAATGACTTTAACAAATCCTTGAGCCGCATCTGATGCAATGGCACGACCGTTCGCTGCAAAGTTGAATTTACCGATTTGAACATCGTATTTCTCACGAGCTTGTTCTTCTGTCAAACCAACAGCCGCAACTTCTGGAAGTGTGTAGATGGCTGCAGGAGTCAAGTTCAATTTGGCAACAGCATGATTTCCTTTAAGAGCATTTTCGGCCGCTACTTCACCCATACGGAAGGCAGCATGAGCCAACATCTTAGTACCGTTGATATCACCTGGCGCATAGATACCTGGAACAGACGTTTCCATGTATTCATTAACCTTGATCCGTCCACGATCCAATTCAAACTCGACTTCACCGATTCCTTCAAGATCTGGAACACGCCCGATTGAAAGAAGGGCTTTGTTGGCGATGATATCATCTTTTCCTTCAACCTTGATACGAAGTTTGCCATCTTCTTCAATGATTTCTTGGAGTTTAGTATCCGTCAAGATGGTCATACCTTTACGTTCAAGGATCAAGCGAAGGTTCTTAGATACTTCTGCATCCATAGCTGGAACAATGCGGTCCATCATTTCAATAACAGTTACTTTTGAACCAAAGGTCATAAAGGCTTGACCAAGCTCGATACCGACAACCCCACCACCAATGATGACGAGGCTTTCTGGAACTTCATTCATTTCAAGGATATCATCACTGGTCATGACAAGGGGTGATTCCATACCTGGAACGTTAATCTTGCTGACTTTTGAACCACCAGCAAGGATGATTTTCTTCGTTTCAAGCAATTCTGAGCCATTGACCAAGACATTCTTATCTTTAGTGATAGTACCGACACCTTTATGAACATCCACTCCGTAGCTACGAAGAAGCCCTGCAACACCACCAACAAGGGTATTAACAACTTTAGATTTAGTTTCTAAAAGTTTATCCATATCTACTGAGAAACTTGGTTTTTCGATGATAATACCACGGTTTGCCGCATGACCAATATTTTCAATGATTTCTGCGTTGTGGAGATATGTCTTGGTTGGGATACATCCGCGGTTCAAGCATGTTCCACCAAGTTCAGATTTCTCAACAAGAGCAACTTTACCACCCAATTGAGCTGCCTTAATAGCAGATACGTAACCAGCAGGACCCCCACCGATCACTACGATATCATAAGCATCATCGCTCTTATTGTCATCGTTTGAAGCACTTGCTGCAGTTGGTGCTGGACTCGTTTCTGGTGCTGCTGCTCCAGCGGTTGGGATGTTTTCCCCTTCTTCACCAAGATAACCGATTACTTCTGTTACAGGAACAGTTTCTCCATCCCCTTTTAGGATAGCGATCAAGTAACCGTCTTCTTCCGCTTCCAACTCCATGCTGACTTTGTCTGTCATGATTTCAAGGAGCACTTCTCCTTCTTTTACAAATTCGCCGACTTTTTTATTCCACTGAACGATTTGTCCTTCGGTCATATCTACGCCGGCTTTTGGCATAATTACTTCTAAGGCCATTTTATTTCCCTCTTTTTCTTGTTTCTATTCTCTCTCGTTGATTAGACCAACATTGAAATCGGGTCTTCAATCAAGGCTTTCAAGTCTTTCATGAATTTGGCACCAGCCATTCCATCGACAACGCGGTGGTCAATGGTCAAGCCCAAGCTCATGATTGGACGAATGACAATTTCACCATTCACAACCACTGGTTTTTCAACCGTTGCGCTAACTCCAAGGATAGCAGAGTTTGGTTGGTTGATAATCGGTCCAAATGATTGAACGCCAAACATCCCCAAGTTACTGATGGTGAAGGTTGAGTTTTGCAATTCACTTGGAGCAAGTTTACCATCCAAGGTACGTCCGATAACATCCTTGAAGGCTACGACCAACTCTGACAAGGTCATCTTTTCAGCATTGTAGACAACTGGAGTCATGAGTCCATTGTCCATCCCAACTGCCATTGCCAAATTGACATAGTTGTGAGTGATGATGGTTTTGCCATCTTCCGTCAATGACGCATTGATGTATGGGTGTTTCATCAAGGTCTTAACAACTGCTAGAGAAAGCAAATCTGTTACAGTGACTTTTTTGCCAGTTGCTTCCATGATTGGATCCAATACTTTCTTACGAAGGGCCAACATTTGAGACATATCAACGTCATAGTTCAAAGTAAAGGTTGGTGCTGTCAAGTAAGATTCCACCATCCGTTGAGCGATCACCTTCCGCATTGGTGTCATCGGAATCCGCTCAATCTCACCATAAGGTGTCACATTATCTGGAACTTCTTCCACCTTCTCGATTTGAGCCGGTGACTTAATGGTCTCGTTCTCAATATTTTCAGGAAGGAAAGCAAGGACGTCCTTCTTCATGATCTTGCCACGATGACCAGTTCCTTGGATCTCTTGCCAAGCAATATTGTGTTCTAAAGCAATTCGTTTTGCAAGTGGTGAAATGCGAACCACATTTGTGTCTTTATAGGTTTCCACGTCTTCTTTGTGGACACGACCGTTTGCGCCTGAACCAGAAACATCATAGAGGTTGATCCCAAGATCATCCGCTAATTTTCTAGCCGCAGGAGTCGCTCTTAGCTTATCATCAGCCATGACCTCTCCTATTCTATTTATGATGCAAAGGGCGTTTAAAAGCGACCGAAAAATAGGAAATCAACGCAGACTTCGATGAAGTCAAGGAGATTTATCTTTTTTCCGAGCTTTTAGCCCGTGCTCTAATCTAAGATATTAAGGACGCAGAGAACTTTGTACCTAAAAAGATACAAAGTTTCCTCGTCTAATCCAAATGATATTACATAATTTATGTTATGTATTATTCTTTGTTATATGTTTTACGAATAACATCTTTGATGCTTTCAACTGTTGGAATCATTGCATTTTCAAGGTTTTGTGCGTAAGGCATTGGTACATCTTCCCCCGCACAACGGCGGATTGGTGCATCCAAGTAATCAAATGCTTCTGATTCAGAAATAATAGCTGAAATTTCACCAATATAGCCACTTGTTTTGTGGGCATCATTGACAAGGACTACTTTTCCTGTCTTCTTAACAGAATTAATAATGATCTCTTTATCGAGTGGGACCAAGGTTCGTGGGTCTACTACTTCTACTGAGATGCCTTCTTCTGCCAATTCTTCAGCAGCTTGCATCACGCGACGAAGCATTTTTCCGTAGGTTACGACAGTGACGTCAGTTCCTTCGCGTTTGATTTCTCCGACACCAAGTGGAATCGTGTAGTCTGGGTCAACAGGCACTTCACCTTTTTGGTTGAATTCTGATTTATACTCAAGAATGATTACTGGGTTGTTATCGCGAATAGAAGACTTGAGAAGTCCCTTCATATCCGCTGGCGTACCAGGAGCAACAACTTTCAAACCAGGAATATGAGTAAACCATGATTCCAAAGATTGGGAGTGTTGAGCTGCAGAACCTACTCCGTTACCAGCTGCACAGCGGATTGTCATTGGGACTTGCCCTTTACCACCAAACATGTAGCGAGTTTTAGCAGCTTGGTTGACAATAGCATCCATGGCAATTACTGAGAAATCCATGAAGGTCATATCAACGATTGGGCGAAGTCCGGTCATGGCTGCACCTGCTGCTGCACCTGAAATCGCAGCCTCAGAAATCGGACAGTCACGGACACGTTCTGGACCGAATTCCTCAAGCATTCCTACTGAAGTTCCGAAGTCTCCACCGAAAACTCCGACATCTTCCCCCATCAACAATACATTTTCGTCGCGACGCATTTCCTCAGACATAGCAAGGATAATGGTATCGCGGAAAGACATTAATTTAGTTTCCATAATTCTCTACTCCCCCTTAGTCTGCGTAAATATCTTCGAAAGCTGATTCAAGTGGAGGGAATGGGCTTTCTTCCGCAAATTTCACTGAAGCTTCCACTGCTTCTTTTACTTCTTCTTGGATCTGATCCAATTCTTCTGCGCTCGCAATCTCATTTTCAAGGAGATACTTGCGAAGGTTTTCGATTGGATCTTTCTTCTTCCACTCTTCTACTTCTTCACGAGTCCGGTATTTACCAGGGTCAGATGAAGAGTGACCAAGCCAACGATAGGTGACACTTTCAATCAAGACAGGTCCTTTACCAGAGCGAACGTGTTCAACAGCTTTTTGGAATCCTTCATAGACATCAATAACATTGTTTCCATCAGGAATAAACATTCCAGGAATGCCGTAAGCAGCACTACGCTCGTGGATATGCTGGATATTGGTCATTTTCTTGATATCGGCAGAGATTCCGTAACCGTTATTGATACAGTAGAAAATTACCGGAAGATTCCAAATAGAAGCCATATTCACCGCTTCGTGGAAAACACCTTCGTTGGTTGCGCCGTCCCCAAAGAAGCAGACGACAATCTTACCAGTCTTTTTCATTTGTTGTGTAAGGGCAGCACCTACTGCAATTCCCATACCACCACCAACGATCCCGTTAGCACCAAGGTTACCAGCATCGAGGTCAGCAATATGCATGGAGCCGCCTTTCCCCTTACAAGTACCGGTATACTTACCAAGGATTTCTGCCATCATGCCATTCAAATCGATTCCTTTAGCAATGGCTTGTCCGTGACCACGGTGGTTAGATGTCAGCAAATCATCATCGTTCAAAGCCAACATCGCGCCAACGTTAGCCGCTTCTTCCCCAACAGAAAAGTGCGTCATTCCTGGCACTTTCCCTTTTTTTACTAACTGTGCAATTTTTAAGTCCATGCGACGGATTTCTTCCATTTTACGGAACATTTCCAATAAGAGACTTTTATCTAATGTTGCCATCATTTCGCCTTTCTTAGCATTTATTCATTCTCTTTCATTCTAGCCAAAAATGAAAGCACTGTCAAAAAAAATGCTCATATGATTTCACAAACTTTATTCCTTGGAAGGAGGTTTAATAAGCTTTTTAAAATCCTAATACAACATTTCACAAACTTATCTCTCATGACTTTGCTATACATATAAAAAAACCGATAGGATCCTATCCTACCGGTTGTTATCTTATGATCGGCGTTGACCAAAGTCATGAATCATTTGTTCCAATACTTCACGACTAGGTGTTGTAAGCATATAGAGGTAATCTCCCTGAAGTTCCGCAAAAGCTGCTGGCATGTCTTTCTTGACACGGAATTGATCATGGTATTTAGCCAAAACTTCTTCCTCTGACAGAGCATAGGTTGCATTGGCACGACGAGAAGTTGCCAAGCAATAAAGGGGCTCAAACTCAGAAGCTGGGAAAGGTTCTCCTGCTACGATGGCAGCATAGCCACGGTACAAATCAATCGAGTGAGCATAGTTGTAGACATCGATGGTAAAGCCACCTGCAGGGCGATTATTGTACTCGATCGCAATATAGTCATCCCCATCGCGGAAGAACTCAATGTGGAAGAAACGTTCCTTCATGCCAAAGGCTTTGACAATCGCTTCCCCGTATTGACGCAATTTTGGATCCATCTCTTTAAGAACATAATAAGAGTTATCCATCTTGTAGAGCATCAAATCGAGCGGCGTATAAGCATAGTCAAATGTAGTGGAGAAGACAATGTTGCCATCACGATCGACCAGACCATCAAAGGTACAAATCTCGCTAGAAGTGACGAATTTCTCAAAGAAATACTCAGTATGACCATCCCATTCAGCTTTGAAATGGTCCACATCTTCTGGCGTTTCGATCTTAAAGGTCGCTGCTGCTCCCACTCCATTATCAGGCTTAGCAATCAATGGCAACCCAATCTTCTTCACGGCCTTGTCGATGTCTTTTTCTGTTTTAACCACAGCACCCGGAACGACTGGGACTCCAGCCTTCTTGAAGAGTTTCTTCATTTCGGATTTGAACTTGGTTTTCTTCAGATCTTTTGGCTTAGCCCCGAAGACATTGAATTGCTCCCGAAGCGCCGCATCCAATTCCAACCAGTATTCATTGTGAGATTCGATACGGTCGATTGGACCATGTTTGTAAAAGAGAAAGGCTACCGCACGCTTCACTTCATCCAGATTTTCCAAATTTTCAACACGGAAATATTCTGTTAAACTGTTGCGCAAAGGCTCATCTAACTGTTCATATGGCTCTTGACCAATTCCCAAGACAGTGATCCCTTTATTAGCCAACTCGATTGTAAATTGTTGGAAGTTTTGTGGGTAATATGGTGAAATAACGATATAATTCATTGAGGTCTCCTCCCTTTTTACTTATAGATGCATTTGGCCTAGGAAATAAGGCATTTGTTTGCGCCACCATTCCCAATCGTGGGCTACATCATGTCCCCATTCAGCGAACCATGCAGGAATATTTTTGTGATCAAAGGCTTCTTTCAATTTGTAGAAAGATGGAAGTCCATCTTGTTCCCAAGCCCCTAAACCAGTACAAACAACGATTTCAGCCTGACGGTAACGATCGATAAACCAGCCATCATTTTGGTTCCAAATATAATCAGATGGCGAGTTTTGATAAATGGCTTCATCGCCTCCAAAATCACCAACAAAGAAACGAGCGTCATAGACACCACTCAAGGCAATCACTTTGTTAAAGACATCTGGATGTTGCAAGAAGAAGTTGAGCGCGTGGTAGGCTCCCATAGAACAACCAGTCGTCATCATCGGATCAAACCAGCCTGTTTTGTGTTTGATAAAAGGAATGGCTTCTTCAATCACATAGCGTTCATAAGCACGATGCATTTCGGCACGATCGTGAGGATTCTTCCAATTACAAAGCCAACTATCACTATCCACACTGGAAAGGGTAAAGAATTGAACCCGTCCTTCTTCGATAAACTGAGCACAAGCATCAATCATACCAAAGTCATAATACTCGTTATGGCTTCCACCTGATGAAGCAAAGACCACAACAGGAATACCTGCGTGTCCATAGCGGTTCAAATACATTTCACGGTTGAGTTGGCCACTCCAGTGGCTTAAATGTTCAATATTCATAAGTTTCCTCTTTCCTTTATTTCTTTATTTACAGTCTATTAATCCCAATTTTCTGCCAAAAAACGAAGGCATTCTGGTAAATGTTCAGCCCAAGCTTCTTCATGGTGAATAGCCCCAGATTGAATCCGAATAGCAATATTTTCCAGAGCCACCCCTTGTTGAATGACATCGTGATAGTAACGAAGGGATGAGTCGATATAGGCTTGCTTGATATTTCCCGCCATCAAAGTTTTATCCGTATCATCCGCCTCTTCAGTCCCCACATAGATGTAGATCCGTTGGTCTGCATATAATTTTTTGCGTTCGATATAATGATTGAAAGCATCTTGGTGCAGCCAGTTAGCGGATGAAAAGACCCCTAAACAACCTATTTGATCTTGGTACTCTAAACCCAAGAATTGGGTAATATTTCCACCTAAGGAAGATCCAATCATGGCCGTATGTTCTCGATCAGCAAGAGTCCGGTATTCTTGGTCGATAAAAGGTTTCACCACTTCCATGACAAATTCGCCGTACTCAACTCCCTTGCCACCAAATTGCATGCCAGGAATATTGGATTCCTTATACTTCCAGGCAGAGTATTCGTTCATACGTTGGAAACCATCATTATCGATCGCAACGACAATCATGCGACTAATATCGGGATTCCGCTTAATGGCTGGAATCACCTTCCAGGAATGACCCGCATAAGCTTCCTTGCTGTACAAAACGTTTTGCCCATCGTGGAAATAAACCACAGGGTAACGTCTATCTGTATCCGTTTCATAATTCTTAGGTAATAAGACTCGCACACGACGGAGTTTTCCGGTATAAGGCACTTTCAACTCGTGTGTCTTCATATCTAAATAAAAATAGGATTTGTTCATTGTCAGAAAACTCTCTATATTCTAAATTTTATTCATTATACCATTTTTAGAAGAAAAAGTCTGGATTTTCTCCAAACTTTTTCTTTTATTGGGTTATTTTTCCATAAACTGAGCCAAATCTTGTAAAGAACGTTCGGCAATTTTCTCATAGCGCTCTTTTTTATCTCGAATGCGTGGGCCTTCTAGCTCTTTGATAATCCCGAAGTTGACATTCATGGGTTGGAAATGTTTGCTGTCGGCATGGGTGATATAGTGAGCCAGACTTCCAATTGCTGTCGTTTCAGGGAAAATCGCTGCTTCTTCTCCTTTGAAAAGGCGAGCTGCATTGATTCCAGCTACAAAACCTGAGGCAGCTGACTCAACATAGCCTTCTACACCTGTCATTTGGCCTGCAAAGAAGAGGTTTGGTTGTCTCTTAGAACGGTAGGTTTGTTCCAGCAGATTTGGAGAATCCATGTAGGAATTGCGGTGCATGACACCATATCTCACAAATTCCGCGTTTTCCAAACCTGGAATCATTTGGAAGACCCGTTTTTGTTCGCCCCATTTAAGGTGAGTTTGGAAGCCGACGATATTGTAGAGGCTGGCAGCTGCATTGTCTTGGCGAAGCTGAACGACTGCATATGGGGTCTTAAATTCCCCATCACGAGGTCCTTTGTAGTCATCTGGATACTCGAGCCCAACTGGCTTCATAGGGCCATAGAGCATAGTTTTGATGCCTCGTTTGGCCATGACTTCAATTGGCATACAACCTTCGAAATACTTTTCTTTTTCAAAAGAGTTGAGCGGGGCTTCTTCTGCATTGACCAAGGCCTCGTGGAAATCCATAAATTCTTGTTTGGTCATTGGGCAGTTGAGATAAGCTGCTTCTCCCTTGTCATAGCGTGACTTGAGATAGACCTTGTTCATATCAACGGTATTGACATCGATAATCGGAGCTGCTGCATCATAGAAATAGAAACCATCGCCACCATTGAGAGCATGGATCTTTTCTGCCAAGGCATCGCTGGTTAGAGGCCCCGTTGCGACCACTGTGATGGCATCTGTCGGCAATTCCGTAATTTCATCACGAATGACTTCAATGAGAGGGTGTTGGGACACCTTCTCCGTCACCCGGCTAGCAAAACCTTCTCGGTCCACAGCAAGTGCTCCACCGGCTGGTACACGAGTCGCTTCCGCTGCTTCAAGGATGACAGAACCCAGACGGCGCATTTCTTCTTTGAGGAGCCCGACAGCATTGGTGAGAGAATCCCCACGAAGAGAGTTGGAACAAACTAGCTCCGCAAAGTTGTCTGTTTTGTGTTGCGGAGTTGATTTGACTCCACGCATTTCGTAAAGCTTGACCGGAATACCCTGTTGGGCAATCTGGTAAGCTGCTTCCGAGCCAGCAAGGCCCGCACCGATCACATTGATATAAGATTGAGACATGACACTAATACCTCTTTGGGTATCAAAACACCCCACTGGACTGTTAGACACCCACAAATCTTTCTAATTTTCTACTTGGTCCATTATACCAAAAAGCCAAGTAAAAAGACAGGGAGGTTTTTCCTTCCTGTCCAACGAATGTCTATTATAACAGACATTTATAAAAATTGCCGTTATAATAGACATTGAATTATTTGAAAGCTTATTTCACTTTTTCTTCTTCGTAGTCGCCATTGCTACATACGACTTGTTTGCCGCCACCACGAACTTTTTTCTCAACTAAGTAGTGGCCACATTTTGGACAATCCCGACCGATTGGTTTATCCCAAGAGGTAAATTCACACTCTGGATAGCGATTGCATCCATAGAAGATACGGTTGCGCTTGGTTTTACGCTCGATGATTTGTCCCTGATGACAGTCAGGACACTCCACGCCGATTTCTTTGACAATGGCCTGGGTATGACGACAATCTGGGAAATTACTACAAGCATAGAACTTACCAAAACGTCCTAATTTAATCACCATCGGGCTACCACAGACTTCACAATCAAAACCAGCTGGTTCGTCTTTGATTTGGATTTTTTCCATCTCTTCTTCAGCCTTTGCGACTTCTTTAGAGAATGGTTTGTAGAAGGCATCAATGACTTTTTGCCACTCTTCTTTTCCAAGTTCGACATCATCGAGTTTCCCTTCCATCTCTGCTGTGAAGGTCACGTTGACAATATCTGGGAAGAATTCAACGATCAGTTTATTGACGATCTCCCCTAACTCTGTTGGTTCAAAGCGTTTGGCTACCAGCTTCACATAATAGCGTTTTTGAATGGTCTCAATCGTCGGAGCATAGGTTGAAGGACGACCAACCCCATTTTCTTCTAAGGTCTTAATCAAAGTCGCTTCAGAATATCGAGCAGGTGGTTGGGTAAAGTGTTGCTCCGGTTTGCTATTGAGTTGCTTAACGATATCACCTTCTACCATATCCGGCAACATCTTGTTCTTATCTGAGTCGTTATAAATCGCCAAATAACCATCAAACTTCACCTGGCTCCCATTTGCCGTATACTGAACCCCATTTTGACCTAAACGAACATTCATAGTATCAAAGACAGCTGCTGTCATTTGACTAGCCACAAAGCGGTTCCAAATCAAGGTGTAGAGTTTTAATTGGTCTTTGTCCAAGTATTTAGCAATGCTCTCAGGTGTATTGAAGACGCTGGATGGACGAATGGCTTCGTGGGCATCTTGGGCACCAGAAGCATTCTTCACGCGGCTTCCATGCTTGGAATATTTCTCACCAAAGCGATCCACGATAAAGTTAGCTGCCTCATTTTGCGCAACTGGACTGATCCGTGTAGAATCAGTACGCATATAGGTAATCAAACCTTGAACACCAGAGCCAATATTAATTCCTTCATACAATTGTTGGGCGACCATCATGGTCTTGCGTGTACGGAAGTTGATTTTATTGGCAGCATCCATTTGCATGGAAGAGGTGGTGTATGGAAGTGGCGCATTCCGACGACGTTCTTTCTTTTCAACTTTTTCAACGGTAAAATCTTTGCCATCTAAGCGTTCAAGAACAGCTTTCACCTCTTCATTGGTGTTGAGCTTCATCTTCTTGCCATCAATCCCATAGAAGCTGGCTTGGAATTGCTTGGTCCCTTTTTTGAAGACACCATCAATTGTCCAGTATTCTTCCGGCTTAAAATCATTAATTTCATTTTCACGATCAATGATTAATTTGAGGGCAACTGATTGCACGCGCCCTGCAGAAAGTCCTTTTTTAACCTTTTTCCAAAGAATAGGCGAAATTGAATACCCTACAATCCGGTCCAAGACCCGACGTGCTTGTTGGGCATCGACCAAGTCCATATCGATTTGGCGCGGTTCTTTAAAGGCATTTTTAACGGCATCCTTGGTGATTTCGTTAAAGACCACACGGTTTTTTTCTTTGGCATCCAAGTTCAAAATATGCGCTAAATGCCAAGAAATAGCTTCTCCCTCGCGGTCCGGGTCACTTGCGAGAAAGACTTGTTTGGCTTTTTTAGCTTCTTTTTTCAAATCATTGATCAAGGGACCTTTTCCGCGAATATTGATATACTCCGGTTCATAGTTATTGTCGAAATCGATCGACATGGTTGATTTTTTCAGGTCCCGAATATGGCCAACACTAGCCATGACTTTGTAGTTACGACCAAGGTATTTTTCGATTGTTTTGGCCTTCGCAGGAGACTCCACAATCACCAAATTTTTCTTGGTTGTACTACTTTTCCTTTTTGTTTTTGTTACCACGTTTTATCCCTCTGTATTGTATAAATCTCATTGAGTTTAATACATTTTAAGAAAGATGTCAACTAGGAACTTCTCCTATAGGAAAATCACAATTCGTATTTCAATTCATCAAGAATGTCCTGGCCTGAGGTGACAAGCTTTGCGCCTTCTTGAATTAGGTGATGGCAGCCTGCAGATTTTCCATCTAAAATATTTCCTGGAATAGCAAAAACGTCTCGTCCTTCTTCCATAGCACGCTCACAAGTAATCAAACTCCCTGAACGGAGTCGCGCCTCTGCCACAATCACTGCCTGACAGAGACCTGCAATGATGCGGTTGCGCTCAGGAAAATGAAACTTAAGTGGTGCCTGCCCTGGGCCATACTCGCTCAAGATCAGATGGTGTTCTCCCATATGCGCTTGCAGCCTTTGATTGCTCTTTGGATAAAAGACATCCAGTCCCGTTCCAATCACTCCGATGGTCTTACCACCATTTCGTATACTGGCATAATGAGCTGTCGCATCAATTCCCTTAGCAAGTCCACTAATGATAACCAACTCATTCCCAAGTTCCTTAATAATCTTCTCTACAGAACGAACCCCTTCTCGCGTGGTCTCGCGAGCTCCAACAACTGCAATCTTCGGTCTGGTTAACAATTCCAAATCTCCCTGGTAAAAAAGGAGTACAGGAGGATTGTAAATCTGTAGCAATTCCTCAGGGTATTCAGGATCAAAAATGGATAGAGATGGGAACCGTTCAAACTCCTTGTGTAAATGGTCTTCATCTAGCTGCCGGTATTTGTCTACAAAATGAAGGATACTGCGACAGCGAGCGATCCTTGCTATCTCTTCTATGCTTGGTAAGGCTTGGTCTTTCCTACAGTAGTCCAAAACTCTCAAGACTTGCTCATTTGATAAACCGGCTTCTTTTAATTTAAAGATTTCAAATTTTTCCATGGTCACCTTCTACTTCCTCTCACTTATTTATTCGAAAAAGAAAAGAAAAAAGCTCTATTTCTAGAACTTTTTTTGATGTGTCGAAGAATAAAAGTAAGATGCGGCACCAATCAAGTTGCTTTCATTATGGAAGCGAGCCGCTTGAATGGGCAAGGTCTCAAATTGTTTATGACCTTTTTGAGAGAGCAGGTCATGGTATTGTCGACTGATCTCATCGATCAGTAGTGGTTGACCACTAATGCCCCCTCCAATCGTCACCTTTTCAAGCAAGAGCAAAGATTGAAGATTAAAAATTAGAATAGCAATATCATGGCAATAAGCCTGAAACAAGGATGTCAGCTCCTCATGGCCCCCTTGATCAAGAGCTTTGAAAACAGCAATACCATCTACCTTTTCTAGATTCAAGATGTGACTAGCCTTCTCAACAAATTGAACAGCAGAACCGGTGTTTTCCAAAAGATTGGAAATGCCTTGCAAAAAGAGTTCGCGATGAAAGCGGCGATTTTCTGGTGTTCTTTCTGCCTTATCAATAGACCGAATGTATTCTGTCAGTTGCCATCCTCTCAATAGGTCACCATTAGAAAGAAGAGCAAGGCCAACTCCTGTCCCTAGGACCAAGGTTGCACCACATGGACAATCTTTTAGATTGCCAAGCCTTGCTTCCGCTAGACCAGCAGCTTCTCCATCATTAAGAACGGTGACAGGGACTTGAAATGTTTGTTCTAGTCTACTTGCTAGAGGAATACCTCGCAAATATGGAATGAGACCACCTCGAAAGACAAAGCCAAGGCTCTTTTGGATCTCACCAGGGCATGAAATGGCGATCCCCTCGATTTCTTCCCGTACAGGAGCAATGATTTCTTCTAATCCTTGCCAAAACTCCTCAATCGTAGATGGTGTTGAAATCTTGTCTGTATGAACCAATTGATAGTCTGCATCCATCAGACCATACTTAATAAAGGTCCCTCCGATATCGATGGTAAATAGCATAGCCTAATCCTCACACATTGATTTGACGGGTTCAAACGAACGCCGATGGATAGGCGTCGCTCCCAGCTGGTAGAGGCCATCCAGGTGATTAGCCGTCCCATAGCCAGCGTTCTGCGCAAAATCATAACCCGGATATTCTTTATCAAACTCTTCCATCATCTGATCCCGAGTCACCTTGGCTACGATGGATGCTGCAGCAATGGATAAAGAGTTAGCATCCCCTTTGATGATACTAGTTTGGGAAATAGGAAGATCTAACCTCATGGCATCAATCAAAAGATGCTGGGGTTGAGGCTCTAGCTGACCAATGGCTTCCATCATGGCTAGCTTCGTAGCTTCATAGATATTAACCTGGTCAATCACGTGATTGTCCTTGATGCCGATTCCAATCGCAATGGCGTTTTGGAGCACAGCCTCATAGATTTCCTTGTGTTTGGATTTTGGAATCTTTTTACTATCGTTGAGTCCTGGAATCTTACAAGCTTTCGGCAAGATCACGGCAGCTGCAACAACTGGACCCGCTAATGGGCCACGTCCCACTTCATCCACTCCTGCAATGAGCTCCATCCCATGCGCATAGCATTCTTTTTCATAGGCCAGCATTCCTTCCAAGCGCTCATCTTCATCTAAACGTTTTTGGATTTCTCTTTTTCGCTTTGCGATCGCTTGGATCACACCAGATCGGCTATCCTGTTCCAATTCAGCCAATAAAGGATCGTCTAACCGCTGGATGTTTGCTAATTGTTCTTTAATTTCCTTAATGGTTGCCATCAATTTCCCCTACACGATCAAGGGTATACCGTCCCAATTTCCCATCGCGAACATCTTTGACAAAGAGTTGGTAAAAACGGTCGTAATCTTCACGAAATCCTAATTTCTGGGTCATTTCCATAATGATTTCAGGAGCTTCTTGTTCTAGATCCATTTGTTTAAAACGTTCCTGCAAAACAGCTGGATAATGCTCTTTAAAATAGTTAAGGCCAAAGATGGTCACTTCATCCATTGGCAATAACTGGTCCTTGATGGCGCCTGTTAAAGCGAGCTTTAAGGCCACTTCTTCATCTTCAAACTTGGGCCAAAGAATCCCTGGAGTATCCAAGATTTCGAGGTCTTTATTGGTTTTCAGCCATTGTTGCCCCTTGGTCACCCCTGGTTTATTTCCAACGACTGCAATCTTTTTCCCTGCTAAGCGGTTCATCA
The DNA here is from genome assembly GCF_018499505.1 of Streptococcus parasanguinis. Lineage (GTDB taxonomy): Bacteria > Bacillota > Bacilli > Lactobacillales > Streptococcaceae > Streptococcus > Streptococcus parasanguinis_K. Next base: position 112,215 of record NZ_JAHDAC010000002.1, read on the forward strand.
AGGTTGATTTCCCAGCATTAGGAATCCCGATGATCATGGTCCGAAGGGTTTCAATCTGAATCCCCCGTTCCTTTTGACGGGCAATTTTATCGGCCATCAAAGACTTAGCAGCATCTGTTACTTTTTTTACCGTAGATTGCTCTTTGGAGTTGATAGCCAAGGTTTTGATGCCTTGTGACTCAAAATAGTCCTGCCATTCTTTTGTTGCCACAGGATCTGCCAAGTCTACCTTGTTCAAAATCATTAATTTGGGCTTATCACCAACAATTTTGGTTAACATAGGATTTTGGCTTGATAGGGGCAAACGAGCATCTACCAAAACCGTCACAAAATCCACAAATTTTAAATTTTCTTGTACTTGTCTTCTAGCTTTGGACATGTGTCCAGGAAACCATTGTATAGTTGCCATGTTCTCCATTCCTTTCCAGTTCAATCTCTTCTATTATACCATGTTTTCTTGAATTCTCAGCCTTAAACGAGAATACAAAAAATGAAGCTAGCTAGGTAACTTCATTTTTATTTTCTAGCGAATTTGCTCAAAATGCAAATGCACGGCGATATGATCACCATAGCCGCTCCGTTCCAAATCGCGTTGCAAGCGATAAGAAATGTAGTGTTCTGCAATGGTAATATAACCAGCACCAAGTAAACGGTGCTCAACCATTGATTGGATCATGCTGATGGTTGCGCGTTCTACTTGAGCTTCATCCAAATCCATGGCAACTTTCTTCGTTACTTGAGCTAAGTTTTGTCGCAAATCATCTGTCAAAACATAGACAACTTGCGCAGCTTTCAAAATAGCTTGGTAAATTTTATCTGGGTTGAATTCAACCACTTCTCCACTACGTTTAATGACTTCCATCGGAGTCTCCTTTATTTTAAATTTTCATGAATACTCCATTTCCTTTATAAAGAAATGAAGACCTACTACTTTATTATATAATTTTTTTACAAAGAATCAAAGGTCTTTCAAAAAATAGATTCATTCATTGGGAAGTTAAGTTATTTTTATTCAAACACAATTTCTACAATAAAATGTTAGTAATCTGGTCTTAAAACTCCCGTAATGATCTCTTTGGTTGCATGGTAATCCCCATCTACTACAACCTTGATGATGCGCTTCGCTTCTTCTGCCGGTGCTGGCACCAATGGCAAACGAGTTGGCCCTGCTTCAAAGCCCATATAGTTTAAGACAGCTTTGACAGGAGCTGGACTCGGATATGAGAAGAGAGCATTGACTTTAGGGATAAACTGACGTTGGATAGCCGCAGCCTTTTTAATATCGTTGTGTTCAATGGCTTGGAACATCTCATGCATTTCATCTCCATTTGTATGAGAAGCCACAGAGATCACTCCATCTGCACCAAGGTTCATCGCATGGAAAGCATCTCCATCTTCCCCTGTATAGACGAGAAATTCTTCTGGCTTGTGTTCAATCAAGTAGGCCATATTAGCAAGAGTTGTACACTCTTTCACCCCAATGATATTTGGGTGTTCTGCCAAACGAAGCATGGTTTCAGGCGTCATTTCCACAACCACGCGTCCAGGAATATTGTAGATAATAATCGGAAGATTAGATGCATCCGCAATCGCTTTAAAGTGTTGATACATTCCTTCTTGGGATGGTTTGTTGTAGTAAGGGACGATAGCCAATCCTGCTGCAAAGCCACCAAAAGCATCTACTTCTTTAACGAACTCAATCGAGTCGCGGGTTTCATTGGTTCCGACACCAGCGATCAAAGGAACTCGACCATTGACAATCTTTTGAACCGCCGCAAAGAGTTGCAATTCCTCATCGTGGGTCAAAGTTGGACTTTCTGCAGTCGTTCCAGCTAAGAGAATCCCATCTGTATGATGAGCCAAGAGGTGCTCGATCAAGGCAGGAAGAGCATCAAAATTAATGGTTCCATCTTCATGGAAGGGGGTGATAAATGCGGTGATGATTTTACAATCTTTTAAATCATTATAAGACATAGAAAAACCTTTCTCTATATAAGAAAGAGGCTGGGGCCTGCTTGCCTTTGCCTCATGATCTGTTTATAAAACAAGTTGATTCGCTAAAAAGCTGAGGAAGAAATCAAACTCTTCGAGTTACTGATTTCTGTTTCGCTCTCTACTTCAACTCAAATTTCAATTCAGCTGTTGGACGTACGAGTCCACGTTCGTGAAGAGTTTCTGCGATTTGGACTGAGTTCCAAGCGGCACCTTTAAGAAGGTTATCTGAAACCACCCACATGTGGATCCCTTTTCCAGCATCCAAGTCTTTACGAATCCGTCCAACGAAGGTATCACGTGAACCGACCGCATTAACGGCTTGTGGGTAAATTTGGTGAGCAACATCGTCTTCAAGGACTGCACCTGGGAATTCTGCAATAGCAGCTTTCACTTCGTCAATTGGAGCCACTTCTTTTGTTTCAATGTAGACTGACTCTGAGTGAGCTGACAAGACTGGAATCCGCACACAAGTTGCCGAAACGGCAATGCTATCATCTTCCATGATTTTCTTGGTTTCATTCGTCATCTTCATTTCTTCGTAAGTATAGTCATTTTCTGTGAAGACGTCGATTTGCGGAAGAGCGTTGAAAGCGATAGGGTAATGTTTTTTATCACCACCACATGGCAAGATTTCCGCTTTGACATCGCGTGGGTTGACCCCATCATTCAAGACTTCCTTCAACTCACGTTGGGTTTCAAGAATAGCTCCCATACCAGCCCCTGATACAGCTTGGTAAGTAGACACGATGATACGGTCCAAGCCCCATTTTTGACGAACCGGCTCAAGAGCGACCATCATTTGAATGGTCGAACAGTTTGGACAAGAGATGATTCCGTTATGAGCATCAAGCGCATGTGCATTCACTTCAGGAACAACCAATGGGACATCCGGATTTTGACGGAAATATGAAGTGTTATCTACGACTACTGCGCCTGCTTTCACCGCATAAGGTGCATATTTGGCAGATGTTGAACCACCAGCTGAGAAAAGAGCAATATCAACGCCTTCAAAAGCATCTTCAGTCGTTTCTTCGATGGTCACGTCTTGCCCTTTAAATTGCAAGACTTTTCCTGCAGAACGTGCTGACGCAAGGTAGCGAATTTTATCGATTGGAAGAGTAGATTCTTCCAACATTTTAATCATTTGAGCACCAACGGCACCTGTAGCACCGACAACAGCAACTGTGTATCCCATAGTAAATCCTCTTTCAAAATTTTCTAAAAATTGAGTATTTGTACTATTATACAATTTTTTGGCATAAATGAAAAGTACCAACAGAAGGAAAAAATCCTGATTCTAAGATCAGGATTCTTAATGGTTATTTATCATAAATAGCTTTTTAGTTCAGGTCATAGTTCAAGTCACTTAAATCTTTCTTACCTTGTGTTTCTTCAGCAAGAAATGGAACTTGATGGATCCCCTTTACACCTGCTACGATAGACGCTGGAAATGAAACAATTTCTTGATTGATGTGGCTGACATTACTGTTAACAATTCGCTTCGCTGCAGCAAGATCTTCATTTTCGTCAGCGATTTCCTTTTGCAAGGCCAAGAATTGGTTAGAAGACAAGAGCTCTGGATAGTTTTCACCGACTGCACGAATTTGTGCCAAGACATCATTTTGATTGCTAATAACTTGGTTGGATTCTTGAATAGTCGCTCCTTGGCGTAAAGCAACTAAATCAGTGAAAATCTGTTGCTCATGTTTGGCATAAGCTTTGGCTACTTTTAACATTTCCGAAATGGTATCATAGCGTTTTACGAGGACGATATCAACGGTTCTCTTTGATTCTTCAATGGTCACTAGATAGCGATTGAGACGATTTCCTACACTAATAAACCAAATAGCCAATAGGGCAACAAATATGATTAAGCCGATAATGAGATTCATGATGCTTCTCCTTCAAAAATTGCTGTTATTTCTTTAATTAAAGCTAGTTCTCTGCATAATTTATGATATTCAGACACCAAAGATAGTTGATCAATATCTTCCGGTTTTTGAGGAGTCGGAAAGATATAGCGATCGGTATACAAAGAAATAAATAGTTTCTTGTCTTTCAAAAATACACACATGGCATTTTGAGATATTTGTCGATCAAACCATTCCAGCATCTTAGGGGTGAGAAATTTACGGGCAGACAGTTCATCCGTACAGTAGATATTGTAATTCTCGTTATTGCGAATATCCTCGGTTTCAATCTGAACTTCATTTCCTCTGGCTCCAGGATAAACCCCATTCACCTCCCTCTTAAAAAGAAAGGATTTCTTGGTTGGCACAACCCGAAGATGACCGGAGAAATTGATCGGTAGACATAAAGAGAACACTTGTCCAAGAAAATCTGTAACTTCCACATGTTCCGTCCTCGTATGTCCATTAGATGTCCGGTAACGAGTCTCCGTATGATGGGCATAGAGATTTGACACCGTTAGCTCTTTGTCATCATGAAACGATAGTTCTTTGAAACATAGAAAATCAGTCGACCGAGGACATAAGTGCGAAAGAGCTTCAGAAGGGATGGAACCGTCCTCTTTGATCGAAGCCTTAGGAAAAACTTCCTTTAATACAGGCGTCAGGATATCATCAAGATAGATCTCATCGTTCGATCGAATTCGATCCCCAAACAAGGCTTTTCGTTTTTTATATTGCGGCCAATAATACAAACCAACAACTAAAAGGATCAAAGGAATAGCTGCAAAACGCAATAAAATGAGAGACAGTATAGCGCAAATAATACCAAAAGATCGCAAAACATTCCACTGAAGATTGTTCTTCATCTGTTCTCGGATCAATCCGATGGCATCCTGAAATTGTTTGGAGTTTTCAAGCTCTTCAATTTTCTGCGAATAGTCTGTAGATGCTGAATCATTAGAATGATAGAAATCTCCCAATCAACTCCACTCCTTTCTGACACGAGGCACTTTACTATATTATAACACCAACATAACTTTGTAGCAACTGTATTATAATAGTTTTCAGTTCTTTGAAGACACAAAAAAATCCTGATCCGAAGACCAGGATTTGAGGCACCTTTCGGTGAGAACAGCCGGTTCACACAACTGTTCAAGGTCCGCTCCTGCGTTACAATTGAATGTAGACCTCCTCAGCGCAAAAGGCTCCTAAGAGCCAATCGACTCATCGCATGAATCTAGTTTACCATGAACATCCACAAACTGTCAAGAAGGTAGGTACTTGCTTCCTTCTCGAATACTCAAAGGAGATAACTGCTCTCGATAACGGTCGATAAAGGCCCCTACCCAATCCGGATTAACCTTGGAATAATTGCGTAAACTCCAGCCGATTGCCTTATTTATAAAGAACTCGCTTTGACCTAGATTATTGAGGATCACTTTTTCTAACAAATCCGTATCTGTTTTTTCTTTCCTCATAAGCTGGTGATCAATGGCAATCCGCCTCAACCAAAAGTCCTGATCCTTACTCCAATCCAGCATAACCTGCTTGGTTTCTGGATAGGTGAAAGTAATCTCTCCGATGATGCGGTCCAACTGATCAATACTATCCCACCATGATTTGGTTTGAGCCAATTTCTTTAACTTTGGAAAATCTTCAGGTCTAAGCTCTTTCTTCTTTTTATCCAGATAATCCATAGCAATATATTGGAACTCACGGTACGGTTGCTGCCAACACTCTTCCACAAAAGTCCAATCAATTGGATCCTTTATGAAAGGTTTAAAAAACTCTCTTTCAATCTTTTTGAGAATTGGTTTTTGAACGCCAAGAAAGCTGAATTTATTTTTCATATAAGCTTCCATTGCTGGGACTTTCGCTGGATCAGCTTGGTTTTCTAACAATTTCAAAAGAATTTTTGTATCCATATGATTCCTCTTTTTTACATCAAAGGTCCAATCAGAGAAAAGAGATAGCCGCCCAGACGATGAGCCATAGGAATTTTAGATAAACTTTCTAGAGTGACTTCCTCTGAGAGAGCCTGGGTTCTCTCAAAATCTTGTTCAATGTTAAGCACTTCTGGATTCTTATAAAGATAAACCCCATCTTCAAAATTTTGATAGAGACTTCGGTAGTCTGTATTAATGGTTCCTACCACAGCTTGTTGGCTATCAGAAACATAAACTTTAGCATGGACAAAGCCTGGGGTATAGCGGAAAATACGGACGCCAGCATCCAAGAGGACTTTAAAATATGTAGTCGCAATATCAAAGGCATACTGTTTATCTGGAATCCCTGGCATAATGATACGAACATCTACACCACGTCTGGCAGCGAAAGTCATAGCTCTAACCAATTCATCATCCAAAATCAGATAAGGTGTCATGATGTGAACATAATCGGTCGAAGTATTCAGTAAATGAAGATAAACATCCTCAGCCACTTTGTGATAAGTCAATGGAGAATTGCCATAAGGGAGTACAAAGCCCTGACTCTTTCTTTGTTGAGGTTTTTCTTGTAGATAGCGGTCCATATCTGTTTTATCCTCTGCTCCGGTCACTGACCACATGGTCAAAAAGAGAGCTTTCAGTGTTTGAACTGCTGAACCATCTAAACGAAGGGCCGTGTCCTTCCAATGACCAAAGCGTTCTCGTTTATTAACATACTCGTCAGCGATATTAACGCCACCAGTATAAGCAACCTGCCCATCAATCACCGTAATTTTTCGATGGTCTCGGTAATTGTAATAGGTTGATAGAATAGGCTTGACTGGTGAGAAGGCCTGAGCTTTAATCCCAACCTTGTGCAAGCGCTCGATATAATCATAGGACAAGGTAGTCATCTCATTCATCCCATCAAACATGACACGAACGTCCAGACCTGCCTTGGCCTTCTCCTCTAAAATGGCTAAAATCTCACCCCACATGATTCCTTCGTCAATGATGAAATATTCCATGAAGATATAGCGCTCGGCCTTTTTCAAATCCTCCAACAAGGCTGGAAGCATGTCATCTCCAAGTGGAAAATAGGTAACCTCTGTGTTACTGTAGATAGGAAACCGTGCTGGACTATGCTCCAAAAAATATGCTAATTTCTGTAATTGGCGATCACTTTGGGATAAATAATCAGCAACTTCTGGATCGGTGCTTAAATGGTCGGATGCCTGCACTGTAGCATCCTCAAGCCGTTTTTTCAAACGTCTCACACCCAAATCAGCTAAGGAAAAGTAAAGCAGAGCCGTCCCAAAAATTGGAAAGAGGGCAATGATAATCACCCAGGACAGTTTGGAACGAGAATCCATGGAACGATTGAGCAAGTAAAAGAAGGTAAAGACACTCAACAAGTGTTCCCATAAGATAATGGATGGGAAATGCTCTTGTAGGCTGAGATATGAAAAAACAAGAAAGGCCAATTCCAGTAAGAAGAACAGGAGGATGGGAACCTTTCGGTTAAGTAGAATTTTAGCCCATCTTGAGGGCTTTTGGGGTAACAGTCTAGCACTTTGTTCTTGAGTCATAAAAACCTCTATCGTATAAAAACATCTTCTATGCTGAATAATTTATGGATGGTTTCAAGTGTTATGGAGCTTTCACTTCATTTAGCTACTGCTCCTTAACAACTCTTACTTGATTTTTCTCACTGGCCCATCTATGGTCTTTTGCATCCAGACGATATCATGCCATTTGTTAAACTTATAGCCAATTTTTGGGAAGTGAGCGACTTGAACATAGCCCCGCTTTTCATGCATGGAAATGCTCGCTTCGTTCGGAACTGCGATACAAGCCAGAAAGCGTAAGTAGCCTCGTGATTGCAACTCTTCTTCTAAAGCAGTATATAGGGTCGATCCAATCCCTTGTCCACGCGCCTCTTTGGCTAGATAAATAGACAATTCAGTGGTCCAATCATAGGCAGCGCGTGCATAATAGGTCGAGGCATAGGCATACCCCACAACTTTCCCATCCACTTCTGCGACCAAATAAGGAAATTGAGTCAGCGTTTTTGCGATGCGTCTTTCAAATTCCTGGACAGTCGGCACATCAACCTCAAAGGTAATGGCTGTCTCTGTCACATAAGGTTGGTAAATCGCTCGGATAGCTGCTGCATCGCTGAGCTGAACGGGTCGAATCATCATGGTGGCCTCCTAATTAGATTATACCTAGTATACCGATATGCCTTCTCACTGTCAATGAAGGACTAGCAGCAAGCAAAAAATCCTGGAATTGTATCCAGGATTTCCATTCTTCTTAAACCGTTTGACGTAACCCCATCATCCTGTAAAGGAATAAAGCACTCGGAGCTTTCAAAAAGCTCTTTTGCTTGGAATTTGTTGGTTTTAGAACATAGTTAGGTTTGACTGTTTTAGTGACTGTCTTTGCTTGTTTAAGATTCAGACCGGTTTGTTTTTTAGACGGTAGAACTTTCGATGGTTGAAGGGAAGCTTTCACTGCGCCTACTTGAAGAGGTTTTTCTTTCACCTTCAAGGCTTGTACAACTGGTTTTGAAGCAGGAGCAGATAGTCCTGCTTGAGCTGAATGAGAGAGTTGACTCATGGTTTGATTGTTTCTGACTTCGACATGGTTTAGGATACCTCCATTTGGATTGAGGTGATCGGTAACACCTGTATCAAATGGCGCTACAAATACATTGTCCTCAATGGTGACATTTTTAATATCTCCATAGCGCGTTTCAACATCAATTGATCCACGATGCTTGTTGTAGATATCGCTCTTCGTTCCTGTACGCTCCAAGAGATTGTGGTGAACCCGAATTCCTTCTTCATTTAGATCAAAGTTATGGCCTTTAAAGACAGTCGTCAAGCGAATTCCGGCATCACCGATATTGTCTTTAATCCGATTGTAGGCGATCTCATGGCCTTTCCCACCAAAGATTCCAATACCCCCAGCGCGCCAACCGAGCTCAATTGTATTGTGCAAGAATTTATTATTTTCTGCTACTGCTGATTCTGTTCCATCCGCAATACTTGACCAGCTGGCAAGTCCGTCATCTCCATTCCCACGGATACTAGAATTGCGGACAATCGAATTCTTAGTCCCTTGGGCAAAGTTGACTCCGTCAGCCAGGTTATTGCGCAAACGGACATTTTCTACTACTAGACCATCTGTGTACTTCATATCATTTTTTCCAGCATAATCGCCAATCCACATGCCGACTTCAAAATGTTCGGCCCAAATATCGTGAATATGAGAATTCTTCCCTGGCGTTCCAGAAATGGCCTTGTACTGAGCATTTTCACCATAGCGTGAACGAAGGTTGGAAGAAAGATAGACATCGCTAAATTCAACATGGTTGTCTTGGTGAAGGAAGTCAAAACCACCGCCACCAGCTTGGTCGCTAGTGAAATGCAGTTGGGTATGCCAGATACCGGCCCCTGAAATCTTCATATCAGAAGCATCGATACCGACTTTTCGATTGAGATTAAATCGCCCGGCTGGGATATAGACATTCTTTCCGGTTTGTTTAGCTTCATAAATCGCATCATAGAGCGCTTGGCTGTCATCAGTATCATCGTTTGGCGTAGCTCCTTTAGAAACAATATTGATAGCATTTTCCCCTTGAGCAATCGGGTCTGGAGCTTGCTCGAATTCCACAAAGTCAAGACCATAATGGACGTCGTCTGACCAGTTTTTCACCAGTGAAACCACATCTCCTTTTTGAAGCTGAAGTCCTGGAAGAAGGCTGTGTACTTCATCAAATTGGAACCGAGCGCGTGTATCCGCCTGTGCACTATCGTGTACACCTTTGTCATTCAAGTACTGCCAGTTAGATGAGGATGAAAGGTCCAATTGTTGAACACTGTGACCATTCACCTGTACATCGAGTTGTCCACTTGCGCCATCTGGTACCGTGTAGCGTACGGTTAAAGCATTGGCTGGTTCATTGACCTTAAAGGAGACACCATCTCCCTTTTCTTTTAAAGCGACATAGGTCTGATCAGAAGCTTCAATGGCTGTTGATTGACTGTCTTGAGACTGCTCTACCTCTGCTTTTCCAAGGAGGTTCCCTTTGTCTGCCTCATAACGGGTGTAAGGCATAGATGCGCCATATTGGCTGGTATCTACTTGAGAGCTAGCGGGATCAGAGGTTGTCGCTTCTTGCCCTTGTGTTTGGACTTGTGCCTGCTCTCCAACTTGATCAGCTGCCACAGATTTTCCAGTCAAAAAACAAGCCCCCATGATCGCAATCACGACAGAAAAGACTCCAAGCTTAGACTTGCGAATGCCAAAAATGATATCTTTGTTTAAATGATTCATCACACATTTCTCCTTTTATTTTTTACAACGATTCTATCCTAATAAAAATTATCATGACAAACAAGGTGAATTGTGTGAATATTCTGTATCAATTTGTTGCAGATATGTTAACCTTTTTAAGTAGTAATAAAAGTGAGTAAGAAAAAGAGGCTGAGAATGCTTTCTCAAACCTCTTTCGATGACATAAGCTTATTCCGCTTTTTTATTTGAAAATTGGCTATTGTAGAGCTCATAGTAGAATCCTTTATCTGCTAACAAGGATTGGTGATTTCCTTGCTCGATGATTTGCCCATCTTTGAGGACAAGGATTTTATCTGCTTCTTGAATGGTAGACAAGCGGTGAGCAATGACAAAGCTAGTCCGCCCTTTCATCAAATTCTTCATCGCTTTTTGAATCAAGAGCTCTAAACGCGTATCGACAGAAGACGTCGCTTCATCCAAAATCAAGATTTTAGGATCTGCTAGGAGCGCACGCGCAATGGTTAGGAGTTGCTTTTGCCCTAGAGAAATATTGCTAGACTCCTGGTTCATTTCCATATTGTAACCACCAGGAAGCGTCCTGATAAAGTGATCGACATTGGCTGCCTTTGCAGCTTCAACAATTTCTTCATCCGTTGCTTCGAGATTACCAAAGCGAAGGTTTTCTTTGATAGTTCCCTCATATAACCAAGCATCCTGAAGCACCATTCCGAATTGCTTGCGGTAATCTTGCCGAGATAGATGACGAATATCATGACCATCCACTGTAATCGATCCTGCAGTCACATCGTAAAAGCGCATGAGCAGATTAATCAGAGTTGTTTTCCCTGCTCCGGTCGGTCCGACAATGGCCACCATTTCACCTGGTTTGACTTCTAGGTTGAAATCACGGATCAAGGGTTTGTCCGCTACATATTGGAAATCAACGTTTTTAAAGCTGACTTGCCCTGTCAAATCTCCAGAGAGGGTTTCTGTCACATCTGCTACTTCATCTGGCTCATCCATGACTTGGAAAATCCGGTCTAGAGACGACTTAGCACTTTGTAGCTGCCCTGCCAATTGGGTTAAGTTTTGAATCGGTTGGTTGATCTGCCAAACATATTGAACGAAGGCCTGCATATTCCCGACAGTCAAACGACCTGCTAACACTTGCAAACCACCAAACAAAGCGATAATGAGATAAGTCAAATCTGAAATCCCATTTAAAATCGGCATCATTAAGCCAGAAATGAAATTAGCCTTGAATCCTACTTTTTGAAGGTGATGGGTAATATCATGAAACTCTTCCTGGGAAGATTTTTCCCGAACGTAGAGCTTAAGGACATTAAAGCCTGTTAAATTTTCTTGCACAAAGCCGTTCATGGCCCCCAAAACATCTGCCTGCTCTTTAAAGTAAGGCTGAGATTTTTTCATGATAAATCGAGCACTGAAATAAGTGATCGGAATGGACAAGATGACCACTAGCCCCAGCTGGATATTTAAGTACAAGACCATGCTGATGACAAAGAGCAAGGTAAAGATAGCATTAACGATTTGTAAGAAGGACTGTTGCAAGGCATTCGAGACGGTTTCGACATCGCTAGTAAAACGTCCAAGCAAATCTCCGAACTGATGCCGGTCAAAATAGGAAACGGGAATGTGATTGATTTTATGAGACAAATCATTTCGCATGTCCTGAACGGTCTTTTGAACAGCATTGGTCATGAAGTAGTTGGAATAATAAGACCCCAACTCATAGAGGACCCCACGGAATAGATAGAGCGTCATAATGATCGCGATATAGGAGGTATTAAGACCAGCTCCTGCATGTCCTTTTGCCATATCCATGAGGTTCTTTGTCAACTCCGTAATCGCAAGCCCCAGAACAAAGGGTTCGACCACACTCATGATGACACTTAGGATTTTTAAGAAAATGGACAAGCAAACTTCCAAGCGATAGGCTCTCAAATAAGTCCATAGTCTAGAAAAACTGTTTTGTTCTTGTTTCATCTGCTTCTCCTTTCTATTCCTCTGTTAATGATGGACTATCGAGCTGCGAATTAGCAATTTCACGATAGATCTCATTGCTTTCCATCAATTCATCGTGGGTTCCTCGACCGACGATCTCCCCTTGGTCCAAGACAATAATTTGATCCGCATCCATAATGGTTCCCACGCGTTGCGCTACGATCAAGACGGTCGCATCTCCTGTAACTTCTTTGAGGCGCTTGCGCAAAGTGGCATCCGTCTTGTAGTCTAAGGCAGAGAAGGAATCATCAAAAATAAAGACATCTGGATCTTTGACAACGGCACGAGCGATGGACAAGCGTTGTTTTTGACCACCTGAAAGGTTGCTACCACCTTCTGCCAAATGCGTATCAAAGCGTTCCTCACGACTGTCGATAAATTCCTTGGCTTGAGAAATTTCAGCCGCTTGTTCTAGCTCTTGTACAGAGGCATCTTCTTTCCCATAACGAAGGTTCTCAGCAATGGTTCCCGTAAAGAGCAAGGCCTTTTGTGGAATAAAACCAATCTTTTGGCGAAGGGCTTTCAGATTGTAGTCACGGACATCCACACCATCGACCAAAATCTTCCCTAGGGTGACATCATAGAATCGAGGAATCAACTGCACCAATGAAGATTTCCCAGAACCGGTCGAGCCGATAAAGGCAATCGTTTCTCCAGGTTTGGCCTGAAAGGAAATGTTGTGAAGAACCGGACTCTCCGTCTCACCTGGATAAGCAAAGGTAACATTGTCAAATTCCAAATAGCCACGAGATGCTGTTTCTGTTACACCATTCTCATTTGGATCGATCGAAATGGGCATGTCCATGATTTCCTTGAGACGACGGCTAGAAACCGCAGTCCGAGGATACATAGTAAAGAGATTGGCTAAAAAGAGGAAAGATAAGAGCGCGTGGAAGCTATACTCAATAAAGGCAACCAGATCCCCAATTTTCAAACTACCGTCATGAAGAGGATCCAAAGCAAACCAGACAATCGCCACAATCATAGCAATGATGATCTGCACAAATAGGGGTTCTGTCAAACCAGTTAGTTTGAACAATTTATTCGAGTTTTCTGCGTAGACTTCATTTTCAGCCGCAAATTTATCCTCTTGGAATTCTTCACGGGCAAAGGCACGAATCACACGAAGTCCAGTCAAATTTTCACGCGCAAACTGGTTGAGATGGTCGAGTGTCTTTTGTTGCTTCTCGGAAAGTGGACGTGTCTTAACTGCTACATACCAGACGACGACAGCAAGAAATGGTACAGATACCGCTACAATCCACGCTAAAGAAGGACTGGTTGTCAGAATTAAGAGAACACTAGAAACCATCATCAAGGGTGTGATAACCCCCATCTTCAACATAGAATCCGCAAACTGCATCAAAACAAAGGCATCAGAAGTCAAGCGAGTGACCAATGACGATACCCCGATTTGCTCATACTCGTGATGCGAGTACTCCTGTAACTTAGCATAGAGGTCATTGCGCATATCGCGGACCATGGTGGTCGTTAGCTGGCCAACCGCGTAAGACAAGATAATCCGACCCACAATCCCAAGCAAGATAATCGCAAACATGACCCAGCCCCAGAAATAAAGCCGATCCACATCACGCGGGTTAATCCCCTCATCAATCATGCGAGCTAGAATCGTCGGCAAGCCCAAATTGACAATAACAAACAGGACAGATGAAAATAGATTCAGGGCTAGCCACTTGGGATACTTTTTCAAGTAAGACCAAATATAAAGCATAGATGATTCTCCTTTTCCATAAATAATAACCTTGATCACACAGAAAAGAGGGAGCGAGACGGAATCATTTTCAAAGAAAATCATTCCTGCCCCAGTCCCATCTGCAGTCTCATTCATTATACCAAACCAGCCATAAAAGTAAAGCAAAGAGAGGGGGACAGAAATCAGTAATTCGTTAGAATTCGATTTCGTCGTCCCACCTCCGCACAGTTGAGTAGGGCTGTAAAAGCTGATGAAATCAGCGTAGTAGAGCCCACTCAACCACTGCGTCTTGCTCGACAATCCAAAGATAATTGAGAGGCTAAGACTTTTGTCCCAGCCTCTTCACTAGCATTATTTCCTACGTTTGAATTTAGCATTTTTAAGAAGCGACGATGCAAATTGATTCGTAGATTCTTGATCTTTTGTAAAGCTAAATGTCAGGGTATCCCCTTTGATCTTGTATCTAACGGTCTCACCTTTATCTTCTAGCGCACCAATTGTTTTGGCCTTTTGATTAACTTTAATTTCTGTTGAATCTACACTTTTATGACCGGGTCTTTCAGTTTTAATAGTTAAATATCCTTTTGAATCATCAATTTCAATGGACAACTCCAAAGAATATTTTTCATTTAGAGAATCAATTTCTGAACTGGAAGCTCCTTGATCTTTGAGAATTTTTTTCATTTCTGCTTTAGTCGGTTTATAAACATATGTTCCATTATCACCTTTTGCCCCACAAGCTACAAGGAAGATTGCTGCAAAAACTGCTATAAAAGCCAAAAGAATCTGTTTAAAATTTTTCATACCTTCTCCTTATTTCATAGAATATCCCTATTATAGCAACAATATTTTCGTATCTCAATGAAATATTTGATGATACGGGACTTGTAAAAGGTATAAAAGAAAGAATGCACAAAAAAACCGAGGCCTAAACCTCGGTTTTCATTTTGATTGGAAACTCTATTATTTAAGAGTAACTGAAGCTCCAGCTTCTTCCAATTTACCTTTGATTTCTTCAGCTTCAGCTGCAGCAACACCTTCTTTGATAACGCCAGGTGCACCATCAACAAGTTCTTTAGCTTCTTTAAGACCAAGACCAGTGATTTCACGTACAACTTTGATAACGCCGACTTTCTTGTCGCCTGCAGATGTCAATTCGATATCGAATGAATCTTTAGCAGCACCTGCGTCAGCAGCACCAGCTGCAGCAACAGCTACAGGAGCAGCTGCAGTTACACCAAATTCTTCTTCGATAGCTTTTACAAGGTCGTTCAATTCAAGGATTGAAGCTTCTTTAATTTCAGCAATAATGTTTTCAATGTTCAATGCCATTGTTATTTCCTCCAAATAAGTTTTAATTTTATGTTTTTATTTTTTGTAGCTAGGCTACACTGCGTAGCTTAAGATTAAGCTGCGTCTTCTTTGTTGTCTGCAACCGCTTTGACTGCAAGAGCAACGTTGCGCACTGGCGCTTGAAGTACAGAAAGGAGCATAGAAAGAAGTCCTTCGCGGTTTGGAAGAGTTGCAAGTGCAAGAATCTCTTCCTTAGATGCGACAGCGCCTTCGATTGCACCACCTTTGATTTCAAGTGCTTCAGCGTCTTTTGCAAAATCATTCAAGATTTTCGCAGGTGCGATAACATCTTCGTTAGAAAATGCTACTGCAGAAGGTCCAACGAATACAGATGCAAGATCTTCAAGACCAGCTTTTTCAGCTGCACGACGCAAGATTGAGTTTTTGATAACTTTAAACTCAACTTCGCTTCCGCGAAGGTTGCGACGGAGAACTGTATCTTGCTCAACTGTCAAACCGCGAGAATCTACAACGACGATAGATGCAGCAGCTTTCATTTTTTCAGCTACTACGTCAACAAGTTCCGCTTTTTTAGCAATAATTGCTTCACTCATTAGTGTGTTCACCTCCGTAATTATTTTGCTTGGGGAATTTTTCCAAAAGAAAAACGCGCCCAAACCTAGACACGAAAGTACAATACGCTTCTTTTAATTGATACGTTTTGTCCTCGGTAGGATTTTTATGAGTCGGGCTCCCCTACTGTCTTAGGCAGTTTTTTCAAACCGTAAACTAGTTTATCACATTTAAAAAAAGAATGCAAGTACTTTTGCAAACTTTTTTTATATTTTTTAATCGTTGTAGAGACTCTTGATGTTATTCAACCAAGCATAGGCTAGTCCCATAAGGACTCCTCCTCCTACCCAGTTGGCAAAGAAGGTGACACCATAGTGACGTAATATATTTAAAAATTCAAAATGTGGCAATTGGCTAGAAACTGGATTAAAGCTTAATAATGAGAAGGAAGCAAAATTAGCCGCCAAGTGTTCATTGGTCATAAAGACAAACATATAAATAGCAGAGAGAGCTAAGAGCACCTTCGCTGTTTCATCTTTGAAATATAAATAAGAAAGGATAGCAATATTTACAAAGATATTGGCAATAACCCCTTCAAAGAATACCACTTGATTGCTTCGTTGGAGTTTATTTTCTGCTACCGTAGCCAGGAATCCTTTTGGATCAATATGAGCAAAGGCTGTTGTTTGATTGAACAGAAAAGCTACGATCAAAGCACCAATTAAATTAAAGAAGGTACAATAAAGAAGAATCTCCAATGCTTTCTTCCAATGGATCTTCTTTAGATAGGTTCCCGCTGTCAAATACATCATATTTGAGGTGGTTAATTCCGCATTTAAGAATAAGAGGTAAACCAAGCCCCAGGCAAAGATGAATGGAAATAGAAAACGACCAGATCCAGGTACAAAGGTATTTAATAAGTCAGCTGCAACAGCTCCGACCGCAGTACTTAAAGTGAGAAATCCACCAGCAAAAATAGAACGGACTGCATAGCGCGTTTTAGATTTCTGATAGAGATCTTCCTTCTTATTACACGCCGCTCAAACTTTTTGAATAAAATTAGATTCAGACATACTATTCTCCTTATATAATGTTTGTGAATAAAATCATTATAACATAGAGAGAAAAGAATGAAAAGGTTTTCAGGGAGAATTATTATTTTTTCATCACATACGTTTTATATCGAATATCAATGTGTGCTAAAAACAAATAAAAAAACAGGCAGATGCCTGTTTTAGTATTAATAATTCAAACGGTTCGCCCAAGCGATATCCAAATTCAAGATTTCTTGTGAAGTGAACTGTTGACGATATGGATTGTATACCGAACCTGTAATACCACCTTGAACATTTGGTGAATCATATTGAGTCAAATTATAGGTTTCAATGATATTATTAAGTTTTGCATAGTAGCTTGTGTCTGTCGCATAAACCCCTGTCAAAGCTGCTGTTGCATCTTGGTAACTAGAGGTGTTGCTCTTCCATGCACCTGCAAAATGTCCTTGTTTCAATACAGCTACATAGTCTTGCAATGATTCATAGTAAGATGGGTAAGAACGAAATGCGTCATTAATCGTATAGGCATTTCCAGCACCGTCATCTTCCCAAGTTTGCATCACTGCAGATTGACCAGCATAACTTCCTTTAATACCAAAAAGATTGTAATGTGGATAAGAAGACAAGCCAGACTGACCTGATCCACTTTCAAGGATAGCTTGTGCGATCATAACGGAAGCATAAAGGTCATTCGCTTGACCGAGCTGACGAGCTGACTCACCAATTTGTGAGATGAAAGCTTCAGTAGGGTCTGAATAAGCTTGGTAAGTTCCATCATTAGCACCAACTGATGTGACGTGCTCGCTCATAGCAGCAGCAAATGTCCCCACTGCTAATACAGAAACGAACAAACTAAATAATTTCGTTTTATTCCGTATTTTCTTTTTCATAATACAATTTATCTCCAATTAATTTTTTATCATCTTTTATCTTTATAGAGATTATACCATATAAATAGAAGATAACAAAGGCACTTATATTACACTTGTATTACAATTGCGAGATAAATCCAAAACAAAAATGACATTTTCATGTCATTTCAATTTATTTCGTAAAACGCATTTTCTAAAATAGCATCCCATGACTTCTCTAGTCCTTCCCTGGTTACAGAAGAAAAGACAATAAAGGTGTCAGCAGGATCAAAATCTAGTTTTTTCTTGATGATCGATTCGTGTTTGTTCCATTTTCCACGCGGAATCTTATCTGCCTTGGTAGCAACTAAGATCACAGGAATCTCATAATATTTTAAGAACTCATACATCTGGACATCATCTGCTGAAGGTTCGTGACGAAAATCGACTAGGCTAACGACTGCTTTTAAGTTCTCACGGCTGGTGAGGTATTCTTCAATCATCCGTCCCCACTTCTCGCGTTCTTTTTTAGAGACACGTGCATAGCCATAACCAGGTACGTCTACCAAGCGGAGTTTATCATCAATATTGAAGAAATTGAGCAATTGAGTTTTTCCTGGTTTGCCAGATGTTCTGGCCAGGTTTTTTCGATTTAAGAGAGTATTAATAAAAGAAGACTTGCCGACATTGGATCGACCGGCAAGTGCAACTTCTGGAATCTCATCTTGAGGATAATGACTCTTATTTGTAGCGCTTAAGAGGATATCCGCATTATGTGTGTTAATTTCCATATTTTATCTTTCTAGGCTGTTTCGAGAATTGGTTTTTCAGTTCCATCTACAGCTTCTTTTGTAATTCGAACAAGTTTGACATCTTCTTGACTTGGAATTTCAAACATGACATCCATCATCGTTTCTTCGATAATGGAGCGAAGTCCACGAGCTCCTGTTTTTCTTTCGATAGCTTTATTGGCAATCTCTTGAAGGGCTTCATCATCAAATTCCAATTCAACGTTATCATAAGAGAGCAAGGTTTGGTATTGTTTTACCAAGGCATTGCGTGGCTCTTTGAGAATACGGACAAGATCGTCAACTGTCAATTGCTCAAGAGCAGCAAAGACTGGAAGACGTCCGATCAATTCTGGGATAATCCCGAATTTTTGAATATCTTCTGCAACGATTTCTTGCATGTAAGAGCTTGATTCATCAATGGCTTTATTGTTTTTACCAAAACCGATGACTTTTTCACCAAGACGTTGTTTGACAATTTCTTCGATCCCGTCAAAAGCCCCACCTACGATGAAGAGAATATTCTTGGTATCCACTTGGATCATCTCTTGTTGTGGGTGTTTACGTCCCCCTTGAGGTGGGACACTAGCGACAGTTCCTTCGATGATCTTCAAGAGAGCTTGTTGTACCCCTTCACCAGAAACATCACGCGTGATAGAGACATTTTCACTTTTCTTAGCGATCTTATCGATTTCATCGACGTAGATGATGCCTCGTTCTGCACGCTCGATGTTGAAATCAGCTGCTTGAAGAAGTTTCAAGAGAATGTTTTCAACGTCTTCTCCTACATAACCAGCTTCTGTCAAGGCTGTTGCATCTGCAATGGCAAATGGGACATTCAAGCTACGTGCTAAGGTTTGGGCCAAAAAAGTCTTACCTGAACCAGTAGGGCCAATCATGAGGATGTTTGATTTTTGCAATTCAACATCTGTCTCGTCTTCGCGCGTATCGTGGAAGTTGATGCGTTTGTAGTGGTTGTATACCGCTACAGCAAGAGCACGTTTAGCCCGATCTTGACCGATGACGTAGTGGTTCAAGATATGGAGCAATTCGATTGGTTTTGGAACTTCACTAAGGTCAGCAAGTACTTCTTCAGCAAGCTCCTCGCGGATGATTTCTTGAGCTAACTCTACACATTCATTACAGATAAACGCATTGTTTCCTGCAATGATTTTTTGGACTTCATCTTGACTCTTTCCGCAAAATGAGCAATAAACCATCATATCATTGTTTTGATTCGTTGGCATGTATTTCCTCTTTCTGTCATTTTCTGTTTCTATTTAGTTTAAAATAAGGTCATGTAAAAGGCATGAATGGAATTCATAAGATTGGTAAAAGCATTTAGTAAGAATAAAATAGCGAGGCCAAACCGTTTTTTACGAAAGGTTTGTAAGGCGCAAATCAAACAGATGACACATAGGACAGCTGTAAAAAAACCAAAGACACTTCGCTCCATTAGTCTAAATCCTTTCTCTTATAATAGTTGACCGTAAAATCATAGGTGTTCTTCTCATCTTTCGGATGATGGACTTGACGGACTCTTTCATAGCGGTTCTCTTCAAATCTCGGTGCCAATGTATCTCCATCAATCGTTGCATGAATCATGGTCTGGATCAATTCTTCTAACTGGTCAGAAAAAAGCTTTAAAATCTGACTGCCACCGATAATATAAAGATTCTTCTCTTGGTTCTGATACCAGTCCAAGACTTCTTCTTTGCTGTGCATGACAAGTACAGCGTCATTTTCAGGATCATAGGCTTGATCTTGCGTTAAGATAATGCTGGTCCGACCTGGTAAAACCCGTTTTTTCATTCCATCAAAGGTCACTCTTCCCATGAGAATCGCTTGCCCCATGGTTGTTTCTTTGAAATGCTGAAGCTCAGCTGGCAGATGCCAAGGCATGACTTGGTCCTTTCCAATAATGCCATTTTCAGTTTGAGCCCAGATACCAATTATCTTTTTCATTCTCTCATCCTTTACACTGATACTTCTATTTTATCAAATTTTCTTATAAAAGACTGATTTCAACTATCTAGTTTGGAGGATATTTTTCAAATACAAACAGAAAAAACCGCGAGAATTTCGCGGTTTTTCTTAGCCACAAGTTAGCTTAGTCTTCTTTTTTGCGTTTTGCAAATCCGAATAATGAGAGACCTGCTAAAGCGCTAAAGATTGCAAGACCAGCAGTAGAAGATTCTTTTGTTCCTGTGTTTGGAAGTTGTGCAGTAGGATTTTGTGGATCGATATACTTCACTTCTTCTTTCGTTTCTGGAACGACAGGAATCGTTGGTTCTTCTGGTTTTGGTTGTGGAGTAGGTTGTGGTTGTGGTTCTGGTGTTGGTTGCGGTTGTGGAGTAGGCTGTGGCTGTGGCTCTGGTGTCGGAGTTGGATCCGGCATTGGAGTTGTTGTCACAGTCTTCTTGTAGATATGTTGAGTGTTTCCATCTCTATCTACAACAGTCTTCACGAAGTCATAACCTGGGATATCTTTCTTCGGTTGTTCCCCATCTTCTGTTGGGTTACCTGGGATTGGGTCCCCATTTTCGTCTACATATGAAGTCGTCACTTTTTCATAGACGTGTTCAGTATCACCATTAGGCAATTTCTTGGTTTCCACAAAGCGGTAACCTGGAATTTCAGCTTTTGGCTCTTCTCCATCAACTGTAGGATATCCTGGGATTTCCTTACCTTCTTTATCAACAAATTTAGTGATTGGAAGAACAGTTGGTGTGTAAGTTGCAGAAGCTTTTGTTCCGTTCACATCTTCACGAACCACTGTCACTGCTGGTGCAGTTCCTGTAAATTCAGGTTCTGGTGTGAAGGTTACAGTTCCGTCTGCTGCCACTGTGTAAGTACCAACTCCTGGAATAGTCTTAGTTGTTGAACCATCGTCAAATGTAGCTGGAACATCATCATTCATTGGAACACGGCTATCGCCTTCCTTGAATGCTGGTTTACCAGATTGTTCTTTACCTTTTGGTCCAATAGTTGTAGCTGGTTCTGCTGTTGGTGTTACTGGAGTTACAGTTGGTGTGTACTTAGCTGTAACTGGTGTACCATTCTTATCAACACGTTTAACAGTCACGCCTGTTCCTGTTCCTGTGAATGATTTTTCTGGTACAAATGTAACTGTTCCATCTGGAGCCACTGTGTAGGTTCCTTCGCCTGGAATTACCTTAGTTGTTGAACCATCTTCAAAGGTTGCAGGTGTATCATCATCCATTGGTACATCTGGGTTACCCGGTGTGAATGTTGGTTTGCCTGTTTGTGTTTTACCTTGGATATCTGTAGATGTTGCAGGTTCAGCAGTTGGTACGACCGGTGTAATCTTAGGTGTGTAGGTTGTTTCTACAGCTGTTCCGTTAGCGTCTTTAGCTTGAACCTTAACTGGAACGACTTCACCTGAGTAAGATTTATCAGTTGGTGTGAAGGTCACAACACCTGTTTCTTTATCAACAGTGAAGGTACCGATCACATCACCTGATGGTGATTTCGCTTCTACTGATGCTGCTGGCTGACCATTTTCGTCAAGAAGAGTAATGGTATCCTTGTCGATTGGTGCAACTGGGTCACCTTCAGTGAAGGTTACAGTTCCAGTTTGAACCACACCTTGAGGTGCTTCTGATTCAGCAGGAGTTGCTGTTGGTGTTACTGGTGTCACAGTTGGTGTGTACTTAGCTGTAACTGGAGTACCGTTCTTATCGACACGTTTCACAGTTACGCCTGTACCTGTTCCTGTGAATGATTTTTCCGGTACGAAAGTAACAGTTCCATCTGGAGCTACTGTATAAGTACCTTCACCTGGAATAGTCTTGGTTGTTGATCCATCTTCAAATGTTGCAGGTGTATCATCATCCATTGGGACGTTTTCATCACCTGGTGTGAAGGTTGGTGTACCTGTTTGCGTTTGACCTTGTTTGTCAGTAGATGTTGTATCTTCTGCAGTTGGTGTAACTGGTGTTACGGTTGGTGTATATGTCGCGGAAGTTTTGGTTCCGTTCATGTCTTCACGCACAACTGTTACCGCTGGTGCAGTACCAACAAATGATTTTTCTGGTACAAATGTAACTGTTCCGTCTGCTGCTACTGTGTAGGTACCAACGCCGTCAACTGTCTTAGTTGTTGAACCATCATCAAATGTTGCTGGAACATCATCGTTCATTGGCACACGGCTGTCGCCTTCAGTAAATACAGGTTTCCCAGTTTGTGTAGCACCTTGGATATCTGTTGTTTCAGCTGGTGCAGCTGTTGGAGTTACCGGTGTCACTGTTGGTGTGTAAGTTGCAGAAGCTTTGGTTCCGTTCTTATCTTCACGAACAACCGTTACGGCTGGAGCAGTTCCAGTAAATGATTTCTCAGGAACAAAGGTTACAGTTCCATCTGCTGCGACTGTGTATGTACCAACGCCATCAACAGTCTTCGTAGTTGAGCCATCGTCAAATGTTGCTGGAACATCTTCATTGATTTCTACTGTTTTCTCAACGCCATCAACTGTTACGGTTCCACCCTTGAATTCAGGTTTACCTGTTTGAGTTGCACCTTGAATATCCGTTGTTTCAGCTGGTGTAGCTGTTGGAGTTACTGGAACAATTTCAGGTGTGTAGGTTGTATCCACCTTGATGCCGTTTGAGCTTTCAGCTTGAACCTTAACAGGCGTTACTTTACCAGTATATGATCTGTCAGTTGGTGTGAAGGTTACTTGTCCAGTTGCTGGATTAATTGAGTAAGTACCAATTTCAGTTGTACCATCTTCAGCATAAGCTGGTGTGCTAGTTACTTCATTACCATCGTTATCCAAAAGTGTGTAGCTATTGTCTTTAATAGTAATAGCTTTATCTTGGCCATTTACTTGAACAGTTGTTCCTGCAAAGGTTGGTGTTCCAGTTTGTGTCGCACCTTGGATATCTTTAGATGTAGCTGGATTAGCTGTTGGAACAGCTGCTACAACTGTTGGTGTGTAACTTGCATCTGAAGTGATGGTTGAAGTCTTACCGTCTGCATTGGTAATTGTTGCAGTCGCTTGGACTTTCACGCCAGTTGCAGTTCCGACAAAGTCTTTTTCAGGAGTAAAGGTTACTGCTCCTGTAGTAGGATCGATTGTGTAAGTTCCTTCACCTGCTACTGTTACAGTTGTTTCATCAGTTGGTTGACCTGTTGCAGGGTCAATCAATTTTTTACTTGTAATTTGAGCAGTTTCATCATCACTCAATGCAAATGTAGGAGTTTCTGTTTGAGGAACATTTTGAATGTCTTCAGAAACTTTATTTGTTGGAGTAAGGGTGACTGGATTTACAGTTGGTGTGTAAGTTGCAGAAGCTTTGCTTCCGTTCATGTCTTCACGAACAACGGTTACGGCTGGTGCAGTACCAGTGAAGCTTGGGTCTGGAACAAATGTGACAGTACCGTCTGCTGCTACTGTATAAGTACCAACGCCATCAACTGTCTTAGAAGTAGATCCATCATCGAAGGTTGCTGGTACATCATCGTTCATTGGAACACGGCTGTTGCCTTCAGTGAATACAGGCTTACCAGTTTGTGTAGCACCTTGAACACCTGTTGTTTCAGCTGGTGTTGCTGTTGGGGTTACTGGTGTTACGGTTGGTGTGTATGTCGCTGAAGCCTTAGTTCCGTTCATGTCTTCACGAACAACCGTTACAGCCGGTGCAGTTCCGACAAATGATTTCTCAGGAACAAATGTCACTGTTCCATCTGCAGCTACTGTGAAAGTACCTACACCGTCTACAGTCTTCGTAGTTGAACCATCGTCGAAGGTTGCTGGAACATTTTCATTGATGGCTACTGTCTTCTCAACACCATCAACAGTTACTGTTCCACCCTTGAATTCAGGTTTACCTGTTTGAGTAGCACCTTGGATATCTTCTGTTTCAACTGGAGTTGCTGTCGGTGTGACAGGAACGATTTCAGGTGTGTAGGTTGTATCTACCTTGATACCGTTAGAACTTTCAGCTTGAACCTTGGCTGGTGTCACTGCACCAGTGTAAGATTTATCAGTCGGTGTGAAGGTCACTTGACCAGTTGTAGGATCGATTGAGTAAGTACCGATTTCAGTCGTACCATCAGCAGCATAAGCTGGTGTCGTTGAAACTTCGTTACCATCTTTATCTAGCAATGTGTAGCTATTGTCTTTAATGGTAATAGCTTTATCTTCACCATTTACCTGAACAGTTTTTCCTGCAAAGGTTGGTGTACCGGTTTGAGTCGCACCTTGGATATCTTTTGAAGTTGCAGGGTTAGCTGTTGGAACAGCGGCTACAACTGTTGGTGTGTAAGTTGCATCAGATGTGATGGTTGCTGTCTTACCGTTCGCATTGGTAATCGTTGCAGTCGCTTGAACTGTCACACCAGTTGCAGTACCAACGAAGTCTTTTTCAGGTGTGAAGGTTACTGCTCCTGTAGTAGGATCGATTGTGTAAGTTCCTTCACCTGCTACTGTCACAGTAGTTTCATCAGTCGGTTGACCAGTTGCTGGATCCACCAATTTCTTGCTAGTGATTTCAGCAGTCTTATCGTTACTCAAATCAAAGGTTGGTGTTTGAGTTTGAGGAACATTTTGTACATCCGCAGAAACCTTGTCTGTAGGAGTCACTGTGATAGGTGTTACAGTTGGTGTGTACTTAGCTGTCGCTGTCTTCAGGTATTCATCACGAACTGTACCATCTTTATCTCTTCCGACAGGAGCTGTCACTGATACGGTAACACCTTGAGCTGTACCTGTGAATCCTGGTTCTGGAACAAAGGTTACTTTACCCGTAGCATCGTCAATGCTATATGTTCCTTCGCCTGCTACTGTTACAGAGGTTGCATTGGTTACTTGACCAGTCGCTGGATCCACCAATTTAGCAGGGTAAGTAAGACTAGGAGTGACAGAGGTCTTTTCACCATTAGCGTTTGTTGTCGTTGTGTTAAAGGTTGGTGTACCTGTTTGAGTCGCACCTTGGACATCTGTCGAAGTCTTATCTACCCCTTCAATATCCGTTGGTGTAACAGTTGGGATATAAAGACCATCCATGGTATTCAAAACAGTATCTACATTGGCTTCATCAGCTGGGAATTTTGTTGACCAACCAGTATCGTAGCCATTGCTGTCTGTACGACGAATAGAGATACCATCAGCTGTTCCAAGGAAGTGATCTTCTGGGATGAATTCCACATCTACGTCTTTACCGTTAGCGGTGACTTTATATTTACCTTGACCTGGTACGACATAGTAACCTTCCGCATCCAAAGTAGCTTTGTTTCCATTAGAATCAACAATGTAAGGTTCAATTGTTTCATCAATTTTAGCTGCTTCTGTCAGGCTATACCCTTGCAAACCACGAGCATTAAATGCTACAGTAGCGGTTTGTTTAGCCCCTTGAAGGCCTGTTGTTTCTTTAAATTCCCCTTTTGGTGGGTGGGTGATTTGAGTCTTAAAGTCCTCCACTTCCCCTGAGAAGGCCATACCCGTTGGGCTTTCAATTTCAGATGCATTCTTGGCGATACGGATCCGAACACCCAATTCATTGACACTAGGATCAATATAGGTTTTACTCTTAGTAAATTTTAATGTAGCTGTTCCATCTTGGGTAATAGTTGTTAAATCAGACCGCTCATCTTCATCAAAAGTACCGTTTTGGTTAAAGTCAACCCAACCGTAAATATTGGCTTGTGCTGCTCCATCCGTATGAGCTTCAACTGAAATGGTGTAATTACCTGGACGCGTCCGGTCCATCTTGATCATCTCATTGGTCTTTCCTTTGAGATCATCTGGAAGCAATTGGTCGATTCCTTCATCAGCTGTCGTTGCCTTATCATCACCCGTCCAGTCAAGGGTGTTGTTTTCATCCATGTCAGGACTCAAGTGACCAAGGTAAGGTTGGTTGACTTTCTTACCAGTAATTCCATCTACAGTTGCAATCGAATGAATAGCTTTACCGTATGATTCAGGAGCATCCCCCTCATCAAGCGGGAAGAAACCAAACATGGCAGACTGCTTACCACCCGAAGCGATATAAAGTCCAACTTCTGATGCTCCACGCGTCATAACAAGTGGTACAGCAAACTTGCTAGCTGATACGTTTGGACCAAATACACCAGTTCCAAGTCCACCAGCAGTTAAATCTGCACTAGCGAAATATTTCCACGCCACTGGTTTTTTGTCTGGTCCAACTTGATTCGAAGTACGAAGCTGACCTGCATTCCATGTAACAATGTTTATTCCATCAATTGGAATTGGTTTGGGATAAGAAAAATTATTAGCTGGATCTAAAATATAATTAAGATCTTGTGGTGCAAATTCCTTTGTTGTTTTATCACCATTCTTGTACCACTCACCAATTTGTTGCCATCCTTCTCCGTTGGTTGTGAACATAACAATTTCACCAGGATTGGCTGATTCACCGTCTGCCATAACAACGGCAGGTTTGACAGCCTTACCACGGAAGGTCGCTGAGACTTCAAACTGAACTCCGATATTTCCCCCATCAGATTCCGAACCAATGGTAGTCTTCTTTGTACCAGTTTTAATTCCTTCTTTTACAATTTCAGACCATCTAGTGTCCTGAGCTTCTGCAGTAACTTTAGCTTCCTGGCCAGCATTAAAAGCAGCTTTTGATGTCGGATTAGAAGTACCACTTACATATCCATTTTTTGCATTTGGATCATAGGTAGCTTTTTCTGCTTCTGTAGCTCCACGGTCTTCTAAACGCTTTTTGTAGATTTCTGTAGCTTGGAAGGGTTTTAAGGATTTAACTTTGATGGTTACCACATAGCCAGGCATGATTTCCTTGGTATAGGTAGCCCCAACTTGGAGAGCAAGCCTTCCATCTGAAGTCGTCGTTGTTCCTGTCCAATTAGCAGTATCTCCAAAGTCCAACCAAGAGATTTGACTGGCCAAATCTGCAGCCTTTACATTTGTTGTGAAGCCTGGTTTTTCTACTTTCGGTGTAGAAGTAGCATCTTCTACATTATATCCGATCAAGTTTGGGTCATTGGCATCGCCAAGGGCACGGCGAGTACGACTGCGAGCACCAGAAGTCTCAGCTGTGACAGCAGGTGTTTCTGTAGTTGAAGGCGCAATACCTGAAGCGACTTCTTCTTTCTTATCTGTAGTTGTTGAAGCTGCTTCTACTGCCATGTTTCCTGGTGTAGTTGCTTCTAATTTTGGTGTTGCAGCTGTTGATGTTTCTGGTGCAGTTGAGGCAGCAGATGTTGCTGTGCTCGTGCTTGAAGCGGCACTTGTAGACGCTGCGGCAGTTGATGTAGCTGGTGCAGTGATTGCTGCGTTTGCATCATAAGTCGATGTCGTTTCAGCTGTTGATGCTGCTGAAGTAGCTGCTGAAGTTGCGGGCGCTTCTGACGCTGTTGCAACTGCTGCTACACTCTCACTTGTCGTATCTTTATTTTCTTCTGCGGCTGCACTTGCGGCTGTCCCAACCATGACAAGTGTCCCCAAAAGTACTGAGCAAACACCCACATTCAATTTACGAATTGAGAATCTGCTAATACGATCATTAAATAAGTCTTTCCCCATCTAATGGACCTCCATATTTATCTATAAATTAACATTCTTTTTAAAATTGTTTAGTTTTTTCCAAACCTTATCCATTTTAACAAAACCCGAACGATATTCAAAATATTTTGATTCAAAAATGAGTAAAAATTTTTAGCTAAAATTGTTTTAATTCTGAAAGGATCTCACCCATAGATCAGGGCATCAAAAAACCTTAATTTATCACTAAATCGCAAGATCAAACTTTAGCTGTGGCTTCACTGGAACATAATCGACCAGTTCAAAATCTTCTGGTTTGATATCAAAGAAATTGGTCCCGTCTAGCACATTCAAGACCAAGCGCGGTTGGCAATCAGAGGGCTCGCGACGGAGCAATTCTTCAGCTTGTTCAAATTGGTTGTCATAGATATGAAGGTTATTAATGAAGTAAAAGAACTTCCCAACCTTCCAGCCAAAGTGCTTGGCAATCATCATCTGAAGAGCTACATATTGCATGGCATTGATATGGTGAGCCACCAACATATCATTCGAACGCTGGGTCAAGGTTGCATCTAGATAGATCTCTCCATCAACTCGCCGCACGTCAAACATAGTCTGGAAAGCACAGGGCAAGAGTCCTTCCGTTTCCTCAAAGGCTTCATAATCCCAGAGCGAAATGATATTGCGACGATTCCAAGGATTGGCTTCTAATTGCTTAAGGATCTTATTCGTAATGTCATGCTTTTTGACGACAGCTCCATAGCGCTGACCAATCGTCCGGCTATCTCCCACTTCCCAGTCATTCCAGTAGTGGACATTATACTTGTCTTCTAAAAGGTCTAAGCTATTCGACTGATCCTGGTAGATCCAGAGCATCTCTTTGATGGCTGATTTAATCGCGATGGGACGAAGGGTGGTGATAGGAAACTCGCCTTTTGCGAGGTCGAATTCCATAAAGGCTCCCGTGATGTACTTGGAGTTGGCCGTTCTACCATCCTTGTACTTAGGACGCGCCTGCTCTGACCAGACCCCTTCTTCCATAATTTTTCGAATGTTTTCTTTAAAAATTGTATCTGCTTTTGTCATATACTCTCCTTGAATCCAGTTTTGTCTTCATTATATCACAGGACACAGAAAAAAAGGAGATCCCAGCACGAGCCAGATCTCCATTTCATCTTATTGTAATACAAGGGATGCAGCACCGATGACACCGGCGTCATTTCCCAAAGTAGCAAGCGCCAATTGAGTAGATTCACGCACTTGTGGGAATGAGTTTTCTTCAAATACCTTGCGCACACCGTCCAAGAGGAAGTATCCAGCAGCAGATACTCCACCACCGATTACGATCTTAGATGGGTTCAAGGTTGAACCGATGTTAGCAGCAGCAAGTCCAAGGTAACGTGAGAAGTTCTTGTAAACGATCAAAGCAAGAGGATCGCCTTCTTTCGCGAGGTCAAAGACCGTTTTAGCGGTTACTTCTTCTCCATTGTCGATCAAGACTTTCAATTGAGAGTCCCCTTCGTACTCATCGGCATAACGACGAGTGAGGTTAACGATCCCAGTTGCTGAGGCAACCGTTTCAAGACAGCCTTTTTTACCACAGGTACATTGGATTGGATCATCAAAGTCAACAGTGATGTGACCAAGCTCACCAGCAGCTCCACGCACACCGTGCAAGAGACGACCTTCAGCAACGATACCACCGCCGACACCTGTACCAAGTGTCATGAAGACAACATCTGGTTGGTTTTCACCAGCCCCTTTCCAACGCTCACCCAAAGCAGCAACGTT
This sequence comes from Streptococcus parasanguinis, assembly GCF_018499505.1. Taxonomy (GTDB): domain Bacteria; phylum Bacillota; class Bacilli; order Lactobacillales; family Streptococcaceae; genus Streptococcus; species Streptococcus parasanguinis_K. The sequence continues at coordinate 141,930 of NZ_JAHDAC010000002.1, forward strand.
GGCATCATTATCGATAAAGAATGGAATATGAAGGGCACTTTCGATCTTTTCTTTAACTGGTTGAAGGGTCTTCCAGTTCAAGTTGTAGGCACCGATAACTGTACCTTTTTCACGGTCCACGACACCAGGTGACCCCATCCCAATTCCTTGGAACTCAGAAGCATCAAGTTCAAGCATCTTCAAACGATGCGCGATGGATTCGATCATATCGTCTACGATATGGCTACCTTCATCGAAGATATTTGTTTTAATAGACCATTTTTCTTGAACTTCCCCATCCAAAGTGAGGATAGCAAACTTAATTGAAGTTCCCCCAAGGTCAATCCCAATAATTTTTTTAGACATCTGTAACTCCTTTCAAACTTGTAAACACTTACAGATCTATTATATCAGACTTTTTATCAAACGCAAAGGTTTGCACTTAACTTTTCTTAACTTTTTAACAAGAGACTAAAGGATTGAAATCCTAAAATGAGGAAAATCAAGCCAATAATATTTAATAGAAAGACACTTATCGAGAGTGGACTAACGATTAAGAACAACCCGATGAAGAGCTGTAGCAAGGCAAAGAAAATATAACGCTTGGACAGTTCCTCAACCTTCCTCGAGTAGAAATTGGCTTTTCGGAAGTTTAAAATCGAACGGTAGATCAGCCAAATTCCTAAAGTGACTGGAAAGACAATCGGCAAGGTCTTGTAGCCATAAAGCAGTAAGTAGACCGCAAAAACCAAAGCGACCATACTGTGAAAGAGCTGTTGCTGCTGGATGATACCAGCTTGACGCAATCGGTAATAGCGTGAAAAACGCGAAAGGGAGATTAAAAAGAAACCACAGGAAATCAACCAGCTAAACGAGCCAATGTGGTCAATTGGATTGATAAACAAGACAATACCGATAATGGTAAAAATAGTAGCTGAAATCCCAAGGGATATCCGGTTCAATTGATTCATAGGGCCTCCTTATTCATCTAATTCGCTCAGGTATTCATAACGATCGTACTTCTCAAGCAATCGCTCATTTTCCTGATCCAATTCCTTTTGAAGGGCTGACAATTTGCCAAAGTCAGAGCCGTTTTCATTCATCTCCACTTCAATCTCTGCGATCCGATTTTCAATGGCTTCGATATCTGCTTCAATGCTCGCCCACTCCTGCTTCTCCATGTAGCTCATGCGCTTCTTCTCTTCTTTGGGCTTGACAGGCTTTTCTTTTTCAATCTTCTGACTAGCCGTTACTTGAGCTGCTTCAAAGGCTTTTTCATCTAAATAATCCGTATAATTGCCAAAGAACTCACGAATGCCACCATTTTCAAAAGCCAGGATCTTGCTAGCGACCTTATCTAGGAAATAACGGTCGTGACTAACGGTAATAACGGGCCCACCAAAGTTTTGAAGGAAGTTTTCCAAAACCGTCAAGGTTGCGATATCCAAGTCATTGGTTGGCTCATCGAGGAGAAGCACATTGGGTTTTTCAATCAAGAGTTTTAAAAGAAAGAGGCGTTTCTTCTCCCCACCGGAGAGTTTTTCAATCAAGGTTCCGTGCATGGAACGTGGGAAGAGAAATTGCTCCAAGAGATCAGCAATCGAAGTCGTCCCAACGGTCGTCTTCACTTCCTCAGCAACTTCCTGGAGGAAATTAATCACGCGCTTGCTCTCATCCAAACCATCAATCTGTTGAGAGAAATAAGCCACCCGCACGGTTTCTCCTATAATGACTTGACCTGACTGAGGCTGGAGTCGTTCGGCGATCAGATTAAGCAAGGTCGATTTGCCGACGCCATTATCCCCAACGATCCCGATGCGATCCTTGTTTTGGACCAAGAGGTTAAAGTCCTGTAAAATCGGCTTATTTTCAAAAGCAAAACTCACATCTTTAAACTCGATAACTTTCTTTCCGATCCGGCTGGTCTCAAAGTTCATCTCCAAATCCATCTGGTTGCTTTGACCAGACAAGTCTTGCTTTAGATCATGGAAACGATTGATCCGTGCTTGTTGCTTGGTCGCACGCGCCTGAGGTTGACGCCGCATCCAGGTCAACTCCTGCTTATAGAGTTGCTGCTTCTTATGAAGAAGGGCGGCATCACGCTCGTCTTGCTCAGCCTTTAAGCGGACATAATCCTGGTAGTTGCCCTGATACTCGATCAAGCCACCTCGATCTAACTCAAAGATCCGCGTCGAGATATTATCCAAAAAATAGCGATCGTGGGTAATGAAGAGCACGGTTTTCTTAGAGTTCTTCAAGAAATTGGTCAACCATTCGATGGTATCAATGTCCAGGTGGTTGGTCGGCTCATCTAGTAAGAGCAGGTCGTGATGAGACAGCAAAACTTGGGCCAGTTGCACCCGACGACGCAAGCCCCCAGATAGATCCCCAACTTTGGCGTTCAAATCTTCAATCCCAAGTTTGGAAAGGACCGTCTTGACCTGACTCTCGATCTCCCAAGCATTGAGAGAATCCATCTCCGCCATGACCTTTTCCAGACGTGCTTGGTTCTCTTCTCGGTAATCCGCCATCAAGTATTCATAATCGCGAATCAGTTGCATTTCGCGCAAATCACTAGATAGCACCGTATCCAGAACCGTCTTTTGATCATCAAAGTCTGGCTCCTGCGTCAAGTAGCCAATCGTATAATCACTCTTGGCAGAAAAAGGACTCACATCTCCATCAAAGCCAGACCGACCTGACAACACATCTAACAGAGTGGTTTTTCCAGTCCCATTGACCCCGATTAATCCGATCCGATCCAAGTCGTGAATGATAAAGGAAATCTCACGAAAGACGGTCTTATCTCCGACAGATTTGGTTAATTTATCGACAATAAAATCGCTCATTTTTCCTCCTCTTTTGCTTGCTGGATATAGGCGATGATGGCCTCTTTTTCATTAGCCAGTTCCCCATCGACAATGGCATATTCGATCTTTGTCAAAATGTCTCCTAAAGCTGGACCTGGTTGAAAGCCGTAGTGCTTGATCAGCATACCGCCATTGACCACCACTTCATGTTTATCATGAATGGTCAAGCTATCATAAACGCGCTCGATGGCCAAATAATCCACACTTAAGGCATACGCTTCACGGAGCTCTTCAGCCACTAGTAACAAACGCTTCTCATACTTGTAGCAGGCACGCTTGTCTAGACTTCCTTTTTCTCGGAGCTTAAGAATCTCCACGATCTGCTCCACCGTCTTGGCAAACTCTCTAGATGTCTTCCATTTCTTAAAGAATTTTGGAATATCTTGAATCTCTAGTGCTAAGACCAAAGCAGCCCAGGCTTGCTCAGAAGTTGAAAAGGTATACTCCAACTCTATATCAAACAAACGCTCGATCGCTTCTTTACGATCTTTCATCTCTGGCAGATAGTGATAGGCTCCACTTGCCAGCATAGCCTCCAAACCCTGTCTCCAGTATGGTGAAAGCAAGAGCTTATCAAACTCGATGAAGGTGCGCTCTACGGAAATCTTCTCTAGTAAGGGAGCACACTCCTTCATGGCATCAAAGGTTGCCTCTTCTAATTCAAAGCCGAGACTGGCTTGAAAGCGAAAGCCTCGCATGATCCGGAGCGCATCTTCGTTAAACCGTTCGTGAGGAAGCCCAACGGCCCGAAGGACCTTGTTTTCCAAGTCTTCTAACCCATGAAAAAGGTCAACAATTTCTCCTTTTTCATTTAAGGCAAAGGCATTAACCGTAAAATCACGACGCTTGAGGTCTTCTTCTAGTGAGCGCACAAAAGACACGGAACTCGGACGACGATAATCGACATAGACATCCTCTGTCCGGAAGGTCGTAATTTCATATTCTTGACCATTTTCAAGGACCAAGACAGTCCCGTGTTCGATACCGACATCTACTGTTCGATCAAAAATTGCCTTGGTCTCTTCTGGGTATGAGGAGGAAGCGATATCGACATCGTGAATTGGACGATCCAAGAGGGCATCACGGACAGATCCCCCTACAAAATAGGCCTCAAAACCAGCTGCTTTAATCTTCTCTAATATTGGTAAAGCCTCCTGAAACTCAGAAGGCATCTTTTCTAATCTCATAGTAAGTGTTCCAAACCATAAACAAGCTCATGACGCTTGACAACTTCTTTAATCCCTAGATTTACTCCTGTCATGAAGGAAACACGATCATAGGAATCATGTCGGAGAGTCAACCCTTCGCCTTGGCTACCAAAAATCACCTCTTGGTGAGCGACTAGGCCAGGCAATCGAACCGAATGGATGCGCATCCCTTCAAACTCTGCCCCTCTTGCTCCAGGCATCAACTCTTCTTCATCTGCTGCACCTTGCTGGATCTTCTCGCGCTTCTCAGAGATCAACTCAGCTGTCTTAATGGCTGTTCCACTCGGTGCATCTTTTTTCTTATCGTGGTGCAATTCGATAATTTCCACATTTGGGAAATACTTGGCTGCTTGCGCTGCAAATTGCATCAAGAGCACGGCTCCAATGGCAAAGTTCGGCGCGATCAAGCCACCCAAGCCCTTTTCACGTGAAAGGTCTGTCAATTCTTGGATCTGCTCAGGAGTGAATCCAGTCGTTCCCACAACAGGCGCAAAGCCATTCTCAATTGCAAAGCGAGTATTTTCGTAAGCGACCTTGGGCATGGTGAAATCTACCCAAACATCTGCCTCTAGACCCACAACATCTTCTTTGCGGTTAAAAACAGGGACTCCTGCAACCTCTGTCTCATCAGTAAATGGATCGATCAAGCCAGCTAATTCTAACTCAGGATCTTCAGAAACCATCTTATAGGCTGCTTGTCCCATTCTTCCCTTGAAACCTGCGATAATGACTTTAATGGACATAGAATTCTCCTTAAACGATAGGGATATACCCAACTGCTAAGCTATGGTCACCTAAGTGCGTCCCGATAACCCCTCCAAAAGTCGCAAAAGGAATGTCACCTTCCACTCCTTCTTCGATGAGTAGTTGGCGAAGTGCTTCTGCTTTTTCAGGGACATTGGCATGGATGACAAAGACTTGGTAATGACCATCTGCGATATCTGATACAACAATCTCTACCAAGCGTTTCATGGCTTTCTTTTCCGTCCGGACTTTCTCAAAGACCTCAATCACGCCTTCATCATTAAAATGAAGAATAGGCTTGATGCTCAAGAGGTTTCCAAGAATGGCAGCCCCATTTGACAGACGACCACCTTTAACCAAGTGGTTCAAATCATCCACCATGATATAGGCAGAGGTTCCATCAATCTGGTGTTGGACATTGGCCACAATCTCATCGAAGGAACGGCCTTCACCAGCCCATTTCAAGCAGTCTTCTACCATCATCCCTAGAGGAGCACTGGTGATTTTTGAGTCCGGAAATTCGACGGTCAAGCCTTCAAATTCGTCCTTCAAATATTGGATATTTTGGTAGAAACCAGAAATACCAGATGACAAGAAAAGACCGATAGCATGCGTATAGCCCTTAGCTGTCAAACCAGATAAGACTTCTTCTAACTCTGCAACACTCGGCTGGCTAGTCTTTGGCAATTCCTTAGAGGCAGCCATCTTTTGGTAGAACTCATCGTGTGTCAGGTTCTTCCCCTCAACATAAGACTCCCCATCGATATAGATCGGGATCGCTAAAATAAATAAGTCGTCGTGATGGAGCACGTCTTGCGGTAAATAGGCAGACGAATCCGTGATCACTGCTAATTTCATTGATTAAAACTCCAAATTAATACCCGGTAAATCGAGGGCAATTTCTGTGACTTCATAAGTCAAACGGTTGAGCATATTCAAGCAAGGGCGAGCCAATTCTTCCACTTCGTCTTTGCTGAATTCGCTTGGTTCATTGACATAACGACCAAACAAGTGGTTGATTTGAGTGATGGTTCCGCTGATCACAAAACCGTCAAAAACGATCATGTAGCTCAAGATGACAATCAAAGAAGTCGTGTTTTGTTCTTGATCACGATTGATCAATTGAAAGTTTACATCTACTTTTGTTTCAGGGATGCCATTTTCTTTTTCCCACTCAAAATTACGAGCATCATAGTGGTATTGGCTGACAAATTCTTTTTCACGTTGAATATCCATTTTTATTCTCCTAAAAATATGCGATAGGCTTATTATATCATAATTCAGCTCAAGATACCAACGCCGAATGAGGTGATTTTTTCGCTAGCACAAGAGGAAAAGGTTGGGTGACCGACCTGATGATCCAGCAAAAACATGCTTTGTTTGATATGAAACTTGTAGTAAATCTGCATAGGAATAATTAAAGTTTTATAACTTGCTCTTAGTCAAAAAGTTGGCCCTCTAATCTTATACCATTGCTGATCCCCATGCTTTCCATATCAATTTTTCCATTTTTTATCTCAATGAGAACATTCCAATCTGACGTCTTTAAATGATTAAATCCACCAAAAATACTCACAACTTTTCCTGCCCCTTGGGGTGTACCATTCCCTATATCTTCCCAACGAGTCTGGCCCCAATCAATCTGAACAGATTCGATCTTTGGGTTTTGAGATTTTACAAACTCTTTTATTTCATTATCATGTTCCTTTAAGTAAGCCAATTGCTTCTCTTTCGCGCTGAGTTGCTTTCTCTGTTGAGGAGCATTGGAAATTATATTTTGTTTTTGAAGAGACAAAATTGTTGCTCCCACTAGTACAAAAGTGAGGACCGCCAAAATGACTATTTTTCTTTTTCTCATTATCTTGCCTCCTTGATAAAGAAAAGTTCTTCAAATCATAACCAAATCAATATAGATCAGCAATTGATTCACTAGTTGGTGTTTTGTAGGTTTTTAAATTACTATTCATCATAATAATACCAACCGCTATCCCTATAAATTCTTACCGGTTGCATCTCATAAATTCCAAATTCCTTTGGTGTGCTGGTAGCATTATCTAAAGAAAAACCAACCATGAATTTTGTTTGTTCATTCTGATTCACCTTTCCTCTAAGGGTTAACATATAGCCACCACCTTGAGGTGTTCCATTGCCTACCTGACCAACTTCCATACTCTCCCAATCAAACTGAACACTTTTAACCTTAGGACTCAACGATTTTACAAAATCAGCCATATCATTTTCGTGTTCCTTTAAATATGCCAGTTGCTTCTCTCTAGCGCTAATTTGCTTACTTGGTTTAGTGTCATTTGAAAAGATGTTTTGTATTTGACTAGCGATAATCATACCCCCTGCAAATACAGAAGCGATGGCTAAAAGAATTGCCAGTTTACCTTTTTTCATGCTTCATCCTCCTTGAAAAGGAAAAGTTGTTCCAATTATAACGGAATCTGATTTGATTGGCAATCCTCTTTACTAGTTTGTGAGGTTGAAAAAAAGAAAGACCGGAGACCCGACCTTTCTCTGAACAAAGAATACCTAATGCTGCTCGACCAAAACCTGACGTTGCTTGTTTAGATCATTGTCCTTTTTTACATCGTAATATCTGTCAAACTCATCCTTGGTATTTACTTGATGTGACTGACCATCCATACTCAATTCTGACGGAATTGTAATTCCTTCATAAAGATTGGTATTAGCGGGAACGAAGAGTTGGTACAGCTCAATAAACTTTTGGACATTGCCGTAGACTCTATTTTTTTCAAGTTTTGAATCTAATAAAATATAAAATTGAGAGTCTTTTTCTGACAATATTTGATATATTTTTGGGGAATAACTTTCGATAACACTTCCTTTTAAATACTGCTTATTGAACGTGATTTGATTTTGATGTTTCCAATCGTAATACGAAATCTTATTTAATTTACTATTCATATCTGACAACCGATCTCCCAATTCACCAAGATCTACACTAGCTGTCTCATTATTCTGAGCTTCTTTATGGTCTTCCCACTCTATTTTTTTAGTATCCAAGTTTAACCAAACTTGTTTTCGATAAGAAAGATCATGGCCAGATTCATATGTCGAGATAGGCAAGTAAGATTTCCCATTCATTTCAGCAATATTTTCTATGGCTGTTGGGACATAATTAGCATTGTATTTGGCAAACAGTTTATAGAGATCTATCTCCGATTCTTCTAATTTCTTATTTGTTACTTTATAAATTGATAACGTGTAATAATTTTCTGAGTTATTTTGTAATGATATCTTTTTAGGCTTATAGGAATCAAGCTTCACATTTTCTCTAACAATGTAATTCCCATTTGATGCTCCATGAATTTTATTAAAATAGTTTCTGATAACTTTAGAACCATACTTTAATACCAAACTATCTTCATCTTTTGTCTGACTCTTCCAATGAACTGCGACACCTCGACCGTCCTTTAAAAATTCATAAGAATCAATTTTCCATTTCCCTGTATATAAAAATAACTTTTGGTAATTCTCGCGTTCCTTTTTGACTTTTTCTTGTTTCTGGTGGTGTTGATAGATAAAAAGTCCAAAAACAGCGACTGCAATTGCTAGAACTAACGAAGTAGCAATAATTATTTTCATTTATCTTTTTTCCATTTCTATTATAAATGTAATAAATTGCTAAAAATTTTTAAAAGCCTACTCGTCAAAAAGTTTTCCTTCTACACGAAGTGGACTACCGCTACCAAAACCTTCGATTAAATCTTTCTCGCCATTTTTACCGTCTTTTAAATAGACCAAAACACTCCAACTTGAATTTTGGATATGATTAAATCCTCCATAGACTATAAGAATTTCGCCACCTCCTTGTGGCGTACCATTTCCTATCTCATCCCATTGCGTTTCATCCCAAGCAATCTGGACAGATTCAACTTTAGGACTTAACGATTTTACAAAATCTTCAATTTCTTTCGCATGCTTCTTTACATCTTCTAACTGTTGGTCCTTGGGACTGGCTTGCTTTGCTTGATGACTATTAATTGAAAACAAGTTTGGATGTTGAGAACCGATAATGGCCATTCCTGATAAAGTAATTGCTGTAAATCCCAATATAAGAATTTTCTTCTTTTTTCTCATTGATCCTCCAAGAAAAATGCTTTCTACTATCATATCGAAATCTATAGAGATAAGCAACTTCATCACTAGTTGGTGTTGTTGCGTAATAAAAAAGGTTGGGCATTCCCAACCTTTTAGTCATGTTTAGTTTTTAGGTTTGCGAAGCAATCCGAACAAGATACCACTTACGACTGCACCGATTAGTACGAACAAGATGTAAAGAAGTGGATTTGATGTAAGAGCGATAACGAAGATTCCTCCGTGAGGAGCCATGAGTTTCAAGCCTGCAAGACCAACAAGGGCACCTGTCAAAGCTGAACCTACGATGAAGCTTGGAATCGCACGCGCTGGGTCAGCTGCACCGAATGGAATGGCACCTTCTGTGATGAAGGAAAGACCCATAACAATGTTAGTCAAACCAGAATCGCGTTCTTCTTTAGTAAATTTGTCTTTGAACAAGACTGTAGCTACGAATACTGCCAATGGAGGAACCATACCAGCTGCCATAACAGCTGCCATAACAATAGAACCACCTGAAGCAACAGATTCAGCAAGTGTACCTGTAGCGAAGACATAAGCAGCTTTGTTAACTGGTCCACCCATATCGACAGCCATCATACCGCCGACGAGAAGTCCAAGAAGGACAGCTGAGCTACCTGACAAGCTTGAAAGAAAGTTGTTAAGACCAGTATTGATAGCAGCCATTGGAATATTGATGAGGAACATCAAGAATCCTGTCAAACCAACACCAAGCAATGGCAAGAGAAGGATTGAACGGATACCATCAAGAGAACGTGGAAGACCTGCAAGAGCTTTACGAAGAACTAGAATCACTCCACCTGCTAGGAAACCACCAACTAAGGCACCAAGGAAACCAGATGATACTGCTGCTGGTAATTCACCTTTAGCAGCACCGTAGGCGATATTTCCAAATGCTGACCCTGAGCTAGCAATAGATCCAGCGATAAACCCTGCTACAAAACCAGGTTTTTCAGCGATTGAGAATCCAATGTAACCTGCAAGTACAGGAAGCATGAAGCCAAAGGCTACTCCACCAATTGTTTTAAATTGTGCTGCTAATACATGATAAGAACCAAGACTAGACAATTGATCTTGAGGCACACCAAGAACTTGGTCAATCAAGAAGGCAAGGGCGATCAAGATACCACCACCGATAACGAATGGAAGCATTTGAGAAACCCCACTCATCAGGTGTTTATAGAAGGCTCCACCCAAGCTCAATTTTTCTTGGCTAGCGCTAGCTTGGGCAGCATTTTCAGCGTGGAAGACATCTGCTTTGCCATCCAAAATGGTTTGGATCAATTCTTCTGTCTGACGGATACCAGCTGCGACTGGTTTAGAGATCAATTTTTTGCCATCGAAACGAGCGGTTTCAACTGCTTTATCCGCTGCAATGATGACCCCTTCAGCTTTGGCGATTTCTTCAGCTGTCAAGCGGTTGCCGACACCAGATGCACCGTTGGTTTCAACGCGGACCGTAACACCCATTTCTTCACCTTTTTTGATAAGGGCTTCTTCTGCCATATAAGTGTGGGCGATACCAGTTGTACATGCTGTAACAGCAACGATGAGAGGTTTGTCAGATGATGCTGCTTCTTTGACTGCTTCTGCTTTTTTCGCTTCTTCAGCTACAGCTTCTTTCTCTTCTGCATCAAAGGCAGCGATCACTTGATCAGGAGTGCTTGCTTGGCGAAGTTTGTCCGCAAATCCTGGTTTCATCAAGTACTTAGACAATTCAGCAAGGGCTGCCAAGTGAGTGTCATTTGCTCCTTCTGGAGCTGCGATCATGAAGAACAAGTCTGTTGGTTGTCCATCAAGTGATGCATAGTCCACACCCTTGTTTGATTTTGCAAACAAGACTGTTGCTTCTTTGACTGCTTCATTTTTGCTGTGGGGCATAGCAATTCCGTCACCCAAACCAGTTGAAGTTTGTGCTTCACGGTTCATGATTCCAGCCTTGAAGATGTCAAAATCTGTCACCACACCATTGTCAACGAGCGATTGGACCATCTCATTGATCACGCCCTCTTTATCTGTTGCCTGAAGGTCAAACAACATCACGTTTTTATTTAAAACGTCTTGAATTTTCATAGTTTTTCTACCTCTACTTTTTCATAAGTTTCTTTTATATAGTCAGCTGTCGCCAAGTCATCCGAGAAGGTGGTCGCTGTTCCACAAGCCACGCCCCATTTGAAGGCTTCGATGACATCTCCTGTTGTTGCGAGCTTCCCAGTGAAGCCTGCTACCATGGAATCTCCAGCCCCGACAGAGTTCTTCACTTGACCCTTGATTGGTTTTGCGAAGTAAGTGCCACTTGGACTGACAAGGAGAGCACCATCACCCGCCATGGAAATAATGACGTTTTGTGCACCTTTGGCCAAGATTTCTTTAGCGTAGCGTTCAATTTCTGGCAATTCCGTCAAGGTAACGCCAAAAATATCTCCCAACTCATGGTTATTTGGTTTGACCAATTGGGGATTGAACTCCAAGGAATCAATCAAGGTTTGCCCTTCAAAGTCACAAACGACTTGCGCACCTGTCGCACGAGTTGCTGCGATCAATTGTTTGTAAACGGCATTGCCAAGTGAAGATGGGGCAGATCCTGCAAAGACTACCACATCATCTGCTGTTAAGCTCGATAAGATGTTGAGCAATTCTTGCAACTGAATATCTGTTACTTCTGGGCCATTCCCATTGATTTCCGTTTCCTCATCGGCCTTGATCTTGACATTAATCCGTGTATCTTGGTCCACTGTCACAAAGTTGGTGGAAATGGCTTCGCTAGTCAGTACGTCTTCGATGAAGCGTCCTGTGAAACCACCGATAAATCCAGTCGCTGTGTTCTCGATATCGAGACGTTTCAAGACACGACTGACATTGATTCCTTTACCACCGGCGAATTTATCTTCTGAAGCCATCCGATTGACCGCTCCGGTCTCTACATGATCGAGACGGACAATATAGTCAATTGCTGGATTCAATGTTACTGTATAAATCAAACCTCTATAACCTCCGTTTTTTCTTTTAAAACCTTTAATCGTTGCGGTTCACATTGATTGGTGATAATCATGGCTCGCTTGATAGGAGCCACTTTGACAAAGGATGTCACCCCAATTTTCGAATCATCCGCTAGGATATAGGTCTTTTTCGCATTTTCGATAATCGCACGCTTAACAGATCCTTCTTCCAGGTCTGGAGTGCTGTAAAATTCATCATCGATTCCATTCATTCCAAGAAAGGCTTTGTCAAAATTCAATTGACCGATCTGATTGAGCGCAATCCCTCCGATACTAGCATCTGTAGAAGATTTTACCTTCCCACCGATGATGACCGTTGGAACATTTCGCTCGACCAACTTGGTCGCATGGTGAATCGAGTTGGTCACCACGGTTACCGTTGGATTGACAATTTCTTGTACCAAAAGTTCATTGGTCGTCCCGGCATCGATAAAGATCACATCATGATCTTTGATCAATTCCGCCGCTTTTACAGCGATCCTTGACTTAACTTGAATGTTTTTGATAGATTTTTCTTTATTGCTTTCTTCCTCTTGAAGAAAATGCAGGCTTTCCGCACCGCCGTGAACCCGGCGAAGTTTACTTTCAGCTTCTAATTCATCCAAGTCACGTCGAACCGTTGATTCAGACGTTCCCAGCTCTTGTACAAGGGTTTCTAAGGAAACAAATTTTTCCTTCAACACCTTCTCGAGGATGAATTGTTTTCGTTCCGACTTAAGCATTTCTCCTCCTTTTGCAATCGATTACAGGGACTATTATACTCCATCTCCAAAAAATGTCAACACTTTTTATCATTTCCTGTCATTTTCTTTCAAAAATTCTAAAAGTGTATAAAAAAAGAGCAGGAAAGAACTCATTTTGTTAAGCGAGTTCTTTTCCCACCCTCATCAATCTTCTTTGAAGAGTTTAAGCAATAAAGTGTCTAAGCATCCACTCTATCTTCAGTATGTCTTAATCATTTTTTGAAGATTGTTTCTTTTTCTTGAAACCAAACAATCCAGCAAGAAGCCCAACGGCAACACCTGTTGTTGCTGCTGCATATTTGGAGGAATCAGATCCAGCCACAGCTTGGCTGTTTTCTTTTTTCGGTTTGATTTCTTCTACTTTAGCTTCTTGTTTTGGCGCCGGAGTAGCTGTTGGTGCTTGCACTTGTGGACTATTGGTAGTTGTTGGAAGAACGGTTGGTCTATCCGGGAAAGTTGTTGGATTGCTTGAACGGATATCCATAGGCATATCTGCTGCTTCTAAAATAGCTGGATCTATCCGTGAGGCTAGATCTTCATATTGGGAATTCAACAGTTCCACGACACTTTGATAAGATTGAAGGGTTGTGAATTCTGCTTCCAATTTTTCTTTTTTATTCTCTAAATTAGCCACCGCAGCTGATAAAACAGATTGGGCTTTGACTAATAATTCTGGAGCATTTTTAAAGTCAGAAAGACGTTTTTCAGCTGCAACCAGGCGCTCTTGAGCTGCTTTCAAGCCCTCATGCGCTTCTTGAACGACTTGGACTTTTTCTGCTTCTTCCGCTTTTAAACCATCTAATTTCTCACGCGCAGCCGCTAACAAATCCTTCGCTTTTTGAAGGGCTGCTTCTTTTGGCTGGATAGCTGCTTCAATCCGACCTCGAGATACATCAAGAGTCGCCTTCGCCTTTTCAACCGCATGGTCCTTGCTAACGAGAAGAATCTTGTAATTTTGGATGGTCCTTTGGACATTGGCCATCTCTACTGCCACATTTGAATTAGCATGGCGGGCATCTTCTAACTTGCCTTGCAAGATAATGATTTGTGACTCTTGATTGGCCTTGTCCAGCTTGAGATTAGCGACTTCATCAGATTTTGCTTTGACATCTGATCTTGTCGTCGTAGCCCCAGCTCCCTGACGCAATTGGTAAGCGAGTGCACTGGTTGACACTGCTGAATTGACTGGGCTGTGTAAGAAAGCTGCTTCTGACATAGCATTGCTTGGGTCATAAGCGACTGATAAAGCTGTCGCTTTGTTGTCTACCATTTGGAGGTAGTGACCAACCTTAGCAAAGGCATCAGCACCAATCTTCATATAGATATCGTTGGCATCGATTTGTGTTTCGTCTGTTGGTAGACCATATTGAGCCGCTACTTCTTGATAAGCCGCTTTTTCATTGTACCAAAAGTCCACCGCACCAGCAGGTGAGAAGCCATATGCAATATTCTCGTTTGGCAAATACTTAAACATATGCCAGTTGGCTTTCTTGAAGTATTCCAACTGTACTTGACTGGCAGGAAGTGAATAAGGATCCAGCTCCAATTCAGGCAAGCCGGCATTGCGACGATAAGCGTTGATAGCATCAGCAATTTCAAGAGCTCGGAGGTTGGCTTGCAAAGATCCAGACTCTCCAACTGCCAAGCCGTCTTCTTCACGACCACGCTTGTAGAGGGCTAAAGCACTCGCTGCAGCTTCATTGCCATTGTCAGCTAAGTGTTGCAAGTAACCTTCATAGGTTGCTTGACTTAACTGAACTGGGCTATTGGCCGCTGCTTGTTCTAAGGCTGCCAATTCTGCTTCCTTGGTAGCGATGACCGCTTTCAAATCTGTCAGACGCGTTTGAGCCAGTTGGATGTCGTTCTCAATTTGAGCCACTGTATCTGAATCAGTTTGCTGACTCGCTTGCAAGATTGCAAGATAATTCTGAGATTCTCGGATACTTTGCTCGACTTGGCTTTGCTCCAACAAAGCTTGGTTGAGCACATTCTCATCATTTGAAATCGGTGCTTTGGCTTGGTTCAATTCATTTTGTGCTACATCGACCAAAGATTCCTGAGCAGTAACCTGATTTTCCTGTTGGCGAACAGCTTCTATGACTTGGTCATGGGCAGCCTCTGCTTCTCGAACCTTATTTTCTTCGATGGTCACATAGGCTTGAGCCACCTTGACATCATTTTCTGCATTCTGAACCTGTGCATCCGAAGTCGTTGCGATCAGGTTTTCCGCATCCGTCACTTCTGCTTTCTTTTCTTCCAGCTCTTGCCCAGCAGCCTTGACTTCCGTTTGAGCATCGATTACTTTTTGCTCTTGGTAGTGGACATCTTTCACCACTTGGCCTTTTTGAGCTGTAATTTGCTTCAACTCATCAACCGTAATTGGTTTTTCAACTACTTCTGTACTGTTGGTTTCTGGATTTTCATTTTGCTTGACCTCTTCGGCATTTGCTTTGTGATGAAACATACCAGATAGGACTGTTGTTGCAGCAATCCCTGTCGTGAAAACCGATTTTCCTAATTTCTTTCCCATTAAACTCACCCCCAAAACTTAATCATTTTCTTGAAGTTTCTCTACCCCTTAGCATACCACATTTTGTTACCAATAACTAGTAGGTTTAAAAAGTTTTTTTCATAAATTTTTTAGGCAAAAGAAAAACAGCTAACGCTGTTAGTCTTCTTGTTTAATTTGTTCCAACATCTTCTCTTCTTCTGCTGTCAACTCATAGTTTTCTAGCAAGTCTGGCCGACGTTCTAAGGTCTTTTTCAAACTCTGATAGAGGCGCCATTGACGGATATTTTCATGGTGACCACTCATGAGAACATCTGGAACCGTCATCCCTCTGTATTCATAAGGCCGTGTGTATTGAGGATATTCTAGTAGACCTGAGGAGAAACTGTCATCCTGGTGACTGGACTCTTTTCCGATCACCTCCGGTATCAAGCGGACCGTCGCATCAATCATAGTCATGGCTGCTAGCTCGCCACCCGTCAGGACATAATCGCCAAGAGAAATCTCATCTGTCACCAAGGTCTTGATCCGCTCGTCGTAGCCTTCATAGTGGCCACAGATAAAGATCAATTCCTCTTCCTGAGCCAACTCTTCTGCATAAGATTGGTCAAAGGTCCGACCAGCAGGATCCAGCAAGATCACGCGCGGATTCTTTTTCTCAATGGCATCAAAGGCATCAAAAATCGGTTGAGCTCGTAGAAGCATGCCTTGCCCGCCCCCATAGGGTTCATCGTCCACATGGCGCGCTTTCTCCGCATTTTCACGAAAATTATGGTAGTTGATCTCGAGAAGTCCCTTTTCACGCGCTTTGCCGACGATGGAATGCTCAAGGGGAGAAAACATCTCTGGAAAGAGGGTTAAAATATCAATCTTCATCGTCTAACCCTTCTAAGATGTCTACATCCACCCGTTTTCCTGGGATATCGATATTGAGCACCACTGGTGGGATATAAGGCAAGAGAAGGTCGCGTTTGCCTTTGCGTTTCACGACCCAAACATCATTGGCACCTGGTTGCAGGATTTCCTTGATCTGACCGATTAGTTGGTCATTTTCATAAACATCAAGGCCGATGATCTCATGGTAATAAAACTCGCCATCCTCCAAATCTGTCAAGTCTTCTTCTGCAACCTTGAGGCTAAAGCCCTTGAATTTTTCAATGGCATTGATATGGTACATATCCTTAAACTTGATGATGTCAAAGTTCTTGTGCTTGCGGTGGCTAGCAATGGTCACTGTTTGGACAAAACGATCCTTCTCATCAAAGAGAGCCAACTCAGCTCCTTTTTTAAAACGTTCTTCCGCAAAGTCTGTCACAGACAAGACCCGCATTTCTCCTTGTAAGCCTTGGGTATTGACAATTTTCCCAACATTAAAGTAATTCATGATTTCTCCAGTGTAGTTTATTCACTCTATTTTATCACGTTCAGCAACAATTCTCAACGGTGCTCCCTGAGTGCTCCAACAAAAAAACGGGACCAAGTCCCGCCTTTTTATTTTTCGTCAATAACGATTCTTACTTTTTTATCTTCAGTTGGGACAGAGTAGACAATCGTTCTTATCGCAGAAATGGTGCGACCTTTTCGACCGATTACACGACCAACATCGCTAGGATCAAGGTCAAGGTGGTACTCCAAGAATTCAGGAGTATCTTCGATCTTGATGGTTAAAGCATCCGGTTGTGAAATCAAGGGTTTCACAATTGCAATAATGAGATTTTCAATCGTATCCATACATCAACCTACTTAAAAAATTATTTTGAGAATTTAGAATCGTGGAATTTCTTCATCACACCAGCTTTTGAAAGGATGTTGCGAACTGTATCTGAAGGTTGAGCTCCATCAGCCAACCATGCAAGAACGCGGTCTTCTTTCAAAGTTACTTGGTTTTCTTCAACAAGTGGATTGTAAGTTCCAACTGTTTCGATGAAACGTCCATCACGTGGTGAACGTGAATCTGCTACGTTGATACGGTAGTAAGGTTTTTTCTTAGAACCCATACGAGTCAAACGAATTTTAACTGCCATTTTTATAAGTCTCTTTTCTATATTTTAATTTTCGGTGAAATAGACAAGCTATTTAGCACATGATCTATTATAACACATTTTATATACCTGTCAAGAAAAAAACTTGACAGTATTTAAAATTTTTTATTTTATCAGTAAATCGGCGATTTCTTGATAGTTTCTAACAGTATAAGTCGGCACTACCTGGCTGGTATTTTCCTTGTGATCAGGATTATACCAGACGGTATCAATCCCCGCAGCATTTCCTCCTGCGATATCCGCCGTCAAGGAATCTCCGATCATAAGGGTCTCTTCCTTGCTAAAACCTGGAATCAGTTGGCCGACCTTGTCAAAAAATGCAGGTTCTGGTTTCTGAGTATGAAGCTGCTCAGAGATAAAGACCTCTTTGAAATAAGGTGCGATTGTAGAATGAGCTAAGCGTCCTTCTTGAATGGCAGTCACTCCGTTCGTTGCACCATAGAGCTGGTATCCTGCTTTTTCAAGTCGAGCCAGTAAGTCCTCCGCACCGGGGAAAGACTGCCCCTGAAGACTAATGTAATCTTGGTAGCGAAGAGCCATCTCAGCCCCATCAACCTTGATCCCAAAGTGGGCAAACCCGATCGCAAACCGACTATCCACAAGCTCTTGCTTGGTCAACTTCTTTTGCTCCAAATCCTTCCAGAGCCCTTGGTTCATGGGTTTGTAGTAATCCTTAAAGGCCTGTACATCTGGAAAATTCATGTCTTCTAACATCTGCGTCAAGGCTGTTTCTTCAGCAGATTCAAAGTCCAACAAGGTATGGTCCAAATCGAAAAGAAGATATTTATAATACAATTTACCCAAATTCCTTTCTAGGGGGGTGCAAGGGGTCAAAAGGGGGTGCAAATCATTTCTCCTTTGAACTCATTGTTTTCATTATACCACAGTTCAGAAAAAAGCAGTCACATCATATTGATATGACTGCTCCGTTTTTGAAATGAAAATCTACTTCTTCTTTTGAAGCTATAATGACCTTTTCAACCATGGTGTACCAAAGTTTCCCATCAAACTCCGAGACTAAATCCCTATTTGACAAGTGTTGGATAAATTCTTTGATTGACTTAGCTTGAGACTTCTTTTTCTGAAGGCTGTTGGTTAAGGTTTCTAGTTTTTGTTCAAGCTCCTTGTACTCCTGTGAATACCTATCATACTTTTCTTGGTATGTCTTCTGGTCTTGAACTACTCTGGAGTTCTCATAAATCAAACTATCTACCAAATCTGTCAACTCTACCATTCGAGTCTCTGAAGCTGATATTTCTTGTTGAATGTCTTCCGTATCTGAGCACATCACAAGTAATACCTTCATATTCTCAATGACTTCATCCTTATTTTCTATCAGTTTGTTCGTTGCAATGACGAACCATTCCTTAACTTCTTCATCCGTCACATGAGGGGTATCGCATTTTACTTCACCTTCATACTTCTGATTGCAGCGATAGATAACTCGCCTATACTTACTGTTAGAATGCCACACTTTACTCCCATATACAGCACCACAAGTGGCACAAACTAGCATTCCTGAAAATTGACTAGCTGACCCTCGTCGCTCTCGTATCTTTAATTCGTATTGAACTAGATCGAAGGTATCTTTATCAATTATCGCTTCATGGTTGTTTTCAACATAATATTGAGGAAGTTCACCTTCATTGACTTTTGTCTTTTTGGTTAGGAAATTGGTCGTAAAGCTTTTTTGAAGAAGAGCATCACCCTTGTATTTTTCATTTTGAAGCATCCGACGTACTGTTCCGTAATACCACTTTTCCTTTCCAGTAGGTGATGGGATACCTTGTTCCGTTAAAGCCTTTGCGATGCTATTGGCATTTTTCCCAAGTAAAAACTCATGGAAAATGTAACGCACAATTTTGGCTTCTTCCTCATTAACTACTAATTCACCATTGGGTCCACGTTCAAATCCCAAAACATTCTTGAAGGGAATACTCACCTTACCACGTTCGTACTGCTTACGTTTACCCCAAGTCACGTTCTCTGAGATAGACCTACTTTCTTCTTGTGCCAGACTGGACATGATAGTAATTAAGAGCTCACCCTTAGCATCAAAGGTCCAGATGTTCTCTTTCTCAAAGTAAATCTCCACTCCGGCATCTTTTAGCTTTCTAACAGTCGAAAGGGAATCAACTGTGTTTCTGGCAAATCGACTGACGGACTTGGTTATAATTAAGTCAATCTTTCCAGCAAGTGCATCATTGACCATGCTATTAAACCCAACACGTTGTTTGGTGTTGGTTCCTGTGATACCTTCATCCGAGTACATCTTAACAAATTCCCAATCAAGACGACTAGAAATATAATCCGTATAGTATCGCATTTGTGCATCATAGCTGGTTGCTTGTTCCTCATGATCAGTGGAGACCCTGGCATAACCTGCTACCCTTCGCTTTGTGAATTTGGGCTGTTCTACTTTATTAGAGTGAACAGTAGCCGCTTCAATTGTAATGATTTTTTTCATTTAAACTGTCCTCTCTTAATAGGTAGAGTATGGAACTCACCGTCTTTAAAAGTAACTGTAATCGAGTAATCAATAGAATTAAATGTAACGGACTTAACTTTAGCCACCCACTCTTCATCAATTGAACAGTTATAATAATTTGTAAGAGTCATAATTAGTCGTTTCTCTGCTAAAGTCTTACTTGGGCAGGCATCCAGCCCTTTGTGCTGTCGTGTTCGACAATTGTAGCGTACTGTTGCTTTATCAGTATGAGGTTTATCAACTGTCAATAACATATCAACACCGCAATGAGCACAATATATCTTGTCCCTGAATAATGTAGGAATCGACTCATCTCGGTAATAACGCCCTTTACTTCGTCTACGCTTTTCAGCTAATACTGATTCAAAGTATTCTTTTGAAACAATGGGTTCATGTGCATTATCTACTATGTATTTATCCCTTTGACCCTTATTACGTTTAGGATTTCTAGAGAAATCAGTCCGATAGGTTTTCTGAAGAACTAACCGTCCGTAGTAGGCTTCTTGTTTAAAAAACTCATAAAGGATAGACTTTGTAAAAGGATTTCTTAGCCTAGTCCTCTCACCTAGATCATTAAGTTTTTGTGCAATTGTAGGAACTCCCAGGCCCTCCATATACCATCTAAAGACCTGCTTAACAATTTTAGCTTCATGTGGTTCTATCACATAAGTATCGCCTTGCCAGCGATAACCGTAGATATCCTGTGGGATGTAAGGTAGCCCCTGTTCAAAGGATTTCTTAACATACCACTTAACGTTCTCACTGATGGACCTCGATTCCTCCTGTGCCACTGAAGCGAGTAGAGTTAGTAATAATTCACCGTCTGATGTCAGAGTTTCAATTCCTTCTCTCTCAAAGCGGATATTTACACCTAGTTCCTTTAGTTCTCGAACAGTCGTGAGTAACTCTACCGTATTACGACCAAATCGAGAAATAGACTTGGTTAAAATTAAATCAACTTTCCCTTCGTGACAGGCTTTAATAAGTGCTTGGAAGTCACTTCTGGTCTCCTGACTTTTTCCACTAATGCCATCATCAATGTAAATCCCTGCGAATGACCAGCAAGGATTAGACTGAATGAGTTGATTATAGTAACTGACTTGGTTTGACAAAGAATGCTTCAAACTTGAATGCGAAATCCGTGCATAGGCTGCAACCTTTAGCTTTATTGTCAAGCTAGGGTTTATAGTTTTAATTTGAGTAACTGTTTTCAAATTGATACAACTCCTTTCCGTTACTATATATCACTCTAAAGCACTAATTTATCAAGTTATAACCCCCTCATACTGGCTAATAATTGGATGATATTTTTCTTTCATTCTGTCCATAAAACAAAGAAATACCACCTCATCAATCACTCCTTGCGTCAGGAGAAGTTTAGCCTGAGATAAGGTTAATTGATACGTTAACTCATCATAAAAATGTTGTGGTTTCATGCTCTCTCCTTTTGAAATCTGGTCTTGATATAGCACTCATGACTACAATACTGACGTTTGTTATTACCATAAGAAGAAAAAATCTTCTCACAACCTTTACATATATGTTCAGTATATGCCTTTTTATTTACCTCACTTTGATGACAATTCCACCAAGTCATGCGACAGGTTGTAGAACAAAAGCGTTTCTTTTTCTTACCTTGGTGACTCTCTAACATCTTGTCACAGACAGGGCATCTAGCTTGTGTCTTATCTTGATTTGGTTTAGCTGTTATACCCTGCCTCTGACAAAATGACTTCACAGTATTAACCGATATGCCTAACTCACTGGAAATACGCTTATAGCCTCGTCCTTCTTTACGAAGAAGAGTGATTTGTTCTTTTTGTTTTGAATTCATATTAGCCCTCCTACCTTACTAAGTAAGGCTGAGGGCATTTTTTCCGCTTTTTAGGCAAAAAAAAATAAGTCTGACAGAAAATACATTCCATCAGGCTTAACATAAGTTACTGTTTAATTGCCTTTTCCAAGGCCTGTACTGAAGCAACCAATTTCTCATCGTCAAACTTTTGTGATTCTAAAAATCGGTTGAAGTCACCATCATCTAAGTTGAGATGTACAGCTCCAGCATTTTGCAACTGAACAACTGTATCAATGTGACCAATCCCAAAGACAGCACCATTGACCACTGCCACATAACCTTGTTTCCCACTTTTTGATCGTACGACAAAATTTTTCATATCCTCATCCTCCGAAGTTTCTACTTTCTTTGTGCTAGTTGCTACCTCATAAGGCAGTCTAAACCAGCCAACCATATAACCAACCAATCCACCACTATGGCTATCCACTAATCGCCCATCAGAATACCACTTTCGTGACACACGTCGAGTGTAGCCACCACCGCCAACTTCCAGTTGATCGTTGACCCCATTACGGTTACTATCCGAATAACCATCGACATTTTGTTCCACTCCTTCAAGTCCAGTACCATCAGAATCCGCTAAACAAACACCGATGTGACCAAAACTGTGAGTCGGTACACGAATCACGTAAATGTCACCCGCCTGTGGGTTAACCCCTACGGCATCATAGGTGACCTGAAAGCCATTGGCTTTTGCCTTATCAAGGCAGTCAATGGCATTGGTGTAAGCCATACTCTTCCCTGTTTCCTCCTGAACGATTTTGTCAATTAGAGCCACACATTGCCCACCATAAGGATTGGTAGGCACCGTCACTTTGGTATTGACTTTCGAGAGGGCATTGGCAACAACCTTTTCTTTACTTGTCATTCTCATCCTCCTTATCTTCGTTTAACTGACGTAAGACTTGTTTAATACGATTAGGCACTGGCAATCCAATACGAGTCGCATTTTCCAAGATGGACAGTCCTTCATTACTGAAGTAGAAAAAGATAACAGCTGTTCGAACTGCCCCACCTTGTTTTAAGACATGTAGGTCAATCATGTGGGCAACAGCCACCAAACAGATAATCATGGCTTTTTTGAAAATCCCTTTTTTACCGATAGAACTGGAGAGGTTCTTCTCGACAATGGCTGCCATAATCCCTGTCACATAGTCAATCAACATAAAAATCAAAAGGCCATAAAGAAAGCCATCGACTTCTCCAAAAATAGAACCGATGACCCCACCGATTCCTGAAAACACTAACTTATTTGTTGAAACTGCTTGATGCATTTTGTCTCCTTTAAGCGGTACGTCGCCACCGATAAACTGTAATATAAGGCTGTAAACTAGAAGTTTCGGAGGTATTCCCTCGAATAGCCGTATGGTGAGAAAGGGGCTTACTTTTCAAGTCATTTACAATTCCACCACTCACAACATAGGTTGGATTGGTATCTCCTGTATAGGCTTGGTCATGGACAAAACCGAGAGTATCCGCACGACCATTACCTGAACCAACCAAGGCAACCATATCACCTTTTCCGTGCTTATGAGTCTTACTACCTCCAGTTTTCGATACGGAACTAAATTCTGCTTCGCTCTCAGATACACCCACTAACGTTCGTCCATTTCCAAATCGTTCCCACTTCCCTCCCATAAAAGTTGAAGGATTGGTAGAACTCGTTGATTCATAAATTGTTCCAACTGGATAGAAGATATCAATCAACTTTTTGTTTCTCATGATGATATCGCCATCGAAATAGGATGGCTGACTACCATCCACATCAAGAATCCCTCTTGTCCATGCTTTTCCAATTCCCATTCCAGTTGGAGATAAGCCATAAACCACCTTTTCAGGACCAACCGTAAACTCAAAATGGCTTTCATAAAACAAATCTCGCAAGTGACCAATGATGGTATAAGACTTGGTTTGGTCATAAGTACCATTTAAGGTCGCTTGAAAATTCTCTTTGGTATGTTCCGTTGTCGTAGTCCAGTTGGCAGCTCCACCCACATTTGTCGTTTTTTTACCAGTCGCTAAATCAATGATATCCCACGTCATAGTAGCTCGATTTTTCTGAGTATTGTCTACAATCAGTGGTGCAATTTTTACTTTACGAATCACATTTAATTGATTCATTGCAGTTCCAACTCGAACCGAAGTAAAGGATAATATGGGCTTAAAATACTCAAGAAGCGTAATCTCGACTTCTTTTCTTGGACTTTGTCTTCCCCTTGAATCCGTCACAAAAGCAGAGATTTTGGCTCGCCCTACATGGTTAATACCACCTACTCCGCCATTTTGTGAACTTGTTACATTCTGAAGTTGTACCCACTTGTTTCCTTCAAATTTAAACACTTCCGCTCGATAACCACTAGAAGGAATGGTTGAACCATAAATTCCTGTGGCACCATTGAAGATGACCTTGGGATTTGACTCCAATGAAGCAAAGGTATTGCCTGTAATGGCATTTTGAGCAATTGTATTTAAATCCGATAAACTGATAGAGGATAGACTAGGAACCACCGAACTCGGAAGTTGAAGAGCCACTTGGATACGAGACTCTCCGATAACCTTTCCTCCATAAACGGTTTGTACTAAAATGGTGCCAATCCCAGAGGTCGCATTGGGGATTTGAAGAGCTAGTCTTGCAACTTCAGGTGTCCAACTACAAGAAGTAGTTGCACCTGTTGCGACCACTCCACTCAAACTACCAAATTGCCACGAAACATGATGGGTAAAGTCAGCACTTGCACGATTGATAGAAATGGTAATGGGAGACCCCATCATATTCCCAGAAACACTAGCTGTTGAGGAACGTGGAATATCTCGTAATCGTAAGAACTGATTACCCGTATTGAGTTGTCCAGGTGACCATCCACCACTTCCTGAAAAGGTCGCAGAAAAACCAATGGTCTTTTGACCATTGGAATTGTGAGCGATGGTGATGGTTTTATCAATGAGATGAAGAGAAGAGTTCATGCTATACATATCTGGTCTACCACTCCAAGAAAGAGTTTGACCATCTATTGAAACACTGGCACTACAGTTATACATTCCAAAGGTTGTTTGGCCATTTCGTAGCCACAATTGAACACGTACAGTTGAAGTATTATTGGCGGTGCTAGTTCCTGTTTCTTCTACCCTAAGTAGAAGATTGTACCCTCGGTCATTATTACTTCCATAATCTGCCATAGTCTTTCCTTTCTAAGTCTTGCTGTCGATGAAGCGACAAACCAAATGTTTGGCATTATGCCTTGCAGCTTCTAAACGATAATTTCCAACTTGTAGCGTTTCAACGAATACACCATGGTGGATTTTAATCACACCAGAAGTAACGGTCATGACCGCATTCCCTGCTGATTTAATCATCATTCCTTGTGGGGTTAATTCGATAAACTCAGAATTATCTTTCTTACCAATGATGACACCATTATCACCTGCTCGCAGATAAGTGTTCACAAATTGTAAAAGCAAGGCATTACTTTTCAAATCAGCTTCAATAGCTGCGATGCGCTGTGTGTTTGCGACAAAATCCTGATTGAATTTGGCGAGTGTTTCCTTGTTACTCTTTTCAAATTCCTTATAGGTCTTGAGCCAATCAGAAACTTCACTGGCCAGTGCCCTCGCTTCCATATCCACTCGAATCGACTCCGTCTTTTCTGTTAGGATGTCCAATTGTTGCTTCAAAAAACTTTGGTCGGCTTTCCCATCAATTTGCTTCATCAAATCCGCTAATGAAGGTCCAGGTGCTGTTGCGACATTCCCATCTTCAAGTTGGACATTTCGTAGCCAAACCACATCACCTTGTACCCATGTTCCAGATGATAAAGTAAAGACAAAAGAATAAGCTGCGTTACTTGAAACCTTCCAACTTGAAACCACTCGTTCCCAATTGGTGGTAAGTTGAATCGATTTTGTTCCACCTAATTCAGAGCCAATCATCATGGATACCGCCTTTGAAGCTTTTAGTTCCACCGAAAAAGTCATGGTCTGACCAATTCGTGTTCTTAGGTCAAAAAAATCTCGCTTAAAGCCACCACTTCCTGCTTTGGTACAAGTCATTTTAATCGAGATGCCACTGACAGATGTACTATCTTCTACGATTTCTTTTCGCCATTCTGACTGAAGATTAGTGAAACTTGTTTCTCTCATAGCATAGTCATCAATGTAATTCCGCCCACCTAAAACAGTCCCCTCAAAGAAAGAAGACCAAGTATAATCACTCGGGTTCGTTGAAGGTGTAGCAGTTAGTCGATTAACTGCCAAACCCAAATAGCGTTTCCCCTTAGGTGAAGAGGAAATCCCCTCGCCTTTATCACTATCCGCATACATCTTCCATGTATACAAGGTTTGACCGGTATCTCCCTTATTTCCATAAACACCAATAACGACTGGTGTCGTCAACGTTTCATTTCCGTCAGTGAAAACGGTTCGTTTGTAATTCCAAAGATATTTGATGGTATCCGTTAAAACTGGAATGGTTTTTGACCAACCACTCGTTGATGTGATAACTCCTGATTTTTGAGCACTCGCCAAATAGTATTCTTCGATTCGGGAAATGCTGATGCCTCTGTCTCCTTTTGGACCTGGAGTGAGTGACAGTTTAGAAAGTTGACTCTTGGTAGCTAGTTCTTCGCCTCTCACTTTTAAGAGTGGTGTATCAATTGAAATATTCCCATTGGAGTCCAATGAAAATACTGGCTTGTGACTTCCAGGAATAACAACCTTGTTGGCATTGACTTCTATCGCATTTAAATACTCAGTCAACACCTGATGAGAAACCAAACGACGCATCCAAGCAGAATTGGACACGGTTAGTTCATCTATCTTTGCTTTTTGAATAGCCGCAAAGCGAATTTCTGCCGCCTCTGAGGATAAATAGTCAACTGCTGCTTGATTACCACTCCGAATTGCTTCAGCTTTTGCTCGCTCAATCCCATCTTCTACATCCTTGCTTACTCGACTCATATTGGAATCAAGTACAAGACTGAGATTGGCTCGCTCCCTTTCAATCTGACGTTGAATCTTTCCATCATTGAGAGTTAAGAGCTCATTTGCGACAGATGATATGGGATTTCCTGACACCCCTTGTCCACCAAACGTGACCGTATCGTCAAATGAGATGGATGTGATTTGCTCTGTTAAGGCATTAAAGCGATAAGCAACTGTTCTTTTGACCACATCAACTTGATGAAGTCTACTTTTTAGGGTCACCTCGTCCCCCAACTGCACCTCTTGTCCATCTAGTTCAAAGGCTTCAATCTCAATCACTTCTGAAACCTGATCTAAATGGTCATTGCTAAATTTTGCCATCGCCCATTGTCTCAATTCTTCCTCGGTATGGAGATTATTGTTCTCATACTCCGCCTCATGCACATAAGGATATTGATGGATGAGAGGACTCTCCACCATAACCGAAAGAGTTTTCTCTTCCTTTTCACCTTCTGGCTTAAAAGTTGAGGACGCATAAATGCGAGTGACAATAGACTGACTAGAACGAGTACGATCAAACTTTTCTAAGTTATGATGCGTTGAAATGACTACCCCACGATTCTTTCCTCGATGTTCTTTGATGGTGAATAAAAAGTTATCACGAACCAACTCTCCCTCCCAAGTTCCTAAAATGGAATGTTTCCCATCCATCAATACTTGGTAAAGTGTAGCTGTCTCTGTCGTATTAAACGACCGTTTCTTTGTAATATCACTATCAAAAGAAAAGGGAGCTATATCTCTTTTAGCTTTTGTGATCAATTGCCCAAGGGCACTTTGGCAGGTCACATTTTGATTCGAAACTGGTAGAATAGAGCGACGCATGATATCATCCGTAATATGTTGGCAAGTCACACGAACCCTATCGTTTTCTTCAACTGGTTTCTTAATCCGAAAGAGTTGTTTTTTGACATATGGTACTGGACATAGTATCAATTTATCTGTCACCAACTCTTTATAGATGCCTGAATCTGTGATGGGATAGTCAAATTGAAGCGTAAAATCTCCATTCAAAGTTTCTTCAACTTCCGCACTCAAGGTTTCATGAAGGGGAAGTCCGTTCCATTTTGGAGTTTTAGTTTGTCCGTCTAACAAAAATAACATTACGTCCACCCCCATAATATTTCAATGTGAAGACTGGTAATTCCAGTACCAAGCACCACACCAACTTTCTTGTCTTTTTGATTGGCATCGAGTGTGATAAAATCTCCTGACCAATGAACCAACTCTCCACTTTCTGTCAAAAAACTTGGATGATGTGGGTCATTGTCCATAACCAAAGTTTTGTTTAGCTGTTCCAAACCAATGACCTGTTTACCGATAGTGAAACTTGTCTCACCTGTTGAACTACCTTTAATGGTAATTTTGGGATAAACTAGTGCTGAACCAAGTAGGGGAATTGTCCCATTCTTCGTTAAGGTATACTCACTAACTTTCTTAAAATATCGAGTAGGATGACAAAGGAAAGTGACCTCTAGGGTGAATACTCCTAAATTATCTTGAACAATATCAAAGCTACCTACCTTATAACACCAGTACCTTGTGGTTTTCATACGCTCACTTTCAAGCCAAAACCCTTCACGAGTTAAAAGAGCAGAAAATTCATTAATCTGTTCTTCAGTTGCACCAATAAGGTGAATACGATAAGCTTTCTCAATCACTTTTCGGTGCTTATTGGTCAAAATCAATCCACCACTCAAACCGTCATGTTCTTGCAGTTGGCTTTTAGAAGTCGGAATATGAAAACTTGGTCTATCTTCCACGAGTATCTTGTAAGGGAATGAGGCAGTTGATAAACCATCTATGATTAATGCATTATGTTGGATCACAACCTCACCCCTCTCAATGATTGTATTCGAGTTAACTCGTCATGAATTCTTTCTGCTACTTGATTGGCTAGTCGTTTGATATCGGCTTCTTCTCTTATCACTACATCTGTAATGGAAACATTGATGACATTACCACCAGTTCCCATGGTTGATGCGATTCCTTCACCAATTGCCGCAAGATTCTGTTTGGTTAAAGGCAAGATAGCCTCTTTCCCAGCTTCACCACCAACCATCAGTTGTTTCCCATTCATGCCAAAGGCTGTCGGTTTCGTTAGAATCCCTCCCTTGGCATACCAAGCAATCGAAATCTTAGGTAGTCCCCCCTTCAACCAATCAAGCGGATTGGCAGATCCACTCACAGAAAAGTGAGGTAAAGGAATATGTGGCCATGAAATCTTAAAGTTAAACAGATTCTTGATGGCATTAATGGCAGAAGATACAACATTTTTTGCACCATTGATGGCATTTGAGATAGAATTCTTGATACCATTCCAGACACTTGAAACAGTGGAGCTAATACCACTGAGAATACTAGAAATGGTCTGTTGAATACCAGACCAGCCACTGGATACAAAAGAAACAATTGAAGAAATCACTGACGAAATGACGGATTTTATCGTGTTCCAAATAGAAGACACGATTCCAGAAATAGCGGTTAAAACATTACTAATGGTGCCTTTAATTCCATTCCAGGTATTGGAAATAAACTGACCTATGGCAGACAATATCGTTGTCACAATTTGTTGAATAGCTTGCCAAACTCTCTGAAGAACTCCCTTGATCGTCTCCCATGCGCCAGACCAGTCACCAGTTATGACCTGCATAATAGCTTTGATGATTCCTAAAACAACATTGATAGCTGTTTCGACAACTGTTTTGATGATGTCCCAAGCCGTGGTGATGATTAACTGAATATTTGCCCAAGTAGCTTCAAGATAGGGACCAATCAAAGACATGACCGTCTGAATAACTGTAGAAATGGCATTCCAGATCGTTTCAACTGCTGCTTGTATAAGGGCTTGATTTTCTGTCCACCAAGTGGTAAGAGTTCCCCAAATCGTCATGATAAAGGTACTAATCTCTTGAAGAATAACTGAAATAAAAGCATAGATGGCATTCCAGATTTCAATGACTGCTGTCCGAAAGCCTTCATTGTTTTGCCACAGTTCTTGAATCCCAACGACTAATAGGGCAATCACTGCTATGATGCCTAGAACTGTTCCAACAATCGGAGCTGCTGCAACGACCAATCCGCCAATGGTCGTTCCCATGGCGACTGCTGCCGCTTGAAGGGCTAAGAGTCCAGGTAACAACAGCCCGACAACTGTAATTAAACCACCCATAATGGCAATAAAGGTCTGAATGGGACTAGATAAGTTGCTGAACCAAGTAGCGACAGATTGAAGCAATTGAGCCAATAATTCAAGAACTGGTGCCAGAGTTTCCGCTAAAACTCCACCCACTTCTGCCATGGCAGCTTTTGCCGTGTTTTGTGTAGTCGTAAATTTATCAATTGGATCAAGTGTTGCTTCATAAGTTGACGTCACAACTCCTAAAGCATTCTTAGCAGTCCCTGATAAATCATTAAATGAAAAAGCGCCACGCTTAATGGCATCGACCATTCGTGGTGCAGCTTTTGAACCAAAAACTTCTGAAGCAAGTGTCAGACTCTCTGTCTCATTTGTTGAATTTTTAATTTGTTCAACAGTTTTTGCCAGACCATCTTGTAAGGTTAAACCATCCTTGGCATAATTAACAGCTGCTTTAGATAAAGTAGAAAGTGCAGCACTTGAATCGACACCAGCTTTTTCAAAGCGTCCCATTAAAGCGACACCCTCGTCAAAGGATAACCCAAGTGACTTAATTTGAGGAGCACCAGATACGACCTTACTCATTAGATCCTGAACACCAACCCCAGTTTGTTGGGAAGTAAAAGTGACCGTATCAAGTACCATGGCGAGGTCTTTAGACTCAAGGCTATAGGATTCAATGGCCTGTTTGGCAGAAATAGCCGATTGCGTCACATCCGAGCCATTGATTTCAGCGTATTTGATTAACAAAGCTGAAGCCTGTGATAAAGCGTCTCCAGTTAAACCAAACTGAGTATTTAATTCCCCAACGGCACTTCCTGCAGTCGCAAAATCTGTAGGAATGGATGTAGCGAGCTCTGTCGCAATATCTTGCATCCCTTCAAGTGCCTTTCCACTTGCACCAGTCTTGGTGATGATGATATCCATCCCTTCATCAACTTCACGAAAAGCTTCAAGAGATTGTTGCCCAAATTCGATTAACTTTTGAGAGAGTTCACCCAATCGGTCTCCAAACTCCATGAGGATATCTGCTTTTAATAAACCATTGGTTTGTTCAAGGCTTGCTGCAGATTGTTGGGAGGCATTGGAAAGACCCTCCATTTCCTGTTGGAGATTGTTATAGGCTGTCTTAGTATCGTTGAGTGTTTTCTCAAGCCGATTGGCTTCGACAGAATTCTCGCCATATTCTGATTTGGTTAGTTCTAACTGACGTTCTAAATTCGCAATTTGACGCTCAACGAGTTCTGACTGACTAGCAATTCTTCTTTGTGCTAAGGCTAATTTTTCAGACTCTGAAGCATTTGAACCAAGCTGACTCTCTTGCAAACGAAAGGTTGAATTGAGTTTCTCACTCTCTGATGCTAATTGGGTCTGTTCAGTTTCTAAACCGTTTAATTTCGACCGGTTGCTTTCAACTGTGTTTCCGTGAGAATCAAGCGCTCGATTAACTCCTTCAAGTTTTGTTTCATAGCTTTTTAGGACATTTTGTGTTGTCTCAACTTCACGTTGGAATGCTCGATATTGTTCTGCACCAATATCCCCACGTTGGAATTGCGCTTCAACCTGACTTTGTGCCTGACGTAAGGTTTCTAGTTTCTCTTTTGTAGTCGCAATCTGTTTAGAAAGCACCTCTTGCTTTTGAGTAAGGAGAGTGACATTACCAGTATCAAACTTTAAGGCTCTATCAATTTGTTTCAGCTCTTTAGTGGATTCTGCTGCTTCTTTATTAATTCCCTTTAAGGCCCGTTGTAACGGTTGGGTGTCACCACCAATCTCAATCGTAATACCTTTGATGTTACCAGCCATGACACTCCCTCCTTTCTCTAAAAGTTATCAAAATCAGCTTGGGTTGCTCGTCTAGTTTGTGATTTGTCCGAGCGCAAGGCGACATAATCCGTTTGATAATCCAATGCCATTCCAATGGAGATGTACTTTAAATCATTTATAGACAGTCCAGTCTCCTTGCAACAAGACAAGTAGCTTTCTACCGTGAAGATTTCTTCACTCGCTTCATCGGTTTCATCGACTTTTTTCGAGTCGACATTCCTTGATTTAACATCTCCATCAAGACTGGTCCAATCTCCTGAATCGGAAACTCTTCCATCTCCATAAAGAAAACATCAAATGCTTTCACCCGTGGATTGGCTGATTTGGCAAATACCCAAAATAGTCGATGAAAGAAGGTCATATCGAAATCAGAAAGAATAGAGACATCCATATTTTGTGCGGTTAGCTCCTCTCCTTCTTCTAACTGATTAAGTTGGTCTAAAATAGACTTGGCATTAATCATTTGAAAGAGGTCTTGAAAGTAATCTTTACCGAATTGTTCTTTATAGGCAATCGGTGTGTAAGCATTACTTGCTAGTGGGTAAACTTTCCCACAAATCGTCACCTGTTTTCTCATGTACGACTACCTCCACTTGCGACAGTTGGCTCATATACAGACTTAAACCAATTTTTCTTCACTGTTTCGGGGGTCTCTTCTGTTGTCCGACGACGAACCACCTGATCAAGTGGACGTGGACTGGCTGTGAATTTCAATTCCACTTCATTGATATCACTACCATTCTTGGTTTTTGAGCCTACTGTTGGTCGAGAGGCATAACAATAATAGAGGACATGAAGTGTCTCCTTCTTATCCCCTTCGAAACGGAACATTAATGCGAAGTTTTTCCGAGTCGCATTGGATGATTCCGTAATCACCTTATTGGTGTCATCTAATGTTTCCCCTAACACTCGAGTTAAGAATTCTTGTGTTAAAAGGGCAACCTTCAAAGTTCCACTATAACCATCATTGGATTCGGTCGTATAAAAGTTGATATTATCCGCTTTATAGGAACCAGAATCTCCTGTTGCTTCAAGTGTCAACTCTGCAGCACCTCTTAATCGTTCAACATTCCCATAGGTTAAGGCTCCGTCACTCCCTTCCGTTGTGACTTCTGCCCAGTGGACATCTTGTAGACCAAACGTGACTTTATTTTTTTCAGCCATATTTTCTCCTTCTTAAAATGCAAAATGAAAAGCAACCTGATAAAGTTGCTCGGTATCAATATAAGTTTCAACCTTGTCAAAAAACAAATGTTGCTCCATCAGAAAAGCTTCAATCTTCTCTTCAACATAAAAGTCTTTCTTCCTTGTGTAAAGTTCAAGAATGAATTGCGCGCCCTTATGGTAAACCTGATTGTCTGCCCCAAAGTTTTCTGATTGCGGACTATAATAAACCATAAAAGGCGGACTTGGACTGTGACCTTCTTCGAAGTGATGATAAGCAATCGGAAGATTTAAGGCTTTTAGCTGTTTAAAAAACTCCTTTTCGTTCATAGCTTACCTCTAATTCTCTTCTCCAAAGCTTGAACTGCTTTTTGTTCAACGGGTCCAATATGAGGACGCCCGGAAACTCGACCACCATTTTGTTTGGCATAGCCATTCTCAAGTAGATGAGTTAGGCCTGGTGTCCGATTATGAATCGTTTTCGTTTTACCAGTGGACGTGCTACTCGTTTCCTTTGAAGTCCACCCTCTCACATAGCGACCACTCCGCTTGGGCGATGTAGATTTTAGAGTCGCAATGGCCTCGTCCGTTACAGCATCGACGGCTTCAACTACCGTCTCTGTTGTTTGATGCAAGTATTCCTCTAGCTCCTTTTCAATAGCCCTACTCAGTTCATCATCTCTCATGGCTCTTCCTCCACTCGACATTTGACCATTTTCTTTTCAAAAAAGACATGGTCAATTGAAAGAATATTAAACGATTTCCCTTGAAAGATGAGTTTTGTATTGGTGGTATCAAGTGTGGCGACTTCTGAATCATATCTAAGAGTGACTATCAGCTGTAGTTTTCGTTTCGTTTGACCCACTTCAAATATCTCATCACTATTTGCTTGATTCACACTAGCCCACCGTGAAAATAAATCAGTAAACTGACTTGTTTCGTTACCAATATCATCTTGAGTAATCACACGTTTCTTGAAAAGAACTCGCCGGTTTAAAGGGGCAATTTTCATTTAAAACACCTCTTTTCGCAAACCACCCAACAGATGATAGAGGGTCTCTTTCAAATCATGATGGTTAGCCTCTTCTCGGTGCTCGAAAAGATAAGCTAACGCATAGAGCATTGCGGAGCGAATAAGCGGTGTATCCACCAACTCATCCACTCGCAATACGTCTTTGCAGAGTTCTTCACTCGTTGCAATCAAGACTTTTATCAAATCATCTTCCTCAGAAGTATCAACTCGTAGATAGATTTTAGCTTCTAAAAGCGTAAGCATATCTTACCCTTTCATGGTGAGCACTTTGACAGCTTCAGTAAGAACCAATTTCCCATCCACACGTTGGCTACCCAAGAATCCAACTTGACCACTAGTCGCATACAACTCGTTCAGACGTTTGAAGGAACGTCCTTGACGGTCACTAATCCAATAATGAGAGAAGTCACCGAAGGCAAGTACCTTATTCCCTGATGCGATTTCTGGGGCATAACTTGACGTATAGTAGGGGCGGTTCAAAATCATGTCGGGCACACCTACCTGAACAGAAGGTTGCCAGATGTAATTTCCGTTGTTGTCCTTCAACTTACGCAGAGCCTTGACAGTAGAATCATTGAGAATCCAAACAGCATTTTTACGATATGGGGACTTGAGGGAATGATAGAGATCCATGACATCATCAAACGTAATCGTATTCCCTGCTGTTGTCACTCCTTCAGTAACCGTATGGAAAACACCTGTTGGTTTACCAGAACCATCCCCAATCAGGAATGCCTCTTCTTCTTTTGAACCAATACGGCGAGCAAATTCTTCTGCCATATAAGATTCAAGATCAAAGACAGAGTCATGAATCAACTCCTCTGAAATCTTGATAGCTGTCCCAACCTTGTAAGCACCAAGAGTCACTTGGCCAAAGGTTTCTTCACTCTCTGGGTAAGTACCATTTTCATCCATCCACGCAGCCGTACCATGACCTGTCACCACTGGAATCTTGCGCTCACCATTTGAGGTCTTGATAATGGTTGCCAAACGACGGAAGAAGTTCTCCTCTTCAAGAGCCTTAATCAAGCGGTTCTCGTATTCATCAGGTACCAAGTAACCACCTTGACCATCATTCCCAATGTTCAAGGTATTATTAACGTCAAAGAAATTCTTTTGACGCACATTTTTCCAGAATGATTGGTTGTAAACAGTTGAAGCCGTACCTGTCTTCTCATCACCACCGGCATCAGTTCGTGGTTGAGAGACAATAGCTGCGCTAGTTGCTTGTGACAGTTCACGCTCAATACGTTCTTGGCGTTCCAAACGGTCAATCTCTTTTCCAAGATCAACCACTTCTTGTTCCAACTTATCGTAGCGTTCACTATCTTCCTGTGAAATCATGCCCTTTTCATCACGACATGAATCTAAGAAGTTCTTGGCTTTATCCCAAGCCTTGGCACGTTTTTCTCGTAGTTCTAAGATTGTGTCCATAGTATAAATGTCCTCCTAGGGTTTTAATAACTGTAGTCGTTTTTCCAAGGTGCTTACTGCAACCTTGGGTTTATCTATCAACTGTTCACACTTGGCGACCACTTGATTGGTTACTGTCTGCATTGAAAATGCATAGGCATCTTGTGGCTCATCATTGTCATGAGTGCCATCGAAGATAATCTGATCCGCAAAACCTAACTCAACTGCTTTCTTTGCATTGAGCCAAGTCTCTCCATCCATGAGGTTTGAGAGTTTCTGACGACTTAGAGATGT
The DNA here is from genome assembly GCF_018499505.1 of Streptococcus parasanguinis. Taxonomy (GTDB): domain Bacteria; phylum Bacillota; class Bacilli; order Lactobacillales; family Streptococcaceae; genus Streptococcus; species Streptococcus parasanguinis_K. The sequence goes on from NZ_JAHDAC010000002.1 coordinate 177,336, forward strand.
CTTAATCTCATAAGCGTTGATAATCGACTCCTTCACTTCATTTAGGAGCTGAATAGCTTTTTCCATCTCACGTTTGTCACCACTCACAAAAGTGGCCGGATTATGAATCATCATCATAGAGACTGGACTCATGTTTACAATTGTTCCAGCCATGGCAATGACAGATGCTGCACTAGCCGCAATGCCATCAATGTTTACGGTGACTGCTCCTTTATAATCCATTAACATGTTATAAATCTGAGCAGCCGCAAAGACATCTCCACCTGGGCTATTAATCCAAAGCGTGATATCTCCTTGTTCTGAAAGCAGTTCATCTTTAAAGAGTTGAGGAGTTACCTCATCCCCAAACCAAGATTCACTGGCAATCACACCATTTAAAAAGAGGGTTCGTTCCCCCTCATTTTTGACCCAATTCCAAAATTTACGCATCTTTGATAAAACCTCCTGCGTCTTCTAACTTGGTCATGTTGCCATTGACCAAGTAAAGGTCACCACCTTCTTCTTTTGAAAGTGGGTTCATGTCCTCTAAGCGTCTAATATCATTTGTTGACAACCAACCATTTTGACGGCCTATGGCATAGCCATTCATCCGACTCTGATAGTCCCCTCTTAACAAGCCATCCACATTGAATTTGATAAAATAATTCTTCTTCTCATCAGGTAAGAGCAGAGCTTTTTGAAAGGCTTGTTCAAATCGAACTACCCATGGGTCTAGCGTGTACTTCACAAACTCCAAGGACTGTTGTTCGATATTTGAAAAGGAAGATTTCTCCAAGTCACCGACCATATGAGGTGGTATCCGATAGAGTCTTGCAATTTCATTGATTTGAAACTTACGTGTCTCTAAGAACTGGGCTTCATTGGGTGGAATCCCAATAGTCTTATAGCTCATGCCTTCTTCAAGGACAGCAACTTTATGGCTATTGTTTGTGCCTTGATAGACTTGATTCCACGACTCTCTAACCTTACTGGGGTCTTTGAGAATACCGGGATGTTCCAAAACACCTCCGGGATTCGCACCGTTCGCAAAGAATGATGCACCATACTCTTCAGTCGCCAAGGTCATACCAACGGCATTTTTTGCCATAGCAATCGGTGAATAACCAATTAGACCATCAAAGCCAAGGCCAGGTACATGAAGCACTTCACTATTCTTGAGAATGATATTGCCCTTGTTCTTAAAGTTTGGGTTATCCTCTTCACTCCGTTGATATACATAGTAGAGTTCACCCTTATCATCTCGCTTGACGGACACCCTGTCTGGTAGCAAGGGATACAAGGCTAAGACCTGCCCTCTCCCATCACGAATAATCTGGGCATAAGCATTACCCCAAATCAAAAGATGACTCATGAGTGTCTCACGAAAGACAAAGGATGTCATGTCTGGATTTGGTTCATCATGAAGTAGGTAATAGAGCTGATGATTAACATCTTGTTCCTTGCCTTCATCCGTATGCCTGTAAACATGGATAGGGAGGCTAGCAATCGCTTCAGCTAAAATTCGCACACAGGCATAGACTGCAGTCGTTTGAAGAGCTGTCATTTCATTAACATTCTTACCAGATGTGGTTCGTCCAAAAAGATATGAAAAATCCGACCCCTCATACGAGTTGGCCGGTTTGTCTCTTGCCCTCTTTAATCCAATCAATTCTAAGATTCCCATAGAACCTCCTTCTAAAAACTCAAAATTCCTCGTTGGTCATAAATACTGCCATCATCACCTTTGTGACGGATACAACGGTCTAGCCCCATAATGAGAGCTACAATGCCATCAATCTTATCGACTGACTTCTCTTTGTCTGGCTTAATGTTACCAGCTGGGTCTTGTCTCATGACCACATTTTGAGCCATCCATTTCAAGACTGGATGACCAGCGTGTGTGACTCTGCCCTCCATCATGAGTTTGTAGAACTCCTTGGATGGCGGTGACATATCTTTATATCCCTGACCAAATGGCACTACAGTTAACCCCATATCTTCCAAATTTTGAACCATCTGCGTCGCATTCCAACGGTCATAGGCTATTTCTTTGATATTAAACTTAGTCGATAAGTCTTCAATGAAACGCTCAATAAAGCCATAATGCACCACATTACCCTCGGTTGTTTTGAGATAGCCTTGGTGTTCCCAAACATCATAAAGAACATGGTCACGCCTACACCTCAAAGGTAGCGTTTCTTCTGGCAACCAAAAGTACGGCAAGACAATGTAAGATTCATCTTCCGTCCGTGGTGGAAACACTAAAACAAAGGCAGTAATGTCAGATGTACTTGATAAGTCAAGTCCTGCATAGCACTCTCTTCCTAAGAGACTTGTTTCGTCAATCGGTAGATTACCTTTATCATAGACATGTTCCGCAATCCACGTCACGGTTGAACTCGTCCACATATTGAGACGGAGTTGTTTAAAGACATTTTCCTCAGCTGGATTATCTATCGCATTTCGATAGGCTTCACGCACTCGGTCAATTTGAATGGTGTGGCCCAATGATGGGTTAGCCTTATACCAATTTTCTTCATCTTGCCAATCCTCATCGTTAGCTAGGCCATAAACGACTGGATAGAAAGTTTCATCTTTCTTTCGTCCAGATAAGATGTCTAGTGCCTTTGTATGAAGTTCATAACAGATAGAGTTTTTGTCAGTTCCTGCGGTAGTGATGATAAAGAACAGAGGTTGTTCACGCGCATCACCAGAACCTTTGGTAAGAACATCATAGAGATGGCGGTTGGGTTGAGCATGGATTTCATCAAAGACAAGTCCTGATACATTAAGTCCATGCTTTGTCCCAGTCTCCGCAGATAGCACTTGGTAAAAACCTGCATTGTTGTAATTGACAATGCGTTTAGTTGCACCCATGATTTTGGAGCGTTTGTTTAGTGGGTTTGACATTCCAACCATTTGTTTGGCAACATCAAATACAATGGAGGCTTGGTTTCTATCACAGGCTGCACCGTAAACTTCAGCACTGGCTTCACCATCCGCATAAAGAAGATAAAGGGCAATCGCAGCTGCGAGTTCACTCTTACCATTTTTCTTTGGAATCTCTACATAAGCGGAGAGAAACTGTCTGTTTCCATCCTCTTTCACAATTCCAAACAAGTCACGAATAATCTGTTCCTGCCATGGTAAGAGTAAAAAGTGCTTACCTGCCCATTTCCCTTTTGTGTGTTTCAGATTTTGGATAAAGACTACCGCCCTGTCTGCCTTCTTCTCATCATAGTGTGAGGTTGGCAACATAAAAGGACTTGGTTGATAGTGATAAGACATTCTATACCTCCCTCAATAGACTTTCCATTTCATCTTGTTCTCCATCACTACTATCAGCCTGTATTCGACTTCTTGCAGAAGGGGTTAGACCAAACTGCTCGGAGAACTTGAGCATGATTTTCATGTTGGTTTGAGCAATGGAAACTTGTGGAACCTGCTGGAGGTAGCCGTTAGGTGTTTTGATAATAGATCCATGTTTCGTTAGGAACTCTTCTGCCTCTTTCCATCTAGCATAGGCTTGGCAGTATCCTGCAAAAGCCGTCATATCCATATCTGTCAAAAGACCCATGGACTCGAGCACCTTACTCATGCGTTTCCATTCTTTCTTGGCATCCTCTTCTAACCACGATGGGCATCGAGGAGATTTCTTAGTTGGTTTAGGTTCTTTATGGTTGAGAGGACGCTTACCTGGGTTACCTTCAAGAACTTTTAAACCAGTTGGTTTTGGTTTACGTCCACGTTGTGCCAGGCCGCTCACCTCCTATCTTCCATTTTTCTGACACGCAAAAAGGGCTCTTGCGAAACCCTTTCGGTTTATTGTAATTGTTCAAATGTCATGTTCTACTCTACTCGATTTATTCTATCCACACCATAGACGACACTCAGACTACTGCCATTATCCCAATGAACCAAAACTGAAGCTAGGTCATCGTGTCCATAGACAGTTCCAAGCATTCCAATAGGTGGTGGAAATGGATCATCCATTTCAAGTAGTTTAACTCGACAGCCTACAGGGTATAAACGTTCAACTCTTTCTTTTGCACCATTATTCATTGTGAAGCCTCTTTCTTTTTGGTAGCTGTATGTTACCACTAGTACCAAACACTATCCAGTCATTAGCGAAGATTTTAGCAAGAAAGAATAGCTTTTCCAATCGCATAAGCAACGTTTACGGTTACACCATTACCTGCTTGTTTATAGAGTTGGGCATCAGAGTTAACGGCTTGTGCTTTCTCGAAGAGGTCATCGGTGAACCCTTGAAGTCTAAAACACTCACGAGGTGTCAACCGTCTGATTTTAACCATTCGACCATTCCAGACTACTGCTCCCATTTGACCACTACAAGAGAGGTTATGAGCAATACCTTTACCAACTCTAGCTCGCCTTGTTTGAGAAGCTGGATAAGATAGGTCAACCGAATCACCGAGTTCTGCCACTTGGGAGCCTTGCTTTGTTCCATTACGAACCTTTATTCCTTCAAGGACTCCATGTCGGTCTTGTAAGGTTAAAGTAAACATAGGCTCATCGTCGTCTTTTAGTCGTCTACCATTTTGACGTTTGTTTACTCGGTCTGGGGTTAAGATAGGCTGAACCTCCAACACACCTGAGTTCATCGCTGTCCTCTTAGTAGAACCCGCCGTGTAACGGGCAGTGATGCAACGTGCTTGGTCTGTTACCTTTGGCTTAGTTATGGATTGGTCAATCAAGTAAAGCCCTGTTTTTGCCCCAACACCGCCACCAGTGCCAACCAGAGTTGTGGAAATGCCATCCGTACCATAAACACAGTAGGACTGCATACCACCTACAAGTTGCTTAAGATTGCCACTGCTTTCTGGCTGGAGAGGTAATACTTGTCGTCGACCTCTGCTTCTAAGATGTCCGATAGTGTAGACACGTTCTCTGTTTTGGGGAACTCCGTAATCTTTAGAATTGAACACTTGCCATTCAAGGTCATACCCTGCTTCGTCCAGTTCAAGGAGATAGTCGAGAAAATCGACTCCTCTGCGACTTGATAAAAGTCCCTTAACATTCTCAAGGATGAGCCACTCGGGCTTATCTTCTTCACTTTGGCTCTTGAGAAGGTCAACGAGTGTAAAAAAGAGTCCACTTCTTTCAGCTCGTAGTCCAGCTCGCTTTCCTGCGATAGACACATTTTGGCAAGGACTTCCCGCAGTCCATATATCTGCTTTTGGAATGTCAGTTGCCTTGAGTGTTGTAATGTCATCTCTAAACCATTCTCCTTCCGCATCATACATAGCTTGGTAACTCTTCACCGCAAACTTGTCCTTTTCGCAATAACCAATGCAGGTCATGCCAGCTAACTCAAGTCCACGTCTAAATCCTCCAATACCTGCGAAGAAATCAATAAAAGTCAATTGGGTCATACTGTCACCTCAACTAACTCTGAGTATTTGATTTCCTTACCATCTCGCACAACTTTGATTGATTGGTCACCAGTTGCCTCATAGTAACGTTTCACAATCACATCCACAAACTTTTCATCCAATTCGATACCATAACAAATCCGACCTGTTTCTTCACAAGCCATTAGTGTTGACCCACTTCCAAGGAAAGGATCAAGGACTAATGTTCCACGCATAGATGAGTTTTGAATGGGATAAGCCATCAATTGAACTGGTTTCATGGTTGGATGGTCTTTACTGGACTTAGGTCGGTCATACTCCCAGATAGTTGTTTGTTTCCGGTCAGAGAACCATTGGTGTTTTCCTTTGTTCTTCCAACCAAAGAGACAAGGTTCATGCTGCCACTGATAAGGGCTGCGACCAAGAACAAGTGAGTTCTTTTTCCAGATGCAGCATCCACTCAAGTAAAAGCCTGCATCTTTAAACGCCTTACGGAAGTTATATCCTTCAGTATCAGCATGAAAAACATAAATAGAGGCATCGGACTCCATGTTCTGTTCAACATTAACGAACATAGCAAACAAGAACTTATAAAAGTCAGAATCACTCATGTTGTCGTTCTTGATTTTACCTGCTGTCTCTTCCACATTGACATTATAAGGTGGGTCTGTTAAAACCAAGTTAGCTTTCTTATCCCCCATCAATGAGGTGTAAGTCTCTGGTAAGGTAGAGTCACCACAAATGACTCGATGTTTTCCTAAGTGCCAAATGTCACCTTGTTTAGCAACCGTTGGTTTCTTGAGTTCTTCATCCACATCAAAGTCATCTTCTTTGACTTCCTTGTTATGGACCTTAGAAAAGAGTTGGTCAATTTCCGGAAACTCAAAACCAGTTAGGTCTGTATCAAAGGTGGCTTCTTGTAAGTCCAACATTAAATCCGCAAGCAACTCTTCATTCCAGCTACCTGTGATTTTGTTTAGTGCAACGTTCAGTGCCTTAACCTTATTCTCATCTTCAATATGGACTTGAACGCACTGTACTTCTGTAAAGCCCAAGTCCTTCAAGACCGTCAGTCGTTGATGACCACCAATGATAGTCATATCATAGTTGACAATGATAGGTTCGACATAACCAAACTCTTGAATTGACCGTTTAATTTTTTCGTATTCCTTGTCCCCCTTTTTGAGAGCCTTCCGTGGGTTATAGCTAGCTGGATTAAGTTGGTCAACTGGTAAGGTTAACCACGTCATACTTTCTTTCGTCATCATGTCCTCCGTGATGTTCTCGCGCAAGTTCTGCTGCAATATTTTCTTGTAGGGCTACCGTAAGCTGTGAAGGTCTTACCGCACAGTTCACAAACATGGCTATCCGCTTTTTCTGGATGCTGCTTTACCCAATACATACGACGACAACTATCTGAACAGAACTTTTTGGTTCGTCCTTTATGATTTAACTCAAAATTGTTCTGGCACTCTAAACATTTAGGCTGGTCAGAAATTTTATCTTCAAGCATCTGTTTAACTGCTTTACCATATCCAAATAAATCAGGATTCCTCTTGCAGTAATTCCTTACTGAATCTCTTGTTAATCCAACCATCTTCCCTATAATTCTATAGCCTAGGCCTTGAGACCGTAACTTTCTAATTTGATCACGTTGAAAATTATCCATCTGTACATCTCTTTCCTTTCCAAAAGGGTAAAACTCCCCATTTATATCAAATTTTTCAACTACTTTTTATACTTAAAAGCAGGTTATTTGGGTATGGTAAACGAAAAGTAAAAAGCAAAAACACCTTGATATACAAGGAGTTGGCTAATATAGCGTATAAAAAGGGTATACCCCCTTTGAATTTTGCGATTTTTCACGTTTGAGGGGGCGCCGGTCTTTTAACCATGCGGTTTGTAGAGATTTTATCCCCCCTAGAGGTCAGTATTTATAAACTTGATACCTGTCTGTCGTCATAGTCTTTCGATCATGACAGGACTTGCATAGAGCTTGCCAGTTGTTCTCGGCCCAGAAAAGTATTTCATCACCTCGGTGAGGTGCTATATGATCAACCACCACAGCCTTGGTGTAGAGGTTCTTTTTCAAGCAGTGCTCGCACAAGGGATGCTTACGAAGGAAACGAGTCCTTGCCTTGTTCCACTTGGAGGTGTAACCTTTCTCACTAGTTGACTTGACATCATGGATGTGTTCCTTTGCGTGTTCGTCACAGTACTGTTTACCGTAAGGAACGAGGTGTTTACAATTGTTATGCTTGCAGGGTAAGTTAGGTCGTCTTGGCATTTCATCACCTACATTTCCCAAGGAAGGTCAGCCTTACCGAAGTGACCATAACAAGTGGTCTTGGTGTAGTCCACGTTCATCAAGTCTAACTCTTTAATAATTCCTCGTGGTGATAAATCATAACGAACACGAATCATCTCAACGATACTGTCATCTGAGTAATCACTTGTGCCAAAGGTATTCACAAAAATAGACACTGGTTCTTTCTTACCAATCGCATAGGCAATTTGAACTTCACAACGTTTGGCAATCTTTTCTCGAACAAGGTCACAAGTAATCTTTCTCGCCATGTATGCGCCAGAGCGGTCAACCTTACTTGGGTCTTTCCCTGAGAAAGCACCACCTCCGTGACGACAAAGACCACCATAGGTATCCGCAATAATCTTCCGTCCAGTCACTCCAGCATCCGCAAAGCTACCACCTAAAACAAAACGACCAGTAGGATTGACTAACATCTTAAAGTCGGTGTTGAGTTTGTAGTCCTTTGCGACTTCAAGCATGACCTGACTGACAATACCTGTAACCATAGCAAGACTTGCTTCCTCCTTATGTTGTGTAGAAATCAAAAAAGTATCAATCCGATTCTTGTCATAGTCATAAGAGACTTGTGCTTTAGCATCTAAATCAAGTAAAGGATGATTGAGGTCTTTCAACTTCAACAGAGCCTTGGTTGCCAGAACATAAGGTAATGGCAGAAACTCCTTTGTTTCATTAGTTGCATATCCGAACATCAAACCTTGGTCACCTGCACCACCGATATCAACACCTTGTGCAATATCTCTTGACTGTTTCCCAATCAAATCAATCAGATTGAACTTCAACATTCCCAACGGTTCAAGTACAGACTTCACAATAGCCATAGTGTCATAGTGATGATTGGTAGTGACTTCACCTGCAACGATAACCTTGTCATCCTTGATTAAGGTTTCAACAGCTACTCGGCTTGCTTTGTCATGCTTTAGACAGTCAGTCAAAATAGCATCTGAAATCTGATCACAAATCTTATCTGGGTGTCCCATAGATACTTGTTCACTGGTAAAAATCATGTTTTCCTCCACGAAAAAAGGCAACCCTTTCTTGGGCTACCCTTTGGTTTTATTTGGCTTGTCTTCCTGCCTCGTAGGCTTGTTCAAGCATCTCTTTCAATGCCCAAACGCTAATGTCGTAAAAATCTAGTCTATCGCTGTTCCTTGTTTCCAAGGTTTCTGCTCCAATGCGTTCCTTTGCGATGTTGGTTAAAATTTCTTCTTTGGTCATGGTGTTGACCTCCTCTTGTTTTTGTATCTGTATATTACCGTACAAACCAAGGAATAGCCAGTCATAACTGGAGAATTCTTTACACTTTTCGACATCTTAAGTATAGCACAGGTCTAGGTTGAAAATCAGTACCAAATCGGTACAACTTTGGTACAAATTTGGTACGAATTCAGTACCAATTTAGTACAAACTGTAAAAGCTAGATAGGAATATGATAATCCTCCACCCTGAGTTCAAGACTTTTAGACATCCAGTGATAACATTTCCGTATCTGTTTGAGAATCTTACGTCTGCGATAAGCAAGGGTTGAATGACTCATTTGATAAGCCTCCTCTAGCTCTGTCCAACTCTTGCCTAAGTAAATTAAATCTGCAGCCAGAGGCTTTAAATCATCTGGCAACAAGTCCATGACAAGTTCAAAGTACTCAAGGTCAACTTTTAAGCAATAATAGGTATTAAGCAAACTACTCAAATACTCTTGATTTTCTTGTTCTTGCTTTTCCCTGAAGCTAAGAGCAATCAGCTCACTCCGATCATAGGTCTTGGTTTTGCTCACTTTCTCTTGCTCATTTTTTTCAAAGACAAGAGATTGAATGACACTCTCCTCTGAAATGGGGCAATAGTTTAACAGTTTATTTTGGACCAAACTCAATTTGATTTTCATATCACGGTAATGCTTAGCAATATATTCCACTTTATCCGTCATAGGTATCCTCCTACCTGTGCTTTCACCGCCTTAATAAGTCGCTCCTGAGCATCATCCTTATCGGCCAGAGCTTTTAAAATGTCTTCGTCAATCGTACCTTCAGTAACAATGTGTTGAATCACAACAGTTCCTGAACGCTGCCCTTGTCGCCACAAGCGAGCATTGGTCTGTTGGTAGAGTTCTAATGACCATGGTAAGCTGAACCAAACTAAGTGATGTCCACCTCTTTGAAGGTTGAGTCCATGACCACTACTGGCTGGATGAATGAGTCCAACCGTAATCTTGCCAGCATTCCAGTCACGAATATCTGATTCCTCTTTGAGGGGTTTGAAATTGACCTTTAATTTTTCCAGTTGCTCAACAATCCGCTCGTAGTCATGTTTAAACCAGTATGCCAATAAGAGTGGCTCACCATTAGCTGCTTCAACAATATCCTCAAGAGCATCTAACTTTTGATTATGGATAGTCACTGCCTCCTTGTTATCAGAGTAAACTGCACCATTTGACATCTGACAGAGTTTTTGAGAAAGACTTGCAGCACTCGAAGCTGTAATGTCATCATCCTCCAAGTAAGGGAGTACCATGTCACGACTCATGGATTTATAAACCTTGGTTTCTTTGTCTGTCATTTTAACAAGGTAGCGCGTGGTGATTAACTCTGGCATATCCAAATAGTCTAAGGCTTTCATGGAAATGGTGATATCAGAGATTTTGTCATAAATTTGTGCTTCCGCAAAATTCATAGGGATATACTCATAGACCACATGACCTTGACCATATCCCTCACGGAAGTAGCGATTGCGGTACTCCGTAATGAAATAGCCCAAACGCTCCCCACCATCAATGACCTTGAACTCTGCGAATAAGTCCATCAATCCATTAGAACTTGGTGTTCCTGTTAGTCCTACGACACGTTTCATAAATGGACGCATGATCATGAATGCCTTGAATCGCTTGCTCTTCCAAGACTTGAACGAACTCAATTCATCAATCACTACCATGTCCCATTTGAAGTAGGGGTGGCATTGTTCTACCAACCACGGAAGGTTTTCTCGATTAACAATATAGATATCCGCATCAGTTTGAAGTGCCTCAAGCCGTTGTTTGGGTGTGCCGATAATTTTTGAATAGCGTAAGTGTTTCAACTCAGCCCATTGCTCAATCTCATCACTCCAGACTGTGCTTGCGACTCGAAGTGGGGCAATAACCAAGACCTTTGTCACCTCAAAGCGGTCGTAGATTAGCTCATCTATCGCTGAGAGGGTTGTTGCCGTTTTCCCCATCCCCATGTCTAGGATGACTGCTGCATTTGGATGGTCAATGATGAAGTCTTTGGCGACTTCTTGATATTCATGTAGACTCAATTGCATCTAACATTCCTCCAATCTGTTCTAACCCATCGAGAACATAGACGGTGAAGCCTAACCTCTTGAGTAGCTTATGCCTTGATATCTGTAAGGCTCGTGGTTTACCTTTAGGTCGCTTCACTTCCACCATGCCAAACTTCCCATCAGGGAGAAAGACGAGCCTATCTGGCACACCAGCAAAACTTGGTGACACCCACTTAGGACAAATCCCACCACGTTTTTTGACTTGGTTCACCAAGTCCTGTTCTATTGTTTTTTCTAGCATTCTTTTACCTCTTCAAAAATAGTGTGTAGGTCTAAGGCACTCATTTCCTAAACTTTCCCTATAGGCTTTTTTATATAGAATTTTTTACTATAGAGACTTTTAGAAAAGACCATAATAGACCTACACTAAATCTAAAAATGCTGGTCATGTTGCTTAATACAAACATCTTTTTAGTCATGAATACATAAAACTTTGATAATAGACTCCAATGACCAGCACTAACCTTTTTTCACTCTCCCTTTGATGTGTAAGTCGAGTTCTTTTAATGTCAGTCAATTTTTGACTCAATCTAAGAAGTCATTGTCATCATCAGTCAGTTTCAGACCAAGAATCAGATTTCCTTTACTGGTTCGCTTGCGAGTGTATCCTGCTTGCGTAAGGGCTGCGTAGAAATCTGTCGTGCTACGGGTGTACTCCATATTTTTAAGACAATAAGCCCGATATTGTGAATAGAGTTCCCCAGACTTCTCTGTGTAACTATCGTCAATTTCACAGCAATCATTTAAAAAATGACCCAACCAATCGTTAGCTTCACGATAGGCTTTGACAGACTTCGATACTGCCGATGGAACTGTCGTTTTAAAATTAACTTGAATGGCTTTATCCGCACCTTCAATAATCCACGACAAAATAGCTGGAGCTGCATTATCGTACAAGTAATCCGCAAAGTTTTTGATGTCTGACCTTGCAGTGATTTTGGCATTAAAAGGTACAACAACCAACCGACGCCAAGTGCCATCATCATTTGCCCCAACTTTTGGGAGATGATTGGTGTATAGCACTAATGTGTGAGAAGGAACAAAATGGAACGGGTCCTTATACTTCTTTTCCGCTTGAATTTCATCAGTTGATGTAATTTGTTTAACAACGGCAGTATTAAGTCGCATACCTTCAGCCATCTCAGAAGCAATAACTAGTCGCTTCCCTTTTAGCTCCGCAAGCTCAGGGCTTACGTTTCGTCGATTGGACATGGTAAGCGCATCCGCAGATAACTTTCCTGAGTAGCTTCCAAGTACACGAGCGATAGTATTCCAGAAGGTAGACTTGCCATTCGCACCACCACCGTAAGCAATAATCATATGTTCTTGATAAACTTTACCAATGGCTACCATCCCAATAATCTGTTGGACATAATCAATTAACTCTTGATCCCCACAGAAGAAAGTTTCCAGTGTTTCCTGCCATAAGCCTTGACCTTTATCACTAGGAGATATTGAAGTCATTTTGGTGATATAGTCTTGAGGATTATGAGATTGTTGACCATTTAGTCCTTTTCGCAAATCAAAGGTGGATTCAGGAGTATTCAACAACATGTCATCACTATCTAATTCAGATAATTCAACAGTAAGCATTGGCTTGGCGGTATTGTAGACCGCCATTAAATTTTTATAATCACGGTGTTTCATGACAAATTTGTGAAACTCTTTAGCAGCAAGATAGGCTTTGAAATACTTCAATTGAAGAGATGTCTGAATAGACTTTTCAAGACGTTTGCCTCCAGCCTTCACAAGCAATTCATCGATGCCAGTTAACACAAGACTCTTTTCTGTTGTCACCAAGGTCTTTTCCGCCTCAGCTAGTTGTTCATCAGTAAAACTGACTACTGCTCCTAGAGCCAACTGCTTATTCTCTCGCCAGTGCGATCCATCATAATAGAGATAATCAGTCGCATTGGTATAAGCTAATTTGTCACAATACTCACGAGCCAATACTCCTGCTTCACCGACATCGGAATAGTCATCTGGTTTCAGTGTTTCTCGATTAAACTGTTCTGGCGAAACATAACCTTCAGAACTTTTAATGGTTTTATTGTAAAAACGTACTGCACTGCCCCAGATGGTATCTAACTCCGCTTTATCCAACGGTGGTTCACACTTTTCAGCTTGTTCATCAAATCCTGCTCTAGCTTCTTGAGTAACACCGAGTCGTTTAAGAATTTTAGCTGCAAACACGGACATGGTGTTATTGCGACTACCTTGGGTAATCGACCCAGTCGGTGGTTTGTAGAAGTCTGCATCAAAGTCCTCTTCTTCATCAACAGAACCATTAGATAAGATGTCATCAATGGTTAGCCATGAATCATGCCAAACAACTTCTGCTTGCGGATTCCCAAAGAAGAACCGTGCTGCGTCCTTGGCATTATCATCAAAGAAACCATATCGGTTGACCAGTTCCTCCTTGAGTGCTACATAGATTTGAGAATCAGTGATTGATTCAATAGGAAAATAGATGTGAAATTTTGGACGTGGTGCCTTTGTTCCTTTAATAAGCATATGATTACGACTAGTTGCCAAGGCAAACTGGTAATCATCAAAAAGTTCTTCCAGCATCTCTGCCGTAACCCACTCATCTGGATTTTCTGTGTGGTCATTATCAATATCCATGACCACAACATCCGATTGAAGAAAGTTTGTGGTGGAGCGCGTGTTGTTTTGATAGCTCGCAGCTACATGGTCAAACTGGACTGCTTGGATTAAAGTCTGTTTATCAGTCACAATGACTTGATTTGGGTAGGCAGTGGTTGTCTGATTTCCAGCCTGTCCAGAGGTAAATAATGTTAATTGCATTTGATTCCTCCATTTTTAGTAATGAGTTGAGAGTTTTCCCCTCCTACCTTACTAAGTAGAGTTGGTGACAGATTTTCCGCTCAAATCGAAAATTTTTTCAAAAAAAAATAATCTTCCTTTATATACCTAGGAAGATTGTTTTTTGATTTAGGCGATAAGTTGTTCTGAATAAAATTTTTTTGTCCAAAAGGCGGAAAAATTATCCTCACGGTTACTTAGTAAGGTGTAAGGGATAAAAAAACCGCTGAAATAAAAAATGATAAAAAACTTTCTTGAAAAGCGGAAAAACCTCTCTCTATCTTACTTAGTAAGATAGAGAGAGGTTCTCTTAGAAAAATAGAGGAGGTCACAGAAATGACTGACAAACCAACAACTGTCACCCATGACGAAGAATTGGCTGATACCTTAATCGCCATCAGCGTCATCTCAAAGCGACTCGCTACTAAAATCAAGGAGGATGACAACCATGAGTCAAATGAAAAAAATTGCTAGTCTGCTTTCAGAGTTAGAACAGAACAACCGCAACATTCTGGAAATCACAGAACGTAATCAAGCCATCCGTTTTGAAATTCAAGACCTGCTTAGTCCGAAAGAAACTAAGGTAGAAGATAAACAACCTGCTCCTACCTTTACTAAGGAAGATGTTCGTAAGGTCTTAGCCACTAAAGCAAAAGACGGCTTTAAAAATGAAGTCAAAGCCCTTCTGAAAGCCTACGGTGCGGAATCCCTATCTACCTTAGATGAGAAACACTACGGTGCTGTTATGGAAGAGGCTGGAGGTATTGGTCATGGCTAGCCACGCTCTACTCTCTGCATCTTCTGCCAGTAGGTGGATAGCTTGTCCACCCAGTGTGCGACTAACAGAAGACATCCCTAATCAGACAAGTACCTTTGCTAAAGAAGGAACGGATGCTCACGAGCTATGTGCCTATCTTGTAGAGAAAGCACTTGGCAGAAAGGTGTGCGACCCAACTGCTAGTTTGGAATACTACTCAGAGGAAATGCAGGAATATGCCGAAGAATATAGCGACTATGTCTTAGGTCAGATTGAAATCGCCAAATCACGCTCACCAGACCCACTTATTCTCATTGAGCAACGGCTCAACTTTGCCAGATGGGTGCCTGACGGCTTCGGGACAGGAGACTGTGTGATTGTCGCAGATGGACTTCTTCAAGTCATTGATTACAAGCACGGTTTAGGTGTTCTTGTCTCGGCTGAACATAATGCACAGATGATGTGCTACGCTTTGGGAGCTTTAGATATGTTTGAGGAACTCTATGAGATTGAGTCAACCACCATGACAATCTTCCAACCAAGACGTGGCAACATCTCTACTTTTGAAATGACTAAAGATGAGCTCCTAGATTGGGCTGAGAAGGTACTAGCTCCAAAAGCACAACTCGCCTATGAAGGGCAGGGAGAAATGCAGTCTGGCAAACACTGTCAATTCTGCAAACTCAAAGCAGTCTGCCGTAAGCGAGCAGAGGACAATCTAGCTCTCGCTAGAATGGAATTCGCAGATCCCAGCACTTTAGACGCTCAAGACATCGCAGAGATTCTGCCTAAGATTGACCAACTCACTAGCTGGGCCAATGATGTCAAAGCCTATGCTTTTGAAGAGGCAACTGCTGGGCGCATTATACCGGGATATAAACTGGTTGAAGGTCGTTCTACTCGTAAGTTCACTGATGAAAGTAAGGTCGCTCAAGCTGTCCTTGACATCGGACTTGACCCTTACGAGAAGAAACTTTTAACAATCACTGCCATGACTAAACTGCTTGGTAAGAAACAATTCAATGACCTGCTTGGTGGTCTTATCTTCAAACCAAGCGGTAAACCACAACTCGTTCCACTTGACGACAGTCGTCAAGAAATGAACCTAGCTACAAATGATTTTAAAGAGGAATAAACTTATGACAACAAATGCACTAACTACAAAAGTAATCACTGGTCCAAACACACGCTTCAGCTACTTGAATGCCAACGAACCGAAATCAATCAATGGTGGTACGCCTAAGTATAGTGTGTCACTTATTATTCCAAAAGATGATACAGCTACTATTGATAAAATCCACGCAGCTATTGAACTTGCCTATAAAGAGGGGGAATCTAAACTCAAAGGCAATGGGAAGACTGTTCCAGCTCTCTCTGTGATTAAGACACCACTCCGTGATGGTGACTTAGAGCGTCCAGATGATGCGGCATATCAAAATGCCTACTTCGTGAATGCCAACTCCCCACATAAACCGGGTGTAGTCGATGCCAATCGCCAAGAAATTATTGATACCGCAGAACTCTACTCTGGTATCTATGGTCGCGCATCCATCTCTTTCTACGCCTTCAACTCCAATGGTAATAAGGGGATTGCTTGTGGGTTGAACAACCTTCAAAAGTTGCGTGACGGTGAGCCACTCGGTGGACGTACTCGTGCTGAGGATGACTTTGTGACTGAAGATGATGATGATTTTTTGAACTAATTTAGCTTAGTGGGTGGGACTCACTTCCCACCCACTATTTCATTTTAAAAGAGGTAAACAATGACAACAATAAATAACTTGATAAATTTGATCTCTGAAGCAACTGTTGCGACTATCCTATTTTCTATCTGGGCCTACGCTTGGATTACCTTAGTTAAATGGTTTTTGGATATTTCTAAAATGGTACTACATCACTTATTTCCAAATGTGAAATGCTTTAAATAAGGGGAGGAAAAAAGAATGACTGAATATGAACACTTTATGTTGCAGATGTGCTTTAGCATGTTACTCGGCTACACCTGCGGTATGTTGCTCACCATTATCACAGACACAATTGGCAACATTAAAGAAAGACGAAAATCACGAAAAAATAAATCTCATAAATAATAACTTGGGTGGTGGTTTATATCATCGCCCTTATTTTGGAGGAATATGCCTATGAAAGAACTATCCATTGATATTGAAACCTACTCAGAAGTTGATTTACGAAAGTCAGGTGTCTATCGCTACGCAGAAGATGATACTTTTGAAATCTTACTTGTTGCGATTTCTGTCGACAATGGCCCAGTAACAGTATATGATTTAACAAAGGAGGATTTACCTCAGGATATCATTGAAGATATTATTTCCGATAAGGTTATCAAATGGGCTTTCAATGCCAGCTTTGAACGTGTCTGTTTCACTAATTGGCTCAAGCAACGTCACCCAGAGTTAATGAATTTGAATTTCCTCTCTCCTACTTCATGGCGGTGTAGCATGGTTTGGTCGGCCTATATGGGGTTGCCATTATCCTTAGAAGGAGTCGGTAGTATCCTTGGATTAGACAAACAAAAACTCACATCAGGAAAAGACCTAATTCGCTACTTCTGCTTACCCTGTCCGCCTACTAAAGTCAATGGAGGTAGGACCCGTAACTTTCCTCATCACGCACCAGATAAATGGAGTGATTTCATCCTATATAATAAACGTGATGTGGAGGTCGAGTTAGCTATCAAGGATAAACTAAAGAAATTTCCTGTTCCTGACTTTATTTGGGAGGAATACCATCAAGACCAAATCATCAACGACAGAGGTATCAAGATTGATAAAGCCTTTGTCGAATCTGCACTTGAGATTGACCGAGTGAGTAAAGACAACATCCAAGCGGAACTCAAAGAACTGACTTGTTTAGATAATCCAAACTCTGTTCAACAGATGATTGGTTGGCTTCGTGACAACGGTGTCACGACTGATTCACTTGATAAGAAAGCAGTTAATGAACTCCTAAAAATGGTTGATGAAACGACTGCTAGGGTGCTCAGACTCCGTCAGAAGGCAGCCAAATCAAGTGTGTCTAAGTACCAAGCCATGATGAACTGTATCTGTAAGGACGGACGTGCAAGAGGAATGTTTCAGTTCTACGGAGCAAACCGAACTGGACGTTGGGCTGGCCGATTGGTTCAACTTCAAAACCTACCCCAGAACCATTTGAGTGACCTAGAGGGAGCAAGAACACTCTTTAAAACTGGTGACATAGAGTGCGTTGAATTACTCTATGATACACAGGATACTTTATCTCAGCTAATCCGAACTGCTTTTGTACCAAGTGTTGGAAAGAAGTTTATCGTTTGTGATTTTTCAGCCATCGAAGCGCGTGTACTCTCCCACCTTGCAGGTGAGACTTGGCGCAGTAAAGTATTTGAGCGTGGCGAAGATATCTACTGTGCCAGCGCCAGCAAAATGTTCCATGTACCTGTAGAGAAACACGGAGTCAATAGTCACTTGCGACAGAAAGGAAAAATCGCAGAGTTGGCTCTTGGTTATGGCGGATCAGTCGGTGCGTTAAAAGCAATGGGTGCTCTTGATATGGGATTGAATGAGGATGAACTCCAACCCCTCGTTGATGCATGGAGACAGTCTAACCCCAATATAGTTCTATTCTGGTGGGATGTGGACAAAGCAGTAAAAACAGCCGTTAAACAAAGAAACAAGACTTCCACCCATGGAATCATCTTTGAGGTAAAGAGCAGCTTGTTATTCATTACCTTACCGTCTGGTCGTCAATTATCCTATGTCAAACCTAAAATGCGGGAGAACCAATTTGGTGGTGAATCAGTTACATACGAGGGAATTACAACAGGTAAGAAATGGGATCGCATTGAAAGCTATGGTCCAAAATTTGTAGAGAATATTGTCCAGGCCATAAGTCGCGATTTATTAGCATATGCTATGCGATTGTTAGGCAATGAAAAGATTGTCGGTCACGTTCATGATGAAGTCATCCTTGAAGCTAAATCAAGCCAGATGGTTGGTGAAATTTCTGCTTTAATGGCAAATACTCCAGCTTGGATAAACGATATTAACCTTAGGGCTGATGGATATGAATGTCAGTTTTACCAAAAAGACTAAAAAAGACCGCTACTTCATTTTTGAAATAGCGGTCTTAAAAAATTATGAATTTAACTTTTTGTAGGTTTCTTTAGCTAATGCATGGGCTGTATTGATGACTTCGTATCCACGACTCTTGCCTAGACCTAGTTTTTCAATGATTTCTTTCTTACTGATATAAATATTAGCATAAATCAATCGAAGAACTTTACCACACTGGGCATCCATTCTCTCAACCTCAGAAATTAGTTCATCTAACGATGCCATCAAGAACAATTTCTCAACATCTGATTCTGAGATAGCAGGATCAAATCCAGTCACTTCATCATTTTCGTCATACATATCTTCATAGAATTGGTCTAGCGAAAGAGCTGTATTCTTCATTTTTTTGTAACGACTGAGGTAGTCATTTACTTCAATATTGAATACTTTCATCATATTCTCAAATTCCTCTGCCGGAACTACTGTAAATGCAACGATGACTGGATGTCCACCAAACTTCCAAGTTTTAAAGTTATTGGTATTCATCTGATTGCTCTTCACCATTTGTTTATTTTTAACTACAATAGGTGCAGTTAAGTATCCCTCTGGACAAGGAATATCGTTATAGGTTTTCTCAGATGAGAAATCACGATTAGTAGTATTTTGACTTGTCTTGTCTTTGATTGTCATATTTAAACCAGCTTTCTCCATACAACAGAGAAAGTGGATATGACATACTGTTATTAAATTTTACTTCTGACCACATCAGCATTTCCTCTGCTTTATCATGGTCAGCTGGCTTTATACGCTGAACTGCAAACCCTAAAAATACAGTTAAAGCCGAGTGAAGTAAAATTTTTACAATTTTCTTCACAAAGTATTTAAAGGGTAACAACTAAATGTAGGATTAATCTTTACAATTTGAGTATAGAGGATTTTGCAAGATAAAAAAATGTAGTCTAGACTTCCGGTATTTAAGTCCAGTACAATTAGATTTCATAAAATTTAACTATCAATTTATATCCATATTAAGCAAAAAAGCGGATACTGAATTTCCGCTTTTTTGGTGGTAAATAAAAAAATTACAGAAAAAATCTGTAATTTCTAAAGTGTTTTCAATTCTGCCGCCTGAAGTATAGAGTTTATCTCCGACAATGGTTTATAATAACTTGTTGACAGTAACATTCTGTATATTTGATGGTGAGGTGCTATCGTTAATTGATGACCGGCCTTTTTTAGCATATCATCACTTAATTGTGGTACTAACTTTAAAGCAAAACAAAATGCTAATGTTAATTCTAGTTTCGGCAAATTTTCATCATCTGTTTCATAATCTCTAAGTGTTCTGTCTGAAATACCAACTAAATTTGCTAAGAAAGGTTGAGTACATTTTTTTCGCTTTCTATGACTACGTAAGGTTCCTGAAAACTCAAAAGGTAAACTCCTCAATAAATCAGAAATGCTTTTTGCAAGTTTTACCATTTCAGTAGGGGGGAGCTGAGCCATTAAATGCGGACTTTGAATAATGTCAACAAAATCCGCTTTAATATCACTTTCTTTTGTCACCCCCCTATTTAAAACATAATCGTAGTAAGATTCATCTGTTATCGTACCTTTGTTCTTTGATTTTACCTTAAACAGGAGACAACATTCATCCATATGTTCATAGGCGTAGTCTGTCATAACTGGTCCTTTTTTTGTAAATTCAATATACTTCTTGTCTTTTAAACAAAGATGATTATCAATATACATAAATCTATTTTTATCAATAACCTGTCTAAAACTTTCATTGAAACAATACTCAAAACACAAATCATTTGAAGTTATGGTGTAGGTACTGCCCTTGTCAAAAGCTTCTAATTCAAAAGCGAAGTTGTGCATATACCGATCATCAAGATAATTATAGACACCGATTGCTTCTTTAAAACCTAAGTCAATCATTCGAATTTTCGCAGCCTGCTTAGATACATTAAAGAAATCAGCAAGATTATCAACCACTTCTTGTACCAGTTCAGAACGACTCATATCAGGATTTACCAAAGTCAATGTTCGATATAACTCTCTAATCTTAATTCTAGTCTGTTTTTTTGGCATAAGAATTCGAGGAGCAATACCGTTAGCATGCCATTCCATCCAATCAAGAGGTGACCACATACTAGAATCGGAAAAATTTTCTTCTGTCCAGCTACTAGCATATGAGTGATCCTTATCAAGTATCATTTTTACTTCATGAAATATTTTGTGAAATTCCCAATGAACACATTCATGGATTACAGTATTATTGAATGATCCTACATTTCGCTTAAAGACTACATCCTTATCTACCAAAATACTCCCTTTATTAAATTGTTTAGAAATTAAATTACCATCTTCTATTACTTCGAGTACAGTATTTTTAAACACCATTTGGCCAATTATTGAATCATCTACCGATAATTTTTCATGATGTATTGTTAACCCCATAGCGGACGTAATCGATTCAACTGAAATAGGAGTAGGTTGCTTAAGAGCTTGTGGGTAGTACTTCGTCAAAAATTCTTCAGCTAAATTATCAAAATCTTTTTTTCTGATATATGGAACCCAATCTTTACTCAGCTGTAGATTCTGAGACGTTCGATATTGATCAGACTTAAATACCGCATTATAGATCTTGAAACTTTTAATGCCTGAGTCTAGAACTATTTCAGCAAACACGGAGGTGTATTTGGGCTTAGTATCTACCTCCATCTCACCAGCTATATATTGTCGTACGACTACATATGCAATTACAATAATTTCAATACTTAATTTAGCATTTTCTATTATTTCATAGTTTACCCGATACAATTCAAAGTCATCAAACTCAATGTATCCGTTTGGTTCTGGAACCATATAAGTAGATAAATCCGTATTGTCTTTATTATTTAAGATAAACCCTTTTATAGTTTTGATGATTTGTTCATTGTAGGTATCAAAAATATATTTATCTAAAGGAGAAGAATTCATTTATGTACCTCAATCAAATTCTTTGTCAGAACAAATATTTTTAGTCTACAAAAATATTTGTTACTAATTCTGCTAACATTAGCATTATACCACTTTTTGTAATCGCTTAGAATTTTTGATATAATAGTTTAATGATTTCTAAGGAGACTTTTAATGGCAAAAAGTAAAACAGTTTTAGCAAGAAATTCAAAAATAAAAAATCTATTAACTACCTTCTATAAAAAAGCCATGGATGATTCTATTGTAATTGATAGTTCAGAATATATTGACTCTTTAACCCCTCTTTTTAATACAAGTGTTTGGGGATACCGTGAAATTTTACTCGTTGTAATTGTTGCGATGAAGATAGATCAAAATTTCAAAGCTTCAGTAGATTTTTACAAGTGCAATCCAAGAGCAATTTTCGAAGGTCCAATCAAAGAATTTTTAATTGAGAATAACCTACCTCATCGTAAATCTGGACCACTAAACATTGCTAAGGCAACACAAAAGTTGGATAACAGTTGGGCTAGTAATAGACAAGAACCCCAAATTGCTGAAAATGTACTAGAGTTACTTCAATATCTTGAGGATCAAAATAGAACTGATGATGATTTAAATAATTTTGCTATTTTCTTACTACGTCTACTTCATGCTGAGCAGTCCTTACTTTTGGCCTTTGAGACCACAATTTTGCCTGAAGCAAATCCTGATTTTCTATTAAATACAAGTCAAAGGCTAATTAACGAAGCTCCTGATGGGGGCAATACTCCTCAAAAAATTTCAGGACTTTTATTAAAGAATTTACATAATTCTCTAAATACATCTATAGTTGTTACCGGTTACAATGATAGAGCTTCTGTAACTAGCACTACCAGTAAAAAGCCCGGGGATGTTAATGAGGAGTCTAAAGATGGTGATATATATAAAGTTTATGAAGTTACAGTGAAAAAATTTGATCTCGCTAGAATCAGAGATTCTTTTGATGCTGTAACAATTTATAATAATAATCATCAAACAAATATTAATGAAATTATTGTAATCTGCCGCCCCAACGATTGCATTGCCGATATGGCAGATAGCGGTTATTCATTATACCTTGGTAAGTACCAATATAAAAATATCACCTATTATTTTTGGAATATTTATGAATGGATTGCTGCAACCTTACAGCATATGACAGTACATGGTAGAACCCAATATTATAATGAATTGAACTCATATATTAACGAAATTAATACGGCAAAAACAGTAAAAACAATTTGGAAGCAAATTCACGAAGAGTTGTCCTATGATTGTAAAGTAAAATGATTATTATTTTTCAATTTTAAAATGCATGTAATGGATTTATCATACTTACATGCATTTCTTTTTCTAACTTTCCAAGTAATCAGTTACAGCTTTAGCGACCGCAAATGCAAGTTCACAAGGTACAGCATTTCCAATTTGCGTGTATATTTTCCCCTTACTTCCAAAGAAAATATATTCATCAGGGAAAGTTTGAATTCGAGATGCCTCCTTTATGGTTATTCTTCTCAACCTAGATGGAGCTTCATTAAATTTAGGTTCATACCCATTTACTAACTTTTCGTGGTATTCTTCAACCCAATTTGATTCTGCATTTCCATACAAATATTCTTCATCTACAAATGGGGTCTTGTTTCCACCCATAGAAGCTGGTAAAGTATTAGCATAACCGTCGATGTTAATTGGCCTACCTTGACCATTAAAATACATACCAGAATACGCAGTCTTTCTCATAACTGGATTAGTTGCAAAAGTGATTTTTGCTGTGCATGTATTGGGGTTGTTAGGAGTACCAGCAACACCTAAATCAACTAAAGTTTCTTTGATAGATTTTGCCACTTTTTTATTCTTTTCAAGAAGATATTTCATTTCATCTTCAAAGAATAAATCATTTTTTATACCTATAAAAAATACTCGCTCTCTTTTTTGAGGTACACCATATTCAGTCGCATTAAGTAAAAATGGAAAACAGGTATATCCTAAGTCTTGTGAGGTTGAATATATTTTTTTTCTAACCTCTGACCATTTATCAAGTTTAGCTAAAGCTTTTACATTCTCCAGAACAAAGGCTCTAGGCTGGGTAACTTTTACTACCTCTAAAAAACTCCAAACTAGTTGGCTTCTTTCGTCATTTGGATCCATTTTACCCGCTACTGAAAATCCTTGGCAAGGTGGACCACCAAAAACTAAGTCAACTTCATTTTCAAATCTTTTCAATGAGGCAATTTGATTATTCAAATCGTCGTTTACAATTGTTGTTTCTGGATGATTCAGTCGATATGTTTCAGCAGCTTCTTTATTGATTTCATTAGCCCAAACAACCTCAACCCCGGCTTTCTCAAAACCGACATCCATTCCACCAGCTCCAGAAAACAATGATATTGCTTTTAATTTACTCAATTTATTCCCTCTACAATATTCTTTAAGATAAAGTTTACCATAAACAAATTAAACTATCCAGTTGTTGACTTTGTGTTTGTTTATTGACTATCTTTTCAATTTAAATTATAATTATGTTGTTTTATAAAACAACATAGGAGTAGTATACCATGTTTTCTGGAAAATGTCTCAAACAAAGAAGAGAAAGCAAGCGATTGTCTCAAGTTGAAGTTGCAACTCAACTAGGTGTCAACCGCTCCTCATACAATAGCTGGGAGTCTGGTCGTGCAAAACCAAACCAAAAGAACCTACAGCTACTTTCGAAAATTTTAGAGGTTGAGCCAAGTTATTTTGAATCTGAGTACAATATTGTCACCAACTACCTTCAGCTCAATGAAACAAATCAAGTTCTAGCCGATAAGTTTGTGGAGAATTTGCTTGCTGAACAGATTAAGAAAGAATCTGAGTCTAAGATTGTTCCACTCTTTTCAGTGCGTGTACTTAAAGATGTACCACTATCTGCTGGTCTTGGTGAAAATTATTATGATGAGTATGAATCAGAAACTGTCTATGCAAATGAGGACTATTCTTATGATATTGCTGCCTTTATTCACGGTGACTCAATGATGCCTAAGTACTCTGATGGTGAAGTTGCACTTATCAATGAAACAGGGTTTGATTATAGCGGAGCAGTTTATGCTATCTATTTAAATGGTCAAACCTTCATTAAGAAAGTCTACAAGGAAGATGATCACTATCGCATTGTTTCCATCAATGATGAGTACCCAGATAAGTTCGCCTATAGTGAAGATGAATTCCGTATTGTAGGTAAGGTCATTGGCCACTTCATGCCAGTCGTAGGAGGATAGTTATGAAACTGAAAGATATTCTTGAACTTGGCACTTATGGATACACCCATGAAATCTTTGATATGAAAAACTTCGAGAAGCGTCTTGAAAATGAAGGTTTTCATGTGATTCTCCTGCCATCAGACGAGAACACTACTATTCACCCTTATGGATTCTTAATTGAAGATGCCATTCTTATTGCGATGGCAGATGAGGAGGATGACAATGGAAGTTGATGATATTATTTATCTAAAAGATGGAAGAATCTATATGAAACCCTATCTTAAGGAATACGATATCACTGACCACATTCAAACACTTGGTGATGAACTTGAAAAGATGAAAAGGTAGGTGATTGCCATGGGCATCATTGATTACTCAAAAGAGCCACAATCTGATATTGCCTTCATCGACATGAAGTCCTTTTATGCTAGTGTGGAGTGTGTTGACCGTGGCAAGAACCCTCTTACCACCTCCCTTTGTGTCATGAGCCGAGCTGACAATGCTAACGGATTGATACTAGCATCTTCTCCCACTTTCAAGAAAGTATTCGGAAAAGAGAATGTTGGTCGCAGCTATGATCTCCCTTTTGATATCCATACCAGAAAGTTCAGCTACTATAATGCTAAAAGACAAGATATAGAGATAACACCTCAATATGTTCGCTATATAGAGGACTGGGCAAAAAAGACGCTCATCGTCCCCCCACGCATGGGTATGTATATAGAGAAGAATATGGAAATTCAAGAGGTCCTGCAACAATATGCTACTAAAGATGAAATACTCCCTTATTCCATAGATGAGGGCTTTGTTGACCTCACGACTTCACTTAACTACTTCGTCCATGATAAATTACTCTCTAGGAGAGATAAATTGGACTTAGTATCTTCTCGTATTCAGCACGATATTTGGAAAAAGACTGGGGTTTATTCAACAGTTGGCATGTCCAACAGCAATCCCCTTCTTGCTAAACTAGCTCTTGATAACGAAGCTAAAAAGACTGTTACCATGCGAGCCAATTGGTCCTATGAGGACGTTGAAAGTAAGGTATGGAACATTCCTAACCTAACTGATTTTCGGGGCATTGGTAGCCGTACAAAGGCGAGATTAAACAAGCTCGGTATCTACTCCATCAGAGAACTAGCCAATAGCAATCCAGACCTCTTAAAAAAAAGAATTTGGAATCATCGGTGTGCAGCTTTGGTTTCATGCCAACGGGATTGACGAAAGCAATGTCAGAGAACCCTATAAGCCTAAATCTAATGGTCTAGGTAACTCTCAAGTCTTACCTAAAGACTATGTCAAGCAATGGGAAATTGAACTCGTCTTGAAAGAAATGGCTGAGCAGGTAGCTATTCGGTTACGACGTGCAAAAAGAAAAACCACTAATGTGGCTATTTTTGTCGGCTACTCTAAACAGGAACAGAAACGACCAATCAATGCTCAGATGAAGGTAGAACCTACTCAGAGTACAGTCGTGCTCTGTGACCATGTTGTTAAACTCTTTCGTAGAAAATACACTGGTGGTGCAGTCAGAGACATTGGTGTTCGCTACGATAACTTTGTCTCAGAAGACACTGTGACTTACTCACTCTTTGATGATATAGATGCTATTGAAAAAGGTGAGAAATTAGAAAGAACCATTGACAACGTCAGAGAACGCTTTGGTTTCCTTTCCCTTCAAAAGGCATCAGCTCTATTTGAAAACTCACGCGCCATTGAGAGGTCTAAACTCATTGGCGGACATTCAGCAGGAGGCTTAGATGGATTAGCATGATTGACAGAAGTTACTTACCCTACCAATCCGCAAGGGAATACCAAGATAGAAAAATGGCTAAGTGGATGGGGTTCTTCTTGTCTAAACATTCCATTGCACTCAATGAGACTGGTAATACAATTGACTTCAGTGATAAACTTCCTCATGAAGAAAAAGTAATTCTCCTAAATCAAGTCTACCTCAATAAATTAAAAGCAATCTTCACGACAACTGAAGGTTTGGTGATTGGAGAAATCACTGCTATCAATCGTGACTTGATAGGTATTCAAGGGAAGGAAATCTACCAATTTATCAAAGTCTCAGATATATTAACACTTGCACTAGCGGAGGAATTAGATGATTAACCAGAATGACATACAATTTGATTACTTCAGCGAGAACTTCCATCGATTCGAGGAAGACTTTTACAAATACTCACTTCTCGATATTCCACTGACATTCATCACCGATGATATCCTTCATGTCATGACTTCCAACCAAAGAAGTTATTTCCGACTAAATCAACAGAAAGCTAAAGATAAGCGTGATCACTACTTTTTATTTGAAGTGAAGATGGTTGAAAACACGCGCAGCTATAAATACATAGGACACCAATACACGCTTAAAGCCTAATCAGTTCATTCTGACTAGGCTTTTAATTGAATATATAAAACTGAATTCTTAACTTCCTGAATACTTTAGAAATCTAAGTTATTCTCTTCTCTAAATGCCTGCTTATCTTCATCTGTACCACCACGAAGATACGTAGTTTCACCTCGATGAGCTATATGAACAATTGGAGATTTCCGTTCATCTGGGTAATTATGTGTTCCTCCAGAGTCGGACTCTTCGTAGTCAATGACATCAGAAACTGAATAATTTTCAGTATCAAAATTTTCATCATTATGATAATTATCATATCCGTCATAACTATCACTGCCACTAACTTCTTCATAACTTGAATCAGTATCAGCTAAACTTGCTAACAGTAAGGTTGCACCCGTAGCAAGAATCACTCCCCCTACATTTAGGACTATTTTCCCGGTATCAGTCTTAGAAAATTCGATAGCATCTTCAATTGAGTCTGAAACTTTCCTTTTCAGGTTACCGATTAAACTGGTATTCTTCTTAAAGTTTGATAACACATTCGAAATAGGAATCCAGAGGTCCATACGGTACTTCTTGCTTAACCTATCCCCAGCACTATAAACTTCAAGACTCGGGCTGTCTTTTATTACAAAGTTTTCTTTAGCAAACTTCCATGCTCTAGGAATTGTTTTTTCGACAGAGCCTGTTAACTCAAAAATTGCATAATTACCTTTAGGTAATTGGACAACTTCAAATAGGTCATTATTCTCTGGTTCATGTTGAATGCAGGTGTAGTATGTAAACTTATCATCAACATCAGGGAAGGTTGAAAAACCTATCGGTGCTCTATATTCTTTAGAAACATTCTTATAATACTCATTCCAATAGCTTACAAAATCACTTTTAGTATCAGACGGATGTGGTATTCCATAGAAAGTCAAGGGACCTTTCTCAACAATGTTTATCTTCATGGAAAATCACCTTTTCTATTATGATTAGCATTCAAATATAAAATCTGCAATACGATCTGCTGCTTTCTCAGTAGCTAGATCAATATCCTCTTTAGTCCACGTATCTTTAGCATAAGTCACGAGAGACTTGGCAATAGGGAACTTACTACCAATATAGCCATTACCTTTAGTAATATGATTTTCTTTCTTTGTTCTAAACCATGCATCTCCAATCCCACGGTTGATTTCTGATTCAAGTAAAATCTTATTACCTAACTTCTCAGCATATTCACGAAACTCATCTTGATCATTGACACCAATATCATGCATGATGTGTTCTCTGTTAATCCCACTTTGTGGCATGATATGCTCTATGTCTATATTTCCATCAAGCTGTAAATCCATACCATGTTCAGACGCAAAGAGGTACTCATTCACATATAGAATAGCATTTGAAACACCACTCTCTAACAAAGTTTGTTTCACATTTTCATATTCAAAATTAGAACGGATATGGTTTCTAACCTTATCAATTAATGACTCAGTTGTAAAGGTATCAACTTGACTATACATCAAATTAATTTCTTCTAAAAAGCCTTTGAATAGTCTATGACTGTAGGATAACTCAGATAACTCGATTAAGATGCCAATTCGCATCAGGTACTCAATATAACTCTTATCATCTCGGAAAAATAGATAGCTACTCACGAATGGCTTTAAATTGCCGTTAAGCTGACTGACTACTCTACCAAGCGAAGTTTCTGATGTACGAATGTAGGTATGCAGTATCTTTTTCAAATCATCTGTAAATACAGTATCATCATTTAGAAGGTCCTTATTCTTATTAAAGAATGCACGAATCCCTGGATTTCTTCTCTCAGTACCATTTTGTTGCGACAACTTAGTAAAGATATAATGAGTCATTAACGTGTTCAAATCGAGACTTGAACTATCTGCCCTATCTACTATCTCCTGCCAATTATTTTCAAATGTTTTTCTATCCGTTGCATTAGCAGTTGTTTTGGAAACAATAACTTCAATCGGTGTCAATGGAACACCAGTACCATTCAATGAGTTAAAGATATTGATTGCTTGGTCGGTATTAAAACTAGTAATAGTGATGACCTGACAGTGTTTTATGAAATGGTTAGCAAAATTAAGGCAATTAATAGTACTCAACTCATTGCAAGTGTTATAGAAATATCGGAAATTTTTATAAAAGTTTGTATAGCGATTGTCTTTTTGGCGACGATATATTTGATGAACATTCTGTTTGATTTCTTCAAAATTATGTCCAAGTAATATAGTCTCCATATCAGAAGAATATTTTTCTGATATAGAATCATTAATGTACTTTATGTTTTCAGCAGTTGGAAATAAAAGTCCATCCACAAAATCATATAGCTCATCCTCAGTCAAATTGAATAGCAATGAAGCGATTTTTTCTTTTAGTCTATTTAATCTCTTAATAAGGCTTGCACCGTCTACATCATCATGGGGTTGGATAGCTATTTCGTTCTCGATTTTAAGCAACAAAGCTTTTAATAACAACATAAAAGTAGTAGTTCTTTGTTGACCATCAATAAGTGTAACATCATGTTCCTCACCAGATTCTTGGGCAATCAATACTGCTCCAAAGAAATAATTATCTTGTGAGTCTTTATCGAAGTTTTCCATATGCTGATTGATGTCTTCAATTAGTTGGTCACATTGAGCTACCTGCCAAGTATATGGTCTCTGGTAGCTTGGGATATAAAACTCAGACTTTGAAAAATATTTTTCTATTGCTTGTAGATCTGGTTTGATATCATTTCGCATAACAGGCTCTCATTTCTTTTATTTTTGTCTCTACATAATGGGACTATTCTTACTTCATATTATACCACGAAAACACTTACAGCAGTATAAAAACAGTAGGAACACAAAAACTGTGTCCCTACCGATATTAATTATGAAAAAGATGACTTACAATTACTTATCATTCTTTCTGAAGTCTGGCAACTCCTCGAATTTGGTGAGTTCAAAAACGAAGGCCTTATCCTCTGGGATATGAATCCCTTCCACTTTATAGCGTTTGGTTTCATTCCACTCATCCATAATATAAAATAGAGTTTCACGAAGGTTCTTGTTCATCATTTGAACAGTACGTTTCTGTTCACTTTCAGGTTTTGAGAAACTAAAAGAACCTCGAGTTTTAGCTCTACAAACCTGAATTCCCATTACCTTGGTTTCTTTGTTAAAAGCAATTAAAACATGGGAAGGATAGTCGAGTTCTTGAACAATTCCCTTACTAAAAGTTATAAAATTTTTGTTAACTGTCATACTGAATTCAAATTGTGAACGTTCAACTGTTACTACTTCTAGGTTAAAATCTTTAAAACGCATATTAATTCCTCTTTCTTATTTAAAAATATCGTAGATGTCTTTTGACTTCCAACTGGGATCAAGCACAATAAAATCCCTCAACATACCAGACTTGATTTTCTTGATGTAGAGTTTAGGTGCATTTACTTTTGATGTAGATTTCAATTTTCTTCTTGGTTGTTTAAGTAATTGCTGCACTAACTCCCACCTAGAATCTGGAATGATTGAGGGAATGCCATTTTTTAGTCGGTATTTGGGTTTCTCACCATTATTTTTACGAGACTTATGACTAAAACAATCAACCGTATAAGTCTTCTGCATGATGATTTCACCCTTATACTTCTCGTTTTTGAGTATGTTGTAAATAGCTAAGTTTGACCAAGTGTCCAGTCCAGTAACCGTGGGTATCTTGTTTTTCATCAATGATTCAGCAATCTCTCGTGCTGACATACCATCGATGTATGAGTCATAAATAAACCTCACTATTTTAGCTTCTGAATCATCAATGACGATACGGCCATACTGGTCTTTGGTATAACCTAACAGGTTGTGCGTAGGAATGATTGGGATACCACGCTTGAATCTTTCAATAACTGACCATGTTATTGATGCACTCTTCTGCTCACTTTCACCCTGAGCTACAATAGACATAACACCAAGGATAAACTCGCTATTTGTATCCAAGGTATTGAGATTGATATCTTCTATATAGATACCAACAGGATTAGATAATGCCTTCAGCTCTCGATAGATGCCTATGAAGTCAAGTTGGTTACGAGCAAAACGACTGACACTCTTAACAATTATCAAGTCAATCTTTCCAGCTCGACAATCCTCAAGCATCTGCTGGAATTGCTCACGCTTTTTGATAGTTGTTCCAGAAGCACCTTGGTCAGCATATATTCCTGCTAGTTCCCATTCTGGGTTGTTGTTGATTTTCTCCATGTAGGTTTGCTTTTGGAGTTCAAAACTCCCAGACTGAGACTCATCAAACGTACTGACTCGACAGTAGGCTGCCACGCGCAACGTTTTAGTCTTCACGTCAGTAAATTCACTTTTAGCAGGAATAACCTCTACCACTCGTTCATTCTCGAAAGCTTCACGTATGCGTTCTTGCTGACGAGTTGTCTTTCTAGTATTCCTTCTTACCATAGTAGTTTACCTCCTTTCCAGAAATCTACATATACAATTATACAGAGCATATGTAGATTGCTAAAGTGTTGACTGTACTGGCAAACTAAAACGGAAAAGACAATCGCAAGTGACTTCAACCAAACCACACACGATTGCCTCTATACATCGTCTCATCAGAACAATGTATTACCTCATAACGCATAACAAACTTTATGATTATACTTCTACCCAAAATCGGTAAAATTGTTTATACCATATTATTGTGACACCTTATCAAAAAAATCACTAGGTAAGGTGTTGGTTTTGTGTACACTTTTTACACCAAACTTTAGCTCAAAAAAAGACAATTTCCTTCGTTTGACATATGGAACTCAAACTATTTTTCATCTAATACCTTGATATACTTGACAAATGGTAGAAAAGGACTTAGTCCCGTGCAATACAGAACTAAATCCTTTGGATAAATTAATTGTCTAACTTTTTGGGGTCAGTACAGTTATGGAGTGTTAATCAAATAAGCTTTCAAGTGTGTCAGAACATTGGCCAAACCCTTTATGGATTCGTTGACTCTGCTTGAAATTATAATCTTCAAACAAAGTAACTCTACTTAAGTGTTTACACATAATTATTGACAGTATCTCATAATACCCAGTGAGTAATCGTAATAATAACTCTACTAAACCATTATTGCTAAAACTTCCGCAAAAGATTGTGCCAACAAAGCCTTTACAAACATCACACATACCAAACATAAAGCTAAACAAGTTATTGGTATCACTATGTTTAACGTACTCATTTCATCACCGTAATCAAAAAGCCACCATGTTTATTTTCATGATGACTTTGATTATGCTTATTTGGTTTCTTTTTTACGAATACCAACCAAACCAAAGAGCGTTAAAACTGTTCCAAAAAGGATAGCAACGATTGATGTTGCGTCACCTGTCATTGGAAGTCTGTTAGCAGTTTGTTTTGTGATTGTGCTAGCAATTGGAGTTGAGACTTTAGTAGCAGTAGGTGTTACTGTCGCTGTTTGTTTACCAGCTTCTACAGTAGATCCTTGATTAGCATTATCTAGAACTGTATAACCTGTAATTTTACCTGTCTCATCCATCACTGGGATAGGTCGTTTTCCTTGAGCGACTAAGCTATCATATTCTGCTTGAAGACGAGCTTTTTCTTGCTTATCAAGAACATCTTGATAAGCTTTTGAAGTCGTATCATAAACAGCTTGTGCCGCTACTTGTTTAGCTTTTAACTCTTTTAGTTTTAGCAATTTTGCCTCTAGACTATTCAGAGCATCTAACAAGTTAGCTTTTGCGATTGCTTCCTTAGCTTGAGCTTCTTTCAGTAATTGTGGTGCATTTTTTAGTTTAGCTAAGGTTGCTTGTGCCTCACTTAAAACAGCTTTTGCTTTATCCACATTAGCTTTCGCAGTAGTGACATTTTCTTGAGCCATTAGTAAGGCTGCTTGCAGGCTAGCTAGACGAGCTTTAGATTGGGTAAGCACAGCTTGTTTAGTGGTTAAATCTGCTAGTTTGGAAGCAAGAACTTCTTTAGCAGTGGCTAAGTTGGCTTGTTTGACGGTAATATCAGCGCTTAACTCATCTACCGCTTTTTGAGCTTTCACAAGATTTTCTTGTGCTTGGGTCAATGTGGCTTTAACAGACGACAAGTTTGCTTGAGCAGTCGGAGTTTGAACAGCCACTGATTGTGCTTGGGTCAAGTTTGCACTAACTGATGACAATTGTGATACTGCATTATTGTAGGCTGTTTGAGCAGTCATTTTAGCTTCTTGAGCTACTTTATTATTAGCTTGTGCTTTGGCCAATTCTGATTGGGCAGTTGCTAGCACTGCTTTAGCAGAAGTTAAGGCTGCTTGTTTCGCTTTAATATCAGCATTTAAAGCATCTACTGCTTGAGTTGCTTTTGTTAAACGTTCTTGTGCTTTAGTTAAAGCTGTCTCTGCTAAAGTAAGATTAGCTTGAGCAGTCGGAGTTTGAACAGCTACTGATTGGACTTCATTTAAAACTTGTTGAGCCTTAGCGTTAATAGCAACTGCGTTATTGTAATTATTTTGAGCAGCGCTTAGAGCTGATTGCACACTGTCATTAGTTGCTGTTTTAGCTTCTAAATCAGCTTTAGCTGTGTTATATGTTGCAATGATATTGTCACTTGAGTTTGGATTATAAAGTGATGTTTTATCAAACTGTGACAAATCTGAAGAATCTGTGTTGAAAATATTCAGGCTAAGACTTAAAGTGCCATCTTTTAAGCGAGATAAACCTACACCAACATAATTATCTCCAGTAATGGCATTACGTGTTCCTACAACACTTGATGCATGTAACCATTCATCTGTTGCAAAAATCCAACGTTTAATAGCATCATAAATATAATATTTTGCATCATCCATTGTTTCTTTCCCTAGTCTAGTTGGATCTGCAAAACTAGAAGTATTAAAATAACTACCTGCCCAATCTTCATCAACCCATCCATATTTAGCATCTAAATCAGACGTATCATGATTAAACGTCCACATCTTCATATCTGTTGTCGCATAATAGTTTGCGTGCTTTTGGGCTTCGATAGCTGATTCTGCTGTTACTGCAACTGGTGTTGTACCAACTAGTTTACGTGCTTGATTAATTAAATCAGCCGCAAAAAGAGAAAGCTCTTTAGCTTGAGCATCAGTCACATGATTAATATCAAAAGATCTAGTCTTATCATTATCATTATGCTTAAAATGTTGTTTATTGCCTTCAACCTCAGCTAAACTAGATAATACATCATAAGCTTTATGAATTTCTTCATCGCTCTTCTCTCCATATGCAAAAGCATCTTTCAAAGCTTTTGCATACTCCTCAGACATTGTAATCGTATTAACGCTATTATAATCATTTTCCGCTGTGGTATAAGCTGTTTGAGCACTCTCTAAAGCTTGTGCAGCTTGTTGAGCTTGCGCTGTTTTAGCATCTAAATCTGATTTTGCTGTAGAAACGTTTTTGCTTGCCGCATCAACGTCTTTTTGAGCTTTGTCAATCGCTTGTTGACGGTTAGCATCTGCCTCTTGCGCTTTTTGCAACGCTGTTTTAGCATCTGACAAATGAGCTTGTTTGTTAGCTTCATCAGCTTTAGCTGCTTCGGCTTCGTCCAAGATAGCTTTTTGACCTGTGCCATCTAAGGTAGCTTGTTTATCAGTGACATCTTTTTGTGCCGTTGCAACATCGGCTTGTTTGGCATTTTCAATAGATTGTGTTTGATTAGCTTGTGCTGTTTTAGCATCTAAATCTGATTTTGCTGTAGAAACGTTTTGATTGGCTTCTTTGACGGCTGTTTGAGCCTTGGCAATAGCTTGCTCACGATCAGCATCTGCCTCTTGCGCTTTAGTTAAGTCCGTTTCAGCTTGTAAAACTTGGCTCTGTGCCGTGTTAACAGCTTCTTGAGCTTTGTCACGATTAGCAATCACTTGAGCTTGACCCGTACCATCTAAGATAGCTTGTTTATCAGTAACGTCTTTTTGAGCAGCATCGACAGCAGCTTGTGAGCTTGTCACTTGAGCTTGCGCCTGACTAACTGTTTGACTTTGCTTAGCAACTGCTGTTTCAGCTGTTGATTGGGTCGTTTCAGCTTGTTCTTGCAAGTTCTCAGCTGTTGTGACTTGGCTCTCTGCTGTTGTCACAGCTGCTGTGGCATCTTGGATGGCTTCTGGTGTCGCTTTATCCGCAACGTCTTGCGCTGCACTTTTCTCTTCTTTAGCTTGATTGTAAGCTGTTTGAGCATTGTCAGCGGTTATCGCAGCTTCTTTCACCACTTGCTCTT
Organism: Streptococcus parasanguinis; assembly: GCF_018499505.1. GTDB lineage: Bacteria > Bacillota > Bacilli > Lactobacillales > Streptococcaceae > Streptococcus > Streptococcus parasanguinis_K. Next base: position 212,795 of record NZ_JAHDAC010000002.1, read on the forward strand.
GAGCACTAACTGCTTGATTAGCCTTATCAAGAGTTGCTTTAGCTGTGTTAACATCTGATTGAGTGACTTCTGCTTTTTCGGTTGTAGCTTGTGCTACATCTTGCGTATTGCCTGTCACCTCATCCGCATGAACGTTCGTTGCCAACCCTAGACCAGCAACTAATGTTGTCGCAGCCGCAACACTTTTTGTTTTTGACATAACATCTTTAATAACTCTTGTTTTCATTACTATAATTTCCTTAGAATTTTCTTAATCAGTATTAGTCTACCACCCCCGAATGTCATTGTCAAGCGGTTTTCGGGACTTTTTTGGGTGTTTTTTCACTAAATTTTGGAAACGATCTCGTAGACCTTAAAAGGGTGATGATCGTCAATGAATAAGTTTTGCTCTAAATGATAATGGGGTTGGTTGAAAGCGTCTTCTTGACTAGCAGCCTCAATAATCATCATAAAATCAAATCTACCATCACTGCGGCACCGAACAGGTACCAAATATTGTTTTGACATGATTTGAAGTCCTTTCTATTTTTGTTGTGTACTCATTCTTATCTGTTTAAGTCAACCTATCTCGAAAAAAAGAAAGATAAGAGATAAAAAATGACGACATGAGCTGGCTTAAACAGATAAAGAAATGAGTAGGCTAGTTTGACTTTAGAATCTTACGATCAATAGATAGCCACCGGCGACCTCTTCCTTGAATGAGAAAGTCAAGAACTTTAGAACAAGGACGACCATTGAAAATAATAAAGGCGCTATCTGGTAAGTAGGTTCTAACTGTTTGATAATCTAATGATGACAGACAAACGGTGAACATTTCATCATAGAATAAATGGTTTTTGACAAAAACAATCGCTCGTTTATTATCGACATAATAAATACGAAGTGTGTTATGTTTCGACCGATTTTTAAAATGAGCTAACAGCAACCTCTTATAAAAAAATCTACTCATTACACTAGTTGTCATATCAAGTTACTCCTTTTCTTGAAATGTTTCGCAACTCTACTATAACGGATTTATTCCTTTTTGTGTTTACACAACTTATTTTACACTACCCTCATGTCTAATATCCATAATCGTTATTTATATAAACGTCACCCCCCTTCACATACAAAATATTATAAATAATTTATTCGAGGTGACAGACGTGGACAAAATGCAATTACTAGTAAGTTACATTCAATTATTCGTAGATATAGTTAGTTTATTATGGTCTTCCAAGACTATCCAATACTACTCTTTGAAAGCATTACGGTGGATAGGAAACATGACAGAGTCACTATTTATCAACAAAGTGAGCACGGTAAGAAAATACTTATCGTGCTTTTCATTTTATAAGCTTAAAAAGTGTATCAATTACTGAACTCTTACTTCCAACGACTACATTGAGGATAGCTATGTTCTAAAACTTTCTAACGATTTGATACTTTTTAACGTTTAGTTTTTTTGCAGACATAAAAGTCGGACTACCATTCCATGAGAGTTTCTTGTTTCCACCAATAACTGCAAAAAAGCCTTGAAACAGGCTGATTTCAAGGCTTTTATTACGTTAAATTGTATCAATTAACTTCTCCTTATTTCAAAAAGTAAAAATGTATATGACATTACAAACGATCCTTCAATTTTTCTACAAATAAATAAGCCGCTGGGCAAGTGAGGGTATTCTTGATGGTCAGATGGTTGATCTGATAGATTTTCTTACGATCTGTGTGAGGGAATTCCCGACAAGCTTTAGGCCGAACATCATAAATCGAGCAGAGATTATCTCCACCTAAGAAAGGACAAGGCATGGATTTAAAAACCTTGTCCCCATCTTCATCAACCTGAAGAAATTCTGCCTCAAAAGCAGGAAGCTTCATCTTGAAATATTTGGCGATTCGTGTGATATCCGCTTCCTTAAAATCAGGCCCTAAGGTCTTACAGCAATTGGCACAAGCCGTACAATCGATTTCTTGGAAAACTTCATCGTGAATTTCTTGCGCTATTTTATCTAAATTCTTAGGTGGCTTCTTCTTGAGATTTGCCAATACCTTGCGGTGCTCCTTTTGCTTTTGGAGAGCTAACTGATGGTATTTTTCAATATCAATTTCCTGTGTCATCCTCTATTTCCTCTTTTAAACAATAGAAGCATTATACCATAAAGACTGTGAAAAAGGGAGTGGGACAGAACTCCTACTAATTAAGAAGAGTTCGTTTTCCCACCCCCGCACAGTTGATTAGGCTATCTTTGGAGCTTAAAAAGCGAACAAAGATGCCAATCAACCACTGCGTCATACTGTTATTCTTATCAAACATCGAAGGCTGGATAGTTTAAGTCAAACTTCCTCTTCATCAATCCGTTACAGCACCTGTTCCATCTAGGCTCCAAGTGTTTTCGACATAAGGAGTAAATTGAGTTATTGTTTTCTCAAATCCTTCAACAACAATCAAATAAACCTTATCATCTTTTTGGAATACCCAACCAGCAACCTGCAGGCCTGACTTGAGAAATATATGTATTTTAAGCGATTCATTTCCCCCAACAGTCGTCGTAGATTTTGTCATTTTCTCAACAATTTTATAATCATTCCACTTACTCTCCAATCTTTGAGCTATTAGCTCTGCATTAAATTCCACTCCTTCAGGGACATGTGCTTTTTCTCTAGTGGCAGCATTTAAAACAATAATATTGAAGGCGTTTTTATCTGTATACTGAATATTATCTCCAACTTGGATACTATCATTCTTTTTCCAGTCACTCGGGATATTGACATAGCCATAATCTGCCGAACCAATTCGTTTCGTTTTCACATTCCCCTTATCACTATCTGGAATTTTTTTCTCTACATTACTACTTGAATTTGTTGTCTCTTTCACCACATTCGTGGAACTAGATGCTACCGATGATTTACTATACTCTTTCTTTGGACTAGTACAAGCAGAAAGGCTTACAACAGACAAAAACGTAACAGACGCGAGTAGGAACTTATTTTTCATATTCTCTCCTCAATGATGTATTTACTTTCCTCTAGTCTACCATGAAAGTGGGTATTTTAAAATAGGATAAGTGTCACATCTGATCGATCCTTTCTACTTCAGTCTATTTCTTTTACACCTAAAACAAAAGGCTGGGACAAAAGTCCTAGCCTCTCAATTATTTTTGGATTGTCGAGCAAGACGCAGTGGTTGAGTGGGCTCTACTACGCTGATTTCATCAGCTTTTACAGCCCTACTCAACTGTGCGGAGGTGGGACGACGAAATCGAATTCTAACGAATTACCGATTTCTGTCCCACTCTCTAATTGTTATTCTTCATCCATTGACAATACAGACAAGAAGGCTTCCTGTGGTACTTCTACAGATCCAATCGCTTTCATCCGTTTCTTACCAGCTTTTTGCTTTTCAAGAAGCTTGCGTTTCCGTGAGACGTCCCCACCATAACACTTGGCCAAGACGTTCTTACGAAGGGCCTTGATATCTGTACGGGCTACGATCTTATGACCGATGGCTGCTTGGATAGGCACTTCAAACTGTTGACGAGGGATGATCTTCTTGAGTTTCTCAACGATCAACTTACCACGTTCATAGGCAAAGTCCTTGTGAACGATAAAGCTGAGGGCATCGACAGTATCCCCATTAAGAAGGATATCCATTTTGACCAATTTAGAAGGACGGTATTCAGACAACTCATAGTCAAAGCTCGCATAGCCACGAGTAGAAGATTTCAATTTATCAAAGAAATCAAAGACAATTTCCGCCAGTGGAATTTGATAGATGACATTCACCCGATTTTCATCGATGTAGTCCATGGTCACAAAATCACCGCGTTTCCGTTGGGCTAATTCCATCACAGCCCCGACAAACTCTTGTGGCACCATGATTTGGGCTTTGACATACGGTTCTTCGATCGAAGCGATCTTGGTTGGATCTGGAAACTCAGAAGGGTTGGAAACATCCAGTGCTTCTCCATCTGTCAAATTGACCTTGTAGATAACAGACGGTGCTGTCATGATCAAGTCAATGTTGAACTCACGCTCCAAGCGCTCCTGGATAACGTCCATATGAAGGAGACCCAAGAAACCACAACGGAAACCAAAACCGAGGGCCTGAGAAGTTTCTGGTTCAAATTGAAGACTGGCGTCATTCAATTGCAATTTTTCCAAGGCTTCCCGAAGATCATTGTATTTGTTAGATTCGATTGGGTAAAGACCGGCAAAGACCATTGGATTCATTTGCTTGTATCCATGTAGGGGCTCACTTGCTGGATTGGTCGCTAGGGTCACCGTATCCCCCACACGGGTATCCGCAACGGTCTTGATAGAGGCCGCAATATAGCCAACGTCTCCCGTCGCAAGGAAATCACGTCCAACTGCTTTAGGAGTAAAGATTCCAACTTCTGTGACATCAAAGGTCTTACCATTGCTCATGAGTTGGATCTTATCGCCTGGTTTAATCATTCCATTGACCACTCGGACCTGAAGGATTACCCCACGATAGGCATCATAAACGGAGTCAAAGATCAAGGCTTGAAGAGGTGCTTCAACATCACCCGTCGGTGCTGGAACTTTCTCAACGATCTGCTCCAAAATCTCTTCAATCCCAATACCAGCCTTGGCAGAGGCTAGGACTGCCTCGCTAGCATCCAAGCCGATGACATCTTCTACTTCTGTGCGCACACGTTCTGGATCTGCAGCTGGCAAGTCAATCTTATTAATGACTGGAAGGATTTCCAAATCATTGTCCAAAGCAAGGTAAACATTGGCCAGAGTCTGGGCTTCAATCCCTTGAGCGGCATCTACTACGAGAATGGCACCTTCACAGGCAGCGAGCGACCGCGAAACCTCATAGGTAAAGTCCACGTGTCCTGGTGTGTCAATCAAGTGGAAGATATAGGTTTCCCCATCTTTAGCCGTGTAGTTCAACTCGATGGCGTTAAGCTTGATGGTAATCCCACGCTCCCGTTCCAGGTCCATGCTGTCCAAAAGTTGGGCTTGCATCTCCCGACTAGACACGGTTTCGGTTTTTTCTAAAATTCGATCGGCCAAGGTTGACTTTCCATGGTCAATATGGGCGATGATCGAGAAGTTCCGAATCTTCTCTTGTCGTTTTTTTAATTCTTCAAAATTTGGCATAATCATCTTCCTAGTAAATTTAATCGTACTCTTCATTATAACAAAAAAGATAGGCCTTTGCCTATCTTAATTCATTATTTTCAAAAATCGCTTCTGCGTTTTATTACCCTCATAGCCTATTCGTTCGTAAAAGAGATGAGCTTCTTTTCGATGAGAGGCAGAATTTAAACGGATAAAAGCATAATGCTTGCTTTTGGCAAGTTCTTCAACTCGCTCCATCAATTGGCGACCGATCCCACGTCCTTGAGCAGATGGAAAAACCGCAAGACCCAAAATATTTAAACCAGCATCACTATAGAGGCTTTCATAGACTTCCGCTTCCACATAACCAAGAATATTTCCTGTTTGGTCCTCTTCATAAACAAAGCAAAAATGATCCGAATCTGGCGAATTAAATTTATCAATCTGAGCTGCCACTTTTTCAAGGGTCGAATCATACCCCAATGCTTGGCGACATAAATCTCTAATTTGACCTGCATCTTTGACTTGAACGCTACGAATCATAGCTTCACCTCCATGAACTCTTTGGTATTATCTTAGACCTTTATCCTCAAAAAGTAAAGGAAGACCTTATAAAATTTAAAAAGATAATCCGATTTAGATCAAATTCGTCTTTTTTCACATTTATCAGGGATTTCTATTTACTTTTTCGATTTAATTCATTATAATAGTAAGGGTAAATACAAGGAGGTGAGTACGTTGGCCAGAGGTCGTGGAAAAGCAAGTCCTCAAGACAAAGAGGCATTACGGATTATATCGGAAAAGATTAGAGAATTACTGAAAGAACAAGGAAAAAAGCAGATCGAATTATCTCGTATTACTGGAATCCCTGCTAGTACCCTGACTGGATATGTAAAAGGAACTTCTCTTCCTGTTCCCGAAAATTTAGAGAAGATTGCAGCCTTTTTCCAGGTAGCAGTTGCTGAAATTGACCCTCGATTGCGCAATGATTTTGTGGTCATTGATTCAGAGATTGAACGATTGTATAAACAGCTCGATGAAGGAAATCAAGAAAATCTTCTTTCTTATGGAAAGAGTCTCTTGACCCATCAAAAAGAAAGACAAAAGATTGAAAAACAATACCACTCTTATTCTGTTTATGATTCTTTTGCAGCTTACCAAAATCAAAAGCAAGCTGATATCGTTTGGTTTGATCAAAAGATTCCTTACGATTTGGCTTTTTGGATTCATACGGATTCCCTCGAGCCTAAATACGAAAAAGGGGCCGTTGTGTTAATCAAGCAAACCTATTACGATCAGGCAGGAGCTATTTATGCCATTGATTTTGATGGGCAAACGTTGATCAAGCGTGTCTTTCGTGAGGCCAACGGTATTCGACTGGTTTCCCTCAATAAGAAATATAGTGATCAGATCATTCCACTGGATGAGGAACCTGGAGTGATTGGTAAGGTTATAGATGGCTTTGTTCCTCTCAATTTGGAGGAGATCAAATGATTCAATTAATAGCGATTGACTTAGATGGTACCCTTTTACACGAGGACAAAACTTTATCCAAAGGAAACATTGAAGCCCTTCACCAGGCCCATGAAGCCGGTTATGACATTGTGATCTGTACGGGGCGCCCCTTAGCGGGTGTACGTCCTATCTTTGAAGAGATTGGACTACCTGATGGTAACTACTATATGATTATCAATAACGGGTGTACAACCTTGTCGACTAAGAATTGGGAAATCATTGGCAAGGAAGAATTGAGCCTTGAGGACATGCACCGGTTGCAAGTTTTGACGGAAGATACAGACGTCCAGCTAACCTTATTTGATATGGATCACTACCTAGTGGTTGCACCTGAAGCCAGTGAACTTGTCACGATGGATGCGGGCATTGTTAATAGTAAACCGACACCTGTCTCAGAAGAAGATCTGCCCAACCTTGTTCCTATTTTTCAAGCCATGTATGTAGGAGATCCTTCTGCTATTGATGCCTTCCAAACTCAGCACGAGGCTGCATTAGAGGCCGATTTTAACACTGTACGTTCACAGGATATCTTATTTGAAATCCTTCCAAAAGGAGCGAGCAAGGCTTCTGCTCTTCAAGCATTAAGCCAAACATTAGGCTACAGGAGAGACCAGGTCATGGCTCTTGGAGATGCCAATAATGACCTTGAAATGCTCCGTTTTGCTGGCTATAGCGTCGCTATGGGAAATGGCAATGCTGCTGTCAAGGAAATAGCAGATTTCATCACCCTGACCAATGATGAGGATGGTGTGGCTCATGCTATTCACAAATTAATTGAAACTGAAAAAGGAGAATGATCATGAAATACCAAAATTTGTTGGACCGTTTTATTACCTATGTAAAGGTAAACACACGTTCAGACGAAAATTCTACTACCACTCCAAGTACCCAATCACAAGTTGATTTTGCAACAAACGTCTTGATCCCTGAGATGAAACGCGTGGGTCTTCAAAACGTCTACTATTTACCAAACGGCTATGCTATTGGAACGCTTCCAGCTAATGATCCAAGCTTTACACGCAAGATTGGATTTATCTCTCACATGGATACCGCTGACTTCAATGCCGAAAATGTCAATCCACAAATTGTCGAGAATTATGATGGAGGTGTCATTGCCCTTGGTGACTCTGGTTTCACACTCGATCCAGCTGATTTTGCTCATTTGAATAACTACAAGGGACAAACCTTGATCACGACGGATGGTACTACTCTTCTGGGTGCAGACGATAAATCTGGTATCGCTGAAATCATGACAGCTATTGAATACCTGACAGCTCATCCTGAAATCAAACACGGAGAAATCCGTGTCGGCTTTGGTCCAGATGAAGAAATCGGAGTCGGGGCAGATCAATTTGATGCAGAGGATTTTGACGTAGACTTTGCCTATACTGTCGATGGTGGTCCTCTTGGAGAGCTTCAATACGAAACCTTCTCAGCAGCTGGGGCTGAAATCACCTTCAAAGGACGCAATGTCCACCCAGGTACAGCCAAAGGTCAAATGATCAACGCTCTTCAATTGGCCATTGATTTCCATAGCAAACTCCCTGAAGGAGCACGTCCAGAATTAACTGAAGGCTATGAAGGCTTCTACCACTTGATGAACATCGATGGAACTGTCGAGGAAGCAAGTGCTAGCTACATCATTCGGGACTTTGAAACTGAAAGCTTTGAGAAACGCAAGGACCTTATGAAATCTATTGCCGATCAGATGAATGCTGAACTCGGTAGCGAACGCGTTCTCCTCACCCTCAAAGACCAGTATTACAACATGAAACAAGTGATTGAAAAAGATATGACACCAATCACCCTTGCTAAGGAAGTCATGGAAGATCTTGGAATCACTCCAATCATTGAACCAATCCGTGGTGGTACAGATGGATCTAAAATTTCCTTTATGGGGATTCCAACACCAAATATCTTTGCCGGTGGTGAAAATATGCATGGTCGCTTCGAATACGTTAGCCTCCAAACCATGGAACGCGCAGTTGATACCATTATCGGTATTGTAACCAAAAAATAAGAAACAAAAAAGGATTCGGATAGATTGTCCGGATCCTTTATTATAGGTTAGAAAGCTTGACAATTTCTTTGACCTGATCAATGGTCTGAATCAGGTGAAGGCTTGTCTCATTGATAGGAAGATAATAGACTTTATCTGCCAAAGATTCTGTAAAAGGACGATTCGTGAGTAAGATCACCTGTTGTCCTTTTTCTTTCAGCTCTTTCACCTGCTTTCTGACCTTTTGGTAAAAATACTCATCACAGATTTCTAGATCATCCACCAAGACACAAGCAGCGTCCAAACCCAATGATTCATTGGTTCCATTCTGGGTCAGATAATAGGCTGCTCCCACTTTGACCTCATATAAGCCAGCTGATGGCTCAACCGGAAGAAAGGCTGGGCTTGTTGTAACTTCTGCTGCTTTTTCCATTGCTACAAGATTGGCTAGAACCTGCAAATAGACAGGTGCTAATTTACTCAAATCCAAGAGTTCCTCAAACTCAAAACCACGTTTCAAAGCTTCTAAGATATAGAAGAGCCGGTGGGGCATATGACGAGCAATTTTCTGGATTAATTCATCATCGCTCATTTCCTCAGGAAGGATGGTCAGCAAGTTCTTATCTTTAATGGTTTCTAGGGCTTGTTGATAAGCTTCATCGATTCTCTTTCCAAATCCATAAACTGCCCCATAAGAGTGAATTTGGGTATTGAGGCGGGCATTTTTAGCAGCATCCGAAAAAATCGGAATCTTAAAGAAGATATAGTCCAAACTTGGTTCGTAAACGGCCTTTAGATCCTTTAATAAGGGGTGAGGCAAATGCTCGAGAGATCGCCCTAATTGTAGCTGAATTCCTTGCTCAAATAAGGAATAGCCCAAGCCCATAGAGGCCATCGAGATACTGTCTGAAGCAAATGGATTGACTTCTAGGATATAAAAAGCATAGCTGGTCGGATCTAGAGCAAACTTGATCGAAATGGCTCCTGTCAGCTTCAAATAGCGACTGATGTGGATCGCTGCTTCTCGAAGATTTTGAAACTCCCGGTCAGTCAGGGTGACAGCTGGCATAAATTGATAAGAGTCACTAGAGTGGATCCCGACAGGATCAATGCTTTCAATAGAGGCCGCCAGGTAGTGATTGTCTTCGCGATCGCGCATGACGACAAAATCCAATTCCTTAAAGCCATAGGTCGAAAATTCTAGCAAACACTGCTGACTTGGAGAGACTGAAAGTCCCGTTTCTACTGCTTCGCACAAGTCATCAAGATTATGAGCAATCTTTCGCCCCTGCCCTTGCTTACTCGCTACCGGCCATATCATAATGGGAAATTGAATGCCTTCAGAAAACTCGATGGCTTCTCGAACAGAACCAACCAGTGCGGAAGCAGGTACCTGATAGCCCAACTCTTGAAAGAGGCGTCGTTGATCCGCCTGCTGATAAAAGCTACGGTAACGTTGGAGACTCGGTCCGATAATCCTAATCGATGCGTCTTTGAAAAATTCAGTTTCCTCCAAACGAAACAAGAGATTCAAAATCTGTTTATCCGCAAAGGCTAATAGCAAACGAGATCCAGTATAAGAAAGAAGAGTCGTCCTAAGAGCATCCAGCTTGAGCTTACTGACTACAACCTGTTCTCCAGCTTCTTGTGTGATAGCATTTTCTTCGCTCAGATAAAGGACAAGAGCATTCCCATCCTTGGCATTGAGTTTTTGTGTTTCGTTTACCGCAGCCAAAAGGCTAATATCCTGATAAGAATCTCCACATAGGAGAAGCAATTTCTGGTTTTCTTTCATCATTCCTTCTCCCTTCTACCTTCGTGAATTTTGGCATCAATTAATTCTAAAAATTCATCGTAAAAATAGAGATTTTCCCTTGTCCCTGGACTAGCATCCACTTGGAATTGAACCCCTAAAATCGGTTGGTAACGATGACGAAAAGCTTCAATACTATGGTCATTGACGTTTTCATGCGTGACCAATAAATCATGGGGCAGGCTATCGCGTGCGATACTATACAAGTGATTTTGACTCGTTATCTCGATTTTTCCTGTCGCAATTTCACGAACAGGAATATTTAATCCGAAGTGTCCAACTTCCATGGGAGCTAGCTCCGCTCCATAAGCTTGAGCCAGTACCTGTGCTCCCAAGCCCATGCCCCAGATCGGAATTTGACCATTGATTTTTTGGATCAAGCGACAGAGTTTTTTCACCTGATGGGGATCTCCAGGCCCACTGGATAAAATAACGCCATCGGGCTGCTGTTCCATCAGTTCATCATAAGAGATGTCATAGGGATAGACCGTGACATTACAGTCCCTTTGACTCAGCTGGCGCAAGACAGAGTGCTTAACACCTAAATCAATCAAGGCAATACTCTTTCCAAAACCTGGTACAGCATAGGCCGTTTTTGTCGAGACTTGACGCACTTGGTCTTTGGGAAGCACTGTTGCTCGTAACTGATCCAGGATATGCTCGATCGAATCCCCCTTGTTAATGACAGTCGCCTTCATCCGTCCATACTTGCGGACAATTTTTGCCACCTGTCTCGTATCAATCCCTACAATACCAGGGATTTTTTTTCGCTTCAAGAATTCATCCAAGGTCATCTGTTGTCGCCAATTACTCGGCATCTCCACCAGATGCTGAACCACTACTGCCAAACAAGTGGGTGTAATGGATTCAGAATCATCCCGATTGATCCCTGTTGCGCCAATAACTGGAAAGGTAAAGGAGAGGATCTGGCCACTAAAAGCCTGATCCGTGATCAATTCTTGATAGCCTGTCATGGCTGTCGTAAAGACCAATTCACCAGTCACATATAGATCTGCACCAAAGGCTTCCCCTTCAAATACAGTCCCATCCTCTAGGACCAATAATCGTTTCATCGAACCCCTCCCTTCTTTTATTCTAATCCAATTTTATCATAGTTCCTCAAAAAAAGGAAAGTCAGATTCCATGTAGCTATCTACTCTGTCCTCTTTCTTTCCTTTCAATGAATTGTCAGTTATCTTATTTTGCTCCGCGACCTTTAAGGACGGCTTCAATGATGGCCATACGGACAAAGACACCGTTGGTCATTTGTTCTACGATACGTGATTTAGGAGCTTCTACCAAGTGGTCCGCAATTTCAACGTCACGGTTCACTGGTGCTGGGTGCATCAAGATCGCTGTATCTTTCATACGGTCATAACGCTCTTGAGTCAAGCCATGAAGACGGTGGTAGTTTTCTTTAGAGAAGAGTGATTCGTAATCATGACGTTCGTGTTGCACACGCAAGAACATCATCACATCCACTTCTTCAATGACTTCATCGATAGTGACGAAGGTTCCATAGTCTTCAAATTCCGCACTTCTCCATTCGTCTGGACCTGCAAAGTAGAGGGTTGCTCCCAAACGTTTCAAGATTTGCATATTTGATTTTGCCACACGTGAGTGATCCAAGTCACCGGCGATACAAACTTTCAAGCCATCAAAGTGACCGAATTCTTGGTAGATAGTCATCAAATCAAGCAAGCTTTGGCTTGGGTGTTGACCTGAACCGTCCCCACCATTAACGATAGAGGCTGTGATCGTTGGGCTTTCAACCAATTCTTTGTAGTAGTCCACTTCAGGGTGACGGATGACGCAGACATCTACACCAAGAGCTGACATGGTCAAGATGGTATCGTAAAGTGTTTCCCCTTTGTTCACAGAGCTTGTCTTCACATCAAAGTCAAGGAGATCGCATCCCAATTTCAACTCTGCCACTTCAAAGGCTTTGTGGGTACGAGTTGAAGGTTCAAAGAAAAGGTTTGAGATGATGTGTTGGTCTTCGTAGGTTGCTTTAGCTCCGTTTTTGAACTCAATCCCACGTTTGATCAATGCCATTACTTCTTCATTGGTAAGAGTTTCCATTGAGACAAGGTTTTTAAGAGCGATTTGATTTTCAGACATGTTGATTCTCCTTTTATAATGTGAATACAAAAAATTTACAATTTGTTTAAGCTTCTTTGATGAGGACGCGGTCTTGACCGTCTAGCTCCACCATCTCGACAATGATTTCCTCTGACTTACTTGTCGGGATATTTTTCCCAACAAAGTCCGGACGAATCGGCAACTCCCGATGCCCACGGTCGACTAGAACCGCCAGACTCACTCGAGCAGGACGACCGTGACTGACCAGATTGTCAATGGCAGCGCGTATCGTGCGACCCGTATAGAGGACGTCATCGATCAAGATAACTTCTCTATGAGCGATATCAACTGGTAAGACCGTTGTATCTTCTGTCGCCTTCATGTCATCTCGGAAAGGCTTGGTATCTAGTTCTGCTACAGGGACATCGATTTGTTCCAGCTGAGAGAGGCGTTCTTGGATCCGGCGTGCGATGTAAACACCACGCGTCTTAATCCCCACCAGCACAATCTGGCTCAAATCTTTGTTTCGTTCAATGATTTCGTAGGTGATCCGGGTAATGGCCCGTTTCATCGTCAAATCATCAACGACTTCTTTGGTTTTCATTCAGTCCTCCTTAGTTGTAAAAGAAAAACCTCCTTTTTCAAGGAGGTTCAGCAAATGAATGGTCTAAGAGGATAGAGTCTCGCTCTATGGTCCTAGCCATTGTTTTTCACAGTCTCCTTGCCTGCCTCACGGGACAGGATTAAAGGATTTATTTAATTGAGATAACTATATCACAGTTTCAAACGACATGCAAGAAAAAACTCAACTTTTTTCAAAAAAATTTAAAAACATGACTTTTCGTCCGAATAATGTTCGGCTTTTACTAAGAAACAGCCGATTTCCGCTTGATATTTTTAATCCCATAGAGTACATAGCCAGCTAAGAGGTAAGCGATAAAGATGATCACCACCCATTTGCCCACAAAAGCCCAGCCGTATTTATTAACATTGATAAAGAAATAGGCAAAGGGACTATCTTTTGCACCTGGAATTGGCCACTTCAAGACCAAACCATTGAGAAGGGCAAAGAGCATGTAAGCTAGGGGAATCAAGGTCCAAAGGAAGGGATCGAGCTTACGGTATTGCTTGGCTTTATCAACCACTAGGGTATCAAAGAAGAACATCAGAGGAACGATGTAATGACAAAGGAAGTTTTCCAAACGATAAAACTTCTCTGGTGTCGCAAGAGGCGCCAACATAAAGTGGTAGATGATACAGGTGATCATAATGGACATGGTAACTGCGCCTTTCATACGAAGGTAGCCCTGAGTCTGGGTCGAACGACCTCGAACCATGCGCCAAACCATGTCTCCCATAAAGAACATGACCAACATGTTAGATAAAATGGTGTAATAGAGCATCATGCCAAAGCCACCATGCTTGGTCAGTTGCAGATAAACACCGAGTACACTTAAGATAAACAATAGAAAACGATAGCTAAATAATAGTTTGAATTTCATAGTATTCTCCTGAAAGAAAAGGGGGTAGCCCCTTCAGTTTAATCAGGAACTTTCCTTAAGTGAGGACGGACGTCAGCGAACTTCTACGAAGTTCCATGACTTAGTTTTGAACCTAAAGTTTCAAAACTCCCGAGTACTTGAAACAATACTGTTTCAAGTACTTTTCTCACAGCGGAAAGTTCCATTATAAACTTAAACAACTCTATCAATTTGTGTACTTTTCTTTAGATTTTCTTCACAAATTCTGATTTGAGCTTCATTGCACCAAAGCCATCAATCTTACAATCGATGTTGTGGTCTCCTTCCACGATACGGATATTTTTCACGCGCGTACCTTGTTTCAAATCTTTCGGTGCACCCTTCACTTTCAAATCTTTGATCAAGGTCACTGTATCGCCATCAGCCAATTTATTTCCGTTGGCGTCAATCGCTACGACACCCTCTTCTTCTTCGACCTCAGCTGGGTTCCATTCATACGCACACTCTGGGCATACCAAGAGCGCTCCATCTTCATAGACGTATTCAGAGTTACATTTTGGACAGTTTGGTAAGTTATTCATTTTTATCTCCTTATTCAAATTAACTTTCATAGTATACCATGAAAGCGAAAATTTGACAAATCCTGCTCGACTGTAGCATTTTCATGAAAAAAAGAGGCGACTTGGCCTCCCTACATGGATGATATTTCTCAATCTTCCTGCAATTCTTGAATATCTCGAATCACGCGCACACCTGCTTGATTCTTCTCGCGCAGTTCAGCATCAGAGTATGGGAAGGTATTGATCAAGATACTCTCCATCCCGATACTTTGGGCAACAGCAACATCTGTCGTAAAGTCATTCCCCACCATGACCGTTTTCTCAGGGTTCAACTGGTGTTCTTTCATCACTTCCAAGAGGAACTCTGGCTGAGGTTTGCGAATACCTGCATCAGATGACAAGTAAATGGCATGGAAAAGTTCTCTCAAACCAACTAAATCGATCTCCGGATTGGTAAAATCTGCTTGGGCATTGGATAAGAGAAAGATCCGGCAACCTGCAGCTTTCATATCCTCTAATACTTCTTTCGTATGAGGATAAAGCTCCAACCGCTTGCGAGAAAGGACACGGAAAGTCCGCGCAATCAAACGTCCCCACTCTTTGAGGTGGTCAACACTGTTCCCACTTGGATGACCTTCTAAAAACAATTGCACAAAGATAACCGTTAGATCAATCTCAGGATAGGCAACGTGTTTTTCCTTGGCGATTTCTGCTTCGGCTTGTTACACCAACTCTTTATAGCGCAGGCGCAAACCTTCTCCTGTGTAGTTAGTCCCATAGGATTGGTAGATCTGGGCCATGGTATCCCATAAGAGTGGATCAGACTCATCGGTTTCGATGTCGACCAAGGTTCCATAAAAATCAAAAATATAGTTTTTAAATGCGTACTTGTGCGGATTCATCTCTCACTCCCGTAACAAACATCGTAAAGGTTGCCTTGCAGACATTGGCCCCGTCTTGATTGGTAATATCGACATCCACAACTCGAGTCGTCCGTCCACTGTGGACACATTCGCCATGGATCGTGAGGACATCACCCAGACGCCCTGCTTTCAAGTAATTGATCGAGGATTGCAAGGTCACCCCATCGACCCCTTGAGAAACGACAACCAAACCACTGACTTGGTCACACAGGGTAAAGAGATAGCCTCCGTGCGCATTTCCATAATAATTGAGCGATGATTCCACGACCTTGGTTGTCACCACTACATGGCCATCTCTCATCTTTTCGATTTCGTAATTTTCAAATGCAGCAATTGCATCAAAGTGAAAATCTTTCATATACTTGCCACCTTTTCTAGCATCTTTTCAACTCCTCTATCATACTACAATTAAGGAGTAGATACAAGCAAAGGAGCAATTCCTTAGAAGCAGAAAAGGAGACTCCAACTAAGTAAGAAGACAATACTAGGCACAATATATTTTCTTGGGTGCTTCCAACATTCTCTCTTTAAATTCCATTTTCTTAAAGGGAAATAGATTTCAATCAGTAAGTGCAAAACAGCTTCAACTACTGCTAGAATCATCACTCCTAGTAAAAATAGGATCCCCAAGTCAGGCATGATCACCATTTTTAATAAAAGAGCAACAAATAGATTCACAGATAAGAAATAAGTCAGCAATACACGGTAATACATCAGGTAAAAGAACCGACTCTTAGGTAGGGACTTGACATGATCGATCAGATCTTTATCAGCGGAAATGAGTGTGGTTAATGGTGTATTGACAGAAGCAATCGTTAAAAGGATGATGATTTTTAATGGAGCCTCATAATCCTGTATCAGAATGAGAAGGAGGAAGATGAGAGTAAAGACAAAATTGATGGAAAAATAGCGCTCTTGAAATAAGGAAATCCAAAAATAATTGCCACTTCTTCTCTTTGCGACGAGCAACTGATTATGTTTTGAAATCGCAACTAGATCTTCATTTTTAAAAATAAAGATAGTAACGAAGGTTGAAAGTAAGATCATATAGGACACTTGTTGGACCCATAAAGAAGATACTGTAAGAACAGTCGTTACAGAAATGAGCACTCCTCCTAGAAGACTTGGCCTGGTATTGAACTGGATAAAGACATAAAACACACTTAATATCATCAGTAAAGAAAGGAGGACAAGCTTAAAGGATTGTAGCAGGTCTAACCTGACTCCTAAAAAGAGGATCAATAACAGCACGCGCTCCAACAAATTGAGAAGAAAGGTTACCGTCAGAAAAGACCCTTTAAAACGATTGAGAGACAAAGGAAGCTGGTAGTAGGCCTGAACCCTATCCATCGAAAAGTAGGAATACAGTAATTGAAAGGTTGATAGAGCAGTAACAATAGCCGTACTGATCAGCAAGACTTGAAAGCTCGTAGAAAATTTTGCCCCAACAAGATGGTAATAAAGAGCAAAGGCTAAGGAAGTCAAGAATAAGAAGAGCCGATTTTTGGATACCAAATCTCTAAAAATTGCTAGTAGCATGCTCTACCCCCTCTGACGATTGACGTCATGAAACCAATCTTCTAAATTCGATTCAATCGCGTCTAGGTGACCATCTTCAATAGAATAAGCTGTATCACACACCCGAACGATACTCTCTGCGATATGCGAACTCATCAGAATAGAGCCTTCTTCCTTATACTGCAATAGCAAACCATATAGAAATTCTGTCGCATCAAAATCTAGGCCATCAAATGGTTCGTCCAAAATAAGGAGGGGAGGTTTGAGATAAAAAGCTGTGATCAACAAGACTTTCTTCTTGTTTCCCGTTGACAAACTACCAATGTCGGTGTTAAGAAACTCTTCAAAATGAAAGCCTGAGATCAGGTCCTGCAATACCGTTTCATCTCTCTTTCGATGATACAAACGACAGACAAAATTAAAATAGTGAACAAAATCCCAGTTTAAAAAACTATTGTTTTCAGTAAAAACTGTATAGGTACGGCTCTTATAGAAATTCGTATGAAAAGAGGTTGCCTTGTCTTCTATGGTAACAGTCTCAACTGCATACTGCCGATGATCAAAGACACTACTTAAAGCTTTTAGCAAGGTTGTCTTCCCAGCTCCATTTCGACCAATTAACCCTACTACAGAATGATTGGGTACAAACAAATTCGTATCTTTTATAATGGGCTTGTCTTTTTTATACCAAACGTTTAGCCCCTTGATGGTTAAACACTCGCTCTTCATCGACGCACTCCTTTATAAAGGTAAGAAGCCCCAACCAAAAGCAACAGCAAAGCGTATAACCATTCCTTTTGAAAGGCAAAGACTAAGGCACCGATCAAGAAGCAAATTCCTATAAGGATTCTAAATTGTAATTTCATATCTTGCCTTCTTTCTATTCACAGTATGAAAGATTACAATTGTATTTTATGCTTATACTATAGTACTTTTTCTAAGCAGATTCAAGCACGAATAGAATATTCTTTCTTCTTTTACCTTACAAGCAAAAAAAGCTAGATCCCTCTAGCCCTTTGCTTAAAATCTTAATTTTTCCCAGCCGTCATCTGTCCGTTTGCGATAATAGTACTCGGACAAATCTGGGTCTTCCATCACTTCCAGCAAAGGAAGCATGTCGTAGGATAAATCCAACTTTTCTAATTGGTCTTTCTCAACCCAAGAAACTTCTCCTTCTTCAGATGATCTGAGCTGGCCTGTAAATTCTGTCGCTTTGTAGCAAAAGACAATATAGCGACCTCCATCGTCTAGTGGCCAGTCTTTGACTGCGACGAGTTTTGGATCTGCAATTGTCAGTCCTGTCTCTTCGTAAACTTCACGAATGACGGATTCTGCAAGACTTTCTCCTTCCTCGATATGACCTCCAGGAAAGGCATAACCAGACCATTTTTTGTAACGCTCTGGCGAGCGGTATTGGAGGACTACTTTTCCATTTTTAGGATCTTCTACCAAACAAAGATTGGTAAGTACAGTAGATGTTGTACGTGACATAAATTTCCTCTCTATGATTTATTCCTTTTTGTTTCAATATATTTCATAAGCAAAATCGTTAAAGCAGACAAGGTAAAAAAGACCAGATAGGTTGCTATAGGGAACCAAATATAGCGGTGATCTAGGGATAAGAGTGAAGGCAGGAGCCCCTTACTATTTTTCCCACCAACCCCGATAAAAAGATGGACCACTAAACCGATACTATTAAGATAAATAAATAAATCTGCATATCTTTTTATTGTCATCCTTGTCCCAGATAAGTCTAGGAACCAATAGTCAAATAATCGATACACCAGACAAAAAAGATTTATATATAATGGAAAACTATAATTGATATCTCTATAGGGCGACGGAATAGGAAGAATATTAAAAATAAGATTGATACCTATTCCTATTCCTAAGATTAGACCAAATACCAAGAAGAAGCCTAATAATTTATGCGAATCCATCCAAAACCGAAAACTTTCTCTCCTTGATAGATTCTTTTTTGTATTTGATTTTCTTTGATTATTTTTCATTTGTGTGGATTTAAACCATTTTCTTCTTCTCTCTTTTTATTATCAAGATGCTTGGAAATTAAAATGATTAAAGCAGGCACTAAGAAGAAAATTATATAAGTAAGAATAGGAAACCAGATATAGTGGTGGTCTAAAGTTTGCAAGGGAGGAATACTCTTTCTATTTCGACCCATTATTCCAAAAATAAGTGAAACAGAAAACCTGCTCCATTTAGGTACAAGAATGGATCTGCAAAATCTTGGAGTCTAGTCATTCCATCGAAATTATCTCTAAAAATACCCTGATAAAGTATATTCACTAAGAATACAAGATTCAAATAAAGTGGAAAGACATAATTGAGGTTTTGATATGGTTTTGGAACAAGAGTTGTCCCAAGCAACAAATAGATTATCCCAAAAGCTGATAATAAAAATATACTACTATCAAATAGAAAAGCTATTTTTGAATGCTGTAGCAACCACAATTTTACTTTATCCAGCCAGCTTATTTTATGATTTGGCTTATAGTGTTTTTTGGATGTTTTCTCTTTTTTATTATCTTGTTTCATGATAGTTTTTTAATCTCTGCTGCTACCTTTTGGAGATGCTTCTCCCGCATGCTAGCGGTGTTCACATCTCGTCCGACTTCTCCCAAGATGCAGACGCGCTTGGTTTTAATCCCACAGTGGTTCAAGACAGCATTCTTCAAAACAGAGATGCCATAACTATCTGGAATGTTGAGAGGGCCTGAAAAGATCTTGTACCACCAAGTAGGCGCCATGGAGGTCGCATAAATACTAGCCGTTTTCCCTTTGAGCAACTTCTTGAATTGCTTGCCTCTGAGGTAATTCCAGATAAAGCTACCCTGATCATTAGCCGAGTAAGCAATCCCAGGTGTGAAGACCCGATCAATCCATCCTTTCATAAGGCTCGGCATACTACTCCACCAGATGGGATAGACAAAGATCAGGTGATCCGCCCACTGGATCCATTCTTGAGAGCGAAGGATAAAGGAATCTTCCTCCATCCGCTTTCGATAGCCGTAGCGAAGGACCGGGTCAAAATCCTCTTCATTGAGACTGATCACTTTAAGCTCATGGCGACTTGAGTCAATAGTTTCGACAATGGTTTGAAAAATAGCCTGGCAGTAACTTTCCTTATCCGGATGACCATTGATGACCAGAATTTTCATTCGTCTTCTCCTTCATTTCTTTAGTTCATTCTATCTCTTTTATTTTTTTACTTGATTAATTGATAATGGTTCAAAGATTGATAGATACGTCCTTTAGGAATTTTTATTCGAAGAACACATCATCCGCAACTCCTTAACAGGTTTTCCAAGTTCAAGTATTTTTTCTTGACCATCAAAAGTAAAACCTATTTTTTGATAGAAAGCAATGGCTCGCTTATTATCTTTCAATACCCATAAATAAATTTCAGAGAAATGATCGAGAGCAGCAAATGCAGCATGCATTAACTGTTTACTCACACCTTTTCCATAGTAATCTTTTAAAACATATAAGGCGATGATTTCACCAGCTTGAATGGCTTCATCACAAAAATTTCCATAGCTGATAAAGCCAACAACCTTCTTTCCATCCATCGCAATCAAGGTATTTTCTGGATACTTTTGACTAAAGAAACGACATCTATCTAATGTCATCGTCTCCTGAAATTCCGCGGGTAAAAGATCGTCATAAGCCTCTCTCCACGTTTGCCAATGAACGAGAGATTTTCCTTCTATCTCTTCAGGAGTTTCCATTGTTTTAATGATAATCTTCATTCGCTTTATCCTATCTAATCCAAGGCCTTGACTTCTAACATCATATCGCGGATTTGCGCTGCCAGCTCGAAATCAAGCACTTCGACTGCTTCTTGCATTTGACCTTGCAGTTTCTTGACCAGTTCCTTGCGCTCTTGGCGGTTGAGACTGGTGATATCCACTTCCTTGTCCTCTTCCTTGGCCACCGCCTTAGTAACAGAGATGAGGTCACGGATTTCCTTCTTGATGGTTTGTGGTACAATACCATGCTCTTCGTTATAAGCCATCTGGATTTTCCGACGACGGGCCGTTTCATCGATGGCTTTTTGCATAGACTGAGTCATGGTGTCCGCATACATGATCACGTGACCCTCGCTATTACGTGCAGCACGACCGATGGTCTGGATAAGCCCACGTTCATTACGGAGGAAGCCTTCCTTATCCGCATCGAGAATAGCAACCAGACTGACTTCAGGTACGTCAATCCCTTCACGAAGGAGGTTGATACCGACCAAGACATCAAAAACGCCCAAACGCAAATCACGGATGATTTCTGTCCGCTCCAAGGTCTTAATGTCCGAGTGCATGTATTTGACCTTGACCCCCATTTCCTTGAAGTAATCGGTCAAGTCTTCCGCCA
Source organism: Streptococcus parasanguinis (assembly GCF_018499505.1). Classification (GTDB taxonomy): domain Bacteria; phylum Bacillota; class Bacilli; order Lactobacillales; family Streptococcaceae; genus Streptococcus; species Streptococcus parasanguinis_K. Next base: position 234,145 of record NZ_JAHDAC010000002.1, read on the forward strand.
TCTTCTTGGTCAGGGTAGTGACAAAGGTCCGCTCTCCACGTTCTACACGCGCATTGATTTCACCCAAGAGATCGTCCATTTGACCCATGGTCGGACGCACTTCCACCTCGGGATCGAGTAGACCTGTCGGACGAATGATCTGCTCGATGACAGTATCGGTTTGTTCCATCTCATAGTCACCTGGTGTCGCAGACACATAAACGATCTGGTGGACATGGCTTTCAAACTCCTCCCGACGCAGTGGTCGGTTGTCCAAGGCAGACGGCAAACGGAAACCATAGTTGACCAGCATTTCCTTGCGCGAGCGGTCTCCATTGTACATGCCCTTGATCTGTCCCATGGTCATGTGGCTTTCATCGATCATGATGAGAAAATCTTCTGGGAAGAAGTCAAGAAGAGTGTAGGGAGGCTCTCCTTCACTCCGGCCATCCATGTGACGGGAGTAGTTTTCGACGCCATTGGTGTAGCCCATCTCCCGTAGCATTTCAATATCGTACTCGGTCCGTTGTTTCAAGCGTTGAGCTTCCAATAGCTTGCCTTCTTTTTCAAAGACTTTTAACTGCTCCTCAAGTTCCGCTTGAATCTTGGCAATCGCTACTTCCATATGGTCGTCATTGGTCACAAAGTGAGTGGCCGGGAAAATAGCCAAGTGATCCACATCTCCCAGAACCTGGCCAGTCAAAGCTTCAATCTCACGAATCCGCTCAATCTCGTCCCCGAAAAATTCAACCCGAAAGGCATGTTCATCACGCGAAGCTGGGAAAATCTCAACCACATCTCCACGAACACGGAATTTCCCCCGTTGAAAGTCGATATCATTGCGTTCAAACTGGATGTCCACCAGGTCATTGAGCAAACGATCACGAGAAATCTCCAGACCTGGACGCAGGCTGACTACGCTATCGGCATATTCCTTCGGCGAACCCAAACCATAGATACAAGAGACAGAAGCCACAACAATGACATCATTGCGCTCCAACAAAGCTGATGTCGCGGAGTGACGAAGCTTATCAATCTCATCATTGACCGAACTATCCTTTTCGATATAGGTGTCGCTCGATGGCACATAGGCTTCTGGCTGGTAGTAATCATAGTAAGATACGAAGTACTCTACAGCATTCTCTGGAAAGAATTCCTTAAACTCCCCATAAAGCTGACCTGCTAGCGTTTTATTGTGGGCGATGACCAGGGTCGGCTTATTGACCTGGGCAATGACCTGGCTCATGGTATAGGTCTTCCCCGTACCTGTCGCCCCCATCAGAATTTGCGCCTTCTCGCCACCCTCGATGTTATCCACCAACTGTTCAATGGCCTGCGGTTGATCCCCAGACGGTTGGTATTTGGATACTAGTTTAAATTTGTTATCAGTTACTCGATTAATCATCTCTTTATCCTCACATATATAGACCTTATTTTACCATAAATCACTAGAATTCTCTGAGATGAGGAATGAAAGGGAAAACAACATATTACAAAATGATCCGTTAAATCGGTACATGCCCGAATTACAAAATAATTAATTGGACACGCATTAGCGTGAAAACTAAACAAGACTCTCGCATTTACTTCGAAAGTCTTGTCTTTTATTCTAAAACCATGCAATACGTAATAAACATCAGTGTCCATGATATACAAAATTAGCAAGGTTTGCTCATCGGTATTATTTTTACGAAATCAATTTACTACTTAACTTCTTGATTCCTTACCAAGAGGTAGAGAGTTGCTCCAAGTGAGCATACAAGTCCAAAAACATAAATACAGAGTTGCAAATTGGAAGCACTACCTAATATGGTATCCGCAACAATATTATAAAATAGATAACTAGTCAATGGTTCCACTACTCTTTCTATGAATGGTTGTACCAAAATAGGAAATAGTAGCAAAATAGCTAAACTCCCCATTGGACTTTTGAAAAAATAACTTAAGAAGTAAGAAATCACAAAGTATTGGATGGAGCCAATCAAATAGAAACTGAAAATTTCTAAACTGACACCATTTTCGCTACTAAAAAAATGAAACCATATAAGCAGTACAATGAAATTTAAGGTTGATTGTAGTACTACATCACATAACTCTACGAACAGGATCCGAATTGAACTTAAGATCCTTTTTCCACTTACCAAATAAACTAGTTTTGTTTCGTGTGATTGTAACTCTACAAATGCATTAATACTCCCAATACCAACAGAGAGCATTGATGCAAAAACAAGAGCTTGCTTTAAAGATAATTCTACAATTGTACCATTGATTGCAACTGGTAAAATACTTAAGAGACACACAAAACATATCAAAAATGACTGTATGGTTATCTGGTACTTCACGGGTTTTAAACTATATTTTTTGACGATAAGACTGAAAAATACTTTTGCCATTCTTCCTCCCCATTCGAATCTTTTCTACAACCATTATGAACACCAAGAACAAGATCCCTTCTACTATTAAAAGTGTAAATCCATACAATTGGCTCGTTTGAGTCCCTTCAATTCGGCCAAAAGCAAATGACTTTGCTCCAATCAAAGGCAATAGATTTTCAATTTTAGAGGAAATTCCTCTTAAAATACCTGATAAAGTGATTACCAATAATAAAACATCTGCAATTAATGAAGTCATTGATTTTTTCGTTACTATTACGAAAAGTAAAGCTAATAAAGTAAGAACGATTGCAAATATCATAACTCTTACCGTAACATCTAAAAACAAAGTAAATTCTAAATAATTCTTTAAAGTTGAATCTAGAAAAATGAGTAAGATAATAGCATTTACTATAGATAATACTAAAGTAGAAAGTATCGATAAAACAACCGAACTTGCAATAAACCCAGTAAGACGAACTTTCCAGTTTGGGATCAATAACTGAGTAAAATTATCATCACCAAATTGGTAATGGGTTGAATAAACAAGTGAAACTAAGATTGGTAAGAAAATAACACTTGCTTGGTAGGGTGAGGATAAGAGAGCATCTCTGACTGTATAGACTGGATTCGATGATAGCATAGATGGATCAAGGTTAACAGCCTGTCCATTTCCTTCTACTAAAGCATTTATCACCTGGATATTTTGAATTGAAAAAAATATGCTGACTCCCAAAATAAGAAAAAAAGTGAATTTAAAAGTAGGTAAACTACAATATTTATAGAGGTCACTAAAAAAGGAACGCTTCAACATATTATTCACCTTCTTTCCCTTCAAGTGCCTTAAAATATGCCTCCTCAAAAGATCCAAACTGTTTCAAAATGTCTTTGGTAGGAGCATCAATAACAATCTTCCCATTAGAAATCCCAACCAAATGATCTACAGTTAATTCTAACTCACTCATATAATGACTTGTCATTAATACAGTCTTACCTTCATTGACAAAAGACTGCAAAAAATTGCGTACCCAGCGTATTCCTTCTGGATCTAGTCCATTGATTGGTTCATCTAAAATTAAGATGTCAGGATTTGCTAATAAGGCTGTTGCTAACCCAAGTCGTTGCTTCATTCCTAATGAATAGTCTTTTACTTTTTTATTTTTAGCTTCACTTAACCCCACCAACTCTAAACATTCGTTGCACCTATTTTTGTCAACGCCACAAGCCAAGCCAATCCACCGAAGATGCTGAAATCCTGTTCTTGTTGGATAAGGTTGACAACTGTCTAGGAATGATCCAACAATACAAAAAGGATTATCTCCCAATTGAGAGTATTTTTTGCCATCGATTAACGCCATGCCCATTTGACTATTTTCTAAACCAAGTAAAATTCTGATTAAAGTTGATTTTCCAGATCCATTCGGTCCAATCAATCCAGTAATCTCACCTTTCTTAGCTTTGAAAGACACGTTTTGAAGGACAATTTTATTATTATATTCCTTATGTAGCTTTTGAATTGTTATCATTCATTCTTTTTCCTTTCTGACTTTTAGTGAAATTCCACCTTCACTTGGAGCAAGTATAACAGGAGAAAATCAGGAAATTCTCAGAATAACTATTTTTTTCATTTTCAACAAATTACATTCTATATTTGCTATAATATGCTCATATAATTGGAGGAACTATGAAGTATAAAATTTTAGCCATTGACGATGATGAAAAAATCTTACGATTAATAGCGAATACATTAAAAGCCAACAACTTTCAGGTGGAAACTCGTAAAAATATAGAGGAGATTAATATCTGTGACTTTACTGGATTCGATCTAATTTTACTTGACATCATGATGCCTATTTCTGGTTTAGAAATCTGTCGTTCCATTCGTTCACAAATTACCACTCCAATCCTATTTCTAACCGCTAAAGATTTTGAAGAAGATTTACTAAAAGGGATTCAAGCTGGGGCAGATGATTACATCACAAAACCATTCAGCATTAAAGAATTAATTGCAAGAATTCAAATGCATCTTCGTAGAGAAGAAAGATCACACCATTCCTCTAAAGAAGAGATGGAGTCAAATATAACTTTTTATAGAGATAGTCAAGAAGTTTATTATCAATCAAAGAGAATTTCATTGACCAAGAGAGAGTTTGATTTACTTTATCTTTTAGCAAAAAATGAAAACCGAATATTTAGCATAGAAGAACTTTACAATTATCTTTATCCTATAGACTCTGATGCACAACTACGATCCATCACTGAATACATCTATCAAATTAGACAAAAATTTAAGATTCATCAAATTGATCCCATCAAAACCGTTTGGGGAGGAGGATACAAATGGAAAAAGAATTGACAATCAAGCAACTCATTAAGCGTACCTACCTTAAAATCATTTGGCAATTTCTTCTATGTCTGATACTTTTTTACATTGTTCCAACTCTTCTATCTTCTGTATCTGGAATTAATGAGAAAAATGCCAATCACTTTGCTTTATTTTTTAGCGTCAGTTCTTGGATTTATCTTTGCATCATTTTAATTTTTATCATTGTGATAAATATTAGACAATTATTAACCAAGATTCAAACAGAAATGAACATGGTTTATCATAGTGGTCTATATTTCACCAAAAATGAACATCACCATTTGCAGATTAAAGAATTCATTGAAACAAATGATCTGATCGAAAAAATGCAATCTGAAATAAAAAATAGAATTCAAAATGAAAAAGATCAAAAAAAAGAACTCATGTTTCAAGTATCTAGCGCTGCACATGATCTTCGTAGCCCTCTAACTGTCATCAGAGGAAATGCCGAATTCCTACAATCTACCAAGCAAACACCCCAAGTAATGGAATGTCTAAAAGATCTTGAGCAAGCAAGTATTCAATTAAATGATTATTTTAACCACTTCATCCAATATTCCAAAACTTTTTACGACCATGATATCCAACTTGAAAATATATCAATTAAACAAGTAGCTCACCAATTGAAGGAACAGATCACACCTTTACTCCCGAGAAATACACATTTTGTTTTTACTAACACAGTAACTTCATCGGCACAAATTGCTATTCATTCCAATTTATTTTTTCGAGCAATCATAAATATTATTAATAATGCAATACAACATCAAAAAGATAATGATGCAAAGATCCAGCTAACAATGTCACAAGAAAATAATCGATTAGTTCTAACCATATGGAATAATCAATCTACTTTTTCAAAAAGTGTTTTACAACATGCTGGAAATCTTTTCTATAAAGAGGACCAAGCAAGAACCCCTTCTCAAGAAAGTCACTTTGGACTTGGTTTATCTTTCGTGAAACGCGTCATGAAACTTCATAATGGAACTATGCATTTAGAAAATATTCATAATGGTGCACAAGTGAAACTAATCATTCCCATTATTATATAGAAAAAGTCGAACTCATCAATATGTGTTCGACTCAAAACGCAGACAAACGTCATTTTGGGTGTTTGTCTTTTTCATATATAACTTTCAGACATTACAAAGAGGTTAGTCAACAAACTTTTCTTTCCTCTCTCCTAAGCGATAGACAATCACTAGAGATAAAAGAAGAACCAGAGTGGTAATGATCGATCCTTCTGCTCCAAATGCCCCTCCGGTCAACCAGTCGGGTCCAGCTCCCATTGTAAATCGAAAGATAGAGGCATCTGCGCCTGTGCCACTAACTTGAAAACCAAGAAGATTACCTTGTACATAGTTCCAAGTGCCGTGTTGGGCGACCACTAGCCAGATACTATCCGTATAGATAAAAAGCAGACCAGCCAGCACTCCATCGAGGATGATATTCAGAACGGATAAGAAGGTCACTCCTGCATTTCCCAAATGCAGAATGCCAAAGAGACTACTAGAAATCGCGATCGCTAAAGGGAGATTAGTTCTTGCAGCAATCCGAGTCAGAAGCCAACCTCGCGTCGCTACTTCTTCCGTGCCCCCTTGCAGAAGCCAAAATGGAAATAATCCTAGGATAAAAAGCAAGGGCTCTAAACTGAGCTCATTTAACACAAAAGACCCGATGCCGCTTACTTGGTAGACAAGCGCGATCACTCCCATTTGAACAAGGGAAAACATGATCCCCCAACCTAGATACTTAAGCCAATTCCTTTTTACAAAGCCTAAGCTTGATAATGTATTCTTCTCTATGACCTTCACCCAAAAAATAAAGAGAAATAGTATGATTACAAAACTGAAAAGCTCATAATAGAGAAGATAATGGTAGAAAAATTCTTGAATACTTGCTGTCCCATTTCCTGGCGAAAAGAACTCCACTAGAAAACCTATCACTAAGGAAAATGGCCCCACAAGTTCACTACCAATCCAAAGGCCTCCTTCTATAAAGAGAGATGCTAATAATACATAAAATGGTGTAGAAACAAAAACTGACACAGAAGTGTTCGTTTTGATCCTTTGCATGATCAACCCTTTCTTCATCGCAACCTCCTTGATCTAATAGGTCCATTGTAGCAAAGAAAATCCGGAGCTGCAAGACCAACCTATGTTAGATAATCTAACATCAAAACTCAATTTTCTTGCAGAAATGACTTTTTTCTGATATAATAGCTTCTGTAGAAAAACATAAGACCATTCATACTCGTTTTGGTATGAATGATTTGTTTTTTTAAGGCCATCCTTTGGTCAATGTGCTCATGGGTTAAATACCCTAAGAGAAAGAATTAGAAGGAGACAGAAATGAAGAAAAAATTACTAGCATGTTTGCTTTTCTTATTTCCATTCGTTGCATTTGCTGGTCATGCTCATGCTGAAACGATCAAGGTCGTTTTTGACACAGCATATGCACCGTTTGAATTTAAGGATTCAGATCAAACCTATAAAGGAATTGACGTAGAGATCTTGGACAAGGTCGCTGAAATCAATGGCTGGGATTTGGACAAATCCTTCCCTGGATTTGATGCAGCGGTCAACGCAGTTCAAGCTGGTCAAGCGGATGCCATCATGGCCGGAATGACCAAAACAACCGAGCGTGAAAAAGTCTTCACCATGTCTGATACTTACTATGATACAAAAGTTGTCATTGCGACTACGAAAGCCGATAAAATCACGAAGTACAGCCAATTAAAAGGGAAGACAGTCGGTGTTAAAAACGGAACTGCAGCCCAACGCTTCCTCGATAAAAACAAAGACAAGTACGGCTACAAGATCAAGACTTTTGATACCGGTGATCTCATGTACAACAGTTTATCAGCTGGTGCAGTGGATGCAGTCATGGATGACCAACCTGTTATTCAGTACGCCATCCAAAAAGGTCAGGACCTAGCTATCAATATGGACGGGGAAGCAGTCGGTGGCTTTGCCTTTGGTGTTAAAAAAGGTGGAAATCATGAAAAGTTGATCACCGAATTTAACAAGGCCCTCGCTCAAATGAAAGCTGACGGAACACTTGATGAGATCATCAAGAAATGGACAGGTGAAAGCCAATCATCAAGTAACAGTGCCGTTCCAGAAACCACTACTCCTGCCGGTCAAAAAGCAACTCCTAAAAAATCAAAATATAGCATTTCAAGTGATTCTTCCTTTGCACCATTTGTCTTCCAAAATGGAAAAAACAAATACACAGGAATCGATATGGACTTGATCAAGGCGATTGCCAAAGACCAAGGATTTACCATCGAGATTGACAATCCTGGATTTGACGCAGCGGTAAGTGATGTCCAATCTGGTCATGCTCAAGGAATGATCGCAGGGATGACTGTGACAGATGCTCGGAAAGAAACATTTGATTTTTCTGAACCATACTACACAGCCAATTCTATTCTAGCCGTTCAAGAAAGTAGCAAGATTGATTCATATGATGACCTAAAAGGAAAGACAGTCGGTGTTAAAAACGGTACTTCCTCACAAAACTTCCTTGAAGAAAACCAAAAGAAATATGGTTACAAGATCAAAACGTTCTCTGACGGAGCTTCTATGTATGACAGTTTGAATTCTGGTTCTGTTGCAGCGATCATGGATGACGAACCTGTTATCAAATACGCTATTAAACAAGGACGTAAATTCAAAACACCTATCGAAGGAACTCCAAGTGGTCAACTAGCATTTGCCGTTAAAAAAGGTGAAAATCCTGAATTGATCGAAATGTTCAATAACGGTCTTGCAAACTTGAAGAAAAGTGGTCAATACCAAAAGATTCTCGATAAATATCTTAAAGCAGATAGCAAATCAAGTACTTCAAGTACAGCCGTAGATGAAACAACGATCTGGGGCTTGCTTCAAAATAACTACAAACAATTGTTAAGTGGTTTGGGTGTCACTCTTGCCCTTGCACTTCTCTCTTTTGCCATTGCTATGGTGATCGGTGTTATCTTTGGGATGTTTAGTGTTAGCCCTTATAAATGGCTCCGCTGGACTGCTGAGATCTTTGTCGATGTTATTCGTGGGATCCCACTCATGATCCTCGCCGCCTTCATCTTCTGGGGAATTCCAAACTTGATTGAATCGATCACAGGTCACCAATCCCCAATCAACGACTTTGTCGCAGGTACCATTGCCCTCTCTCTCAATGCTGCTGCCTATATCGCAGAAATTGTCCGTGGGGGGATCCAAGCTGTACCGATTGGACAGATGGAAGCCAGCCGAAGCCTTGGGATCTCTTATGGCAAGACCATGCGCAAGATCATCTTGCCACAAGCAACCAAACTCATGCTTCCAAACTTTGTTAACCAATTCGTCATTGCCCTGAAAGATACGACTATCGTTTCTGCGATCGGATTGGTAGAACTCTTCCAAACTGGTAAGATCATCATCGCTCGAAACTACCAAAGTTTCAAGATGTATGCGATCCTTGCCGTCTTCTACCTCGTGATTATCACCTTGCTAACACGATTTGCGAAAAAATTAGAAAAGAAGGTTAACTAATGGCTAAATTGAAAATTGATGTCCATGACCTCCACAAATACTATGGTGAAAATGAGGTCTTAAAAGGAATCTCAGCAAAATTCTACGAAGGGGATGTGGTCTGCATTATCGGACCGTCTGGTTCTGGTAAATCGACCTTCCTTCGTAGTCTCAATCTCCTCGAAGAAGTTACAAAAGGTCAAATTACAGTTAATGGATATGATCTAACCGATCCAAAAACCAATGTTGATTTGGTCCGTGAAAATATCGGGATGGTTTTCCAACACTTCAACCTCTTCCCTCACATGAGCGTCCTTGAAAACATTATGTTTGCGCCAGTAGAGCACAAACTGATGACCCGTGAAGAAGCTCAAAAAGTCGGGATGGAATTGTTGGAAAAAGTTGGTCTCGCAGATAAAGCCGATGCCAATCCAAATAGTCTTTCCGGTGGTCAAAAACAACGTGTGGCTATCGCACGTGGACTTGCCATGAATCCAGATATTATGCTCTTTGACGAACCTACTTCTGCCCTTGACCCTGAGATGGTCGGAGATGTATTGAACGTTATGAAAGAATTGGCAGAGCAAGGCATGACCATGATCATCGTTACCCACGAGATGGGATTTGCCCGCCAAGTAGCCAACCGCGTCATCTTCACCGCAGACGGTGAATTCCTCGAAGATGGCAAACCAGACCAAATCTTCGACAACCCACAACACCCACGTTTGAAAGAATTCTTGGATAAGGTTCTAAACGTTTAAATAAAGGTGGTTTTTGAAGCATCTAGCAATTTTGCTAGATGTTTTTTTAGACCAAAAAAAGCATTTTCAAACCTGAAAATGCTTAGATTGAAGATAAAGACATATTAAAAACTTTCCTTAGGTGAGTACGGACGTCAGCGAACTTCTACGAAGTTCCATGACTTAGTTTTGAACCTAAAGTTTCAAAACTCCCGAGTGCCTGAAACTAAATTGTTTCAGGCACTTTTCTCACGGCGGAAAGTTTTAATGTTCTCTTAATTCGTTATACAAATTAGGTAGATATTTATTTCTTTACAGAATCACTTTACTTATTTACTTTAAAAATAGTTTGTCTACATTCTAACTAATCTGTTGCTGAGCTGTCTGCATCTTGTAGTAAACACCTTGCGCTTCCATTAGCTCTTCATGAGTGCCATGCTCAACAATATCGCCATCCACCATGACAAGAATCATATCGGCATTTTGAATGGTCGACAAGCGGTGAGCAATGATAAAGCTGGTCCGTCCCTTCATAAGCTGATTAAAGGCATCTTGAATTAAGACCTCAGTACGAGTATCGATGGAGGATGTAGCCTCATCCAAGATTAAAATCTTAGGAACTGAAAGGAAAACCCGCGCAATCGTTAAGAGTTGGCGTTGGCCTTGGGACAAAGACTCTCCAGCATCTGAAAGATAAGTATCGTACCCTTGTGGCAACTGCCGAATGAAGAAATCTGCATTGGCTGCTTTGGCTGCTTCGATGACTTCTTCTCTAGTTGCATCTGGACGAGAAAAGGCGATATTTTCATGAATGGTCCCGACCTTGAGCCAGGTTTCTTGCAAAACCATACCAAACTGTTGGCGGTAAGAAGCACGGGTGTAGTCCGTAATTGGCACCCCATTAATCGTGATCTCTCCAGAGTTAACAGGGTAGAAACGCATGAGCAGATTAATCAAGGTCGACTTTCCAGCTCCTGTAGGTCCTACAATGGCAACCTTACTGCCAGCTGGAACCTGAATGGTTAGATCTTTGATCAAAGTCCGCCCCAAATCATAGCCAAATGTGACGTGTTCAAAACCAATCGCACCTTTGACATTCTGACTTTCCAGAACCCGTTGCCCTGTCTCTTCGACCTCAGCTTGATCCAAAACGCTATATAAACGCTCTGCGCAGGCAAGGGCACTTTGGAGTTCTGACAAGACAGAGGAGATATCATTAAATGGCTTGGTGTATTGGTTGACATAATTGAGGAAGGTCACCAATTGACCAACAGTAAAGTGAGATCCCGAAATAATGCGGACAGCACCAAATCCAGCTACTACTGCATAAATCAGGGCATTCACAAAGCGAGTGGCAGGGTTGACAGTTGAAGAATAAAAGACAGCGGATTGGGAATAATTGGCATAGCTTTCATTAGTCCCCTTAAAAGCCGTACGGAATTGATCCTGAGCGTTAAAGGACTGGATCAAGCTTTCCTGGGTCAAGGACTCTTCGATCAACTGAGTTTGAAGACCACGCGCCTTGGTCTGCTTTTGGAAAAGCGTATAAGAACGCTTGGCAATAAAACGAGCAATCAACAGGGATAGAGGGGTCAGGACCAGAACCGCCACCATCATAAAGAAATCCAATTCTGCCATGGTCACGATGGTGACAAGAATGGTTAAGAGGCCAACAAAGAACTGGTTAAAGACCATCAGAAGACCGCTGTTGAGTTGCTCTACATCGGTCGTGAGACGACTGACAAAGTCCCCGCTCCCTTGTTTATCTAGATAAGATAAGGGCAATCGGTGTACTTTTTCCATCACTTCTGCTCTTAGGCTTTGGCTGTACCGATAGACCAATTGATTGTAGACAAGAGGATTGATCCATTGGATCAGGGTATTGGCCATAATGACCAGAACCATTTGGATCAAAACGGGCCATAAGACTGTCATCCCTTGAGGATTGATAACTAAATCAATCGCATGTCCGATCAGGATCGGTAGCCAAACCGTTAAGGCTACTTGAGCGATGGTTCCGAGACTAGCTAGAATCAGGAGCCCGGGATGGTGAGCAAAATCTCTAAACAGACGTTTTACATAACTAGAACGTTTTTGACTCATGCTTCCTCCCTCCCGTGTTGTGATTCATGAATTTCTTGATAAATCTCATTGGTAGACAAAAGGAAATCGTGACTTCCCAGTCCAACTTGACGGCCCTTGTTCACGACTAAAATCTGATCAGCAGACTTAAGACTATTGGTTCGTTGAGATACTAAGATCAAACTTGTATCACTCAATTCTTCTTTAATCGATTTTAAGAGACGAGCTTCCGTCAAATAATCCAAGGCGGAGGTTGAATCATCCAAAATCAAGAAAGGGGTCTTCTTCAAAAGGGCACGTGCAATGGTCAACCGCTGGCGTTGGCCACCTGAGAAATTTCGACCAAAGGCTTCCACTGGCTCATCGAGTTGTCCTTCTTTTTCACGAACAAAATCAGCCGCCTGAGCTGTTTCTAGTGCCCACCACAAATCTTCATCCGATAGATTTTCTTCCATCCCTAGTAAGAGATTCGAGCGGATAGTCCCTCTAAAGAGCTCTGCCTTCTGTGGGACAACAGCTACCCACTCCCGCCACTCCCTGAGAGTTTTAGGAGAGTGACCTTGATGATAGAGGGCTAATTTTCCCTGACTCACAGCATACAAGTGACTCAATAACTGAACCAGGGTGGATTTCCCAGATCCTGTACCACCGATAATCCCCAACATCTGTCCATGATCCAGATCAAAGGAAATATCTTCTAGAGCCGGGCTTGAAGCCGTTGGATAAGTGAAAGAAACTTTCTCTGCGCTGATCGCTTCTTGCTCTCTTGCAGTTTCTACTGGCAAAGCTTCAAGGAGGTCTTCTTCCTTCAAATCAAAAATCTCTTGGACACGCTTGGCAGAAATATAGCTGACATTTAAAGACGTGACCAGCATAGCCAGCTTAATCAATTCTGTTAAAATTTGTAATAAATAATTGACCAAAGCGACCAACATCCCTTGGGTTAAAAGACCAGCAGAGATATTCAATTGACCTTGCCAAATGACACAAACCAAGGTCGTATTGACCACAAGGAAGGTCAAGGGACTCACCAAACTAGACCAGATACCAGCGCGAATTTGCCAGATCTTGTAGTCCTGATTGACCTCTCTAAAATCCTCTAATTCACTAGCATCTTGTCCAAAGGCTCGAATCACCCGCATCCCTTGAAATTGCTGACGCGTCACCGTAACCATTCGGTCTGTGATTTTCCGAATCTTAGCAAATAGCGGATTGACAATCCGTGACATGATCACAATAATCAGGGTTAAAATCGCCACCATCCCCAAGAACCAAAGGGTTAGTTTAGGACTGATGGTGAAAGCCATGAGGATCGATCCAAAGACAATGATCGGTGCCCTCAAAAAGAGACGCAAGAATTGGTTGATTCCAACCTGAATTTGATAGGTATCAGAAGTGAGACGGGTTACCAAACTAGAAGTACCGATCCTATCTCTCTTGTCCTTTGGAAGTGATAAGATCTTATCATACAAATCCTTGGTCATCTCGCGGGTAAAGCCGACAGCTGCTTTAGAAGAAAAATACTGGGCCGTAATAGCTACGACGACCCCAAAGCTCGCAAATAAAAACAAAACACCAACTGTCATCACCACTGCGCTCGTTTCCTTTTTCGGAATGACCTGATCGACTAAGTGGGCGATGATTAAGGGGACACACAATTCAAAAATAGCTTCTAAGAGTTTAAAAACGGGCCCTAGAAAAGTTTCCCATAGATAGCCCTTAAAATACTTCAATAATGATTTCATACGACTCGATTCTTTTTTTTATGGATATACATATTTTACCACAAATTCTTAAGATGAAAAAACTCTCCCAGCAGAGCAGAGAGAGTTGAATACTGACCAGATGAAGGTCAGAAATCTTATTCCTTCTTTGTTACCTTGCTTAAGGTCTTGCCCATTTTCCCCAATCCAATCATTAGTAGAGGGAAAGAGAATAGCGTTATAAGGCCTAATACAAGAAAGACTGCTACAAATCCACAACTATCAATGAACCAACCAGTCAGTGGGAAAATGACAATTATAGATAGACTAAACATCATCGAATTGATACTCAGCATGGTTGCTCGCACACTGGATGGCAGATAAGCTTGTAAATCATTGTAGTAGATGGGTTGATAAACTGCGTATAGTGCATTGGTCAAGAGATAGACACTCAGATAGGCGAATGGAGTCTTCAAACCTACCAAAAACAAGGCCAACCCTGTCAGTGCAACTAGAATCGGAAAGACTTGATTACTATTCCATTTTTTCCCGATTTGACTGGCCAGATAAACCGCCAGGAGATTGAATCCACTACCAATTAACATGATAAGCGAAACTTGCCAACTGGCTAAGTCACTAATTTTCTGTTGGTAGTAAAAATAAAACATACACATGATGGTCCCTACCAACTGATAGGTGAGCATCCAGCAAAACAAGACTGGTTTTTCCTGCCATTCTTGTTTCACTACCTCCAATATCCGCTTTAAGGTCAAGTGACTTCTTTCATCACTCTTGCTCTCTGGCTCTTTCATTAGAAAGATCAAAAGAATGGAAAGCAAGGAAAGCCCAATAGCAATATAATAGGTCCAAGCCAATGCTCCGTGAATAAAGAAGCCTGCCACAACTGTCCCTAAAGTTCGGGTGACTTCGGCCACACCAGACAAAAAGCTAGAAATCTGAAGATAACGGTCTTTTTGACCTGCTTCCACCGCTGAATCAAATAAGAAAGCCGTACTGGTACCCGAGTCAAAATTATAAGACCAAGCATTGACCATCATAGCAATGGCATAGATCCAAAAATTCCCCTGACCAAATAAAATCAAGATCGAGGATCCAATACTGGACAAGCGAGCCAAATAAAGATTGGTCTTGTAGCTAAAGCGATCAGCTAACATACCAGATGGGATCTCACACAAGAGACTCGTCCCATGAAAGATACTCTCTAATAAACCAATCTGAAGCAAAGAAAGACCATTTTGAATAAAAAAGAGAATCCAAAAACTGGTGATTCCAAAATAAGATGTAAATTCCAGACCTGCTAGGAGTGAAATATTGCGTTTGTAAGTTCTTTTAAACATTGTTTTTCCTCTTTCAATAGATTATATAAGTGTTTCTAAAAGACTTACTTAGAGTTGCCTACATCTTCTCCACCTCCTTCATTTTTTCTTGATTCATTTCTTGACGCAGCTGGGCCACTTGATTAGACAAGGACACCAACAATTCGGTTTGCAACTTTTGAATTTCCAGTAAATCCGTCTGGTCTTGTTGCACCATATGATCAATCTTCGTATGCAGTAAGCGAATTTCTCTTTCCGACTCCATATTGACGTTAAAGTCATTTCGCGCTTGCAAGCGATCGTAATCTGCTGCCCGATTTTGGCTCATCATGATCAAAGGAGCTTGAATCGCCGCAATCGTAGAAAGTGCTAGATTCAGCAAGATGAAAGGGTAAGGATCAAAATTCCAGCCAAAGGGATGCAGAACATTAATCAACATCCAGATAGCCATCATCATGATGAAGCTAATGATAAAAGTCCATGACCCACCAAAGCGTGCGACCGAATCCGCTACCCTCTGACCGAAGGTATAGCTGGCTGTCAAGCGGTCTTCAACGTTAAAGGGGCGCTCGCTTTCGGGCATGACACCTGTCACCTGCTGTTTAATGGCTTCGTTTTTATCATTGGCACGCTCAATAATCTGTCCAAGATAATCCATACAATACTGGCTCAAATTTTTATACGTGATAAAATCATCCATTTGACTTTCCGGGTAGGAGGTCTTGAGCATCTGTTGAATGCTATGGTCTAGATCTGCGATCAAAGACCCCTGACCATCCTCGTATTCTTTCCCATCAATGATGTCTATTTTCAGCATTGAAATTCCTTTCATAGTTTTTTGAAGCAGATAAAAGTGAAAAACGCCTAATGGCGTTTTTACGTCTATTAAGGTTTGATACGATGCAACATACGTGGGAATGGAATAGCTTCACGGATGTGTTTTGTACCAGCTGCGAAGGTTACCATACGCTCGATACCGATACCAAATCCACCGTGTGGAACTGTCCCGTATTTACGAAGGTCAAGGTAGAATTCATACTCTGTACGATCCATGCCAAGTTCATCCATTTTTGCAACAAGGGCATCGTAGTCTTCCTCACGCATAGAGCCACCGATGATTTCTCCATAGCCTTCTGGAGCAAGCAAGTCTGCACAAAGCACGCGCTCTGGATTTCCAGGAACTGGTTTCATGTAGAAGGCCTTGATAGCTGCTGGGTACTTCATGACAAATGTTGGCACACCAAAGTGGTTTGAAATCCAAGTTTCATGTGGTGAGCCGAAGTCATCACCATGTTCCAAATGCTCATAATCCGCATCTTCATCGTTTTCATGTTCTTGCAAGAGATCAATGGCTTCATCGTAAGTGATCCGTTTGAATGGCTCCGCAATATAGCGTTTCAAGAGCTCTGTATCACGTTCCAAGGTTTCCAAGGCTTGAGGTGCACGGTCCAAAACACCTTGTAGAAGAGCTTTGACATAAGCTTCTTGCAAGTCAAGTGATTCATCATGTGTCAAGTATGAATACTCAGCGTCCATCATCCAGAACTCAGTCAAGTGACGGCGAGTCTTAGATTTTTCAGCACGGAATACTGGTCCAAAGTCAAAGACGCGACCAAGGGCCATAGCACCTGCTTCCAGATAAAGTTGACCTGATTGGCTCAAGTAGGCTGGTGTTCCAAAGTAGTCTGTTTCAAAAAGTTCAGTTGAATCTTCTGCAGCATTTCCTGAAAGAATTGGACTATCAAACTTCATGAAGCCATTCTTATCAAAGAACTCATAAGTTGCATAGATAATGGCATTACGGATTTGCATGACAGCGACTTGTTTGCGTGAACGCAACCACAAGTGGCGGTTGTCCATCAAGAAGTCTGTCCCGTGTTCTTTAGGAGTGATTGGGTAATCTTGAGATTCACCGATCACTTCGATGTCTGTAATATCCAATTCGTAACCAAATTTAGAACGCTCGTCTTCTTTGACAATACCAGTCACAAACACTGATGTTTCTTGGCTCAAGCGTTTGATGGTATCAAATTTTTCAAGCCCCACTTCTTCGCCGAATTTTTCGATAAAGTTTGGTTTAAAAGCCACACCTTGGAAAAAGGCCGTCCCGTCACGCAATTGCAAGAAAGCAATTTTTCCTTTACCTGATTTGTTGGCCACCCAAGCACCGATGGTCACTTCTTGACCAACATAGTCTTTTACTTCGATGATAGTAATCCGTTTTGTCATCATTCATCTTCCTTTTCTCGTTAAACTTGTCCGAAGACATTATCTTCTTAATTGTATCATAAAAAGGCTTTCAGTGCTAGGCTCTACCTGTGAAAACCAGATTTTTTTTAAAGAAAAAGATCCTCAGCTCATTACTAAGGATCTTGTATTTTTATTTTTCCATAAAGGCCTTGAGGCGGCGAACAGCTTCTTTCAGGGTATCCAAATCTGTCGCATAAGACAAGCGAACATTTTCAGGAGCACCAAAGCCAGCTCCCGTTACTAAAGCAACCTCTGCTTCTTCTAAAATTGCTGTGGTAAATTCCGTCACATCTGTATACCCCTTCATCTCCATGGCCTTCTTGACATTTGGGAAGAGATAGAAGGCTCCTTGAGGTTTGATGGCTTCAAAACCAGGTACTTCATTCAACAAAGGATAAATAGTATTCAAGCGCTCTTCAAAAGCTTGACGCATGATCTCAATAGAAGATTGATCTCCTGTTAGGGCTTCGATTGCAGCATATTGGGAAACGGTTGTTAAGTTGGAAGTTGTTTGGCTGATCACCTTGGCCATGGCTCCAATAATCTCTGGATCACCCACTGCAAAGCCAACCCGCCAACCGGTCATAGCGTAAGTTTTGGAAACTCCGTTAATCACGATAGTTTGCTTGCGAATCGCTTCTGATAAGCTAGAAATGGGCGTAAAGGTATTGCCATTATAAACCAATCGACCATAGATATCGTCTGCCAAAATCAAGATGTCATGTTCAACAGCCCAATTTCCGATTGCTTCGAGTTCTTCTTTACTGTAGATCATTCCTGTTGGATTGGATGGCGAATTCAGCAAGACAACCTTGGTCTTGTCTGTCCGTGCTGCTTCCAGTTGCTCTACCGTTGCCTTGAAGTGATTTTCTTCTGTTGTTTGGAAAGTAACAGGTGTGCCTTCTACCATCTTAACCTGGTCTACATAAGAAACCCAGCAAGGGGTTGGAATGATGACTTCATCACCTGGATTGATGACAGAAGTAAAGAAGGCATAGAGGATAAACTTAGCACCAGTACCGACCACAACCTCATTCCGGTTCACTGCATAGCCATAAAACTCTTTCATATAGTCGCTAATGGCATCCTTCAATTCTGGAAGTCCAGATGCGACCGTATAAAAGCTAGCGCGACCATCCTCAATGGATGCGACCGCTGCTTCTTGAATATTTTTTGGAGTCGCAAAGTCAGGTTGACCTAGGGTCAAACTTAAGATATCACGACCTTCTGCCGCCAAAGCTTTGGCACGCGCATTTGCAGCCAAGGTCACACTTTCTTCCATTTCCAATACACGATTTGATAATTTCATATTTCCTCCTCAAATCTTAAAAAACACCGGTGACTTTCCCAGTCTTGAAATCCACCACATAATAAGAGCTCCCAGCCTTGACTTCCCAGATCGGTTTGCCTTTAAAGCGTCCAAAAGTGACCCGATCAATCGCGTCCTGACTCTTCTCTTTGACGACGGAAGCTGCCTCTTTGGAACTAACTCCTTCTTTCAAAGGGTAGGTATAGACTGCATCATCCGCCTGCGCCACCAAGACCGCAAGTTCTTGCCCCTCTTGGTCCTTGCCTATAAAGGAAAGATACGCTTCTTTGCCATGAAAGAAACTCTCCGTCTCAATAGTAGCAATCGAAGAGTGAGACAGAGCTATTTTTCTTGCTTGCGCCATTTGATCCTGCAAGCGATCAGAAGTTTTTTCAGCAAGAAATAGCCAAGAAAAAAGGACCGTCAACACTAAGATACAGATTCCTATTATATGTTGCCATACTATAAAAAGATTATTTTTCTGTTTCACTCCCTCATTATACAACAAAGCCACCTAGAATTCTATAGATTTTCAAGAAAGAATTGTTACTAATATTTCATACCTGTTACAATGTTTTAGTATAAAATTGTTTGATAAACAAAGTAAAATTAACATCTATGCCATCATTTGTTCATAGTTTAATAAATTTGTCACAATTTTGTAACTAATTTGAAAATAAAATTAAACGACAGAAATACTATTTATTGATAAAATATAGATATGGAAAATTTAAAGAGATTATTCAAAGAAGCAAACGTAGATTTAAAAACCATGATCGTCTTCCACAAGGCAGAACGATTGATCCGTGCCTCTGAGGCTCATATCTTTAAAAAGCACCAGTTGACACCAACTCAATTCTCTGTACTTGAGACCTTGTACAGCAAAGGCGATCTCCGCATTCAAGATCTGATTGATAGCATTCTTGCGACCTCTGGAAATATGACTGTAGTTATTCGCAATATGGTCCGCGATGGTTGGATTACACGCGAAACTGATCCAGAAGACCGCCGTGCTTATCTTGTATCTATTACAGATGCCGGTCGTAAAAAGATCGAAGAAGCTCTTCCAGATCATATCAAAAATATTCAACGCTTGATGCAAGTCTTTAATAGTGGCGAGCAAGCTGAGTTGACAGAACTTTTGAAGAAATTCAAACATATCGCCTAAGCCTACTGCTCAAGACGATTCTGACTCCAAAATCCTCTATTTTGGAGTTTTCATCGTGCATTCTCTTTATCTAACAGATCAAAAAAATATTCCTGACGCTTCTCAGGAATATTTTTATTTATTCTTTCACAAAGATCCATTCTTTCTCTTGCGATAAATCCTCACGATAAGAGAAACCTGCTACTTCTAGTGATTTCAGATCTTCTAGATGGGTGATTTCTTCCTTCATCATGGCTGTCACCATAGCCCCACGTGCTTTCTTTGAAATCGTTGAGTGAATCTTTAGTCTCCCACCACGATTCTCCATGAATTTGATCCGAATCATTCGCTCACGAATGGCTTTTGAAAAGACTTGTTCAAACTCAGAAGACAAAAGAGATAAGACCTGTTCTTCATCTTCTACTGCCTGATCATAGTCCTCTTTCCAGAATGCCTTTAGAGATTTTCCAGCTGGTTTTAACTTCATCATAAAATCCAAGCGATGGGGCGCAATCCCTTCATAGGCAGGTAGTACCCCATATAAAGCAGTCGTGATCAACAAATGCTCCTGCAGATAAGCCTGCTCTTTTTCGGATAAGTCTTGACGCTCGATACTACGGTACATAAGGCCATCAAACAATTCCAAAGCAGGATAGGTTTTAGCACTCCCAGCTAACAGAGCCTCAATTCTTTCTTTTTCTACTTGAGCTCTTTCCTCTGAGATCCCGTAAAAGGTCGCTAATTCTTCTAGGGAGAATGCCTTCAAAGCTTGGAGGATGGTTTTTGTGTTCTCTGACAAGGGTTGGGGCTCGACGATACGAGCCTGTTCGTTCAGTTCTTTGGCGGATGGAATTAATAGTTTCATAGGTCTATTGTACCATATTTTTCAAATTTTCTTGACAGGAGTTTTTATAAATGTTATTATCTAGTTATGAAAACCAGATTAAAGAAAGGTGAGGATTTCGTGTCCACTTTTTCCTATCCAACGTGGGAGCAACTGCCTGAGCTAGACCTTTATCTCGATCAGGTCCTACTTTATGTCAATAAAACCTGTGCACCTGTTCTCTCTTCTTCAGACAAGGGCTTGACGGCTGCCATGATCAACAATTACGTAAAACATGGCTATGTCGAAAAACCAGATAAGAAGAAATACCAGCGTAGACAGGTGGCTCGCTTGATCGCTATTACAACCTTAAAAACGGTCTTTTCTATTCAGGAGATCGCTACTACTTTAAATTTCTTGCAGGACCAGGCGAGCTCAGATCTTCTCTATAATAGCTTTGTCGCTTATCTCAATGAGCAAAAAGAGCCGATCGCTCCCATCATTCGTTCTGCCTGTCAGACGGTTCAACTTTATCTTGAAACCCTATCTTATATTCAACCAGTAAAAACGGAGGAAGAAACTGATGAATTACACCATGAAACTAAGTAAAAAATTATCCTTTGGAGAAGAGATCGCTAATAGCGTAACCCATGCTGTTGGCGCCCTCCTCATGTTGATCTTACTTCCGATCTCAGCAGTCTATAGCTTTGAGCAACACGGTATGCTTAGTGCCTTTGGAACTTCTATCTTTGTGATCAGTCTCTTTTTGATGTTTCTGTCTTCGACCGTCTACCATGCCATGTCTTACGATTCACCTCAAAAGTATGTACTTCGCATTATCGACCATTCCATGATCTACATTGCGATCGCAGGTAGTTACACACCAGTTGTCCTTACCTTGATGAACAACTGGATGGGCTACAGCATTATCTTGATCCAATGGGGGACCACCATCTTTGGTATTCTCTACAAAATCTTTGCCAAAAAAGTCAATGAAAAGTTCAGTCTCGCTCTTTACTTGATCATGGGCTGGTTGGTCATCTTTATTATTCCCCAAATCGTTAGCCAAACCAATCCGATCTTCTGGGGTCTCATGCTCATGGGCGGTCTGTGCTACACGGTTGGAGCTGGCTTTTATGCTAAGAAAAAACCATACTTCCACATGATTTGGCACCTCTTCATCCTGGCAGCTTCTGCTCTTCAGTATTTAGCCATCGTTTACTTTATGTAATACGCTCACCACTCTTATGAGTGGTTTTTTTGTGATTTTTTCTGTACAATAGAAAAAAACTGTATGGGGACAGTCAGGATGAAGACGAGCAAATACCAACAAATTATTCATGTACTAAAAAAAGCCATTCAAGATGGAGAACTGGAAACCGGAGAGAAAATTCCCTCCGTTCGCCAGTTAGCCAGCCAATTTTCTTGTAGTAAGGACACAGTGCAACGGGCCTTGCTGGACTTGACTTACCAGCACTTCCTCTATGCTAAGCCTCAAAGTGGCTACTATGTTTTGGAGCAAGCACCTGATCAACATGAAGATCTTCCACTAAAATTAGAGAAAGAACGCAACCAGGCTTTCGAGGACTTCCGGACCTGTATCAATGAAACCTTGATTGGACGGGAGAATTATCTCTTCAACAACTTTTCGGATCAAGCAGGCTTACTAGAAGTACGCCAATCGATTCAAGGCTTATTGAAGGAAGAAGGGATTTATACGACTGCTGATCAGATTGTTTTGACTGCTGGTACTCAGCAGGCGCTTAATATCCTCAGCCAGATTGACTTTCCCAATAAAAAATCTCAGATCTTAATCGAGCAACCGACTTATCACCGGTTGAACCAACTTCTAGATTCGCAGCAACTTGCCTACCGGACCATTCAACGTAATTTAACGGGGATTGATCTCGAGGAACTTGAAGAGATTTTCAAAAGTGGCCATATCAAATTCTTCTACACGATCCCCCGTTTTCACTATCCGCTTGGCCATAGCTATTCGACCAAGCAGAAAGAAGCGATCTTGCAACTAGCTGACCAATATGATGTCTACCTTGTTGAGGACGACTATTTGGGAGATCTTGATGGCAGCAATGCTCCATCTTTTCATTATTTGGATCAAAAGAACCGAGTCATCTATATCAAATCTTTTTCGACCAATCTCTTCTCTGCACTTCGCATCACTTCCATGATCCTTCCCCAAGACCTTCTAAAGCCGGTCTTGACCTATAAGACGATTCTGGACTATGATAGCAATCTCATCATGCAAAAGGCCTTGAGTCTCTACATTGATAACGGTATGTATCTGACCAATAAAAAGCGACTCCTAGCCAGAAAAAAAGAGGACGAAGCCAGTCTAAAGACCTTGATGACCCAATCTCCTCTTCTTCCTCATCTGACCCTGACCCACGATGGGATCCTATTAGATCTTCATCAGGTCAAATCTCTTGCTGCCTTAAAACACAGTGGACTCCCGCTTGATTTCTTTGAAGCAACCTACATCACTTCTTGTCCTTATCAACTCGTTAAGATCAAATCGGCAGATGTGGCCAATATTTTACCAAAGCTGACGACTTTTTTTGAAAGAGAAACCCTCGTATAGACTATACGAGGGTCTTTCTTATTTCTTCAATTGCTCATAGATCAGTTTGGCATTTTGAAGGCCGATCCGATAATCGAGACGAATCAGGCGAATCGCTTCCATCTCTGGTTCTTTGAGGTACTTCTCTCTTTGTTCCTTGGAAATACTACCTGGTTTTAGAAGATAGTGAGTGAATTGATTTCTGACTTTATTGAGCTCAACTTGAAGGGTGAAATAGAGTCCAAATAAGACAATCACAACTCCCATCATGATCAGATCGTTTGACATGGTGTATGCTCCCTTTTTCTGTTCTTTTCTTTATTTTACAGCTTTCAAAGAAGAAAAACAAGAGAGTGGGACAGAAATCGGTAATTCGTTAGAATTCGATTTCGTCGTCCCACCTCCGCACAGTTGAGTAGGGCTGTAAAAGCTGATGAAATCAGCGTAGTAGAGCCCACTCAACCACTGCGTCTTGCTCGACAATCCAAAAATAATTGAGAGGCTAAGACTTTTGTCCCAGTCTCCTTGTTTGTCCTTATTTCATCATACCGGCCTGAAGGTCATACATTTTCTTATACGTTCCTCCTAGAGCAATGAGTTGGTCGTGGTTGCCTGATTCGATGATTTTTCCTTTATCGAGAACATAGATGCAATCGGCATCTTGTATGGTAGAAAGGCGATGGGCAATGGCAATGGTTGTCCGCCCTTGGCGCATCTTCTTCAGAGAATTTTGGATCATCTCTTCCGTCTCTTGGTCGATATTGGCAGTGGCCTCATCCAAAATGAGGATCTTAGGCTGAGCAGCAATGGTCCGGGCAAAAGCCAGAAGCTGACGCTGACCAGTCGATAAGGTAGAACCCCGCTCTGTTACCGGATGATCATAGCCACCAGGTAGACTCTCAATAAAGTCTGCCACATCCACAAATGCAGCTGCTTGTCGGATTTCCTCATCTGTCAGTTCTTCATGGTACATACGGATATTAGAAGCAATGGTTCCATGATAGAGGAAGGGTTCCTGCAACACTAAACCGATGGACTTGCGCAAGGCTTCCTGGCTGTAGTCCTTGATATCCTGTCCATCAATCAAGATCCGGCCACGATCAAATTCATAAAATCGCATGAAGAGATTAATAATAGAGGATTTACCAGAACCAGTATGACCAACAAAAGCGATGGTTTGTCCGTTTTTGACCTCAAAGGAGATATCTTTTAGGACATCCCGTTTGCCATCATAAGAAAAAGATACATGCTCAAAACGAATATCTCCCCGCTCGATTTCTTTCAGGCTACCAGCTTGCTTGGGCTCATAGTCGTCTCGATCCATCATCTCAAAGACACGCCCTGCAGAAATGGTTGAGGTCTGCAAGGTTGCAAAATTTTGGGTGACATCAATCAAAGGCTGGAAAAGCTGGCTAACATACTGGATAAAGGCATAGATAAGACCGGCTGTAAATCCAGAGGACTGCCAATTTAGGCCGAAAAAGGTTAGAATAACCGCATAAGCCAGGACCTGTAACAAGGTCATAGCTGGCCTCAAAAAGAGGGAATTAACATCTACAGATCGGTTGGCATAATCCAAATGTTCCCCATTAATCTGTTCGAATTCATCCGTCAAACGCTTTTCTTGACGAAAGGCCTGCACGATCCGCATTCCTTCGATAGATTCCGATAATTTCACATTGATATCTGATAATTTTTGTCGGGTCATCTTGACCAAGCGATTGGATAACTTGCGATAGAGACGAATGGAAAACCAAATGATGGGAAGAAAAGGCAGGATCCAAATGGTCAAATGCCAGTCCAAGCTAAACATGGTTACCAGGGTGACTAGAAAGAGTATAAAGGATGAAACCAGGCTTGAAAAGACCGTAGAAAACATATCTGCGACTGCCTGGGTATCATTGGTCACCCGCGAAACAATCGAACCTGCTGCTGTCTGGTCATAAAAGGACATGCCCAGCCTTTGAAGATTTTGGAAAATATCTAGACGGATATCTCTTACGATAGAATTGGATACACGCGCAAAGGTTAACTGGCTCAGGTAGGTTGCCAGCACGCGCCCAATGAATAACCCATAGTAGAGAATGAGAAACTGAAAAGCTGTCAGTACTGGAGAGTATGCTTCTGTTGGATCCACTAGGTGGTCAATATACCAGCGAGCTGCAAGAGGGATCGCCGTCAATAACAGACTAGTCAGGAAGGTAAAGGCTAAGGCTAGGGCCGTTAACCATTTATAACGCCACATGTAAGTCAAGAGCCGCTTCATAACATGAGCTTCAGATGTTTTCATTCAGCTTTCCCTCCATTTCTTCTGATAATTGTTGGGCTTGGTAGGTTTCATAGTACCAACCTTTTTGAGCCATTAATTCCTCGTGATTTCCTCGCTCCTTGATTTGTCCATTCTCCATTACCAGAATCAAATCCGCATGAACGATCGCTGATAGGCGGTGGGCTGTGATGATCGTTGTTTTCCCCTTGCGTTCCTGCTTCATATTTTCAATGATTTGGTGCTCCGTTTTAGCATCTACTGCAGACAGGGAATCATCCAAGATTAAGATCTCAGGATTCATGACCAAAGCACGACTCATGGCAATCCGTTGCTTTTGCCCGCCAGAAAGAGTAACCCCTCTCTCTCCCAGCACTGTCTCCATCTGGTCTGGCATAGCCAAGACGTCCTCATAGACCCCACTCGTTCTTAGCGCTTTTATCAGCTCTTCTTCCTTGATCTGCGGATCCGAAAAAGCTACATTCTCGCGAATAGTCATGGCAAAGAGAATCTGATCTTGAGGGACGTAGCCGATCAAGCTTCGAAGATCTTCTAAGCGATAATGTTTAATGGAGATCCCATTTAGCAAGATATCTCCCTGCTCCAAGTCATGCTCTCTGAGTAAGAGGCGCAACAAGGTGGTCTTTCCAGATCCAGTTGGACCCACAATCCCAAGGGTTTGCCCTTTTTCTAAATGAAAAGTAACCTTTTCAAGAACCGGCTCTTTCTCATAGGCGAATTCTTTAATGTTATATTCCAGATCGCCATTTTGAATGACTGTGACTGGTTGACTCGGATCTTGAATATCAGGTATTTCTGCTAAAAGTGTCTCAACCCGATCAAAGGAGACGCTAGCACGCTGACTAATATTAAACAAGAAGCCCATGGCTTGAAAGGGCCAGATGAGCATATTAAGATAGGTAATAAAGGTTACGATTTGTCCAACCGTCAGGCTCCCTTCCTGAACAAATAGTCCCCCGAAGTAGAGCGTCAAGACATAGGAGAGACCGACAAAAAGAAGAGTGGTCGGATCAAACAAAGCACTGTAACCGGCGGAAGTCATATTTTTTCGAAAGACCATCTGATTGGTCTTTTCAAAAGCCCGAATCTCATCTGACTGAAAGCCAAAAGATTTGGTCACCTTAACCCCTGATACTGATTCCTGAACAAAGTTGTTCAGCTCTGAGAAGCCTTCTTGGGCCTCTTTAAAGGCTTGGTGGTTTTTGCGTCCAATGGCTGAAGTCACTACCACCATAACCGGTAGGGGCAAAATAGCCAAGAGGGTTAAGCGCCAATCAATCATGAAAAACATGCTGACTAGGGTCACCAAGGCTGTCACAGAAGCATCTACAGCAAACATAACCCCACCACCAGCAAATATGGTTACCGCATTGATATCATTAGTAGCATGGGCCATGAGATCCCCTGTCCGATAACGCTGATAAAAAGATGGAGACATGAGCGTAAATTGCTTGAACAAACGGTAACGCAAGATCCGAGCCAACTTATTGGCCGTCCCAAAAATATAGCGTCTCCAAACAAAACGAAGTCCATACATGGCTAGAGCTGCGAGGACCAAAAGGGCAATATCCATAACTAACTGCCCCAGTGTAAGCCTTCTTTTATCGATCAAATCAATCACAAGTCCCATGATTCTTGGAGGAATGAGATTTAAAAAGCTAACCAAGATCAAGGACCCTATCCCGATCAAGTATCGCTTCTTCTCTAAATTAAAAAACCAAGATAATTTCCTCAACAGATTCATCTTATTTCCCCTTTTTGGTGAGGTGCCAGCTACTATCCACCAGAGCAAACAAGTCCTCATCAGCAATTGTTCCATCTAAGGGGATACTCACCCAATATTTTTTATTCATATGAAAAGCTGGATAAATCCCCTTCTGCTGGATGAAATGGGCTACCAGATCAGACTTAACATTCAAAACTTCTATTTTCCCAGACTTGCCAGCATCCAGTTTTTTCCAATCAATGGTCATAAAGACACCATACCACTTGAGGGTGTCTCGGTGGCGAATGGCACCGGATTCCGGAGATCTCTCCCACAAATACTCAATCGTTCCCTGATAGTGCAGGGAGATATAGGACATGAGACGCTTGGCTTGAGGATAAAGAAATTCTTCTACCTCAAAACAAGCTTGCCGAATCCTTGCGAGACTTTCCTGGCAGGCTTCCCTGACTTGGCCGACGAAATTTCCTTGTAGCTGTTCCAGATGGATCTGGATATACTCCTCCCCTGTATCCTGATCATAGACCTGAAAAGAAATCTTCTGGTCGCAAACTCTGACTTTTAAGAGAAAAGTGTCCGATAAGACGGGACACTGGTACTCATAACCTGCTTCTCTCTTTTCAAATCCATAAGCCAATCCCTTTTCTGGCTGAAAGGTGTAGCGGTCAAAATAATGCTCTAAAAACATTTTCTCTCCCTTATTCATTTTTGCACTAGAAGAGGCTGGAAACAACGTCCCCAACCTTGATAACGGATCTTCAAAACTACTTTAAGCAGTGATCGTTTCTTTTTTAAAACACAATGCGCGTGCCATGCAGTTGACAAACGCCCAATTGCTCCAAAAAGAGCTGACGATTGTCAAGGGTCACACCTCCACCTGGCAGGATCTGAATCTTTCCCATAGCCGCATCTAATAAACGATGATAGTGTGCAAAACGTTGCTCTAGTGGGTCACCTGGACTTCCAGCTCGTGTTAAAATGCGGGCTACACCCTGATCAGAAAGCCACTCAATCGCTTCTAGCTGATCTGTATGAGCTAACTCATCAAAGGCCATATGAAAGACCACCTCTGCCTCTTCACAGGCTGCTAGTAAAAGCTGCATGACCCTCTGGTCCAACTTTCGATCGCTCGTCAGCGCCCCCAGCACAAAACAAGTAACCCCTATTTCTTTCGCAGCACGAATATCCGCTAGCATAGCTTCGACTTCCAGATCAGTGAAGACAAAATCTCCACCACGGGGCCGGATAATGACACATAGATCCACGGACTTCTCTCTTGTCAGTTTGAGCGCTTCATTGATCACACCTATACTCGGTGTAGTCCCGCCTACTGCCAGGTTGTCGCACAGTTCAATGCGACCTGCCCCAGCAGCAATCGCCTTATCAATATAAGTTAAATTCTCTGCACAAAATTCAAAGACAAGCATGACAACTCCAATTACAAAGACTTAAAACAAGGATATACTAACCGTTACCTTAGCATTGCCATTTTCCACTCTCGCTTTTGAGATACTATAGCCTGCTTGAGGAATCTCAAGGGTGATTTGATCACCATTCACTGTAAAGCCGCCTCCATTTTGATTGGATTGATCTTTCAAATAGTTGAGAACCAAGAATTTTGGAATGGGCATTTTCCCTAATTTAGCACCAGTCACAGTCAAATTCATGACATTGTTTTCGACTTGACCGGTCATGGTTAAATCTAGATAGCTATCGACTGGCCCTAAGGAAACAGGAACTTTGACGTGAAGGTCATTGCCATCCATTCCTAGTGCCATCTTTTGATAGTCAGAATTGTCAAGAGCGGAACCAGCACTTGTTTTTACGACCTGACTCAATTGTACAGAATTGAGACTTAGCTCAGTTGAGAGCCCTTCAGTGCTCACAGAGGCGTTTGAAACTGCATTTTGAGCCAGCTCAATCAAAGAACTCCCTGCCTGCACATTTCTCAGTTGCTCTCCTTCAGGAATGGATCCCGGAACCAACAAGGCCACTAATAAAATAAATAGAACAATAAATATGCCAATCAGGCGTCTTATCCATTTAAACATCTGTTCCTCCAATACATGAAAAGTTGTACTCCTATTGTACATTAATTCAAAAGAAATTGCGACTAAGAGGGGCCTATACAAAGCAAAAGAGAGCGTGGGACAGAAATCGGTAATTCGTTAGAATTCGATTTCGTCGTTCCACCTCCGCACAGTTGAGTAGGGCTGTAAAAGCTGATAAAATCAGCGTAGTAGAGCCCACTCAACCACTGCGTCTTACTCGACAATCCAAAAACAATTGAGAGGCTAGGACTTTTGTCCCAACCTCTCTCTGTGCATTATTTCGATTTAATGTAGTTAACACCATCTGCTTTAGGCGCAACTGCTTGTCCGAAGAAGGCTGCCAAGACAACCATGGTCAAGACGTAAGGCGCAATTTGCAAGTAGATGGATGGGATACCTTTAAGCAAAGGCAGTTGATTCCCGATAACAGCCAAACTTTGTGAAGCTCCAAAGAAGAGACTAGCAAGCATGGCCCCGATTGGGTTCCATTTCCCGAAAATCATAGCCGCAAGGGCAATAAATCCAGGACCTACAATAGTCGTCACCGCGAAGTTAACAGAAACTGACTGAGCGTAAATGGCTCCTCCGATTCCTGCAAGGGCACCTGAGATCATCACTCCTAAGTAGCGCATTCTATATACATTGATTCCCAATGTATCTGCTGCTTGTGGGTGTTCACCAACTGAACGAAGACGCAATCCAAATTTCGTCTTGAACATGATAAACCAAGCAAAGAATGAAAAGAGAATCGCAACCCAACCAATGATGCTGGCATTGTTGAAGAAAATATTCCCAATCACCGGAATTTTAGATAAGACTGGAATCGATGTTTTCCCAAAGGCAACTTTGATATTATCAGTTTGTCCCTTGTTGTACATCGCTTTAACAAGGAAGACCGCCAATGGAGGTGCCATCAAGTTCAATACTGTACCTGAGACGATATGGTCAGCACGGAAATGAATGGTTGCCACCGCGTGAATCAAGGAGAAGAATACTCCAATCCCTGCAGCAACGATCAGGGACAACCATGGTGTCAAACTTCCTAACTCAGGCTCAAAAGTCAAGTTAAAGACAATACCTGAGAAGGCTCCCATAACCATGATTCCTTCCAGACCAACGTTAACAACCCCAGCGTGTTCTGAGTATGCTCCTCCGATACTTGTGAAGATCAGCGGCGCTGCATACACAATCATAGAGGAAACAAGAATACTTAAAATCGTTACAATACTCATTAGTTTGCTCCTCCTTTTTTAGCTGAACGCATCGAGATCATCTTTTCAATAATGTAGTGGGCACATACGAAGAAGATAATAGATGCTGTCACAATTTGAACGACTTCTTCAGGGATGGCAGCTGGCTTCATACCAACTCCTCCAATTTGAAGCGCTCCAAACAAGAAGGCAGCAAATGGAATACCAATTGGTGAATTCATCGCAAGAAGGGCAACGGCCATTCCGTTAAATCCAACACTCATCGAGCTGGTTTGAACATAGACATTTGAGTAAATCCCCAGACCTTCTGCTACGCCACCGATACCAGCAAGAGCACCAGAAATGATCATAGAAAGGATAATGGTCCGTTTTGCAGACATCCCAGCATATTCTGCCGCATTCGCATTGAGACCAACGGCACGGATTTCAAAACCAAGTGTTGTTTTCTTCATCAAGAACCAGATGACCACCACTGCGATGATGGCAAAGAAGATCCCGATGTTCATTTGTGATTTGTCCGTCAAATTACGCAACCACTCCGTCTGGTAGACAGCGTTGGCTCCCACATCAATGGTTGAGTCCTTGTTTTTCATCAAGGAAGCTGGGAAGCTATGAATCAAGGCATTCCCACCATAGAGAACAATGTAGTTCATCATAATGGTGATGATGACCTCACTGGTTCCGAGATATGCACGAAGGAAACCAGGAATCGCTCCAATAAATCCACCTGAGATAGCCGCAATCAAAACGGTCATCGGAATCATCAGTAAGCGAGGCATATTTGGGAAGGAAAGGGCAAACCAAGTCGCCATGATCCATCCTGCAAAAGCCTGACCAGGAAGTCCAACGTTAAAGAAGCCGGCCCGGCTAGCTACTGAAAACCCAAGAGCAACCAAAATCAGTGGCCCCATGGCACGGGAAATATTTCCCCAACTCTTAATCGAACCAAAGGCTTTTTTAAACAGCAATTCATATCCCCAAAGGGCATCATAGCTGAAGGCCCACATAATAATGGCACCCAAGACCAATCCTAAAAGGACAGACACCAATGGAACGGCAATTTGTTTTAAATTCTTATTCATTTGATGCTCCCTCCTTTACTTGGCCTCCTGCCATGAGGATTCCAAGTTCTTGCTTATTCGTTGTTTCAGGGGTTACGATCCCTTGGATCTTCCCATCATGAATAACCGCAATACGGTCAGAAACATTCAAAATTTCATCTAATTCAAAGCTGACAACCAGAACAGCTTTTCCATTATCCCGTTCTTGAATCAAACGTTTGTGAATATATTCGATCGCTCCAACGTCCAATCCACGAGTCGGCTGGCTAACGATCAAGAGATCCGGATCACGATCGATTTCGCGAGCGATAATGGCTTTTTGCTGGTTCCCTCCAGAGAGAGCCTTAGCAGGTACCACTTCACTGGCTGCACGAACGTCAAACTCTTCCATCAACTTCTTGGCATAAGAGGTAATATTTGGATAATTCAAAATACCATTCTTGCTAAGAGGTTCTTTATAATAGGTTTGAAGGGCAATGTTTTCAGAGATCATCATATCAAGGACTAATCCATCCCGATGACGGTCTTCAGGGACGTGTCCTACCTTCATTTCTGTGATTTGACGTGGACGAAGTCCTACAACATCCTTGCCTTTAATCTTGATTGAACCGGATTTTACCTTCCGTAGTCCTGTAATCGCTTGGATCAACTCAGACTGACCATTCCCGTCAATCCCTGCAATCCCGACGATTTCACCAGCACGAAGTTCCAGTGACAAATTCTTAACAGCTGGGACTCCTCGGTTTTCGTTTACAACCAAGTTTTCGATCGACAAGACGACTTCTTTCGGTTGAGAAGGACCTTTCTCCGTTTTAAAGGAAACAGAACGACCGACCATCATTTCGGCCAAGTCTTGGTTGGTAGCTCCACCAATCTCGACTGTCTCAATTGATTTCCCACGACGGATAACCGTTACCCGGTCTGAAACAGCACGGATTTCATCCAACTTGTGCGTAATCAAGATAATAGATTTTCCTTCATTTGCCAAGTTCTTCATGATTGTCATCAATTCTTCGATTTCAGCTGGTGTCAACACCGCAGTTGGTTCATCGAAGATTAGGATGTCGGCTCCACGATAAAGCGTCTTTAAAATTTCCACACGTTGCTGCGCACCGACGGAAATATCCTCAACTTTAGCATTTGGATCCACTGCTAAGCCATATTTTTTAGACAAATCAAGGATATCTTGACTGGCTTTCTTAAGATCCAAAATACCATGTTTAGTGGTTTCAGACCCAAGGATGATATTTTCAGCAACAGTGAAGGCTTCAACCAACATAAAGTGTTGGTGCACCATTCCAATTCCTAAAGAGGCTGCTTTTGAAGGTGAGTCTAGGTTAACAGTTTTTCCATTTACCACGATGTCTCCGCTAGTTGGTTCCAACAAACCAGCCAACATATTCATCAGGGTAGATTTCCCTGCACCATTTTCTCCAAGAAGTGCATGGATTTCACCTTTGCGCAACTGAAGATTAATCTTGTCATTTGCTACAAAGTCACCAAATTTTTTGGTAATCTCACGCATTTCGATGACATATTCGTGTGTCATGTGGGGTGTTTCCTTTCAAATCAATTTTTATTTCAATAAAACCTATTAGGACAGCTAATAGATTTTACTGAGACAAAAATGTCTCAATTTATTAAAAGGAACGGCCCTTGAAGGTCGGGCCGATCCAATCAATGATTATTTTTCAGGAACTTTAAGTGACCCGTCAAGGATCTTAGCTTTAGCGTCTTCGACAGCTTTTTTAGCTTCTGCAGAAAGATTGTCAGTTGTCAAGTCAACTCCACCATCTTTCAAGCTATAAGTAATCACTTTACCGCCAGGGAATTTACCATCAGCAGTTTTCTTAGCCAAGTCTTTTACAGATTCTCCGACTTTCTTCAAGCTTGAAGCCAATACAAAGTTAGATTTTTTACCATCTTTAGAAGTGTATTCACCTTCAGCTTTTTGGTCACGGTCAACACCAAGAACCCAAACTTTTTCGTCTTCATTTTTCTTCTCGTTCAAGTCTTTAGCTTCAGAGAAGACACCTGCACCAGTACCACCAGCTACTTGGTAGATAACGTCTGCACCTGCAGCATATTGTGCAGCAGCAATTGTTTTACCTTTAGCAGAGTCACCGAATGAACCAGCGTAGTCTACTTGAACTTTGATAGATGGGTCAACAGATTTAACACCAGCTTCAAATCCAGCGCGGAAACGAGTGATAACTTCACTTTCCATACCACCTACAAAACCAACTTGTTTAGTTTTTGTAGTTTTCGCAGCAGCGATACCAGCAAGGTAACCAGCTTCGTTATCGGCATAAACAGCAGATGCTACGTTCTTTTGTCCTTCAATACGGTCATCGATGATGACATAGTTCACATCTTGGTTGTCTTTTGCAGCTTTTTTAACAGAGTCGCTCAAGGCAAAACCAACACCAAAGATCAATTTGTAGTCGTTAGAAACAGCTTCATCAAGGTTTGTCGCATATTGAGATTCATCTGTTGATTGGAAGTAGTCAAATCCGTTCCCTTTAGAAAGACCGTTTTCTTTACCCCAAGCTTGCAAACCTTCCCAAGCAGATTGGTTGAATGATTTGTCATCCACACCACCAGTATCGGTAATGATAGCAGCTTTCAAATCTGTTTTAGATTCTGAGTTTGCGCTATCTTTTTTAGACGCACGATTTCCACATGCTGCAAGTCCGATAGCAGCGACAGTTACTAGACCAAGGCCTAGCCATTGTTTCTTGTTCATTACTGAACCTCCTAAATTATTGTGCAACATTGTTGCGAAGTATTGAAAGGGTCAAAAGACCGCCTCACAGACCTATTAAGTCAGGTCTGTAAAGGAATATGGAAGTAATTCCTTGACCGTCATCACGACCGTCGATTTATCTTTAGATACTAAGGTTACAGGAAGGTCTGGCTCAAAAAATTCAGCCATGACCTGGCGACAAGCACCACATGGAGAGATGGGCTTTTCTGTTTGCCCGTAGATAATGAGTTCTTGAAACTCACGAGCTCCTTCAGAAACAGCTTTAAAAATGGCTGTCCGTTCTCCACAGTTGGTTAATCCAAAACTAGCATTTTCGATATTGACACCTGTATAGATTTCTCCATCCTTCGTTAGCAGTACAGCTCCAATTGGGAAATGAGAGTAAGGCACATAGGCTTGTTGACTCACTTCAACTGCTAAGTCAATCAACTCAGTAGTCGCCATGAGCCACCTTTCCTTCCATGATGGCTACACCAGAAGAAGTCCCGATACGGGTCGCACCAGCTTCGATAAAAGCAAGAGCATCTTCATAAGAGCGAGCACCACCAGAAGCCTTAACACCCATGTCGGATCCAACAGTTTGACGCATTAAGGCTACATCTTCTACCGTTGCTCCTCCAGTTGAGAAGCCAGTTGAAGTCTTCACAAAGTCTGCGCCAGCTAACTTAGCAATTTGACAAGCAACGATCTTTTCATCATCGGTTAAGAGACAAGTCTCAATGATGACTTTGACCAGCTTATCACCGCTCGCTTCGACTACAGCTTGGATATCTTCCTCAACTAGTGCTAAATTCTTAGACTTAAGAGCCCCGATATTAATGACCATGTCAATCTCATCGGCACCGTTTTGAATCGCATTTTTTGTTTCACACGCTTTGACAAATGGGGTATTTGCTCCTAAAGGAAAACCAATGACGGTACAAACTTTAACGTCTGAATCGCGCAAGCCCTCAGCCGCAAAATTCACCCATGTCGGGTTCACACAGACACTCGCAAAATCATAAGCCTTGGCTTCTTCGATCAGCTTTTCGATCTGTTCTTGTTGTGCATCTGGTTTTAAAATAGTGTGATCGATATATTTATTTAACTTCATATAATCTCCTGAGCTGCTTAAGATATTATTTCAATAATTTCTTTAACGCTTTCAGCCCTTTCTAGTATTTTAACATTTTTTTTGAATTCTGTAACTCTTTCTTGTGAATTTTTTTCATTCATGAAAATGCGGGCAATGCGTTCCCCTTTTTTGACGTGCTCTCCCACTTTTTTGTCAAATACAATCCCTGTTTCGTAATCGAGGGGATCTGATTTGACAGCACGGCCAGCACCCAAGCGCATGGCAAACAAGCCAAACTCCATGGCAGGTAAAGCAGCAATGACGCCATCTTGGTCCGCTGTTACTTCAAGGACCTGATCCACTTTGACGGGACGATGCAAATCTTCTAAGTCTCCACCTTGAGCCACAACCATTTCTTCAAACTTCGCTAAAGCCTGACCATTGATTAAGTGTTCATGGATGGCTTCAATCGATTGATCTACATTGGCCAATTTCAACATGATTTGCGCTAATTCACAAATAAACTCAGTTACGTCCGCTCGGCCCTGCCCTTTCAGAATATCCAAGGCTTCCAAAATTTCTAAACGATTACCAATGCTGGTTCCCAAAGGTTGGCTCATATCTGTAATGACAGCGATGGTTTTCCGACCCACTGCATTTCCAAGATCCACCATGGTACGTGCTAAGCGACGAGCATCCTCAATATTCTTCATAAAGGCACCCTCGCCCACCGTCACGTCCAAAAGAATGGCATCCGCACCAGCAGCAATTTTCTTACTCATAACGGAGCTAGCAATCAATGGAATGGTATCCACTGTCGCCGTCACGTCACGAAGAGCATACAAAAGTTTGTCTGCTTTTACAAGTTGGTCGGATTGACCAATGACCGATAAGCCGATCTCCTGCACCTGCTGGATAAATTCCTCTTGGGTCCGTTCAATCTGGAAACCTTTAATGGATTCCAACTTATCGATGGTACCACCTGTGTGGCCTAAGCCACGGCCGCTCATTTTGGCAACCGGCACTCCGAAGCTTGCAACCAAAGGCACCAAGACCAAGGTTACCTTGTCTCCCACACCACCAGTCGAATGTTTGTCCACCTTGATCCCTGGAATAGCTGACAGATCAAACTGTTGCCCCGTTTGGACCATCTTCATGGTCATATGAGAAATTTCTTCCGTCGTCATCCCTTTAAAATAAACAGCCATAGCAAAAGCGGACATTTGGTAATCTGGAACCGTTCCAGCCACATATCCCTCAATCAACCATTCAATTTCTTCCTTGTTTAAGGCTAGACCATCTCTTTTTTTCTGAATGATATCTACTGCTCTCATGATTCTTTCTCACTTCTTAAAATATAATAGCCTTTGTCTTTTTTTACAGTCTCACAATTGCCAAAGATCTCTTCCATCTTGGCCTTAGCACTTGGAGCCCCTTGTTTTTTCTGAATGACAATGGTCAAGTCTCCACCTGGTTTCAAATGTTCAAAACTACCGGTGATCACTTGGTGAACCACTTTTTTACCGGCTCGGATCGGCGGATTACTGATCACATGGTCAAAGACCCCTTCTACTGCTTCATAGACATCCGAAGAAAAGATCTGAGCTTCTACGCCGTTTCGGCTGGCATTTTTCTTAGCCAATTCTAGTGCCCGCTCATTGACATCGACCATGGCCACGGCAACTCCCTGGGCTTTAGCTAGAGAGAGGCCGATTGGACCATAGCCACAGCCAACATCGAGGACACTTTCTCCTTCTTGAAAATCCAGGGTTGATAAAAGCACCTGGCTTCCATAGTCAATCATTTTTTTACTAAAGACGCCGGCGTCCGTATAGAAATTCATCTTTTGCCCCAATAAAACAACAGCCAGATCATGAATATCATGGGCTGCATCTGGGTTTACATCGAAATACATTTTACTCATAAGGTTATTTTATCATAATTCACTCCTTTTTTAAATCGTTTACATGACCTCTAAAAATTGGTATACTAAAGACTACAATAGGAGTGACATATGGACAAAGAATTTCTACATTTTGAAAAAATTAATCGGGAAACGTGGCAAAATTTGCACCGCAAAACCACCCCACCTCTCTCTCAAACAGAGCTCAATTCTATTAAAAGTTTTAACGACCGCATCAACCTCCAGGATGTACGTGACGTCTACCTGCCTTTGACAAACCTGATTGGAATCTACAAGCGTTCCAAAGAAGATTTGGCCTTCTCAAAAGGTATTTTTCTCCAAAAAACGAGTGAACGCCAACCCTTTATCATTGGGGTTTCAGGGAGCGTTGCGGTTGGAAAATCTACCACTAGCCGTTTACTTCAAATCCTGCTGTCTCGAACCTTTGAAGGCTCGAGCGTGGAATTGGTGACAACGGATGGCTTTCTCTATCCAAATGCTATCTTAAAAGAACAAGAGATTCTCAATCGAAAAGGATTTCCAGAAAGCTATGATATGGAATTGCTTCTTGATTTTCTGAATCAGATCAAAAACAACAAGAGCGTAGAAATCCCTGTCTATTCCCACGAAATATACGATATTGTCCCAGATGAGAAGCAAACCATTTTACCGGCTGATTTTGTCATTGTCGAAGGAATCAATGTCTTTCAAAATCCGCAAAATGACAGTCTCTATATGACCGATTTCTTTGATTTTTCGATCTATGTGGATGCCGCAGTCGACGATATTGAATCTTGGTATATCGATCGCTTCCAAAAACTCCTTGCATTAGCTCAGAATGATCCCAATAACTACTACTATCGATTTACGGAGCAACCCCTAGAAGAAGTTTTAAGCATGGCCCATCAGGTCTGGGAATCCATTAATTTAGTCAACTTGCAACATTACATCCAACCAACCAGAAACCGAGCTGATCTGATTCTCCATAAGGCAACCAACCATGAAATCGATGAAATTTATCTCAAACGCTAGAGAAAATGGCCTGTTAACGGTACTTTTTTAAGGAAAAGCTATTTTAGGCTTGTCAAATCTTAACTTTTCATATATAATGAGATAGTTAGATTATCAATGGAGGTGAATAACTTGGCAAACATTAAATCAGCTATCAAACGCGCTGAATTGAACGTTAAACAAAACGAAAAAAACTCAGCTCAAAAATCAGCTATGCGTACTGCAATCAAAGCTTTTGAAGCAAACCCATCTGAAGAACTTTACCGCGCTGCTAGCTCAGCTATCGATAAAGCAGAAACTAAAGGTTTGATCCACAAGAACAAAGCTAGCCGTGATAAAGCACGTCTTGCAGCGAAACTTGGTTAATCAAGAACAGCATAAAAATCAAGCTCTCCGGAGCTTTTTTTGTGCCTAAAATTTTGAGAGGTGCTTATGAAAATCGTTATTATCGGCTATTCTGGGTCTGGAAAATCCACCTTGGCTGAAAACTTATCCCGCCACTACTCCATTCCCAAGCTCAACATGGATACCCTTCAATTTCAACCGGGCTGGATAGACAGTGACCGGGATACGATGGAAGGTGAGATGAGACAGTTTCTCAGCGATCATAAAGACTGGGTCATTGATGGCAATTACTCTTGGTGCTACTATGAGGAGAGAATGGAGCAAGCTGACCAGATTATCTTTCTCAACTTCTCTCGTTGGAACTGCCTCTTTAGAGCCTGGAAACGATACCGCCGTTATAAAGGCAGGGTCCGTGAGAGTATGGCAGCAGGCTGCCCTGAACGCTTTGACTGGGAATTCATCCGTTGGATCCTTTGGGATGGACGAACAAAAAGTGCCAGAGAAAGGTATCAAAGCATCCACTCCACCTACCCTGAGAAATTTCTCTCTCTTAAGAATCAAAAAGAGCTAGATGCGTTTCTAAAAAACATACAATAAAAAAGGTTGGGATATCAATCCCAACCTTAAAATGTAGACAAACTATTTTAAAGTAAAATAAATTAAGCGATTCTGATAAGAAATAAAATTGAGTTCCATTTTTTAGATGAATCAAGAAAATACCAAAACTTTCCGCTGTGAGTAAAGTGCCTGAAACAATAACGATTCAGGCACTCGGAATTATTGAGAGTAAAACAGTTTGGGAAACTGTTTTAGCCTGAGCCCAGAAATTAAAGAGCGAAGGGGCTCAAAACTAATTGAACACGGGCTGCGGATTGTGTCAAAAAGATAAGTTCTCCTAGAATCGAAAGATTCTGCGTCAAACTTCCTATTTTGACTTTATCCGCAGACGCCCTCTGTATCTTAATTTAGTCATGGAACTTCGTAGAAGTTCGCTGACGTCCGTACTCACCTAAGGAAAGTTTTTTATATGACTTTGTCTTCAATCTGAGGTTGGGATTTATATCCCAACCTTTTCTTATTTATCAACGTAATCGCCACCGGTGAAGCCATAGTATTCTTCTAGACTCAAACCTGAGTCAGCGATATCTTGCGCTTCTTTTCCGATATAGCGGAGATGCCAGCTTTCTGGCATGTAGCCTGTCACTTTTTCTTTTCCTTCTTGGTAACGAACCACAAAGCCATATTTAGCGGCGTTCTTAAGCAACCACTTACTTGGTCCAGGTTCTGTCACCAGATTACCACTGGTATCGATCAAATCAAAGGTCAAACCAGTTTGATGTTCACTATAACCCGGTCTTGCAGAATACCGATCGGCGGCTTCCTGACCATCTTGATTGACATAGTTTTGGTAGAGGCCAACTTGGGTATCGTAGCTACGAAAACCACTATATTGGTCACTGATCGGATATCCTTCTGCCTGCATGGCTGCGATCAATTCATGAAGGGCTGAAACAGCTTCAGGATCTTCACCTGGGTTAAAGTCAGGCGACAAGGGATAATGTTTGTTGGCGATCATGACCTCACCATATTTCCCTTTGACACTATAGTAAGAACCATTATAGCTCACACCAGAGTCCACTTTCACATCTGACTTACCAGCTTTTGACGACTCTTCTTTTCCTGTCTCCTTTGACGTATCCTTTGCAGAAGACGTTTCTTTGGAAGACTTGGTTTGCGTTTGTTTGCTTTCTTCTTTTGCAGAAGATTTAGAACTAGTGGAATGAGATTGGGAGCAAGCTGTCAGGGTTAACAAGGCAACTGTCACCAAAGTTAATTTGGAAAATCTTGCTTTCATGGGAATCTCCTATGATTCTTTTGTTACGACAATATCTGTAATCACATAACTTGCACCTACTTTTTTCAAGGTGTAGGTCTTGTACTTGCGGTTTTGTGAATCTGGATGGCTATCTGTATAATGCACGGTAAAGTCTTCATAAGTCTTGATCGTTACCACACCATTTTCTTCAGTGACACTTTGAATGTCCAAAGCTCCTGGAGTATAGTAGTCAATCTTAGCCTTTCGAACACCATCACCAGTTGTGAACTCAACCATGTCTTTGTAGGCTTGACTTTGTGTGTCATAGTATTTAGAGTAGGTGTTGTTTCGATTTGAAACGGAGCTAAAGACAGCGTCGCGGTACTCTTTCAAGAACTCTTCTGCCAAGGTCCGATTTTGTTCTTCTTTGGCTGCTTGCGCTTTCTTAGCATCTTGTGCACTCTTGATGCGTTTTAGGGTATCTTTGGCTAGTTTAAGTTCGATCGGATCGTTCTCACCCTCTTCAATCGTCACCTTAGCCTTCTCAGTTGTATAGGTTTCCCCATTCATGTTGAAGACAGCATGCACTTCAATTTCTTGATAAGGGATGCTATCTACCTCAAAGGTCGTGCTGGTTCCGACTTCTTTGCCGTTAACCACAACCTTCACATCTGTTGGGTTTTCAACTTCATCTGGAAACTCAACTTCTAAATTGCGTTTTTCAGAATTCAACTGCAATTCTAAATTATTCTTGGTTGCTTTTTTAGGATTGAGATGGATCTTAGAAGTGACATTTCCGACCTCTGTTTTAGCAGTTAATTCCATTTCTTTTGTATTGTAATGGAAAGAACCAAGATCTGTCACTGCATCTTTTTTCAAGGTTACCGTTTTATTGGCAGCCACTTTGAGTTTGGCTTGGTCCAAATTGGTCTTGACCTTCACTTGTACTGGATAGCTGGCCACACGGTATTCTTGGAAGATTCCAAATTTCTTGTCCGCTTTTTCCAAACCAAAGATCTTGTTTCCAGATTTATCCGTATAGCTGCCTTCTCCACCATTATCAATGATCTTGTTCAACTCTGTGCCGATATCGACCCCTTGATCTTCCATGCTGGTAATAAAGCTTTCGGCTTCATCCTTTGTCCATTTATCGTTATCGGTTGAAAGCAGATCTGCTGCTTCGCGATAATCCTTGGTGTCCACTGCCTTAATAAATTTATCTGCAGTCACTTCGACACGCGTTGTTGACTGGAAGTAAAAGAAGGCTGCTACCAAAGCGATCACAAGGACTGCAATAGCAGAAATAATCCCAATTTTCTTCTTGGAAAGTTTCTTTTCACCCTTCGTTTTAGGGGCCTTTTGTTTTTTCTGAGCTGGGCCTGCTTCTGTAACATTTGGACCAGCAAAGACCTGCGTTTGCTCAGCGGCAAGTGGAGCCGTATACTCTTGAGTTTGCTGTTGAGGAACATATTCCTGTGTTTCTTCAGTTGCATCTGGAGTCGCAAATTCTGCTTCAGGTACAGGTCCTACAAAAAACTCGAAGTTTTGACTTTTAGCTGCGGTAAATTCTTCTGCACTTGGCTTGCGGCCATAGGTTTCTTCAAAATGTTGCAACCAAGCCTGACGAGCTGCTAGAAGTGGATCGACATTCTTCACTTCTTCAACTGGTTCAACTACTGGTTCCTCAACAGGAGCTACTTCCTCTGCTGGGGCATTTCCTGCGATAGACTGAATTTGTTTCAAATCAAATCCACAGGCTTTCCCAGCCATAAACTCTTCTGGTGACGGTTTGCGACCGATCACTTTTTCAAATAATTCAACCCATTTCTTTTGCATGGATCTCTTCTCCCTCATTATAAAATAGGGAAAGTGGGTTCCCCCACCTTCCGTTTTGTGATATTGTTAGAATCCAAAGTTAGAGAAATTTGGAGCACTTGGAATAAATCCTACGGCTACTTGTTCTAAAATACGAGCATTCACATAAATGACAAAGATGGCAATGAGAAGCAAGACAACAGATGATGCTACTAGAAGCAAGAATTTATCTGCTTTAAAGCTTGTCTTGTTCAATCCTTGATGAACGACATAGCATGTTCCAACAAAGAACAAGAAGAAAATAAGGAAGTTTACAAAGCCATAAAATTCATAAACTTTTACAAGACCTATTAAGAAAGCAAGGAGGGCAAGTGGCAATGTGTAAACAGACAAACGTCCAAACTCTTCAAATGAACGACCGTAACTGTATTCCTTATCTTGAAGAACTACACGACGAACAAAGAATCCAGCTACTTGGAAGGCGTAAAGGCTAAAGAATAGGGAAATCAATGTCAACATAAAGGCACGGAAATCCATTCCATAACCACCTGTAAATCCACTAGCTGTGAAGAATGTCCCCAAGGTCAAGACAAAGGCAGTCAAGACATACTGTAAAATTCCATTAAGTGCTTTTGGATTTTCAACAGCAGTTGGACGTTTCAAAGCTGAAAGGAACCAATTCCAGTAACCGCCAACGGCTACACCAAATTGACTTGGTTGTGCAGGATAGGCTTGTCCTGGTTGACCTTGGTAAGGAGCTTGTTGATAAGCTGCTTGAGTAGGTTGTTGGTAGGCTTGTTGTGGAGCTTGTTGTGGAGCTTGTTGGAAAGCAGGTCCATTCGCTGGAGCAGCTTGAGGAGCCGGTTCTTGAACTGGAGCTGCAACTGGTTCTTCTGCAGGAGCAGCTGGCGCTGCGACAAACTCTGGAGCTTGTGGAGCTGCGACTGGTTCTTCAACAGGGGCAGTTGGTGCTGCGACAAACTCTGGGGCTTGTGGAGCTGCGACTGGTTCTTCAACAGGGGCAGTTGGCGCTGCAACAAACTCTGGGGCTTGTGGAGCTGCTACTGGTTCTTCCACAGGTGCAGTTGGTGCTGCGACAAATTCAGGGGCTTGTGGGGTTTCTGGAACCACTACTTCTTCTTGAAATTCTCCTGCAGCCAGTGCTTGAGCAATTTCTTCTGCACTAGCAGAACGACCATTTACGGCTTCGAAATAATCCAGCCAATCTTGTTTTGACATAATGAATCTCCTTAACTATTGTTTATACTAGGGTATTATACAAAATTTCTGAACCATTTTCAATGAAAGACTGGAAAATCCCTGTAATATCTTTTGAAAAACATACAAATTCTACTCATTTTTAGAAATTAGTAA
Source organism: Streptococcus parasanguinis (assembly GCF_018499505.1). GTDB lineage: Bacteria > Bacillota > Bacilli > Lactobacillales > Streptococcaceae > Streptococcus > Streptococcus parasanguinis_K. Next base: position 277,762 of record NZ_JAHDAC010000002.1, read on the forward strand.
AGAAAACGACCTCCTTTCAGAGGTCGTTTTTTAGGATTCAAATGCATCCATGCCACCTTGGACGTTGGTCACATCATAGCCTTGCTCTTCCAAAAATTGGCAAGCACGTGCTGAGCGTCGACCAGACTTGCAGATGACATAATAGGGCTGATCCTTCTCTAATTCCTGGTAGCGATCTGCTAACTCAGATAAGGGAAGAAGACGAACCCCATATAAGTGAAGGGCATCATATTCCTCCTGCTCGCGTACATCAAGAACGTGTAAATCTCCTTTTTGATAAGCTTGGTAAAAGCTTGAAAATGGAATTTCTTTCATGATTTCTCCTATAATTTATGTTATGGAAGGGTTAGAATTTCATAGCTAAAGCCAATTGACTCTAAAAATCGGAACAAGTCTTGGGTTTTAATAAAGATCGTTTTTTCATTGGTATTGGGATGGAAGGTCATGATTTCCTCTGACACAATGTCTTTATCGAAATAGACTCGAATATCTTTTTCTTCATTGTTCAATAAACCAAATGGAGAAACCGTTCCTGGCGGTAATTGCATTTTTTCAGCTAAAGAATCTGCTGAAGCCATGCGGATCCGATTGGCTTCCACTTGCTCTTTGAAATCATCCATATCCAATGGTTTCTGGTCATCCATGATGAGCAAATAGTATTGAGTTTTCTTTTTATTGGTCAAAAACATGGTCTTGGTCCGGACACCTTCTAAGCCTTCAATATAAGAATCCGCCTGCTCCGTCGTGAATGCAGGTGGGTGTTCCACCAAATCAAATGAAATTCCTAACTCATCTAATTTTTCTTTAACTTGTTGATAAGGATCCATAACCTTTCTCCTTTATTTTTGAATGATCTCTTGTACTAAGGTTTGCAATTCTGGCACCACCTCTACCTCAAACCAAGGATTTTTAGCCATCCAGATTTGATTGCGAGGGGAAGGGTGAACAAGTGGAAAATAGGTTGGCAAATAGTCTTTAAAATGGTGAACGCGTTCGGTTACTTTGCCACTAACCTTTTCATGAAGGTAGTATGCTTGGGCATATTGTCCAATTAAGAGGGTCAACTCAATATCCGGACACTCCTTGAGGAGTTGAGGATGCCACTTTTCCGCAAAGCCTTTGCGAGGTGGAAGGTCACCAGATTTTCCATGCCCTGGGAAATAAAAGTCCATAGGAATGACCGCAAACAAACCAGAATTATAAAAGGTGTCTTCGTCAACTCCTAACCATTCGCGCAGGCGGTCACCACTCTTATCCTTCCAGTAAATACCAGCTTCTTCCGTCTTCATCCCTGGAGCTTGTCCGATAATATTGATACGAGCTGTCTTTGGGGCTGCAAAGAGTGGCTCGATCCCTTTATCCGTATATGCTTTATTTTGAGGATCTGCCATAATGGCTTGTTTAATGCTTTCAATCCTTGACATAAGTCCTCCTTCGATGGAAAAACTCAGCCAGAAAAACTGGCCGAGTAGTGGATTATTTAATTAATTCGTAGATGGCTTCTGCGTAAATAGCTGCTGCACGATAGAGATCTTCGACATCTGCGAACTCATTAGCTTGGTGCATAGTATTGACATAGTCTGGGAACATAGCACCAAAGGCAACTCCACGTTTCAAGAGACGACCAAAGGTACCACCACCGATCACTTGTTCGTGTCCTTTGAGGCCAGTTTGTTTTTCGTAAACACGCAAGAGAGTGGATACCAATTCGTCATCCATCGGAACATAGTGAGGTGTGTGACCATGGGCTGACAAGCTTACTGTAGCCACTCCTTCGATCTTTTCAAGGGTGGACTTGATGGTTTCAGGATCTGTACCTTGAGGGTAACGGATATTGAGGGCAATAGTGTTGTCTGCTTGGCTTTCATCAAAATGGAAGACACCTGCATTCATGCTCAATGGTCCCATTTTGGCATCTGTATGGGCAATTCCTAATTTTTCACCTGCAAAATCTTCGTGAAGAAGTGAAGCTGTCACATGAAGGTAAGCCTTAGCAGCACCACCAAAATCAAATTGGTTCAACAAGAGAGCCAAGTAGGTTGCACCATTGATCCCATCTTCAGGAGTTGATCCGTGAGCTGATTTCCCAACAATCGTAACGGTATAGGTTTCTTCATCAACAGTTGAGATTTCATACTTGAGCTGGTGTTCCTTGGCAAAGGCATCTAAGAGGCCAGCAAGATCTGGTAGTTGTCCAGAAACGACTGCAGTTGCTGACTCTGGTACCATGTTTTCACGAAGGCCGCCTGTAAAGCTATGAAGATGGGCACTTCCTGTGTTATCATTTCCAAAATGAAGGTACTCAGTGATGTTTCCTTTTTCCCCATTGATGATTGGGAATTCCGCATCTGGTGAGAAGCCAAAATCTGGCTCAGGAAGTCCGACGTGTTTGAAATAGTAATCCATGTCGCCCCAGCCTGATTCTTCATCCGTACCGACAACAAAGCGCACGCGCTTAGAAACAGGGAGTCCTAGGTCTTTAATGATCTTCAAACCATAGTAGCAGGCCATTGTTGGCCCTTTATCATCAGACGAACCACGCGCATAGAGCTTACCATCGATAATTTCTGGTTTGTATGGATCCGTCTTCCAGCCACTACCTGCAGGCACCACGTCCATATGGGCAAAAATCCCAAGCTCTTCTTCTCCTTCACCAAAGGTAAAGTGACCGGCATAATTGTCGACATTCTTGGTTTCATAGCCATCACGTTTGGCAATTTCCAAGAATTTTTCAAGAGCTTTTACAGGACCAGGCCCAAAAGGATGCTCTGCATCTGCCTTGCTGTCATCGCGTTCAGAATTGATTTCCAAGAGGCTGTATAAGTCAGCCATCATCTCATCGCGTCGTTTTTCTACTTCTGCTTTAAAATCAACTGTTGTCATGAATTCCTCCTCAATCTTCTATTTGCTAATTGGCTTAGCGTTTGTCAATGATTTCGTCCACTGGTAAGCGGTAGCTTGGCTCTACTTTTTCAGCCGCATAGCCAACCGTAATCAAAACTTCTGGACGGAAACGCTCTTCGATGTCCAAGACTTCATTGATTTTTGATTTATCAAATCCCAAGATAATATTGGTTCCAATGCCTTGGTCCGTCAAAGCAAGTACCAAGTTCATAGCCACAAGCCCGGCATTCAAAGCCAAGTAATCACTTGTTTGTTGGGCATCATAGCGTGCAAATTCAGCAGGAAGGTTTTGCATAAAGTATTGCAACTGCTCGTCTGTGAAGTTTTTAACCCCACCGACACGCGCAATCTTGCGAGCCCGTTTTTGCAAGTCGGTATCTGTAAAGAGGGCGATGGTCACAGGTGCTTCCATGACTTGATCGTAGTTTGCACCATAGGCTAATTTTGCCAATTCCGCATTTTTTTGACGAACAACCACAAATTTCCAAGGCTGGCTATTGTGGGCGCTAGGGGCCAAGGTTGCGATCTCAATGGCAGTCCGTACATCCTTTGGATCGACTGGTTGGTCAGTGAAATGCTTGATCGCATGGCGTTTTTTATTGAGCTCTAGAAATTTCATAAGCTTCTTCCTTTTCTATTTCTGTTACCTCTATTTTAACACAAAATGAAAGAGCTTGCAGGGTTTTACAGCCTAAGATTGTTAAAAAAGAAGCGGACATTTTGAAGATCCGCTTCTTTTTTATAGGTTGAATACACAAGAGATCAACCTATGATTCATTGGAAAGATTGAAATAGGCAGCTACTTCTTTGGTATAACCGTATTTCTCAATTAAGCTCGTTAGAAGCTCGATGTTATGGCCCCGATAGTTATCCTCGCGTCTCAACTCTTCGTACATCTCAATAAAGGGAAGACCCTTGTCCTTGGCATCTTGGAGTTCTGCTTCATAGTCATAGGCCACCTTACGAAATTGCAGGTTGGTCACTCCATCTTCTTCGACATCGATCAGAGCATACTGAGCTCTATGGTTTTGAATTGGTTCCCAGTCAAAATAAGGCATGCCAATAGTCCCCGGATTGAGGATCTGTTGGCCCTGACTGCCATAGCGAAGCAACTGCTTGTGAACATGACCGTAGATCGCCAGATCCGTCTGGTCATCCAGCAATTGGTCAAAGTTCTCCGTCGCATTTGCTGGACGCAAGTCTCCACCGTAATTCTTTTCTGGCAAATTATGGGTCAGTGAAAAACGAATACCATTGACCTCCTTCTTCTCTACCAATGGAAGGGAACGAAGCCAATCGATCCGCTTAGGATCTAGTCCTTCCATGAGGTACTGAGTGAGACGAAGAAGTTGGATCTCCTGCGGATCCTCAAGGCCGTACTCACCATCCAAAGCCTCTAGGACACAATCGTCCCAATTTCCACGAACAGCCGCTGTAATCGGAATCGCATCCAGCAATTCAAAAAGATCCTCTCTTCCAGGCCCCGGAAGCAAAATGTCCCCTAAAAGCCAGTATTCTGTCGCGCCTTGAGCACGCGCATCCCCAATCACTGCCTCCAGGGCTGTCGTATCTCCGTGGATATCAGATAAAATAGCGATTCGATGGTTCATTTTAAACTCCTTATGATTGGTATGATTCAGAATCCTCCGCAACTTCCATCAAGGGACTTGCTTCTTCTTGCTTTCCTTGATGGAGCTTGGCTTGCACTGCCTCCGCGACTGCTCGTGGGATGCCAACTGTGACGATCTCTTCCACAGTAGCTTCTTTGATCTTGGTCAGTGACTTGAAGTGTTTCATCAGCAACTGCTTGCGTTTTGGTCCCAAGCCTTCGATGCCATCTAGCTGGGAGGAGAAGGAATTCTTGGACCGGAGCTGGCGGTGGAAGGTGATGGCGAAACGGTGGACTTCATCTTGGATCCGTTGGAGGAGGAAAAATTCCTGCGAGGTTCGAGAGAGTTCGATGACTTGAAGAGGATCGCCGAAGAGCAATTCATGGGTTTGGTGCTTGTCATTTTTTTGCAGACCTGCAATAGGAATATCCAGCCCCAACTCTTCTTGGATCACTTGCTTAGCGATATTGACCTGGCCCTGACCCCCATCGATAACGATCAGATCTGGTGGCGTCAGGCCATCCCGCATGACACGGCTGTAGCGTCTGCGAATGACCTCCCGCATGCTGGCATAGTCGTCTGGCCCGACGACGGTCTTGATCTTGTACTTGCGGTAGTCCTTTTTACTTGGCTTCCCATTGACAAAGACCACCATGGCTGAAACTGGACTGGTCCCCATGATGTTGGAGTTATCAAAAGACTCAATGCGCACAGGGGTTGGAATTTGCAGGAGTTTTCCAAGGTTTTCAATAGCACCTTGGGTCTTCTCCATCGATTTTTCAAGGAGATTGAACTTCTGCTCCAGACTGACATGCGCATTCTTGATAGCCAGATTGACCAACTGCTTCTTCTCCCCACGCTGGGGCTTGAGGACCTTGGTATCCACTAGGGCTTTGACCGCTTCCTCATCGATGTCTTGAGGGATCAAGATTTCATTGGGGATCAGGTGGGATTTTTCCTGGTAAAACTGCCCCACATATGTCAAGAAATCCTCGTCCGGATCATTGTAGTAAGGGAAGAGATTGACGTCACGCTCGATCAGCTTGCCCTGACGGACGAAGAAGACCTGCACACACATCCAGCCCTTGTCCACGTAGTAGCCAAAGACATCCCGGTTCTGCAAATCCTTGGCCATGACCCGCTGTTTGGTCCGCAGGGTCCCGATGGCCTGGATCAGATCCCGATATTCGGCCGCCCGCTCGAATTCCATGTTTTGCGCAGCTGTAGTCATCTTGAGTTTGAGCTCATCGATAATCTTGTCATCCTGCCCCTTGAGGAAATCAGAGACCTCCTGGGCCATGCCCTTGAAATAGGCCTCGTCCTTGTGGCAGACTGTGTGAGCCATGCATTGTCCTAAATGGTAGTAAAAGCAGACCTTGGAAGGGGGATTGGTACACTTGCGGAATGGGAAAATCCGATCCAAGAGCCGCTTGATCTCATTGGCCGCTCCTACGTCTGGATAAGGACCAAAATAGAGACCACCATCCTTTTTGACCTGGCGCGTGATGATGAGGCGCGGATAGCGCTCATTGGTAATCTTGATGAAGGGATAGGACTTGTCGTCCTTTAGCATGATATTGTATTTGGGCTTGTTCTCCTTGATGAGGTTGATCTCAAGAAGTAAGGCCTCAATATTGGACTCGGTGACGATAAACTCAAAATCCACAATCTCAGATACCAGGGCTTCCGTCTTGGTATCGTGGCTCCCTCTGAAATAGGACCGCACCCGATTGCGAAGATTCTTAGCCTTCCCCACATAGATGATGGTACCGTTCTTGTCTTTGTGAATGTAACAGCCCGGACTCGTCGGCAAGAGCTCGAGCTTGGATTTAATCAAGTTATTCATACTCTCTATTATAGCAAAAAAGGGAAGGGTTAGCCTCTCTCTAGTATGTTTGTATTATTGTTATCCACCTTCACCAAGTAAAAAATAATTATTAAATAGTATATCAGACCCTCATCCTCACTCCTTCATCTTCACTTGCCCTTTTTCATAGCAAAAAGAGGGATCTTAAAGGATCCCCCTTTACTAGCAATCGATAAGCTTTAGCCTTTGAGATTAGCCATCTGGAAGATCGGAATCACATAAGGAACAATAGACATCAGGATAGTGAATAGCACGAAGAACCAGAACCAGAAGGACGCGAGGGCACGCTGGAAAACTCCCGGTTGAGGTTTATTGGCTTGAATATAAGCCTTGATAGCTGGCCATTTAGTCGCAAGAACCACTATCATGACAATGGAACCAATGGTTAAAACACCGATTTGGAGCCAATTCGCTAGTCCCTCGTCCACATGATAGGCCACATAATGCAAGCCTTGGGAAATGACAAAATTATTGAAAATGTGATAGAAAATAGCCCACCAGATATTGTATTCAAAGGCAATGTAGCCGAAACCTAGACCAATGATACTCGCGAAAAAGAGCTGGTCAAAATTGGCATGAAAGAGACCAAACAAGATAGCCGTCATGACAATGGCGAAGATCTTGCCATACCGTTCCAGGCCTCGCAAGCCGGCTCCACGGAAGAAGAATTCCTCTGTGATAGGACCAAAAAATCCAGCATACAAGAGCATGGTCCATGATCGCTCAATCGTATCACCTAGATCGGGTGTTGGAGAATGAAGGCCAATGGTCTCAAACATGCGCTCAATCACTTGTGTCATCACAGATGAAAAGACTTGAGAAAAGCCAAGAAAGGCGAGAAGGATAAAGAAGACTGAAAGAGTCATCTTACGTCCCTTGTGCTTAAGATCATATTTATAGAGGGCCTTCTTACGATAGGCATTAAAGAGAAAGAGTCCAATGGAAATAGAGATAAGGTAGGGAATACCAGCCCAAACATTCAGGGCATTAAGTTTCTCCGTTACTTGACTTGGATCTTTTCTGAGAGAGCCTGCTATGGTCAATCCAAGGAGGACTTCCCACAGGACGGTTACCAAGGTCATTACCAAGAGATAAATGGCAAGTGTCCCGGAATACCTTCCTATATCTTTTTTAGGGTCTAATAATCGGTTGTATTGGTTCATTTCTTCCTCCTAGAAAATAGATAAAAACTTGCACACATTCCTTCGTATAAGACAAAGAAAATCAAAAAGGCATGCATAAAGTAGTCTTCTGGTAATGCAAGAATAATCGAATCCACGCTCGGATCAAAGAGCCAAGTATTGTCCCCAGCAAATAAGACCTGATGAAAGAGCGTAAAGAATTGATCAAAGCCAATCATAACAGCCACCACTGCAATCACCACTGGTAAAATCATCATCCAAAAGAAGAGACTACGGTACAAGGTAAGGTAGCCTTTTTTGACAACTGTCCGCATAAACTGGATAAAACCAGGTAGTGTCACCAAGAAAACGACCGTCACTAAGTGAAATAGATACTTGACGGCCTCAAAATGGTGCAGTCCATTTTTTGAAGAGGGAAATTGAGGCATCTTCAACACCCATTGAAAAGGATTGGTCAAGTAGTTCATCAAGACATTAAAATTCTTCATGATAACAGAAGCCGAAAAACCAGTCCGGCTTTGAATCCCCAACCAATGAATCTCCAGGGGATAGATAAGCCAAGCTAGAGCGATGGTGAGAAGGATTGCAGCTGACAAGATAAAGAAAAATAGGTTGATTGATTTCAAACTTTTAAGCATCAAAATCCCACTCCGCTAGACTGGCAACAACATGTGTCGGTTCAATTGGTAAGGTTGGCACTTCTTCTGGTTTGGTAAAACCTGTCGTCACCAAAAGGGTTGGAATCCCATTGTCGATACCCGCACGAATATCTGTTAGGTAGTTGTCGCCAACCATGACCACTTCTTCTCTTTCAAGACCCAGGTGTTCAATGGCCTTGTCCATAATGATGGCTTTTGGTTTGCCAATGATCACAGGCTCGACCCGTGTCGCTGCCTCGACAAGGGCAATCAGGGATCCTGCACCCGGCAACAAGCCACGCTCTGTTGGAATGTTGAGGTCAGGGTTTGTCCCAATAAAGTGCGCTCCCTTTTGAATCGCCAAGGTTGCTTTAGCAAATTTCTCATAGTCGACTTGCCAATCGAGGCCAATGACAACATAATCAGGTGCTTCTTCATCGATAATATAGCCTGCTTCTTCAATCGCATCTTTAAGCCCCGCTTCTCCAATCACATAGACCTTTTTGCCCAAGTTTTGGTCGTTCATGTAGTCAATGGTCGCAAGGGTAGCTGTATAGATGGTCGACACTGGGGTTTCAATATTGAAGTGAGTCACCAGCATATCCCGAACAGTCTCTGGTGTGCGGGTTGTGTTATTGGTGACAAAGAGATAGGGAATCTCACGCGCCTGCAATTCATGGACAAAAGCTTCTCCTGCTGGAATTCGTGATTTTCCTTTGTAAATGGTGCCATCCAAATCAATTAAATAGCCCTTGTAGTGCATTTATTCTTCCCTTTCTGTATCAGCTTTTTCATGCAACTTCTCTGCATCGACTCGTCCCCCAGACCCATACAAGAGCAAGGCTCCAGCATAGAGGACAAATTGTAAAATCAACCCTGTAAAATTGATCCCTTGATTTCCTGATTGGGTAAACAAGAAGGAAGCCACCATGAGGATCACAATGGTCAATAACAAGCCTATTACGGTTGCCTGATCCACACTGATTTGATAAACCGTGCGTTTGGTGCTCCGGTTCAGGCCGTCTGACTTGGTTTCTGGTTGCAAATTCTCCACAAAATCAGTCACCAAGGTCGCAGCGAGGCTGACAGTTGTGCTAAAGAGCACGCCTTGAGACAAACGATGATAGAAATTAGACCAGAAAGAGCCTGATTGGCTGGTAATGCCGACCGAAAAGATCACGACAGGTAAGAGAAAGGCCAAGGTGAAATGGATCCAGACCCGGTACCAACGTACATCTTCTTTCAAGAAACGGCTAAAACTCTCTAAATTCAAACGGTAGCGGAAAAATTTGTAAATTTCTTCCACCAGGATGATGCCCAAAGCACAAAGAGTCAAGAGCCAATCTCCCAACATGTACAAAGGGTTCTTTTGACGCTTAGCATAGGCTACAACCCGTTTTTGGTAGCCTGCTAGCTCTTGTTTTTTATTTTTTAATCTTCTACTTTCCATAAGTCCAACCCTTTTCTTCTACTTCTTCCCACTCAATTTCAGCTTGGGCATTGATATGTCCATCTGAGGAAATTTGGTGCTGGGTTTTCAAGCCCTCTTGTTCATATTGAGAGGTAATGACGCCTCCTGCCAGCACTTCTTTGACATATTTTAGATGAACTTTTTTAGGAACATGATGGGTCAAGAAGTCTGCTCCCATCACCTCAAAAACCCAGTCCAAGTACTTGCTATTGTTGACATGTCCGTTCATATCCAAGTCGTAAAAACGAACCCGGTATTCTTGTTCCACGCCCCCTTCTAATTCCTTAAAACGGGGACCACGGAGCATGGTTTTTGAAAACTCTGAGTCAAAGGCATCTGTGATTTCGCTCATGACAGGATGGACCTTGCGTGTATCACGATCCATCAAGACAAAGGTCGCCACCATCTCAATGATGGTATTTCCTGCTTCGTCCTTGATGTTAAAGGCCCGGTAGCAGAACAGGCGATTGTGACTCTTAGCATAGGTTTCGATGGTGATCTTTTCATCAAAAACTGGGAGACGATCGATCTTCATATTGTAATCCGTGATAATCCAGACTAGATTGTAATTCTCTAAAATGTACATATCACTCATGCCCAGCTCAATCGATTGCATGCCTGATACCTGCAAAGACAGCAAGATCAATTGCGGAATTTTTATAAATCCATTGACATCGCTCATATCAAAAGGAATTTTCATGCTGTATTCAAATGTTTTTGCCATCTTCTACTCCAAAATAAACTTCTCTGCTACAGTGTCTCCTAAAAAGAGACCTTTCTTGGTCATGCGAACAATGTCCTTGTCAGACACCAAGAGTCCCTGCTGGGTCAATTCCTCAACCACTGGTCCATATTGTTGGTCAAAATTCACACCAAACTTTTCTTCGAAACGCTTCTTGGAAACGCCTGTCTTCTTACGCAGTCCCAGAAACATCTCTTCTTCCATCATTTCAGTCTGACTCAGATGTTCTTCTTGGACACGTGCATTTCCCTTTTCGACCGCCTGCATATAGTGACGGATAGGCCCATGATTCTTGTAGCGAACACCATTGACATAGCCGGATGCACCAGCTCCTAGACCATAATACTCGGCATTATCCCAATACATGAGGTTGTGGCGACTTTCAAAACCAGGCTTGGAGAAATTGGAAATTTCGTAATGCTCAAAGCCCGCACGCTCCAACTCCTGAATGATGTATTCAAACATCTCCGCTTCCAGTTCCTCCTTTGGTAGAGGAAGTTTGCCCCGTCTCATGCGGTTCATAAAGACCGTGTGATTCTCCAGAATCAAGCTATAGAGGCTCATGTGGGGAATATCAAGGGCAAGAGCCTTAGCGACATTTTCCTTGACCTGCTCCATAGTTTGCGTCGGAAGCGCATAGATGAGGTCGATCGAAATATTGTCAAAACCAGCCAGCTTCAGACGATCGATATTGTCATAGATATCCTGCTCTTGATGGCTCCGACCAATCTTTTTGAGCAAGCGATTATCAAAGGTCTGTACGCCCAAAGAAACCCGATTGACCGGTGAATCCTTCAAGACTGCAATCTTATCCGGATCCAAATCACCAGGATTGGCCTCGATAGTCAGCTCTTCCATCTGAGACAGATCAAGCGACTTAGTCAGCTCCTTGAGTAAATATTCTAGCTGATCCGCATTTAAGGCTGTCGGTGTCCCACCCCCGATATAGAGAGTCCGTAAATTTGTGATTTCTTCCCGACGAAATTCTTGGATCAAATGATCTAGATAAGCATCGACCGGTTGGTTCTTAATAAAGACCTTCGAAAAATCACAATAAAAACAAATCTGGGTACAAAATGGGATGTGGACATAAGCGGACGTTGGTTTTGTATGCATACCTTTAATTATACCATAAAATCCCCCCTAAGTCCGAGAATAAAAGGGTGGATGAAGCAAGGTTTTCCTTGACAAGAAGGAATGAAAGGAATAGAATAAAGCTAATTACATTCGGAGGTAAGGAGATATGAACAACTAAGTTTCGTTAAATAAGATACTTTATTTAGTGGACTGCTTGTTCTATCTCTTTTTGTGTGCCCTCTCGCCTATTCTCCAACTTTTTGTTGGCTTAATAAGGTCTTTTTCTGTTTGGGTCCACTTGAATACAGCTCTACTAAATAGGTAGAGCTGTTTTTTTGTCCCAGTAGAAAGGAATCTTATGCTAAAACTATCCCACCTCACCATCCGCCATACAAAAGATTTACGCGATCTGGTTCGTGATCTGTCCCTAACCATTCATGAAGGAGAAAAAGTTGCCATTATTGGCGAAGAAGGAAATGGAAAGTCTTCTTTGCTTCATGTCCTCATGTCCCCAAAATCCCTACCAGATTATCTGACCATAGAAGGAGAAATCACCACTTCTTTTCACTCCTATGCCTATATTCCCCAGTCTTTACCGGAAGCATTAAAGAGAAAAACATTGGAAGAATATTTTTTTGGAGAAGACGAGTTAGACTATGCCACCCTCTACAGACTAGCCGAACAATTGCAATTTGATAGCGACCGCTTTGCAAGTGACCAAGCTATTGGAAGTCTATCTGGAGGAGAAGCCCTTAAAGTCCAACTGCTTCACGAACTTTGTCGTCCTCATGAATTACTATTTTTAGATGAACCTTCAAACGATCTGGATTTAGAAACCCTGGACTGGCTCCAGCAGATGATCCAAACGAGCCCCCAAACCATTCTGTTTATTTCCCATCATGAGGATTTTTTGACTCAGACGGCGGATACGATCATCCACCTAAGACAGATCAAACACCGCAAGGAGGCTGAAACCATTGTAGAGCACCTAGGCTATCAGGACTACAGTAGCCAAAGGGAGCAACAATTCAAGCAGCAGTCCCAGCAAGCTGCCAACGATCAACGAACCTACAAGAAAACAATGGAGAAGCATCGCCGCGTCCGTCAGCAAGTCGAAACTTCCTTACGAAACACCAAGGATAGCACTGCCGGACGTCTCCTAGCAAAGAAAATGAAGTCCCTCCTCTCACAAGAAAAGCGCTACGACCGGGAATTCCAATCCATGACTTCCCAACCCTATGATGAGGAAGTCATCAATCTGCATTTTCCTCCCCTCCCTCCCTTGTCTCCTCAAAAACGAGTCCTTTTATTAGATCAGGAAGAACTCGCCATTGGTGACCGTGTCCTGGTCAAGAACCTCTCCCTTACTCTTCTAGGACAGGATAAAATAGGGATTATCGGTTCCAACGGTGCGGGGAAATCCACTTTCCTAAAAAAGATATGGAAAAGTCTACAGAAGAATGAAAGTATCCGCACTGCCTATATGCCTCAAGATTACACTGAAGGACTCCCTCTGACTCAAACACCAGTTCAATTCTTACAGCATTCAGGCGATCGCGAAGAAATCAACACCATTCAATTGCATTTAGCCTCCCTCAACTTTACCTATTCTGAAATGCACCATCCTATCTATGAACTTTCTGGTGGCCAGCAAGGAAAACTCTATCTCCTTCAATTAGTGCTCACATGTCCCCAATTTCTACTCTTGGACGAGCCTACTCGCAATTTTTCCCCCACTTCCCAACCAGAAATTCGACGCCTATTCGCAGACTACCCAGGCGGACTAGTCACGGTCTCTCACGACCGGACCTTCCTCAAAGAAGTCTGCCAAAAAATCTATCGCCTGACCGAAAATGGTTTGGTAGAAATAGAGTCGCTCTAACGTAAAAAAGATTGGCCAGAACCAATCTTTTAAATTGAAAATGAAGTCCTCTTAGAAACTTTCCTTAGGTGAGAACGGACGTCAGCGAACTTCGAAGAAGTTCCATGACTTAGTTTTGAATCTAAGGCTTCAAAACTCCCGAGTGCTTGAAACAATCGTGTTTCAAGCACTTTTCTCACGGCGGAAAGTTTCAATAGAGGATTGGATAATTCATTTGTTAGATTTGTATGAAAGAACAGTTTGTAAACGTTCTCCAAACTTGGTTTTGACCAATTATTCTATCTAATTTTGTCCTGCCTCTTGTCCCATTTCCTGGGTGCGTTTGTATGCTGCTTCCACTCCTGCAATAATGTCGCCCCGTAAGCCGACTTGTTCTAAGCGGTTGACACCTGCGATGGTAGAGCCACCTGGGCTACAAACTGCATCTCGCAAGCGGGCTGGGTGCTCACCTGTCTCTAGGACCATTTGACTAGCGCCTTGGAAGGTCTGTGCAGCCATCTGCAAGGCTTGCTCTCGTTTAAGTCCTAATCCTACTCCTGCATCTGCCATGGCTTCAATCATCTGATAGACAAAGGCTGGCCCACAGCCTGCGACAGCCGTTGCAGGATCCATCAATTTTTCTTCAATTTCGTAGAGGGCCCCTGCTCCTGCTAAGAGCTGGTTTACTTTGGCTACTTGCTGGTCTGTTACTGCTTGGGAGCGGGCCAGACTGATAACACCTTGACCAATGGCCACAGGAGTATTGGGCATGATGCGAATGAGACCCACCTGGTCGTTCTGGATCACGTCAGCCATCTTTTCTAGTTCCAAGCCTGCAGCCATGGACACCAGTAAGAGATTGGAGCGTTGAGACAGGACAGTTTGGTACTCTTCTAGTAAAGGGCAAATCTGATAGGGTTTGACCCCTAAAAAGACCACTTCAGCCTCTTGAAAGACTTGTTCAAGATCAGACGCCGTCCCCCCATACTGGCTGATAAACTCTTGCACCTTTTGAGGAGAACGATTGGCCAAGAGCAGGTCTTGCGCGTCCACTTCTTTTGCGACTGCTTTGGCTAAACTAGCCCCCATGTTTCCAAGACCGATAAATGCTACTTTCATTTCTTACCTCACTTGACCATTTCCACTGACGATATACTTGTAACTGGTCATTTCCCGGAGTCCCATCGGTCCACGCGCATGGAGTTTTTGGGTCGAGATCCCCATTTCACAACCTAGGCCAAATTGACCCCCATCTGTAAAGCGTGTAGAAGCATTGACATAAACGGCTGCTGAATCTACTTGCTTGGTGAAATAAGCGGCTGTCTCAGGATTTTCAGTGACAATGGCATCTGAATGATGGGTGCTATGAGCTTCAATGTGGTCCACCGCTTCCTCAACTCCATCAACGACCTTGACTGCTAAAATATAATCTAAAAATTCGGTATCAAAATCCTGTTCCTGTGCTGCTGTTCCAGAAATGATAGCCTGTGCTTGCTCATCTAGGCGCAACTCAACGGATCTTTCCCGATCATCCACTAAACGCTCTTTGACCAAGGGCAAGAAATCAGACGCGATCGCTCGATCGACCAACAAGACCTCCATGGCATTGCAGACGGATGGGCGACTGGTCTTGGCATTTTCAATAATGGCGAGGGCTTTCTGGAAGTCAGCCTCCTTATCTACATAGACATGGACGATCCCAGTTCCTGTCTCGATCACGGGGACAATGGCATTTTCAACCACTGCTTGGATCAATCCAGCACCACCACGTGGAATGAGCAAGTCCAGATAGCCCTTAGCCTTCATCATAGCAAGGCTAGAAGCACGACTCGTATCTTGGATCAGTTGGAGAAGATCGGGATTCAGTCCGGCTTCTTCCAATCCAGCCTTGAGGGCGGTCACGATCGCTTGAGCAGAATGAAAGGCATCCTTTCCAGTACGAAGAACCACCGCATTTCCACTCTTGATGGTAAGCGCTGCAGCATCCGATGTCACATTTGGTCGGCTTTCATAAATGATGCCAATAACACCCATAGCGACTCGAACTTTCTGAATTTCAAGACCATTTTCCAAGACTTCAGTATCCAGCACTTCCCCAATCGGATCTGGCAGGTCTATTAAAGCTCGAATTCCTTGTGCCATCCCGGCAATCCGCTCTTGATCAAGAAATAGGCGATCCAGCATGACTTCAGAGATCTTGCCGCGTGCGGCTTCCATATCGATTTGATTAGCTGCTAAAATGGCTTCCGTCGTTTTCAAAAGCTGGCTAGCCATGGCCTCCAGGGCCTGATTTTTAAGAGCTGTACTGGCTGTATTGATGCTTTTCTTAGCTGATCTCGCTAAGCTTAATTGTTCTTGTGTTGTTTCCATACAATTCCTCTAAAATTCTGTAAAGAGTAGGTCAATCTCAGGAGTTACCGAGATCCAGTCATCTCGGTGGATAAGGATTCCCTTGGCTTTTTTAGATTGGAGCATATCACGCACAGCTGACTGGCCCAGACGGACCTTGCCTTTTCCTAGTAATTGACCAGTCTCTTGATGATAGACGCTGACGATGTCGTGATAAGAAAAATCCCCTTCTGCCTTGGTCACACCAGAAATCAAAAGACTCTTTCCATGTTCCAACAAGGCTTCCGCTGCCCCAGCATCCACCCAAACGGCACCTTTGCTTTCTGCATAAAAGGCGAGCCATTGCTTCTGGGTTTTTAGGCCCTTTTCCACTGCTAGGAAGTAACTGCCATTTGCTTGCTCTTCTGCTGCTTCGATCAAGGCATCAGGCTTGAGAGACGAGCAAATATAGACAGGAACCCCTGACTCGGTCGCAAGGGTTGCTGCCTTGAGTTTGGTCAGCATTCCACCAGTTCCGTTGCTACTGCCAGCACCACCAGCCATCTCGATCATCTCACGAGAAATATGTTCGATTCGATCCAAGCGCTTAGCTGTTGGATCCTGAGAAGGATTGGCTGTATAGAGGCCATCTACATCTGTTAAAAGCACCAAAAGATCAGCTTGAACCATGGCTGCAACCTGCGCACTTAAGGTATCATTGTCTCCTACTTTTAACTCAGCAATCGAGACCGTATCGTTTTCATTGATAATCGGGATGGCTCCACGATTGAGCAAGACAGAAAGGGCCTGGTGGGCATTCTTATAGCGACGCTGATCCGCAAAGTCATCCTGGGTCAACAAAATCTGAGCAGAAACAATGTTGCGTAAGAGCAGGTTAGCTGTATATTCTTCCATCAATAATCCTTGCCCAACTGCCGCAGATGCTTGCTTGTCTGCCACCTTGGTTGGACGCTTCTTAAAGCCAAGGGCACCAAATCCAGCAGCAACTGCCCCTGATGAGACCAAGATCAACTCATGACCTGATTCATGTAAGAGAGCCAACTGCTGCGTAATGACCTTGACCTTCTGCCTGGAGAGACTCCCGTCTGGATTGGTCAAAGACGAGGTCCCTACTTTAAAGACGATTCGTTTTGCTTTCATCGCTATGTTTCTTTCTAATACTATTTATTTCGTATCTAATGAAAGTGAGGCTGGACAAAAACTGTCCAGCTCTCTATGTTTGATAGTAATAACTGCATGACGCAGTGGTTGATTGGCATCTTTGTTCGCTTTTTAAGCTCCAAAGAAAACCTAATCAACTGTGCGGGGGTGGGTAAACGAACTCTTTTTAACTAGTCAGAGTTCTTTCCCACTCCCATTCTTCATTATCCTTTTCGAAGATCTTCCAGCGTTTTCTCAAAGATCGCTGGCACTTCTGCTGTAAATTCCAAGGTCTCTCCTGTACGGGGGTGGGTAAAACCTAGTGTCCGCGCATGAAGAAACTGTCCTTGTCCTTTAAGTGTCTTCTTAGGACCATAAGCAGGATCTCCAGCCACGGGGTGACCAATATAGGCCATGTGCACCCGAATTTGGTGGGTCCGACCAGTCTCCAGTTGCAACTCTACCAAGGTGTAATTTCCAAAACGTTCCAAAACTTGAAAACGGGTCACTGCAGGTTTTCCTTTTGCCGTCACCGCTTGTTTTTTCCGGTCCTTTTCACTGCGACCAATTGGTGCTTCAATCATGCCCCGATCGTTAGGAAGGTTGCCATGGACAATGGCCCAATACTTCCGGAGTGACTTTTTGTCTTTTAGTTCTTCTGCTAAGGCGACGTGAGCTTGGTCATTTTTTGCGACCATCAAGAGACCTGAGGTGTCTTTATCGATCCGATGAACAATCCCTGGACGCAATTCTCCATTGATCCCTGAAAGGTCCTTGACATGGTATAACAGCGCATTGACCAAGGTCCCACTGGTATGACCCGCACTTGGGTGAACAACCATGCCTTGAGGTTTATTGACTACCACAACATCCTGGTCCTCATAAACGATGTCTAGGGGTAGATCTTCTGCTTCATAGCTGACCTCTTCCACTTCTGGGACTTCATACTGGATGATGTCCCCTTCTTTGACCGTGTACTTGGCTTTTTTCACAGTCCCATTGACCAGAACTTTTCCTTCTTTGATCTGCTCATTGGCCACAGCTCGTGACAAGGGAGTCAAATCCGCCAAAGCCTTATCCAGTCGCGCACCGGCTACTTCGATTTTAATTTCCATGCGTTTCCTCTTTCAACATCAGGATCAGGAGCAAGAAAACTCCAACTGTCAAATAACTATCTGCTACATTAAAAATTGCAAAATTCATAAAGTCCAGGTGGAACATATCGACCACGAAGCCCTGACGCAGGCGATCGATAAAATTCCCTAATCCACCTGCAATGACCAAGGTCAAGCCTGTCACCATCCAAAGTGACCCCTTGAGATGCTTATAGAGATAGTAAAAGGCCCCTACCATCACTACGAGAGTGATGAGGGTAAAGAACCATTGCTGATTTTCAAGAAGCGAAAAAGCTGCACCTGTGTTTTGAAGATAGGTCAGGCTGACCACATGGGGAATAAAAGACTTAACGACACCCAGTGGAATGTTCTTCACCACATACCATTTGACCAGCTGATCTAGTAGGACCAATAGGACGATCGCTAATGGGACCATTGTTTTTCTCTTCATTTCTTACCTCTTTTGATCAAAATACTCTACCATGACCTCGACAAACTTCTCTGCTATAGGAGAGAGATCCATCTCTTCGCGTTTGACATAGACCATTTTATTGTCTAAGTTATCTTCCAAAGGAATCACGGTGATGCCATTCACTGACTGGCTATCCAAAAATCCTGATCCCGTCGCATAAGCATCCGTCCGCTCCAAGATTCCATTCAAGGTTGCTCGGTCGGTTACATTGAACATTTGTGAGCTCGAGCTGGTATCGACAAAGTTCTCTGAATAATAGAGGTACTCATCTTTTTCTTGGGTAAAACGAACAGTTGGCAACTGAGCTAAATCTTCCATAACCAGTTTTTTCTTCTTAGCTAAAGGATGTCCTTTACGAAGGTAAATATGAGTCTGAAATGGAATCAAATCCACTACTTCAAGCCCTAATTTATCAACCCGTTGCATAATCCCCTTAGTATTTTGACGGTTGAGATAAATAATCCCCAACTCACTATGCCCTTGAGCCACTTCATCCAAAATTTGGACCGTCGTTGATTCAAAGATGCGGAAGTTTTTATTTTCCGGATAGCGGATTGAGAATTCCGTCATCAAAGGTGGCAAGAAGTCATAGTGCTGACTAGAAATAGAGAATTCTTTCTTCTCTTCTTCGGGACTGGCATATTGATTTTGAAAAACATCAAACCCTTTGACCACGTCTTGCGCTTTTTCATAAAATTCCATTCCCCGACGGGTCAAAAAAGTCCCAGAACTGGTCCGACGAAAAATCTTGAAGCCCAGTTCTTTTTCCAGATCTCTGACGGAGATAGACAAGCTAGGCTGACTCACATACATTTTTTCAGCAGCCTCACGAAAAGTACCACTATTGGCAATCGCCACTACATATCGTAATTGTTGTATATTCATTCTATTTTCCTTATTACAGTATCGATCTATTATACCATAAATTAGGGGCTGAAAGAAGAGATCCGTTTAAGAGACCTTCTTCTAGTAAAAATAAAAAAACTGGAAGAAAGACTTCCAGTTTTTTAGTTGCTTTAGGAGGCAATAACGATTTGTTTCTTACACGCGTTCTGTCCAAGGTGTTGCCACTTTAGCCAAGACCGCATTCAATTCTTCAATATTTTGACGACCTTCTGTACGAAGCCATTCACGAGCAGCTGCTTCTCCATCTTTGATGTAAGCTTCTACTGAACCTGCCCATGTCGCACGTCCACAAAGAACACCGTTGAAGTTAGCACCTGATGCATGAGCAAATTCCAAAGTTTCTTGGAAGAGTTTTGCTGATACACCAGCACTGAGGTAGATGTATGGAAGATTTGTTGCTTCTTCTTGTTCTTTGAAGAAAGCAGCAGCTTCTTCACGACTATAGACAATTTCACCTTCTCCAAATCCTTCCACGTAGTTGACATTGACTGGAACTTCTACTTTCAATACATCGATATTGAAACGAGGATCTGAGAAGACTTTCATAGCTTCAATAACCTTACGAGGTTTCACTTTTGCATATTCAGCAGAGGTTGCATCTGCAATTCCTTCGTCATAAGCCAAGATTTCAAGGAAGAATGGAATGTCTTCTGCCACACATTCTGAACCAATGCGTTCGATATAAGCTTGTTTTTCTTGGTTAAGTTCTTCTGCACTATCTACATCATAGTAGAGTAAGAATTTCACAGCATCAGCACCTTGTTCTTTAATGCGTTTTGCTGACCAAAGGTTGAGGCAGTCTGGTAGACGTTTGGTGCTAGATGTATCGTAACCTGTCTTTTCGTATGCAAGCAAGAGTCCAGCATCTTTGTCCAAGGCTTTCGTAGCAGGCAAACCATATTCTGGGTCCAACAACATTGATGAAGCATATTTTGTCAATTCATCTGCTACAAGAACTTTCAATTCTTCCATTTGTGCTACAGTTGGCTCAGTGTCTTGGTATTTGGCCATCAAGCGTTTCAAAGCCCCACGTTGGTCGAAAGCCAAAGCTGAAATAACACCGTCTTTTGTACTAAGACGTTCCAAATAGTTGCGTTTTTGTTCTGTTAATACCATTTTATACCTCTTTTACGATTAATTGTTGATACAAGGCATCATAGTGCCCCATGTTGACATGTCCTGTTTGTGCTTCTTGCGCATTTAACATTCCAAGAACATTTGCTTTCTTGAGCAAGTCTGCGTCACTCTCATGATGATAGAGACCAGATGCAATCCCTGCAACAGTCGAATCACCAGATCCGACTGGATTGACGACATCAATCTTAGGAATATCTACCTTATAGAAGACATCGCCGTGCTTCGCAAAAGCGCCATTTGCTCCAAGAGAGACAATCACCCATTCGATGCCATCAAAGAGAGCATCCTGAAGAACTTCTTTTAAGTCTTCCACATTCTTGCTCACTTCTTTTCCTAACAATTGAGACAACTCTTCATTGTTGGGCTTAATGACTGTAGGCTTGACATCTGCTTGAATGGAAGCTTCTAAAGAAGCTCCCGAGCAATCGAGCACGACTGGTTTTCCAGCTTCCCTTGCAATCTTGACAAGGCTAGCATAGTAATCCACTGGTAAACCAGCTGGAAGACTACCAGAGATGGCAACCACTTCCACTTGATCGATCAAGTGACGATAATGGTCGAGGAAACCTTGCCCTTCTTTCTCAGAAATGGTTGGACCTTTTTCTAAGATTTCTGTTTGCTTGCCTTCGTGAAGGATGGCGATACAATTCCGTGTATCTCCAGCAATCTCAAAGAAACGTTCCTCTATTCCTTCTCCTAAATGATCAAGAATGAATTGACCTGTTCGACCACCAAGTAGGCCGGTCGCTGCCACTGGATCCTTGATCTCAGAAAGTACACGGGTGACATTGAGACCTTTCCCACCGGCTGTCTTACTCACCGCAGCCACACGATTGACTGTATCCAACTGGAGTACATCCAAAGGATAAGAGATATCAATCGAAGGGTTCATCGTGACCGTTAATATCATACGTCACCTCTTAGTCGTGGTATTCACCACGGTCCCATTTTTCAAGGAATTCTGTAAAGAAATCAGCATCCGCTTGATGGGCATTATGGGTTTCCACATGTTGGATCTTAGCGATCAATTTTTTATTTTCTTCAGTTGGTTTGTATTCTGCGTGGATGAATGCTTCAATGATATCGCACATGAGCAATTCACCAGTGATCTTACCACCAAAACCGATCACATTCGCGTTCAATTCTTCTTTAGCATAAAGAGCAGTTGTCATATCGCGTACCAAAGCAGAACGGATACCAGGTACTTTGTTAACAGCATTGTTGATCCCAACACCAGTACCACAGATACAAACACCAAGATCTGCTTGGCCACTTGCTACCGCTTCACCGACTTTCTTACCAAAGATTGGATAGTGGGTACGTGTATGGTCATAAGTCCCAAAGTCGAGCACTTCATATCCTTTTGATTTCAAAAAATCAGAAACAGCCATTTTTTCATTTGTCACAATGTGATCACAACCAATTGCAATTCTCATTTGAATTCTCCTCTCATTAGCACATCTTATTCAACATATCGACACGGATTTGGTGACGACCACCGTCGTATTTACCATTGACGAAGCCTTTGGCAATGTTCTTGGCTAATTCATCCCCAACAATTTCAGCACCCATGGTAATCATTCGAGAATTGTTGTGTCCACGTGTCATATAAGCAGAACGTTCATCTGAAACTTCTGCTGCTACCATTCCTTTGATTTTAGTTGCAACCATAAATGGACCAGCTCCGTATGCATCAATTACGATTCCAAGATTTTGATCGTTTTTGTTCACTTCGCTGGCAACTGCAAGTGTCACATCTACAAAATCTTGACCTTCAGCAGTTACATCCACAACATCGAAGTTTTCTTTTACAAGAAACTCTTTCACGAGATCTTTTAATCTTAATCCTGCAGCATCTGCACCAATTACAATAGACATGTCCTGTCCTCCTTTTGTTCGTTTCAGCAAATATCCCTGTTGTTAAATTTTCACAAGGAAACATTTTCTTACTTTTGATATTATATTACACCTATTTTGAACGAAAGTCAACATTAAATTGTTTATTTTCGAACATTTTTTTATAATAAAAACACCATATCCAAAACAGATATGGTGTCAGTTTTCAAACTACATATGACGATTATTTTGCATTTGCAGCATATTCTTCGTTACGTTTGATCATTTGTTTTCTGTACCAAGCGAAGATTCCGATATAGAATGCCAAGAAGACAACTACACCAAGGATAGCTTTGATATCACCAGTTGTTGCGTTACCGATTGTCCAACCGAGCAATTTTTCAACTGGTCCTTCAAGAGTTGAGTGAGTGATCAATTGAGTAGAAGCTACCCCTTTAGGGAAGGCATCAACACTCTTAGCCAATTGAGTTGCAAATGGTGCAATCAATGTTCCTGAAAGAAGGAAGAGTGGCAAGAGAAGGCTTCCGAAGATGATCATACGGATTAATTTACCGCGTGTTACAACCAACAAGGCTGGAGTCACACCCATAGCGATGATACCTGCAAGTGGCAAGATACCATTTCCGACCTTAGAAAGAAGCACTGCTTCGATCAACATGATTGGTGCAAGTACGTTCGCACAAGCCCAGATTTCAGCACGACCAGCGATAAATGGCCAGTCCAAACCAATGTTGAATTTACGTCCTTGAAGACGTTTAGTAGCAACGTTTGTAATACCTTGTGACAATGGTTCTACCGCTGCGATGAACCAAGAACCGATCAATGAGAACAATTCCAAGCAGACACCGGCAGTCAAACCAAGGCTCAACCAACCTTTAATAACCAATTCCCATTTGTCAGCATCTGCGACACCAGCAACTGGATGTGGAGTACCCATGATACCGATGACGATACCAAGAAGGAAACCGATAAAGAATTTAGATCCCCAGAAACCGATCTTCTTGTTCAACTTAGCAGCGTCGAAATCGTATTTATCAAGACCTGGGAAGAATTTATCAAAGATTTTATCCAAGACCATGATGATTGGGTTCATCATGTAGTTCATGTGAGTAGATGTCATAGGTGATGAACTTGGTGCATTCAAAAGATCATCAAATGTTGGTTTCATTAAGTCTGAGTTGATGATTTTCATAATCCCTACTAGGACTACTGCTACAGTGGCAACGAAGAGAGAAACTCCTGCGCTAACTCCATTTTTATCAGCATACCATTTGATCAACAGACCAGTGATAGACAAGTGCCAGATATCGAAGATATCGACGTCAAGTGTATCAGTTTTCTTGATCGCAAGCATGATAACGTTGACGATCAACATAATCAACAAGAAGTAAAGTGTCCAGGCAGACCCCCAAGTGATGGTCGCAAGAGGCGCCCAACCAACGTCTGTGATATTCAATTGAATACCAGTGTTCTCAACGAATTTTGCAAGAGACGCTGAGAAAGCTCCATTCAACATACCGATGATGGCACCGATACCAGTAAGGGCGATGGCAAGTTTAATACCACCTTCAAGAGCTTTAGAGAATTTCACTCCAAACAAGAGAGCCAATAAAGTCAAGACGATCAACATGATGATCGGAGCACCCATGTCTAGGATGGGTTTGAAAAACTTATTGGCAAAATCAATAATGCCATTCATAATAAATCCTCCCGATTTATAATTTGTTATATTAGACTTTAATCGTTCCCAATTTTATCATTGGATAACGCTTACAAACTGTTTTAAAAAAATATTAACTTAATCCATGTTCTTTAATGGCAGCTTCGATGTTATCAAAGACTGGCGCACTCATCGCTGGAATACGGAATAAAATTGGTCCTGCTTCTACCACTGGAATACCAGGATCGAATCCCAAATCAGTTGCAGCAATTGGAGTAAAGATATCATAACCTGAAATCAAATCTTCATTGACATCTTTGACCATGACAGCGTCACAACGCACATCATAACCACGGTTTGACAACTCTTCTTCCAACGCATTCTTAATTTGGTGGCTAGAGTTAACACCTGCACCACAGGCAGCTAAAATTTTAATCATTTGGATGTCCTCCATTATAAATATTTACGAATGTTTTAGGAAATAGTTTCCGTAATGTATTGATAAAGCTTATCTTCACTATCTAATTTTGATAGAGCTTCGAGATTTCCATTGGATGTAAAGAAATCCATCAGCTGGGCCAAAATATTGGTTTGGCTAGAGCTTGAATTGTTGATAATGAAGAATAAAAGAGAAACTTGAACTTCCTTATCTGGAGCAATCATATTATGGAAGGTTACGGGTTGATCCAAACGAACCACAACCACATTCTCAGTGAGATTATGGACAATGTCTGTGTGCGGGATCGCCACATTTGGTAAGTCTTTACCAAGAAATTCCATGTCTAATCCAGTCGGGAAAGACTTTTCACGCTCAATCAAAGCGGAACGATAGGTTGGTGTCACAATCTGTCGCTCTTCCAATAAGCTTGCTACCTGCTCAAAGAGATCTGTTTGATCCTTGGCATGTAGGCAAAATACAAGATCTTTGTTAAAGAGTTGATTTAATCCCATTGTTGCCACCTCCTTATCTAACTATTTATTTTATGGTTAGAGTATATCACTATATTGATTGATTGTCAATAATTTTTTGTCGTATTTTGTTTATTTTTGTTTATATTCCTCTTTAAAGCGCTTCCTAACCGTCATTTTCTAACATCCTTAAAAAAGTAAAAAGAGAGTGGGACAGAAATCGGTAATTCGTTAGAATTCGATTTCGTCGTCCCACCTCCGCACAGTTGAGTAGGGCTGTAAAAGCTGATGAAATCAGCGTAGTAGAGCCCACTCAACCACTGCGTCTTGCTCGACAATCCAAAAATAATCGAGAGGCTAGGACTTTTGTCCCAGCCTCTTGCTCTTAAATGATTTTCGTATACAAGGCGTATTTGTCTTTGATCTTCTTTGGAATACTATCATCGGTAATAATGGCATTCAGATCTTCCACACGATAGAAACTGTAGAAGGAATAACTATCAAACTTGCTGTTATCGGCTACCACATATTTCTCTATTGCATTGTTCAGAATAATGGCATTGCCATTTCCTTCTTCTTCATTAGCTGTGGAGACACTATGGCCATCGATTCCATTTACCCCGATGAAGGCTTTAGAAACCTTGATTTCTTTCAAAAGTTTATTAGCAAATTGACCGACAAAGGTTTGCGTCTTTACCCGGTAACGACCACCAACTAAGATCAGGTCATAATTTGGAAAATCCTTGAGCTTCTCAAAAATAGGGAGGGAGTTGGTGACGATGCTAATTTCTTTCCCTTCCAAATAATCTCCGATAAAGTCTGTTGTTGTACCAGACCCAATAAAGACGGTATCCCCATTTTCAATCAAGTCTGCACATTTTTTGGCAATGGTTCGTTTCTCATCAATATTGATGAGATTTTTCTCACTGTGAGAAGCCTCTAACAAGCTATCTTTGACCTTTTTGTGGGCCCCACCATGTACACGAACTAAAAGACCTTGTTTTTCAAGATCAATCAGATCGCGACGAATGGTCATGTCTGTCACCCCAAAGAGTTCCTTGAGTTCTTTGACTGATACCACACTTTTTCGATCCAGTTCCTGAAGAATTTCAACATGTCTGCTATCTTTCATGGTACTACTTCCATTCCTACTATATTTGTCTCTATTATACTACATTTTTCAAAAAACACAAATTCAAACATTATATTAACAAGAGTAAACATGATATTTTTAAATAAATATAAGAAAAAAAGCCTTCCGTTAATCCGGAAAGCTTTGATTTATGCTATTTCTAGCTTCCTCACCTTAATATTTCAAGGCTCGGGATAAAAAGGTTAAGGAAACCTTTTTATTTTGCGATTGGGTAAACAGAAACTTGTTTTTTATCGCGACCTTTACGTTCGAAGCGTACTACGCCTTCAACTTTTGCGAACAAAGTATCGTCTCCACCACGTCCAACGTTCACACCTGGGTAGATGTGAGTACCGCGTTGACGGTAAAGGATAGATCCACCTGTTACAGTTTGTCCATCAGCTGCTTTAGCTCCAAGACGTTTTGCTTGTGAATCACGTCCGTTTGATGTAGAACCTCCACCTTTTTTGTGGGCGAAAAGTTGCAAGTTAGCAAGATTCAATTTCAACATAATTGTTTTCCTCCATGTTAGTTTTCTGTGATAACTCTTGTTTGGACGAACTCCGATGAGTTCTCCGATAAGTTTGCCATCCCTAAGAAAAATGATTCAAAGAATAGTTGGGTCATTTCTCTTTGATGAGGTGGAATATCTGTCGGGATCGTCACCCGCAGGAAGCCACCTTCTTCTTCGTTTAATTCTAGATCCGGTTCGTAGCCTGCAAATTTCTCAACAGAGTTGACAAAGTTAATGGCTAGAGTCGAAACCGATGCACACACGACATCAAAGCCGTATTCACCGCTTCCAGCGTGCCCAGTGATTTCTGCACTCCTCAGCTCGCCATCTTCGGCTCGTTCAAAGACTGCTTGTATCATGTGTTCTCCTAAAAATTAAGCGTTGATAGCGTTGATGACAACTTTAGTGTAAGGTTGACGGTGACCTTGTTTACGGTGGCTACCTTTTTTAGGTTTGTACTTGTAAGTAACAACTTTTTTTTGTTTTCCTTGTTTTTCAACAGTTCCAACAACAGTAGCTCCTGAAACAAGTGGAGTTCCGACAACAGTGTTTTCACCACCAACAAGAACAACTTCGTTAAATGTAACTTCTTGACCAGCTTCAACGTTCAATTTTTCAACGTAGACTGCTTGACCAACTTCAACTTTAACTTGTTTTCCGCCAGTTTTAATGATTGCGTATGTGCTCATTATGCACCTCCTATGTATTTTTGGGTTTCCCCGTATTTTTGTGAAGACTCGCCTAGCATCGTGGGACGAACCACTTACTCTCATAGAAATGAGCGACGATGTTCGAGCGGTTGCACAGGCATGTGCATAGTCAACTCTATTAGTATATCACTTCTATCAGACAAAGACAAGTATTTTTGCGCTTTGAAAACGAATTTCTTTTATAAAATGGATTATTTTGTATCTTTTATTTTAAGATCGCTTGTCAGTCCGACTTCTTCATCTATTTATCCTTAAATTTAAAGTCATTGAAGCTCATTTTTGCTTTAGACGAATCGTTCATGCTCTTCATCTTTTCTTCTTGTTCCTTGGTGATTTTGATAGGAATGGCTGCAGCCGTATTGGGTTTCAATACACCAGATTCGTTGATTTCATAGTCAACTGTGACATCTTTAAAAAGTGGCTCTCCATCATATTCCAAATTCAGGACAAAGGATCCATCACGATCGATGGTTGTGGTGGTGCGATTCACGATAAAGAACAAAGCGAAGCGGTTTTCCTCATTTCCAAAGGTATAGCCTGGGAAAAAGACAAATAATTTTCCAGGTTCTCCAAGCGTTGGATGTTCCTTGATAAATTTCTCAGATGCTTCCAAGACTTCGTTGTCCTGGTCTTTGTACTGGTCGGCTCTGACAAATGTGAGGGGTTCTTTTTTACTGCTGGTTGACTGGCTGGTCTTTTCTTCTTTTTTCGGGCCAGTAAATGATACTTTGACGCAGCCTGTCAACAAAAGCAAACTTGTCATTAAAACGATAATTTTTTTCATCTTGTCTCCTTTAAGTTGGTTAGAAAAAGGGCTCTATAATATTTGTAGTGGGTAAATCCCCTATAGATCTTATGGAGCCTTTTTTAGGGTAGAAAAAAAGTCCCAT
>NZ_JAHDAC010000011.1 GCF_018499505.1 Streptococcus parasanguinis
TAAAAAATTTTCAATTACAGTATAGCACAGGAAGTGATTTTTTGCGCTTTTTTACTGCTTTTTTTCAAATAAAAACCCCCTATTGCTAGGGGAATTTTTAAAAGATAAAAGATGATAAAAAATTTTATTATCAAGGCGGTAGACGGATTTGAACCGACGATCAAGCTTTTGCAGAGCCGTGCCTTACCACTTGGCTATACCGCCATAACATATAATATTGTAACCTAAAAAACAAGATAGGTCAAGAAAAACTTTTTGCTTCAAATCATTGCAGATGGAGAATGCTGAAAAAATCTCTCAAATAGCTTGCGAATTCTAGTGATTTCTGCTATACTTATAGAGTTGTCTAAGACAGCAAATACTCATCTCGGATCCATTGTGGCACCGTTGCCCTTGTGGTCGTGCTGCAAGTTGACGTCTGAGAGAGGAGAAAAAAACAAAAAAGGAGAAACTACTCATGGCAGTAATTTCAATGAAACAACTTCTTGAGGCTGGTGTACACTTCGGTCACCAAACTCGTCGCTGGAACCCTAAGATGGCTAAGTACATCTTCACAGAACGTAACGGAATCCACGTGATCGACTTGCAACAAACTGTAAAATATGCAGACCAAGCATACGACTTCATGCGTGATGCGGCTGCAAACGATGCAGTGATCTTGTTCGTAGGTACTAAGAAACAAGCTGCTGATGCTGTTGCAGAAGAAGCTGTTCGTGCAGGTCAATACTTCATCAACCACCGTTGGTTGGGTGGAACTCTTACTAACTGGGGAACAATCCAAAAACGTATCGCTCGTTTGAAAGAAATCAAACGCATGGAAGAAGATGGAACTTTTGAAGTTCTTCCTAAGAAAGAAGTTGCATTGTTGAACAAACAACGCGCTCGTCTTGAAAAATTCTTGGGCGGTATCGAAGACATGCCTCGTATCCCAGACGTAATGTACGTTGTGGATCCACATAAAGAACAAATCGCTGTTAAAGAAGCTAAGAAATTGGGTATCCCAGTTGTAGCGATGGTCGACACAAACACTGACCCAGATGATATCGATGTTATCATCCCAGCGAACGATGACGCTATCCGCGCTGTTAAATTGATCACTGCGAAAATGGCTGACGCTGTTATCGAAGGACGTCAAGGTGAAGACAGTGTTGCTACAGTAGAAGCTGAATTGGCAGCTACTGAAGGTCAAGCTGATTCAATCGAAGAAATCGTTGAAGTTGTAGAAGGCGACAACGCTTAATTTCATTCAATAAGTAACGAACCTAAGAGGGCAGGGCTCAGCCCGACCCTCTTATTTTATTAAAAAATATAGGAGAACAAAAATGGCAGAAATTACAGCTAAGCTTGTAAAAGAATTGCGTGAAAAATCTGGTGCCGGTGTCATGGACGCTAAAAAGGCATTGGTTGAAGTTGAAGGTGATATCGAAAAAGCGATCGAATTGCTTCGCGAAAAAGGTATGGCTAAAGCAGCTAAGAAAGCTGACCGTGTTGCCGCTGAAGGTTTGACTGGTGTTTATGTCAATGGTAACGTTGCAGCAGTAGTTGAAGTAAATGCTGAAACTGACTTCGTTGCGAAAAACGCTCAATTCGTTGAATTGGTAAACGCAACAGCGAAAGTGATCGCTGAAGGTAAACCAGCTAACAACGAAGAAGCTCTTGCTTTGACAATGCCTTCAGGTGAAACTCTTGAAGCTGCATACGTATCTGCAACAGCTACAATCGGTGAAAAGATTTCATTCCGTCGTTTTGCTTTGCTTGAAAAAACAGATGCACAACACTTCGGTGCTTACCAACACAACGGTGGCCGTATCGGTGTTATCTCTGTGATCGAAGGTGGAGACGAAGCACTTGCTAAACAAATCTCAATGCACATCGCTGCAATGAAACCAACTGTTCTTTCATACAAAGAATTGGATGAACAATTCGTGAAAGATGAATTGGCACAATTGAACCACGTCATCGACCAAGATAACGAAAGCCGTGCAATGGTTGGTAAACCAGCACTTCCACACTTGAAATTCGGTTCAAAAGCACAATTGACTGACGAAGTGGTTGCTCAAGCTGAAGAAGATATCAAAGCTGAATTGGCAGCTGAAGGTAAACCAGAAAAAATCTGGGATAAAATCATCCCAGGTAAAATGGATCGCTTCTTCTTGGACAACACAAAAGTTGACCAAGCCTACACTCTTCTTGCACAAGTCTACATCATGGATGACAGCAAGACAGTTGAAGCTTACCTTGAATCAGTAAATGCTTCAGTTATCGAATTCGTTCGTTTTGAAGTTGGTGAAGGTATTGAAAAAGCTTCAAATGACTTTGAAGCAGAAGTTGCAGCTACAATGGCAGCAGCTCTTAACAACTAAGAATAAAAAATAAGAGGTTTCGAAGGAAACCTCTTTTTTTATGTAAAAACTGAAGCCGTTGCTTCAGCCTTTTGCTTAATGTGCGAAGGTATCGATTCCTAAGAGGAGAGAAAGGGTTCCCATGATGAGGCCGGCTAGTATCACTCCGAGCATGACTGCGAGGCTACTGCGTTTGAAGTCCCAGTCAAGGATGGAAGCTGCAAGGGCACCGGTCCAGGCACCAGTTCCCGGAAGAGGGATTCCCACAAAGAGTAATAAGGCCCAGAAGATTCCCTTGTCACCTGCAGCCTTTTCTAATTTCTGTCCGCCTCTATGCCCCTTATTGAGACACCAGCTAAAAAAGCCTCCGATGATCGGTTTTTTGGCGCCCCAAGTGAGGATATGGCGGGCGAAGAAGAAGATCAGAGGGATAGGGAGAAAATTTCCGATCACTCCGATCAGGAGCGCTGTCCATAGTGGGATACCATTTGCAATGGCAAAAGGGATGGCCCCGCGCAATTCAACAAGGGGCACCATGGAGATCAGGAAGGTAAAGATATATTTCATTGGTCAAGCCTTTCGATTAGTCTTCTTCATTCTATCGTATCTTTTCTCAATTGGCAACAATGATATTTTTAAATCTTTTATCTTGACTTTCTGAATGAGGAAGCATATAATAAAGACATAGTTAATTAGAATCATTATAAAAAAGGAGAAGCGATATGACAACTATGAAACATGAAGCAGCTACTGATGTAGCAACTTTTGCACCATCTAATAAAGAAACTCTTCCAGAAACAAAAGCCCTCTTGAACCAAGTCGTAGCAGATCTCTACGTGGCTCACATTGCCCTTCACCAAGTACACTGGTATATGCGTGGACGTGGCTTTATGGTTTGGCATCCAAAAATGGACGAATACATGGACAGCTTGGATGCAACCTTGGATGAAGTGAGCGAACGCTTGATCACTCTTGGTGGCGCTCCTTATTCTAGCATGACTGAATTTTTGGAACACAGCAATATTGAAGAACGCCGTGGAACATTTACGAAAAATGTAGAAGAAAGCTTGACACGTGTTCTTGAAATCTTCCATTACCTTGATGGCCTTTACCAAAAAGCTTTGGATGTTACCGACGCTGAAGGCGATGATGTAACCAACGATATCTTTGTTGGGGCTAAAGCAGAACTTGAAAAGAACATTTGGATGGTGGCTGCTGAACTTGGTCAAGAACCAGGATTATAAGATCATAAAAAATAGAAGCCGTTGGCTTCTATTTTTTTGGTTCGTAGGAGATTTCCACTAATTAAAGGAATTCTTAATCTAACTATAGTTGGGGTGAAATCTAGGTCTATTCCTCCTATTTTTTTGGTATAGTTAATATGTGATTTTCTGTAAGCGTTCGCAGGTATAAGAAAGCGCTTACAAATTTAATTGTTGATCCTAAGAGGAGGTTTTTATGGGAAAGTCTTTTTTTGAAAAACGTCCTGTTTTTAGTATTCGTAAGCTCTCAGTTGGAGCTTGTTCTGTTGTGATTGGGATTTCTGCCTTGGGTCTTTCAAGGGTCTATGCGGAAGAAAAGCCAGGCCTCGAAAGTGAACCGACTTCGACGGAGACACCAAGTGTTGTGACGGAAAAATCAGAAGCGGAAGTTCCTGAAGCTGGTGCAAGGGTTTCAGAAGCTCCAGCTGTCATCACCCCTACCAGAGCTGAGGAAAAGCCAGCGCCTCAAGGCGAAGGCCAGCCCGTTTCTGCTTCATCTGAGCGTGCTACAGGAACGGAAGAAACTGCTGCTCCAAATCAAAATCGTGTGGCGGAGGATATTGTGCAAGATCGAGAACGTGATTTTAATAAAGATTGGTATTTTAAATTAAATGCGGCTCCTGGTGCAGAAGGGCGTCAAGTGGATGTCAAGGATTGGAAAAAATTAGATCTTCCTCATGACTGGTCTATTTTCTTTGATTTCGATCACAACTCTCCTGCTCAAAATGAAGGAGGGCAATTAAACGGTGGGGATGCTTGGTACCGTAAGACCTTCCGTTTGGACGATAAGGATCTAGATAAGAAGGTTCGCTTGGAATTTGGCGGGGTTTATATGGATTCGAAAGTCTATGTAAACGGACAATTCGTCGGTCATTATCCAAATGGCTACAATGCCTTTTCTTATGATATTACTCCTTATTTGAATGCGGATGGAAGCGAGAATACCATCGCCGTTCATGTGGTCAATCAACAACCAAGTAGCCGTTGGTATTCTGGTAGCGGAATTTACCGGGATGTTAAGCTGAGTGTAACGGACAAGGTTCATTTAGCGCAGTATGGGACTACGATTACGACCCCTCAGTTGGAAAAACAGCAAAATGGGGCAGTAGATACAGTGGTGAAGAGCCGCATTGTCAACCAGGATGATCAAGCCCATAGTATTTATGCGGAATATGAAATTGTCGATCAAAATGGCCAAGTGGTGAGCGAAAAAACGCTCAGTGAAGCACAAGCTGTTCTAGCAGGTCAAGAGATCAACCTGTCTCAAACCCTCCATGTTGAAAAACCAACCCTTTGGGATGTGAAAACGGATCATCCAGCTCTCTATACCTTGTATACGCGGGTTTATCGGGATTCGCAGTTAGTAGATGTTCAAAAGGAACGCTTTGGTTATCGCTATCTGAACTGGACGCCAGAAGGTGGCTTCTTCCTCAATGGGGTGGCGACGAAATTCCACGGGGTATCTCTTCACCATGACCACGGGGCTCTTGGAGCTGAGGAAAATTACAAGGCTGAATACCGTCGTCTCAAACAGATGAAGGACATGGGGGTCAATGCCATCCGGACGACCCACAACCCAGCGAGTGAACAAACCCTGCAAATTGCGGCCGAGTTGGGCTTGATGGTCCAAGAAGAAGCCTTTGATATCTGGTATGGTGGCAAGAAGCAATACGATTACGGTCGTTTCTTTGAAAAGGATGCCACTCACCCAGAAGCTCGTAAGGGGGATACTTGGTCAGATTACGATCTACGGACCA
Source organism: Streptococcus parasanguinis (assembly GCF_018499505.1). GTDB lineage: Bacteria > Bacillota > Bacilli > Lactobacillales > Streptococcaceae > Streptococcus > Streptococcus parasanguinis_K. Next base: position 5,362 of record NZ_JAHDAC010000011.1, read on the forward strand.
TGGTAGAGCGGGGCAAGAACAATCCAGCCATTGTCATGTGGTCAATCGGTAACGAAGTCGGTGAAGCAGATGGATCAGACAAATCTGTCGCAACCGTTCGTCGGTTGGTCAAGACCATCAGGGACGTGGATGCAACTCGCTATGTCACTATGGGAGCTGATAAATTCCGATTTGGCGATGGCTCAGGAGGCCATGAAAAGGTAGCAGCAGAGCTCGATGCGGTTGGATTCAACTATTCAGAAGCCAACTATGAAAGTTTACGGGCAAAACATCCAAACTGGCTCATTTATGGTTCTGAAACCTCTTCTGCAACGCGGACACGGGGCTCTTACTACCACCCTGAAAGAGAATGGGTCGGCAGCAACCAAGAAGACCGCCACTATGAACAATCAGACTACGGCAATGACCGGGTTGGTTGGGGTCGGACAGCGACAGCCTCTTGGACCTTTGACCGTGATCATGCCGGTTATGCAGGGCAATTTATCTGGACTGGTACGGACTATATCGGTGAGCCAACCCCATGGCACAACCAAAATGACACACCTGTAAAAAGTTCTTATTTCGGTATTGTCGATACTGCCGGCATTCCAAAGAATGATTTTTATCTTTACCAAAGTCAATGGGTATCGGCTGAGAAACATCCGATGGTCCATCTCTTGCCACATTGGAACTGGGACAATCCAGAATTAGCCAATCGTGTCATGGATGAAGAAGGACGGATCCCTGTTCGGACCTTCTCCAATGCCCACAGTGTGGAATTGATTGTCAATGGGGAATCACAAGGAGTGAAGACCTTTACCAAGAAGACCACAGCTGATGGCCGGACCTACCAAGAAGGGGCAAATCCGGATGAACTCTATCTAGAATGGTTGGTTCCTTATGTGCCAGGTAAGGTGGAAGCTATTGCCCGCAACGAAGCAGGAGAAGTGATTGCCCACGATCAAATCGAAACAGCTGGGAAGCCAGCCGGTGTTCGCCTGCTGAAAGAAGAACACGCCATTGCAGCAGACGGTAAGGATTTGACCTATATTACCTATGAAATCGTCGACGAAGAAGGTCGTGTGGTCCCAACTGCCAATAACTTGGTGCATTTCCATCTGCATGGGCAAGGTCAAATTGTCGGTGTCGATAACGGGGAACAAGCCAGCCGTGAACGCTACAAAGCGCAGGAAGATGGCTCATGGCAACGCAAAGCCTTCAACGGCAAAGGGGTTGTGATTGTCAAATCAACTGAGCAGGCGGGTGCCTTTACTCTGTATGCAGACTCAGACCGCTTGCAATCAGACCAAGTCAGCCTCTTTACAGGTAAGAAGGACCAAGCAGAACGTACTGTCTTAGGTGTGGAACCTGTTCGACAAAGTGCTTATCTAGGAGAAGAACCAACCTTGCCAAGTAAGGTCAATGTGGTCTATAGCGATGGCAAGGCTCAAGAAGAAGCCATTGAATGGGATGCGGCAGACTATAGCCGTGCTGGCCAAGTCCGTGTGACCGGTCATGTTCAAGGACGCACGGTCGAAGCTCTGGTCGATGTGATCGGCGTGGAACAAGTCCTTCCAGTCATCAAACAAATCCCACAGGGAGCAGATCTAGCAACGGTGGATAAGGCTGTGCAATTAGTCTTCACTGATGGGACCACTGCCCACTATGAGGTCGATCAATGGACCTTGGAAGCTGGTCAAGAAGATCAGTTGTCCACACCAGGAGCACGCTTGAAAGCGACAGGACTTCTAGGCAATGGAGAAACGATCCAAGCGACACTAGTGGTTGCAGGAGGAGATGTAGCCAAGGCTAAGAAACCAACGGTTCAGCTAGATGGAGTAGCTCTTCCAAAATTTGGTAGTGGCAACCATACTATTTTCCGTTCCCTCGCTTATGGTCAAGAACCAGGTCAAGTCACAGCAAGTGCAGAAAATGCCCAAGTGACGTTTCTACAAGCTAACCGTGAAAATGGTTTGAAAGCTCAAATCTATGTCACTGCTAAGGATACGGGAGCTGTACAGACCTATGTGGTACAATTCCAAGAAGAAAGTCCACAGATCCAGCGTTTAGAATTGCGTCTGCCAGAAGGACAAGAACTCAAGGAAGACCAAACGGTACCACTTGAAGTCATTGCCCATTACCAAGATGGTAGCCAGGCAAGTCTCAAAGCGGATCAAATCGATGTGAAGACAAGAGCTGGTAGCCAAGGAAAAGCGGTCGCAACCAATAAAGGTTTGGAATTGCGGGAAGCAGGATTGGTTCATTTAGAAGCCAACTTCCAAGGACAAACGGGAGAAGTCACCTTTACCATCACGCCAAATCCAGAAGAAAAGACAGTTGTCAAGGTGCGTCCTGTACGGATCAGCACCGATCGAAACGTTTTGCCAGCTCTTCCAGAGACCGTCTTGGTCGAGTATGACAAGGGATTCCCGAAAGAAAAACGTGTGACCTGGGATGACGTGACAGCAGATCAAGTCAAGGATTATCATAGCTTTACAGTCACAGGTCATGTAGAGGGTGTGGAAAAAGAAGCCCAAGCTCAAGTCACCGTTGAAGGCATTATCGCTGTAGAAGAAGTCAGCACGACAACGCCAGTTGGTGAAAAACCAGCCCTTCCAGAAAGCGTGCGGACTTATCACTCCAATGGCAAGACCTATGCTGCCAAGGTGGCCTGGGATGCGGTCGATCCGCAACTCTTGGCCCAAGAAGGAGAAGTTGTCATAGCAGGCCGTGTAGAAGGAACCAACCTTCCAACACGTCTTCATATTCGTGTTTCTAGCACCACAGTCAAGGGAGCCAATATAGCAGAGCAATGGACAGGATCAGTCTTGCCACTCGCTTTTGCAAGTGACTCTAACGATGCGGATCCAGTTGCTAAGGTCAATGATAAGGTCATCTCCTTTACCGATGCTCCAGCTAACCGTTGGACCAACTGGGGCCGTGACAATGCGGAAGATTCTGTTGGTATCTTGTTTGGGGATTCTGGTATCTTGACCAAGCGAGCAGTGGACAACCTCCATGTTGGTTTCCACGAAGACCACGGCGTTGGTGCTCCAAGTGAATATGTGATTGAGTACTATACAGGGGAACAAATCCCAACTGTTCCAAGCAATCCAAATCGCGTCAAAGACGAAACAGACCATCCATTTAACAATCCAGCCAACTGGAAAGAAGTCAGCAACCTAACCGTTGAAGAACCGGTAGCAGCTGGCAAGATGAATCATTTCAGTTTTGATAAAGTCGACACCTATGCCGTTCGGATCCGCATGAAGACACCAGAAGGCAAACGTGGAAGCTCTATTTCAGAGATTCAGGTATTTGCCAATAAGGTTGCGGCAGAAGAAAAGAGCCAGGTGACCATTCGTGTCAACGGTGAGGTTTTACCAGGAGTTAATCCAAGTGTGACCGATTACTACATCGATGCGCGTGATCGGGCTTATCCACAAGTGGAAGCGACAGCTAGCCATCACGGTCTTGCAACGGTTGTGCCAAGCGTCCATGAAGGTGAGCCAATCCGTGTCATCCATAAAGCGGAAGATGGTACTATCTTACAAGAATACCGCCTCCATCTCACAAGTGATGCAGAAAAACTGAAACAAGCTGCTCCAGTAGCAGTAGAAGCAGGCAGACGTTTTGTGAAAGTCGGTCAAGATCTAGTTCTACCATCTACAGTAGGTGTCTACTTTAAAGGGGACACAGGTTATGAACGCAAGGAACTTACGGTGGACTGGCAGGCTATCCCAGCTGATGCACTTTCTCATGAAGGCAGCTTCACGTTAGAAGGAAAGGTCCTCGGTTATGATCTTACAGCTCAGCTGACCGTCAGGGTGTCAGAAAAGACAGGAGAAATCCTCTCTGTGAACCGTGACTACAATGCAGAGGATACCAGAGCATTTGCTAGTGAAACCAACGATCTCGATCCAAATCAAATCGACTATATCGATTACATCAACGATGGTGGCTACAACGAGTACTATCGCTGGACCAACTGGAAGAGAGAGCCGGATCAAACAGAAGTGTTTGCTGGTCTCATCTTCAAGAAAAATGGTCAAGTAACAGAGCGCTTAGTCAATAAAGTAGCAGTCGACTTCTTTGCAGATCAGGAAACAGGTCTGCCAACGAAAACGGTTCTAGAACGCTACATTGGTCCAGACTTTGATATCCCAGATGATTACGGCAATCTGAAGAATCTTCCAGAACATCCATTTAACCAGTCCTCTAACTGGGAAGAAATTCCTTACAGCTTGGATTATGCCTTTGAGCCTGGTTATATCTCTAACCTCAGCTTCAACGAAACCAGAACCAAAGCCATCCGTTTAAGAATGGTCCGTGATGAAAATCTAAAAGGAATTGGAATCGTTGAATTGAGCGCCTATGCTCCAACAGAAGAGGCCCAGGCAACAACTGATGTTACGATCCAAGTGAATGGCAAAGACCTAGAAGGTTTTAAACCAGATGTGACAGATTATCATCTAGAGTATGAGGGAGAACGTCCAATCGTTTCAGCACAAGGCAAGAATGGAACAGCCGTTACGGTCATCGATGCTAAAAGTGCCAATGCTCCGGTTCTTGTCAAGGTTGTCTCAGAAGATGTCAAGCTCGAAAAAGTATATCAACTTTCTCTCTCCGCAAAAGCACCTACAGGCTCAGCCATTCCTGAAGAAGGGGTTAAGAATCTGGTTCATACCAAACCAGAGTTGGTGATTGAGCCAGAAGAGATGGACTTTGAACGCCTAGAACGTCCAAATGCGGATCTTCCAAAAGGTGAGAAACGTGTGGTTCAAGAAGGTCAAAAAGGCCGCAAATTGCGCTTGGTGGAAGTTTCTCAAGAAAATGGTGAGGAAAGCCGGAAGGAACTAGATGCCTTTGTAGAGCTAGATCCAGTGGCAGAAATCACGGAGGTGGGCACGAAAGAAGTACTTCCAGATACTCCACAACCAGAGCCACAGCCAGAACCACAACCACAACCGCTTCCGAACCCAGAACGTCCTCATGGCTCAGAAGGACCAGTAGCTATTGTAACTCCTCAAGCATCTCTTGAGGTCAAAGCGGTGCGCCAGGAAGGGATAGATGCAGTAGTGAAGGAAGTCGAGAAAGAAACTCAAACACCAGCAGTTTCAGCTACTCCAGTTTCCGAAGGAAGATTACCAAATACGGGAACGGAAGAAAGCGTCGCAAGCCTCGTTGCTGGAATCCTAGCGGCAGGCCTTGCCAGTGCTGTGCTGGACGATCAGAAAAAAAGAGCCAAAAAGGCCAAGTAAAACAGCTAGAGAAACTAGCAAAATACGGTGAAAAGTTCACAGGTAAAAGAAGGAGGATGGGAAGCCCCACCCTCTTTACCTGATGACATAAAGGAATGGAATATGGGAAAAAGATTAGTTGATAAGAGAAATCGATTTGGCATACGTAAACTCTCAGTAGGCGTCTGCTCGGTAGTTGTAGCGACTTGTTTTTTAGGAACTACTACCAGTTACGCAGAGGAACAAGCTGAGAATAGTGAACCACGTGAAGAACGGGTTGAAACGAGCGATGTCAATCACCAAGGAAAGGAGAAGAAAACTGTGAACGAGCACCAAGAAGAATCAGAGCAGCCCTCAGCAACTACAAGCGAGAAAGAAAATCGCACAGCCAGCCAAGGGACAGAAGCCACTCAACCTGCCACTTCTCTAAACGAGGAGACTGAGATTGCGGATTACGGACCACTTCCAAGCAAGGCTCAGATGCAATACCACCGCGAAGAACTAGCAGCTTTCATCCACTTTGGGATGAATACTTACTACGATCGTGAGTGGGGAGATGGGCAAGAAGATCCTTATTATTTCTATCCAGAGCATCTGGATACCGATCAGTGGATCAAAACCCTGAAAGATGCTGGCTTTAAACGGACGATCATGGTCGTCAAGCACCACGATGGCTTCCTCTTGTACCCTTCCAAATACACCGACCATACTATTGCCAAAAGTGGTTGGAAGGAGGGAAAAGGTGATGTCCTAGCTGAGGTTTCTGCTTCTGCCAGCAAGTATGACATGGACATGGGGGTCTATATCTCTCCTTGGGATGCTCACAGCCCGCTCTACCATGTGGATACAGAGGACAAATACAATGAATACTATCTCAACCAGCTTAAGGAAATCCTTGAAGATCCAAAATATGGGAACAAGGGTAAGTTCGTAGAAGTCTGGATGGATGGAGCGCGTGGCGATGGGGCTCAAAAGGTCACCTATACCTTTGACAAGTGGTTTGAAGCCATTCGCAAGGCCCAAGGGGATATTGCTATCTTCTCAGCTGAGCCGACCAATGTTCGTTGGATTGGAAATGAAAAGGGGATTGCCGGAGATCCGGTTTGGCAAAAGGTCAATCCAGATAAGATCCGCAACAATCCATCTAATAGCTACCTCAATCACGGGGATCCGGAAGGGAAGCAATACTCAGTGGGAGAAGCCGATGTCTCTATTCGCTCCGGCTGGTTCTACCATGACAATCAAGAGCCTAAGTCCTTGCGCGAATTGATGGACATTTACTTCAAATCGGTCGGCCGTGGAACCCCGCTTCTGCTCAATATTCCACCCAATCAAGACGGAAAATTTGCGGATGCCGATGTGGCCCGTTTGAAAGAATTCCGCCAGACCTTGGACCAACTCTACAGTGTGAACTATGCGGCAGGAGCTTTGGTAGAAGCTGACTCAACACGACGCAATCCGCTCTACAAGGTCAGCCATTTGACAGATGGCGATGAAAAGACCAGTTGGGCACCTGCTGATGATGCCAAGACCGGATCTTTTGTTCTCGATCTTGGAAAAGAACAGCATTTTGATGTGGTAGAGCTCAAAGAAACCATCAAGAAAGGCCAACGGATTTCTGGCTTCACCATTGATGTGGCAGTGAATGGGCAATGGGTTCCTTATGGAGCTGGCTCAACTGTGGGATACCGCCGATTAATCAAAGGGCAACCAGTTGATAGTCGCTATATCCGGGTGTCCATCACTGATGCCCAAGCCACTCCAATCTTGAACGGTGTCTTTGTCTATAAGACACCAGCCAGCATTGAAGAAACCGATGGCTATCCGCTTGGTTTGACTTATCATTCCGACCGGACAGCAGAGCGGGCCAATGGCCAGTGGAATGAAGAGGGAGAAGGCGTTCGAGGCACCTCTATGTGGACCAAAGAAAAGGGAGCTTCGGTGACCTATCAATTTGAAGGCACCAAGGCCTATGTCGTCGCAACTGTCGACCCTGGTCATGGGGAAATGGATGTCTATGTCGATGGCCAAAAGCTAGCGACCGTCAATACCCAAAGTCCAAGCCGCAAACGCAGCCAAAAGGTCTATGAAACACCGGATTTGGCAGCAGGATCTCACACCTTGACCTTGGTCAATAGCAAGGGAGATGCGATCGCAACGGAAGGGATTTATGCCCTCAATAATCAAGAAAAGGGGCTCTTTGAGTTTGCTCAGCCAACCCTAGCTGTTAAGAAAGGCGACCCAGCGCAAGTCGTTGTCAAGAGAAAAGGTGGCTCTAAAGGAAGTGCCAGTCTCAAATTGATCACAGAACCAGGAGCAGGGGTTCATGGCAAGGTCTACAAAGATACCAACGTCACCCTTGAGTTCGCAGATGGAGAGACGGAAAAAACAGTCCAAGTTCCAACCCTTGATTTTGCAGGAAAAGCGACCGATGTCTATGACTTTAAGGTCAAATTGTTGCATCCGGATCAAGGAAGCTTGGTCGGCTTTATTCCAGAACTGACAGTCCAAGTAATGGAAGAAGTGATTCAACAGTCGAAATGGAAAGAAGCTTAAACCGATATTCAAAGAAAGGTTTTGTGAATGTGGTGAGAAATTCTTGCTTTAGGCTGCGGAGGCACCAAATTCGCTCGTCGCAAAGAGTAGTTCCTTCTTCGCATAAGAAGCTGGGACAAAAGTCTTAGCCTCTCAATTATTTTTGGATTTTCGAGCAAGACGCAGTGGTTGAGTGGGCTCTACTACGCTGATTTCATCAGCTTTTACAGCCCTACTCAACTGTGCGGAGGTGGGACGACGAAATCGAATTCTAACGAATTACCGATTTCTGTCCCACTCTCTTTTATTTTTTCTCCTTTCCTTAAGAGATTCCTATTTCCATGGAGTCTTTGCTTTATTTACAGCCGTAAAAATTGTATAATAGTCAAATAAGGTCAATGATGAGAAGGAACACTCCAAGGCCATTTTTTATGGGCCAAGAACAGAGCATCCATCTAGAAAAAAACAAGCCAGAAAGGAGCATCATGGCAAATAAGAACACATCTGATAGCATTGAAGCTTATATCAAGGCCTTGCTGGCTCAAGCTGGCATGGCAGAGCTCAAAAGAAGTGAGCTAGCCGATGTCTTTCAAGTCGTACCCAGTCAGATTAACTATGTTATCAAGACTCGCTTTACCGAAAGCCGAGGCTATATTGTAGAGAGCAAGCGCGGTGGTGGTGGCTATATCCGCATTGGCAAGGTCCAGTTTTCAGATCACCATCAGATGCTCCAAGACTTGGCAGCCAATATTGGAGAGACCATCAGCCAGCAGGTCTTTAATGATATCCTCCAGATGCTCTATGAAGAAAAATTATTGACACAACGTGAGACTCAGCTCTTGCTTGCGACGACCTCCGATGAGGTCCTAGGTCGAGATGCTCTCCTCCTACGAGCAACGATGCTGAAAAAAATCATTCAACAAGTAGATAGAAAAGGAAATACCGACTAGATGAACTATTCAACAGCACTGTTAGAAAGTATAGAAGCGGCCCAAATACTAGCAGGCCACTATCAGGGGCATACCTTAGATACTTGGCATCTCCTGACGGCTATGGCCAATAATCCCTATAGCGTGGCAGGTTCTGTACTGAACGATTATCCTATGCAGATCGATGAGTTTCAGGATGCGGCGGAGCATATTACAGGCCAAGCTTTTCAAAGCGACAATCGGTATGAAATCTTCCCATTTTCTTATCGGATGGAAGCCATTATGAAGCACGCAAGAGAGATTGCCCAGGTTCTTCATGCCAAGACCTTGGGAACAGAGCATGTGCTCCTCTCTCTTTTATCAGACCGTGGGACCTTGGCGAGCCAAGTCATGGAGTTTGCCGGCTTTGCCTTTACAGAGCAAGACAAGGGAGTCCCTATTGCCTCCCTTCGCAAGAATTTAGAAGACAAAGCAGGCTGGGACAAGAATGATATCAAAGCCATTCGGAGTCTCTATCGGGCCCAAAACCCTAACCGCCAAACCATGGGAAATATGATGGGCATGCCCCCAAGCACCAGTGGAGGTCTTGAAGATTATACCCGTGATCTGACAGAAATGGCGCGTGCAGGCCAGCTTGAGCCTGTGATCGGTCGGGATGCAGAGATTTCACGCATGATCCAAATCCTCAGCCGCAAGACCAAGAACAATCCTGTATTGGTGGGAGAAGCAGGGGTCGGAAAAACTGCCCTTGCATTAGGTCTGGCCCAGCGGGTCGCTAGTGGCAATGTTCCAGCTGAAATCGCGCAAATGCGTGTCCTGGAATTGGATCTCATGAATGTCGTTGCAGGGACGCGCTTCCGTGGGGACTTCGAAGAACGGATGAACAATATCATCCAGGACATCGAAGAAGACGGTCACGTGATTCTCTTTATCGACGAACTGCATACCATTATGGGGTCAGGATCCGGTATTGATTCGACCTTAGACGCAGCCAATATTTTAAAACCAGCTCTAGCACGGGGAACCTTACGTACAGTTGGAGCAACGACCCAAGATGAGTACCAAAAGCACATCGAAAAAGATGCAGCCCTCTCTCGGCGTTTTGCGAAAGTCACCATTGAAGAGCCAAGTGTTGCAGATAGCATCCAAATTCTCCAAGGCTTGAAAGAAACCTACCAGGACCACCATCATGTGACCATTACCGATGAAGCGATCGAAACAGCTGTCAAATATGCCCACCGCTATTTGACCAGCCGTCAATTGCCAGATTCAGCCATTGATCTCTTGGATGAAGCGGCAGCTACTGTACAAAACCGCGATTCCAACGGTCACGTAAAAGAAGAGTTGACCGCCTTGGATCGGTCCTTGATGGATGGCAAGTGGAAGAAAGCAGCCCAGCTCTTAGAAGTAGAGGCCACTCCCATTGTCTACAAAAAAGAAGTCACTGACCAAGATGTCTTGGTGACCTTGAGCCAATTATCTGGTATTCCAACTCAAAAACTGACCCAAACCGATGCCAAGAAGTACCTCAACTTAGAAGCAGAATTGCATAAGCGCGTGATTGGTCAAGACCAAGCCGTTTCGAGTATCAGTCGGGCTATTCGACGCAATCAATCAGGTATCCGTAGCAATAAACGTCCGATCGGTTCTTTCATGTTCCTAGGACCTACCGGTGTCGGAAAAACAGAGCTAGCCAAAGCCTTGGCGGAGGTTCTGTTTGATGATGAATCGGCCCTCATCCGTTTTGATATGAGTGAGTATATGGAAAAATTCGCGGCCAGCCGCCTCAACGGAGCTCCTCCAGGCTATGTGGGCTACGAAGAAGGAGGCGAGTTGACCGAGAAAGTCCGCAACAAACCCTATTCAGTTCTCTTATTTGATGAGGTGGAAAAAGCCCACCCAGATATTTTCAATGTCCTTTTGCAAGTCTTGGATGACGGAGTCTTAACCGATAGCAAAGGCCGGAAGATCGACTTCTCCAATACCATTATCATCATGACCTCAAACCTGGGAGCAACAGCCCTTCGGGATGATAAGACAGTTGGCTTTGGGGCCAAAGATATCCGCTTTGACCAAGCCAATATGGAAAAACGCATGTTTGAAGAGTTGAAGAAGACCTATCGTCCAGAGTTTATCAACCGGATTGATGAAAAGGTGGTCTTCCATAGTCTCTCAAGCGAGGACATGCAGCAGGTAGTGAAAGTCATGGTCAAACCGCTCATCGCGACCTTGGCCGAACAAGGCATGACCCTCAAATTCCAGCCTTCAGCGCTCAAGTTGCTAGCAACCAAAGGCTACGATCCAGAAATGGGAGCTCGCCCACTGCGTCGTGTCTTGCAGACCGAAGTGGAAGATCAACTAGCAGAGCTATTGCTGAAAGGGCAAGCCCAAGAAGGGCAAACCATCAAGGTTGGAATGACAGCCGGTACGATCAAGTTTGAGATTGTCTAGGAGGATGTCATGACGCTTCAGCGATTAACCCGTATTTCGCTTTTGGCGGCCCTTTGTGTCGCTCTACGTCAGGCTTTTGCCCCTTTCCCAAATGTCCAACCTATTTCTGCCATCTTTTTTCTCTTGGTGATATTTGAAGGGTATAGCTTTGCTTTTCTTGTGATGATGATCACCATGTTTGTCTCCGCCTTTTTCCTGGGGATGAGCCTGATTGTATTTTTTCAGATTGTCGCCTTTGGCTGTTTGATGGTCCTTTGGCGCTTCAGTTACAAGTGGTTGCCCTTTGTCTTTCAGATCTTTTTTGTGGGGCTACTGTCCTTTGCTTATGGGGTCTTGATCGATAGTGTTTATGCCTTGATATACCATATTCCTTGGTGGACCTATGCTTTGGTCAATGGTTTTAGTTTTAACCTTGCCCATGCTCTGTCGACGATCATTTTCTATCCCATTATCTATCAAATCTTTAGGAGATTTTATGTTGAAAAAAACCATTTCTAGCTTGATGACCTTACTTGCAGCTCTTCTTTTAGCGAGTTGCGCTCCGTCTCATAGCACAAACAATCAAACAACTGCTTCTAGCACAGAAGTTGCCAAGAAAAACGAAATTTCGATTACGATTAGCGTGACGCCAGAAGGTCAAAAAGCGCAATCAAAAACCTTAAAAGTAGCAGAAGAGAGCAACCTCATGAAAGTGCTCAAAGCCAACTACAAGATTGAAGAAAAAAATGGCATGATCACCTCGATTGATGGTCACAGCCAAGATGAAGCCAAAGGTCTTTACTGGATGTACAAGATCAATGGCGAAATGGCTCCAAAAGGTGCTGCTGAAACCACCGTTAAAAAAGGAGACAAGATCGAATTCTATCAAGAAGTGTATAAATAATGAGGAGAGAGTGGGACAGAAATCGGTAATTCGTTAGAATTCGATTTCGTTGTCCCACCTCCGCAAAGTTGAGTAGGGCTGTAAAAGCTGATGAAGTCAGCGTAGTAGAGCTCACTCAACCACTGCGTCTTGCTCGACAATCCAAAAATAATTGAGAGGCTAGGACTTTTGTTCCAGCCTCTTTTTTGCTAAAGTTTAGAACTTACCTAAAACTTCTTTCAAATTAGAAAAATATTTGAGAAACTATTGACAGCCTCATATAACAGTGTTACAATAATGTTACAAAATATTACAAATGTTACAAAAAAGAGGTTCTGTTATGAAAAACAAAAAAATCATTTCCCTAGCAGCCCTAGCCCTTACAGCTAGTCTTTTCCTAGGAGCTTGTGGCGGGAATAAAGAAGAAAAAACTTCAGAAGCAAGTAGTTCAAAGACCAGTCTGGTTAAACAAACAAGCTCTTCTTCTAAGAAAAAAGTGATCACTAGTAAAGATCCGATTGCCTCTTCATCCTCTGATAGCAAATCAGAAGAAAGTCATACCGTTGGTAGCAAAAATAACCAAGCTGCAGCTAGTCAAACACCTGCTCCAGCTAAAGAAGCGACACAAGCAGCACCCGTAACAAAAGAAACAAAAGAAGTAGCCACTCCAGCAACACCAGCGAAAGCAAAATTGCCAAGTCTAGAAGACGGTCATGCCCATGCTAAGAAGCAAGCTTCTGCTACGGAGAATGCTCAATACAAGGGAGTCTATTCTGTAGCAGCAGGAGATTTCTCCGCAGCAGCTGGGAATTGGTCTGACAAACGCGACACTGGAGTCACTATTGGCCAAGGTGGTCAAGTGACCATCCAACTTCCTGGGGGCCAACCCGTAGCCTATGGTATCAGTGCTTATAACTATACCTTGGATGATGGTCATTACCATGCTAATCTCTCAGCAGGCGATGGGTCTGCAGCGAGTCTAGATATCGTAGTTGGAAAAGATGGCTCTGTATCTAGTGTGACGGTTCTGAAAGACGGTGTCAGCCACTCCCTCACTCGTGAATAAGATTCGAAAGATCTGAAAGGAGAAGCTTCTCTTTTCAGATCTTTTTTTGTTGATTTGAATAAAAATATATTTTTTATAAAAAACTATTGACAGATAGAAAATATAGTTTATAATAAAAACATAAAGAAAATCTATTTATAAAAAATTATAAAAAGGAGTTCATATGAAAAAAGAAAGAATTGCCCTGGTTTTTGGAACCTTTGCGCCCCTTCATCAAGGGCATATTGACCTAATCCAGCGGGCCAAGCGTCAGTGTGATCGCGTTCGTGTCATCGTTTCTGGTTATGAAGGGGACCGTGGTGAAGAAGTGGGATTGACCTTACAAAAACGCTTCCGTTATATCCGCGAAGCCTTCTCAAATGATGAGTTGACTCAAGTCTATAAGTTAGATGAGACAGAACTTCCTCGTTATCCCTTGGGCTGGGAACCTTGGTTACAAACAGCCCTAGACACCATCCAGTATCAAACAGACACAGAAGAGTTGATCTTTTATGTAGGGGAGAAAGCCTATAAGGAAGAGTTGGAAGCTAGAGGGTTTGAAGTTCACTTAGAAGAGCGTCGCTTCGGGATCTCTGCTACCATGATCCGGGAAAATCCAAGCAAATACTGGAAATACATCGCCCAGCCCTTCCGTCGCCAGTTCACGAAAAAAGTCTTGATCATGGGGAGCGCCAGCAACGGGAAAACGACCCTTGCAAAGGACTTGGCTCGCTTTTACGATGCACCTGTTAGTCTTGAGTATGCCCGTGAATACCAGATCAAGAACAATGTGCGGGATGATGAACTCACACCAAAAGATTACTATTACCTACTCTTAGGACAGTATGATCAAACCTCCAAGCTCATCGATAGTAGTGCCAATCGAGGCCTTGTCATCGCAGATACCAATTCCCTGGTAACCAAGGGTTATTACGACTACTACATGGAGGTCGAAGGTCAGGATACCAGCATGACCGATACCTTCGACAACCTCTTTGTCAGTATTCTGTCCAAAGAAAAATGGGATTTGATCCTCTTTGTACAGCCGATCGGCTCTTATGTCAATGATGGTTTCCGAGATATGACCATGGCTGATGAAGAGATCCGCACCAGCTTTTCAAATTACCTGGACCAATTGCGCCAGCAATACCTAGGAAACATTCCGACTACTTTCCTCACATCAGACTACCTCGGCAACTACGAAGAAGCCAAGAAGGTGATCGATGCTATCTACCAAGCCGACTAAGGAGCAGCTTATGAAAAACCTATCTGAAAAATTCACAACTTTTAGCCAAGACTTTAAAAATGTTCACCAAGAAGCGAAAAAGCAAGGCTTTGTCAATATTATGAAACTCCTATGGAAGGACCTTTTTGTAGGACGCACAGCCTTTCAATGGATCTATCTCCTGCTTCTTTCCAGCGTTCCCTTCTTCTTAGAATGGACCAATCGGACAGGACAGCATGATTGGCTGGGACTGTTTGCCTCTTGGACAGGCATTGTCTGTGTTATCCTGGTTGCCGAAGGGCGTGCTAGTAACTACCTATTTGGAGCAGTGAATTCTGCTATCTACCTCGTTTTAGCCCTCAATAAAAATTTCTACGGAGAAGTTCTGACAACTCTTTATTTCTTCATCATGCAACCAATCGGCCTTTATGTTTGGCTCTCTAATCGGATCAATGATCAAGGTAAGGTCGAAGAATCTCACTTTGAAGCCAAGAAATTGAACTTAATTGAGTGGATGCGCTACTTGGCCTTGTGTGCTGTGATTTGGATTGGTATGGGCTTTGCGTATCAGAGCATCCATAGCGCTCGCCCTTTCCGTGATAGTATCACCGATGCGACCAACGGGGTCGGCCAGCTCCTAATGACCCGCCTTTACCGGGAACAATGGATCTTCTGGATTGCGACCAATGTCTTTAGTATCTATCTCTGGTGGGATCAGAGTCTTCACATTCAAGGGATGTACTGGGTTTACACCCTCAATAGTTTAGTGGGCTGGTACCAATGGACCAAAGCCCTCAAGAAGGAGGTGGTTTAGATGGCAAGTCTCTCGATTCCAGCAGGAATGACGGAGAAAGAGTATTTTGAGACGGTCGCTAGTGAAGCGGACTTTCTCAAGTGGTACAAGGAGCAAGACCTGCCGACTTATGAAACTCCAAGTGTCACAGCGGACATGGTAGCTTACTGTTTTGTTGAAGGCAAGCTCAAGCTTTTAGCTATTCGCCGCAAGGCCCACCCTTATCAACACCGCCTAGCCTTAGTTGGGGGCTTTGTGAACAAGGATGAAGATGCGACTCATGCTTGTATCCGAGAAGTCAAAGAAGAAGTTGGGCTCGATCTGCCAGTGAATAAGGTGGAGCAGCTCATGACAGTTTCTACCCCTGGGCGGGACCCCAGAGGCTGGGTCATTACCATCGCCCATCTGGTCTATCTGCCAGCAAAAGCAGTAGAGTTAGCCCATGCAGGTGACGATGCCAAGGAAGTCGTTTTTCTCGATGTCGATTTCAAAAAGTCCCAGTGTTTGCTCGATGGAGAACCCTTAGCTGCTTCTGATTTTGCCTTTGACCACTACCAGATTATTCAAGAATCGATCAAGCGGATTCAGGGGCGTCTGGACTGGAATCCAACCTTCCTCTATCTGTTAGAGGAGCCTTTCACCGTTTATGAAGCAACCGAGTTGGTCAATCTGATCAATCCTGGACGTCCCATCGTTAGCAATAACTTCCTCGTAAAATTCGGAGAATTCGTAGAAGAAGTGGGCGTCAAGCGGGTACCTAAGAAAAAACCACGCAAGACCTACCGTCTAAAACAGTAGATCGAGCGGGGTTCATTCTATCAGCCCTCCTTTACTTTTAGTAACGGAAGGGCTTTTTCTGATTTTTCCTGCTCCACTTGTGTGCAAAGTGGTATAATAAACATAATTGAGATCAAAAGAGACAAGACTATGGAAGAAAAAATAATTTTACCACAAAATACACGACTGATGGGAGCTCTGCTTGGTTTTATCGGAGGGGGCCTTGATGTTTTTTGCCACATGCATTACCGGAGTTTGGTCGCGACTCAAACTGGGAACCTCCTGCTTCTCATCGCTGATTGGCACGATCCCCGTGTCGAAAATACCATCATGCGTTTTTCATCTATTTTATTTTTCTCGATCGGCTTTTTGGTTGCCCTCCATATCAAAGAGTATCGCAAGACAGCCTTTTGGCGGACCAAGATGTTGATTCCTTTGTTTGTGGTGACACTCCTGATTCCCTTGGTGTCTGTCATACCACCTGTAGAAGTTCCCTTTATTGCTTTTGGGACAGGAATGATGATGTTGACCTTTACAGGGAGCCTCATTGAAAACCACCCTTATGTGATCTTTATGACTTCCGGCAATTACCGCAAGATGCTGACGGCCTTGTACCGAATCACTCGAGGAAAGGGAGATTTGGACGAGTATCGGCGTCAGGCCATGAATTACGGGATTGTTGTTGGAAGCTTTGTTGCAGGAGCTATTAGCGTAGCCATCCTCATGCATTTCATTCACCAATGGGCCATCTGGCTGATCACAGTGAACCTCTTTTTGATCATGACCTACTACACCGCCAGAGTTAAACAACTCGGCCTGCAAACAGACAATCTATAAAAACGAGGCTGGGAAAAAAATCCTAGCCTCTCAATTATTTTTGGATTGTCGAGCAAGACGCAGTGGTTGAGTGGGCTCTACTAGGCTGATTTCATCAGCTTTTACAGCCCTACTCAACTGTGCGGAGGTGGGACGACGAAATCGAATTCTAACGAATTACCGATTTCTGTCCCACTCTCTGCTTTTTGTGTTTCTATGCTTTTAATTGTAAGAGTTCTTCAATCTCTGCTAGGGTGCTAGCTTGGGAGATGGCGCCGCGTAGTTTGGCTGCACCTGAGGTACCACGGAGGTAGTGAGGGGCGAGACCACGGAATTCACGAACGGCAATGTGCTCACCTTTGAGATTGATCAAGCGTTTC
Source organism: Streptococcus parasanguinis (assembly GCF_018499505.1). Lineage (GTDB taxonomy): Bacteria > Bacillota > Bacilli > Lactobacillales > Streptococcaceae > Streptococcus > Streptococcus parasanguinis_K. Next base: position 22,394 of record NZ_JAHDAC010000011.1, read on the forward strand.
AAGTGTTCGTAAGCGATCTTCATCTTGTCTTCAAAGGTCAAATCAGGCAGGATTTCACCTGTTTCAAAGTAGTGGTTGATTTGGTTGAAGAGATAAGGATTGCCCATAGCAGCGCGACCGATCATGACCGCATCAGCACCGACTTCTTCAATTCGTTGTTTGGCATCTTGAACTGTACGGATATCTCCGTTTGCGATAAATGGAATCTTGGTCAGAGCTTGTGCAACCTTGTGAAGGGTCTCAAGGTCCGCATGACCCGTATACATTTGCTCCCGAGTTCGTCCATGCATAGCAAGGGCAGAGACACCTGCGGCTTCAGCAGCGAGGGCGTTCTCAACTGCTAGGGAAGGATCCGACCAACCCGTCCGCATTTTAACAGTGAGGGGGATATCAAGGACGGATTGAACCTTATTGATGATGGAGTAGATCTTGTCTGGGTCCTTGAGCCACATCGCACCAGCCTCGTTCTTGACGATTTTATTCACCGGGCAACCCATGTTGATATCCACGATATCGGTCTTGGTATTTTCTTGGATAAATTCAGCTGCGCGTGCGAGGCTATCTTCGTCACTTCCAAAGAGTTGGATCGATACAGGATTTTCTCCTTCATCGATATGGAGCATGTGAAGCGTCTTTTCATTGTTGTACTGGATTCCCTTGTCAGAGACCATTTCCATCACAACGAGCCCTGCCCCCAGTTCTTTGGCAATGGTCCGGAAAGCCGAGTTGGTTACTCCGGCCATTGGGGCTAGGACGGTACGGTTAGGGATTTCGACATCCCCGATCATAAATGGCGTATTAAGATTTGTCACGAATGAGTTCCTCCAAGTCATTTTCGTCAAAGTGGTAGTGTGTTTGGCAGAATTGGCAGGTAATCTCTGCACCGTGATCTTCATCTTTCATCTCTTTTAGATCACTAGCTGGCAGACTTGCCAAAGCGTTCAAGAAACGCTCACGGCTGCAGTCGCACTGGAAGCGAAGTTCTTCTTCAGAAAGGCGTTTGAAAGATTCATCCCCATAGATAGCGGTAAGAAGAGCTTCAATATGGTCTTCAGATTCCAAAAGTGTGGAGATGGCAGGCATTTCTTGGATGCGTTTTTCAAAGCGCGCGATTTCTTCTTCCTTGGCATTTGGTAAGACCTGGAGCAAGAAGCCACCAGCCACTTTAACCTTGTCTTCGTCATCCAACAGAACATTGAGTCCAACTGCAGAAGGTGTTTGTTGGCTTTCCGTCAGATAAAAGGCCAGGTCTTCTCCGATTTCACCGGTCACAAGAGGGGTCATGGAGTTATAAGGATTTCCCGTACCATAATCTGTGATAACAAGGAATTCTCCGTTTCCGACAAATGGTCCCACCAGGACTTCACCAGTTGCCGTCTTCTTGATATCCACTCCAGGATTTTGCACGTAGCCTTTAACATTTCCTTTGGTGTCTGCCACGGTGATGATGGCACCGAGTGAGCTAGTCCCAAGGACTTTGACCGTAATTTTAGTATCTCCTTTCTCGTTTGCTGCCAAGATTTGACTGGCAATGAGGGTACGGCCAAGTGCGACCGTGGAGCTAGCTTGTGTATGATGTTTTTCTTGGGCTGTTCGTACGGTTTCTGTACTGTCTAGTACATAAGCACGAAAAGCGCCACTTTCTGAGATAGTTTTAATAATTTTGTCCATACCTACTATTTTAGCACAAATCAAGCAAAGTGGGGACAAGGAGAATTCCGAAAATCAGTCGTTTCAGAAGAAGGGCAAGAAGAAAAGAAAATTCCGAACGTTATTTCTAGAAAGAAGCCATTTCCAAGTAAAAGACGAGTTTCATAGAGAAGTTGGTTTAAAAAGGAAGGAGAAAAATAAACGATAGCCGAGTGGAACTTGAAAAAACATCAAAAATTGCTTATAATAGAGTGTAAGACAAACTTGCAGGTGAGACTCCTGCCCTTAGTTTGAAGAAAGGCATAGATAGACAACTATCTATGGTATATGAAAAAGAATTATGACATCAGTAGTTGTAGTAGGAACCCAATGGGGTGATGAAGGAAAAGGGAAGATTACTGACTTCCTATCAGCCAATGCAGAAGTCATTGCTCGCTACCAAGGTGGGGACAATGCCGGTCACACCATTGTGATCGACGGCAAAAAGTTCAAGTTGCACTTGATTCCTTCAGGTATCTTCTTCCCTGAAAAGATTTCTGTCATTGGGAATGGGGTTGTGATCAATCCTAAGTCATTGGTCAAAGAGTTGGCTTATCTTCATGAAGAAGGTGTGACAACAGACAGTTTGCGCATTTCAGACCGTGCCCATGTCATCCTTCCTTACCATATCGAATTGGACCGTCTCCAAGAAGAGTCTAAAGGCGACAACAAAATCGGAACGACCATCAAAGGGATTGGACCAGCCTACATGGACAAGGCTGCGCGTGTGGGAATCCGGATCGCGGACCTTTTGGACCGCGACGTCTTTGCGGAACGTCTTCGTATCAACTTGGAAGAAAAGAACCGTCAATTTACCAAACTCTATGATGCAGAGGCTCTTTCATTTGATGATATCTTTGAAGAATACTATGAATATGGTCAACAAATCAAGCAATATGTAACCGATACTTCCGTCATCTTGAACGATGCTTTGGATAACGGCAAGCGCGTGCTCTTTGAAGGAGCCCAAGGGGTTATGTTGGATATCGACCAAGGAACCTATCCATTTGTAACCTCTTCAAACCCAGTCGCAGGTGGGGTGACCATCGGATCAGGTGTCGGCCCAAGTAAGATCGATAAGGTTGTCGGTGTCTGCAAAGCCTATACGAGCCGTGTCGGTGATGGACCATTCCCAACAGAGCTGTTTGATGAAGTGGGCGAGCGCATCCGTGAAGTGGGGCATGAATACGGTACAACGACTGGCCGTCCGCGTCGGGTGGGCTGGTTTGACTCCGTTGTTATGCGCCACAGCCGCCGCGTATCAGGAATTACCAACCTTTCCCTCAACTCCATTGACGTTTTGAGTGGTCTAGATACAGTCAAAATCTGTGTAGCCTACGATTTGGACGGTCAAAGAATCGACCATTACCCAGCAAGTCTGGAGCAGCTCAAGCGCTGCAAGCCGATCTATGAAGAATTGCCAGGTTGGTCAGAAGACATCACTGGTGTCCGCAGCCTAGAAGACCTGCCAGAAAATGCCCGCAATTATGTTCGCCGTGTCAGCGAACTGGTTGGAGTCCGCATTTCGACCTTCTCAGTCGGACCAGGTCGCGAGCAAACCAATATCTTGGAAAGTGTTTGGTCTAGTTTATAAGCAAATGAAGATAAGAGAGTGGGACAGAAATCGGTCATTCGTTAGAATTCGATTTCATCGTCCCACCTCCGCACAGTTGAGTAGGGCTGTAAAAGCTGATGAAATCAGCGTAGTAGAGCCCACTCAACCACTGCGTCTTGCTCGACAATCCAAAGACAATTGAGAGGCTAGGACTTTTGTCCCAGCCTCTTTTTGAAAGCAGAAAGAGGAAAAAATGTATCAAACGATTTTATTTGACCTAGACGGCACCTTGACCAATTCAGAACTAGGGATTACCAACTCGGTGGCCTATGCCTTAGGAAAATATGGGATTCAAGTGCCAGACAAGAAAGCATTGAGAGTTTTCATCGGTCCGCCCTTGCAGGAGTCTTTTGAGCGCTTTTATGGATTTTCTAAGGAAGAATGTTTAAAGGCCATTGACTACTATCATGAGTATTTTTCCGAAAAAGGCCTTTATGAAAATGAGGTCTATCTAGGCGTTCCTGACTTGCTGGCTTCTCTCAAGCAGGCTGGCAAACAGTTGATTGTAGCTACGTCAAAGCCTGAAGAATTTTCCATTCAAATTCTCAAACACTTTGGTTTGTATGATTATTTTGACTTTGTCGCTGGTGCGACCATGGATAGAAAACGTAGTAAAAAAAGCGATGTTATCCAGTATGCCTTGGAGCAAAATGGGATTACAGATTTGGCGCATACCATCATGATTGGAGACAGGGAGCACGATGTGCTTGGCGCTCAAGCGCAAAAGCTTGATTCTATCGGTGTCCTTTATGGCTTTGGAAGCAGGGAAGAATTGGAAGAAGCCGGCGCCACCTATATTGCTCAAGAAGTTGGCGAAATTGCAGCTTTTATAGGATAACCTTTTCTAATCTGCTGAATATTGCTTGATTCAATATTTCTATCGGTGTATACTCACTGTAGGTTAAGTAACACAGATTAAGAGGTGATAATATGAATTTGTCACGATATATATTAAAATATAGTACTGATGATGGTACGTTGTATTTTAATACTAAAACCAATCATTCATTTTTTCTTACGAATGAATTGAATAGAGTAGTCGACAGCAATGATGTGATTAGGAAAGAGTTTCATGCTTATCTTGATAAAAATAAATATTTAAGTGAGGGTGAGTATGAGGTCGAAAAGTATCTATCTAAAATAAGCGATACAGATGCTGAATTATTGGAACTAACAATTTTGACACATGGAGATTGTAATTTTCGGTGTAAGTATTGTTATGAAAAATTTGAAAATATTGCTATGTCAACAGAGACAGAAGATGCCATTGTCCAATTTTTGAAAGAAAAACTTCAGTCCGGGAAGTATAAGTATTTGTCAGTAGGCTGGTTTGGAGGAGAACCACTGTTGGGATATAAAACTATCAAGCGGTTGTCTCCTGTTTTTATAGATTTATGTGAGAAATATCAGATTCATTATCAAAGTGCAATCACTACGAATGGTTATTTATTGACTAAGAATAAGTTTCGATATTTGAATGAAAAATTTAAAGTGACTAGTTACCAGATAACTTTGGATGGAGATGAAGAAAGTCATAATAATCAGAGAGTATTGCAAAACGGTGGGTTGTCGTATAATCGTATATTCGATAATTTGAAAGCAATGCAAGAAAGTAAATTTGATTTTATTTGTGTGATTCGCTTTAATGTAAGTAAAGATAACTATCAAAATGTTAAAGAGTTTTTAACACATGATGGTATCTATTTCAAAGATGATTCCAGATTTAAGATTTCTTATCATAACATTGGAAATTGGGGCAAAGGAGATAGAGATATAAATTACTGCGTTACTTTACTGGATAAAGATGCAAGTTTTGAATTATCTAAGTTAGCTGTAACTTCAGGATATCATATCTCTTCCCCAGAAGTTGTAGTGAATAATAATTATACCTGCTATTCTAATCGAAAAAATCATTTTATGTTTAATGTAAGAGGAATTGTTCAATCATGTACAGTTGCTTTATATGAACCTCAAAATATTTTCGGTAACATTAATAAAGGTTTTGTGAATTACAGTAAACTGAATGATTGGGTTATTCGGCTTGATGCAAGTTGCAAAGAGTGCCCATTTGTTTTAATCTGTAAATCTGGCTATTGTCCGATGGCCAAGCGAATTACGAAGACAAATTCACGCTATCTATGTAAAAGTGTGAAGGAAAAAATTCGTAAAAATTTAGCACTTTTCGCTTTGTCAAAATCTTATAATGACATTTTAGATGTGGACTAGAAAGGAAGATATCATGAAGGTTAAAGTGAATAACAAATTCGATGACAAAATGAATGCTAAACCTAGAGTATTTAACTATAATTGTGATTGTAAATAATCACGATTTTAAATAAATTAGAGAAGAGGGTTGTGCTAGCCTTCTATTTTGATGGATGATAATTATGAGAAATATTTATAAGTACATTGATAAGAAGTATCTTTTTCCTATTTTTTTAGGGCGTATTGTGAATAGTGGTTTGGTGTTGGCGCAACCTCTGATTTTAACGAAGGCCTTGAAGTTAGATCAAGACGGCCTTTCTTATGGAAAAATTCTCAATTTTGTTTTATTTGGTTTGTCTGTCTATCTTGTTATTTATAGTCTGATGCTGTTTTCAAACCATTCGCACAATATATTCCGAAGAGAAATCAACAAAAGTGTCCGTGCCCTTTTATTTAAGAAAGTCATATTGAATCCTAAATTTTCCAATGATGAAAAAGTTAGTCTGCTAACTCAAGATATGGAATATGTGGGCGATAATTATTTGGAAAATATAAATGTTATGGTGAGTTGGGGATTTGTCGCCCTTGTTACAGCCATTTATATTGTTTCACAAAATTTTCTCTTAGGACTTATTTTTGTCATTTTTACGATTATGAGACCTATTCCTCAGTTCATCATGAATCGTCGTTTACAAGATTCGGGAGACAGCTGGTCCAAGCTTAGAACGAAATTACATGGGCTTGTCTCGGATAGTATGCAAGGCAGCCAAACCTTACGGATTAATCAGGCCATGAGGCTGAATGAAGAGCGCGTGAATGATTTAAACGGAGAATATCAAAAAGCCATCCAAAGATTTTGTTTCACACATAATATTATTTTTTTCTTTAATGGATTTATGGTCTTTTTTAGTCAGGTTGTTCCTCTTGCTTTAGGCTTTTATTTGAGTTTACAGGGAAATTCTATTTCTATTACAAGCCTCATCTCTATGTATGTTGCTGCGGGGATGCTGGTAGAACCGATCCAAACTCTGATGTACAGTGCAGCCAATCTCCAAGGTGCCTTGCCGACTGCGAACCGCCTGTTTAAGATTATCGAGGAAGAACCTGATTTCGAAGAGACAAAGGATCAATTTGTTGAAAATCTCGAATCGTTGCGCTTAAATCATATTTCAAAAAGTTTTGCTGAACGTCAGCTTTTTTCTGATTTGACGGCGACGATTTCAGTAGGTCAGAAGGTCTTAATCAAAGGACCGAGCGGGTCTGGAAAGACGACTCTTTTTCGCTTGATTTTAGGAGAAGAAGTATGTGATGAGGGTGACATTTTCGTTCAGTATGATGGAAATCAAATAACGAGTCATTTCCAAGGGAATATCGGTTTAATTAGCCAGCATCCCTTCCTGTTTAACGATACTATCCGCTATAATCTAACTTTTGGTCAGCCTTTTCAGGACCATGAATTATTGGAGGTATTGGACCGAGTTGGCTTAATAGATGAATTTCAGGATATTTTGAATGTAGAAATTCATAATAATGGTGAAAACATTTCAGGAGGTCAGCGTGTCAGATTAGAGTTGGCTCGTTTTCTCTTACGCGAGAAGGATATTTTATTAGCGGACGAAGTGACATCAGCTTTGGACGAAAAAAATAGTCGTCTGGTTAGAGACCTAATCTTTTCTTTGCCGATCACGGTACTAGAAATAGCCCATCATATTGATGAAGAAGAGCGCTATGACCAAATCCTTGAGTTACGTAAAGGATGAGCGATGCCACAATAGTTGGTTCTGCGACAAAGCGGATAGTAGTAAGCCAGCAATTTGTCAGATATTTTTGAGATTCTAAGTGGTGATATTTCCAAAATCATCAATACTCAGAGAACTTAAGCTTTATTTAAGATAGGCCAGCTATACTAGAAGCATAAACAAAGACCTCCTAACTTTGTTTAAACCTCCTAAACTTTTTCATAATAATCTCCCATAAGAGTCGCCCAATCGGCGGCTTTTTTTGTGAGTCGTAAGCTGCCTATGGTATAATGAACAAAGAAACTAAAAGGAAGAAGGAAGAGATGGACTACACGATAGAGGAAAAAGCGATGTTTATGAGGGAAGCCCTGAAGGAGGCGGAGATTGCCCTCGCCAATGATGAAATACCGATTGGCTGTGTCTTGGTCAAGGATGGTCAGATTATCGGGCGTGGACATAATGCGCGTGAGGAGCTGCAGCGGGCGGTCATGCATGCGGAAATCATGGCGATCGAGGAGGCCAATCAGCGTGAAAATAGCTGGCGCCTGCTGGATACGACGCTTTTTGTCACGATTGAGCCCTGTGTCATGTGCAGTGGCGCCATCGGTCTGGCTCGCATTCCCAAGGTAATCTATGGGGCGAAAAACCAGAAATTCGGTGCTGGGGGCAGTCTCTACGATATCCTGACGGATGAGCGGTTGAATCATCGCGTAGAGGTTGAAAGCGGCCTTTTAGAAGAAGAATGTGCGGCGATTATGCAGAACTTTTTCAGAAATCGCAGGAAAAAGTAAAGAAAATTAGCCAAAAAAGAAAGTTTGTGTTATACTAATTAGTGGAGCAACAGTTCTGCGTGAAGCGGGTCAGGGGAGGAATCCAGCAGCCCTAAGCGAGGTGAACTGTGTGCTCTTTTCTATTGCTCTTGATGAATCAAGCCTAAAAGGCGCAGATGAATCTTAGAGCAATGGATGCAGTTTTTCCCGTTAGGGAAAAAGCTGTAAACCGATAAAAGCTCTTAACGAATCAAGACTGAAAGTCGCAGATGAACTTAGGTACATTGACGCAGTTCGAACGAAGTGAGAACTACGTTCCGAAATATACAGAGAGTCAAGTCCAAGGGACGCAGATGAATCCTAGAGCAATGGATGCAGTTTTTCCCGCTAGGGAAAAAGCTGTAAACCTATGATAGCTCTTAGTGAGGTAAGCCTGTAAGCTTAGAGATATTGATCCTGAGGAGCGAAGCGACGTGAGGGCTATCACTCACCAGAGTTATGTGGAAATTACTTTCATATCCAAAGAATAAAAGAGAAAAAATAGAGTTTCGTGAGAAGCTTTTTTTTGATTTCTTTGCCAAAAATAGTGCAAATATGCAAACGATTGCTATTGCGCCACTGCTTGATTTGTGAAAATAAAAAAATTAGCAAATGAAAACGTTTTATAGATTGGTTTCCCTTGATAAAATTCTTGTAAAGCGATATCATAGAGAAGAAGAAATTTTGGAGGAATAACATGTCTCATATTAAATTTGACTACTCAAAAGTTTTGGGTAAATTTGTTGCCCCACATGAAGTGGAATATATGCAACCACAAGTGACTGTAGCTGATGAATTGATCCGCAAAGGAACAGGTGCTGGTAGCGACTTCCTAGGATGGTTGGACCTTCCTGAAAATTATGATCGCGAAGAATTTGACCGCATCTTGAAAGCTGCTGAGCAAATCAAATCAGACAGCGATGTCTTGGTTGTGATCGGTATCGGTGGATCTTACCTTGGTGCCAAAGCAGCTATCGACTTCTTGAACCACCACTTTGCTAATTTGCAAACAAAAGAAGAACGCAAAGCGCCACAAATCCTTTACGCTGGAAACTCAATCTCATCTACTTACCTTGCTGACTTGGTAGAGTACGTTGCAGATAAAGACTTCTCTGTAAACGTGATTTCTAAATCAGGTACAACAACAGAACCAGCGATCGCTTTCCGTGTCTTCAAAGAACTCTTGGTGAAGAAATACGGTCAAGAAGAAGCTAACAAACGAATCTACGCAACAACTGACCGTGCTAAAGGTGCTGTAAAAGTGGAAGCAGATGCCAATGGTTGGGAAACATTTGTAGTTCCAGATGATATCGGTGGACGCTTCTCAGTCTTGACACCAGTTGGATTGCTTCCAATTGCTGCATCAGGTGCTGATATCAAAGCCCTTATGGAAGGTGCGAATGCAGCCCGTAAAGAATACACTTCAGACAAACTTTCTGAAAACGAAGCTTACCAATACGCAGCTGTTCGTAACATCCTTTACCGTAAAGGGTATGCAACTGAAATCTTGGTAAACTATGAGCCATCACTTCAATACTTCTCAGAATGGTGGAAACAATTGGCTGGTGAGTCAGAAGGAAAAGACCAAAAAGGGATTTACCCAACTTCAGCTAACTTCTCAACAGACTTGCACTCATTGGGTCAGTTTATCCAAGAAGGAACTCGTATCATGTTTGAAACAGTTGTCCGTGTGGACAAACCACGTAAGAACGTGATCATCCCTACATTGGAAGAAGACCTTGATGGACTTGGTTACCTTCAAGGAAAAGACGTTGACTTCGTTAACAAAAAAGCAACTGACGGTGTTCTTCTTGCCCACACTGACGGTGACGTGCCAAACATGTACGTGACTCTTCCTGAGCAAGATGCCTTCACTCTTGGTTATGCCATCTACTTCTTCGAATTGGCTATTGCCCTTTCAGGTTACTTGAATGCGATCAACCCATTTGACCAACCAGGTGTTGAAGCCTACAAGAAAAATATGTTTGCCCTTCTTGGTAAACCAGGATTTGAAGAACTTGGAGCAGAACTCAACGCTCGTCTTTAATCAATAGATAAAACGATCTCGCAAGAGGTCGTTTTTTCACTTGCAAAATAATTTCATAATTTTTCCCCTTGGATTCAATTATAAAAACACTAACTAGTTATTATTCTTGATCCTTTGCTAATCTCATTGCTAAACTACTGATAATAAAGGCTTTCTAGCTAGACAATAGCTACCGGCACGGATTTTATACTCAAATCCTTTAATATAAAAAGTTATTTGAATATAAAAGTTGTCATTTGTTGTTTCATATTATAAAATGAAAGGCGAATGAAAATAATTGAAAAAGGAATGAAAATTATGAAAAAGAACTTGGCTAAATTCTTGTTACTTTCATCTATGCTTGGTGGAATGGCTGTTGCTCACCCAGTATCTGCGAATACAAAAGCTGCGATTTATGAGTACAAAAATGGTCAGCTAGACCTTGTTCAAAAACCAACATATGAAGGTTTCGAATCGAATCAGCTTTCTTTGAAATTGAAAACAGGTCGTGTCGATGTAGTGGGAGCGCGTGAAGGCAAGAAAGAAAGTGCGCATGATGCAGGAGCCTACCAATTTGCATTGATTTACAAATCTGAAGGTGGCGAAGAAGAGACCGTTGCTAAAGGGCAAAATACAGCAGATGGGACGATCGAATTTGATGACGTGGATCTCTCTGGACTGAATTCTGGAACTGTTAAACTCTACATTCGTCAAACCACAAAAGATGATGGTCGCTTTAAACAGTTGGATAATGGAGAAGGGGAAGTAACAGTGTCCCTTGCTTACGATGGGTCAGGACGCTTGATGGTGGATTCACTTGAAAGTTCAAACCCAATTTATCGTAATTTCATTGCAGGCTATAAAAGTCCTGGTACAGATGGGTCGACTTCACCAAGTACAACAAGCCCATCCTCTAGCTCAAGTAGCTCATCGAGCTCATCTTCAAGCTCCTCAAGTTCGACTTCTTCATCGAGCTCAAGCTCTTCTTCTAGTTCTTCCTTAAATTCAAGCAACTCAAGCAAATCTGTAGTTGGCCGTTTATTGCCAAAAACAGGTCAAGAAACAGGTGTCGTTTTGGCAACATTGGGTTTGCTCTCACTTGCAGGGCTTGCTATTGTCTCTCTTTGCAAGAAATTTTAAGATAAGCATCTAAAAGGTCGGATATCTCTCCGATCTTTTTTAGTCCATCAAGACAGGAGTTGGTCCTTGCTTGGTTTTATGTTATAGTAGAAGAGAAGAATAAAAAGGAGAATTCGAAATGTCTGAGAAAGATCAAGAACAATTTATGAAACATACTCCCGTAGAGGGTGCGCCTCAATTTGATGTGGCTGCGCCAGCCTTTGTCCCAAAAGAAGAAGCCGAAGACTTGGTCGTTCCAGAAGCTAGTGGCCTTTCAGTGACGGAGACGGAAGCAATGAAAGAAGAAGCAGACGAGCCAGCTATTTCAGAAACGGTGGAGCTTCCAAAGGTGGATGAAGCAACTGTTGGAGAACATCCAGATGCAGTTGCTGCTCCCCAACCGACTCCTCCATTTCAGCCTGCGCCACAAGCTCCTCAAAACATGGCAGCTGAACCAGTTGGTCCACAAACAGTGCCTGTTCCTGAGACACCTATTCCACAAGCTCCTCTTTCTCCTGTTGGAAGACCGATGGATACTGCAGACAAGAAGGCGATTCGTTTTGCCCTTGGGATTTTAGTTGGGCTTCTTATCGGTGGTGTCAGTGGCTATTTGATTGGTCATGCTAACCCTAGTACGTCACTATCTAGAAAACATACTTCTTGGTCAGGCAACCAGTCTGGTTCTTCTTCCAATATCGATTTGGAGCAATTGACTTCTGAAGATGCGGAAGCTGATTTTAGCTGGGAACAATCTGATATCGAACAACTTCAGTTTTTGACTAGAAAGGATTCTGGGGAGACTCCTGAGGAAATGGTCGACGCTTATGGAAAGGCTAGTTCTGTCCAATTTGATAATGGAGAATTGAAATTATTCTGGGATGATAACTCTTATAATAAAGAGGTCAAAGCGACCTACTCTAAGAATGGAAAAGAATTACAGCTTGTCAAATTTGAATTTAATCAATTTGGGAAAAATCTTACGGTTGAGGACAACTTTGCAGATGGATTCAAAGTTGGAAATAGTGAGACCGGTGCTGGAGGAACGTCTTACAAAGAGCTTTTAGAAAAATACGGTGATGCAGTCAATCTGACGGTGAGTTCATCTGATGATTCAGACGAGATAGAATTGGTCATGGACTTCCAAAAGAAAAACGGGGACTATGTAGATTTGACCTTTATTCGCCAAGAGAATGGAGATTTCCTCTTGAGTAGTAAAGACAGCTACTAAATCAATGAATAAAAGAAAGGGGCAAGCGCCTCTTTTTTGGGATAAGACGAGACAAATACGCTAATTTTCTATACAATAGAAAGAGTTTGAATAGAAAGAGCATGAAGGATGGAAGAAATGAAACAGTGGATAGAACGTCATAAGCGGATCCTCCAAAAAGCTGCAAGTGCTTTGCTGGCTTTTATGGTTGGTGTTTGCTTGGTGTTTATGATTCATCCAGTGAAAACCTTGCCCAAAGATCGCTTGTTGAGTTTGTCTCGCATGCAAGAAGACAGCCAGCAATTTGTTGCGTCTTCTTCCAAAGAGCCGGCTTTAGAAGACTTGTTGTCATTGGAGCTTGTAAGGGGAGAAGGAAAGACACAAAAAAATTGGGTGACTTTGTCTGCATTCGTCAAAAAATTTGGAAAAGCAGCGAGTTTTACACAAGAAGATACGAGTTTTGGAGCGCAAGTCCAGCTAGGCTATGGGACTCCTGTGCAGGGGATTCATCCTTATACCATAGAATTTCAAAAGCAGGATGATACCTTTTATTTGAGTTCGATTCAAGGCTTTGCGCCCAAGTCGGCACACTATCAGAGCAAAAAGAACGTAAAACTGGCAGATTTTACAGGCTATCAGACACTAGATGGAAAAAAAGAAAAGGGGACAGCAGTAGAAGATGTCTTGAAAAAATCAGGTCTTCCCAATTCTCTTAGTTTGACCTCTGAAAAGGACAAGCAAGTCTTAGCCCTGTCTTATCAGGTGACAGATGGACTGGTCTCTTTGACCTTTGAACGCGACCAGACTGGTCAGTATCGTTTGACGAAGAAGGGGTGAAGCAGATGATCGAGTGGATGAAAAAGAATCGAAAAGAACTCTTGCTGCCGTTTTTGTGTTTTGTTTTAGGACTCTTACTTGCGATTGCAAGCATCCAGGTGCAAGAGCAAGGAACCGATACCAAGGAGGACCAAACCCTGACTCATTTCCAGCCAAAGGATTACAAGAATTTGGTCAGCAAGGAACAAGAAATCAAGCAGTTTAAATGGACCATCGAAGCTGTGGCGAATTTGAAAGTTCGTCTTAAGCAGAGTCAGCAACCAGGAACCCGCTTGGAAACAGTTGTGACGGAATGGGGAAAAGCTCAAAAAGTTAAGTATACAAAGACAGCTCAAGGGGAGAAAACGGTTCTCGTCTTGACCTATGCGGCTAAGCAAACCGATCAGGGCAAGAAAAGTGTAACCTTGTGGTTTGAACAGGAAAAAGACCAGGGGTATCGCTTGACGATGGTGGATGCGACGAATTTGTTGGACGTAAAAGAAAAGACAAGCAGTGAGAAAGAAATCACTACTGAAAAAGAGAAAAAAGGTACAGAATTCGCCCAGCTTATTCAGCAACTAGGAAATCCTCAACGCTTGGTCTGGGGGGAAATGCCAGATGGCGGAATGGGCTATCGCGCGACTTACCAGCTACCAGGGCAGCCAGAAGTGATGATGGAATTCAAGAAAAAAGCCAAGAAATTAGTGTTGGTATAAGAAAGGAGACATCATTGGACGATCAACGGACAGACATCAAGGCAGCTTCCTCTCACCAGGGTGGGAGCCGCTTGATTTCAAGAAGCTGACCTGGCTTCAATAGGGGGAGGCAGGCATTCAGAACCAAGACAACCTGTACTAGACTCCCAATCGGATAGGGCGAAAACCTACTCTCCTTCCTCTAATAGTGGAGGGTCTTCGCTGGCGGCATTTTTTGGATTATTGGCCATGCTGGGATTATTTGCCTATCTGGCTTCAGGAGGTATCCATAGTGAGGAACATCCTTCTTCTACTACTAGTGAATACGGAAGTACTGGCCTGTCTTATGGAACTAGAAAGGAAACCTTGAAGAGTGGTAATAGTACCTTGATTGCACCGGAAGGTGAATTTCAGTTTCAAGTGACCTATGAGAAGGCGATTTCCCTGATTCCTGGTTTAAGTGAGGGGGATCAAGGCCGTACCTCTTCAACTTATCTGTCTCCGCAGGATGTGGTAGCTGTACTGGGGAAGGCTAGTGGTGGGGAAGAAACCTACCAAGAAGGTGGTGTCAGTCCTTTTATGACACAATTGGATTATCAGTCGGAAGGATCTCCTTCTTCCGTAACAGTTTTACTTTCAAATATTGTTGGTGACCGTTTATCTTCTCTTGATTTTGAGAACCTAAACAGTGAGCGATTAGCCAATAAAAATGGCAGTTTGAACAGAGAGGATTTTGCCAATATTAAAATAGGAACCAGCTATGCAGATCTTGTGAATACAGTCGGAATTCCCAGCAGTGTTTCTTGGTCGAGTATGATGAGTTCAGAGTCCTTCTTAATCTTTTACTATAAACTTTCTGATTCGCACTCAGTCATTATTCACTTTGGAAGCAATCGCACCATCAGTGAAATGACAGGCCTGGAGGATCCGGCGACATCCACATCGCCTTAGGTGTTCATCTCACTAGGATTGTGGTATAATATGGATACCTTTAATTGAAATGAATGGAGAATCTCATGACTGCACAAAAAATGTCTGCTCAAGAAATTATCGCTTTTATTGGAAATGCAGAGAAGAAAACAAACGTGAAAGTAACCTTTGAAGGGGAATTGGCAACAGCTGTTCCTACTTCTGTTACCAAGCTTGGCAATGTTTTGTTCGGCGACTGGAAAGATATTGAGCCCCTTCTTGCCAACTTAACAGAGAATAAGGATTATGTGGTCGAACAAGATGGCCGTAATTCAGCTGTTCCCTTGCTTGATAAGCGCTATCTAAATGCGCGTATCGAACCAGGTGCTATTATTCGTGACCAAGTGACCATCGAAGATAATGCTGTCGTGATGATGGGTGCTGTCATTAATATTGGTGCTGAAATCGGTGCAGGAACCATGGTTGATATGGGGGCTATCCTCGGTGGCCGTGCAACAGTTGGTAAAAACAGCCACATCGGTGCAGGTGCCGTGCTTGCGGGTGTCATTGAGCCAGCTTCTGCTGAGCCTGTTCGGATCGGTGACAATGTCTTGGTCGGTGCCAATGCAGTTGTGATTGAAGGGGTTCAAGTAGGAAACGGATCCGTCGTTGCCGCTGGAGCTATCGTTACTCAAGATGTTCCTGAAAATGTGGTCGTAGCGGGTGTCCCAGCTCGCATCATCAAGGAAATCGATGAAAAAACACAACAAAAAACAGCGTTGGAAGACGCCTTGCGTAATTTATAAGATATGAAATATAGAGGCTGTAAGGCCTCTATTCTAATAGAAAGAAGACGACTATGACATTGGATTTAATCAAAATCAGACGGGATTTGCACCAAATCCCTGAAATTGGTTTGGAAGAATTTGAAACCCAAGCCTACCTCTTAGAGCGAATCGCAGAGATCACAGCGGGCAAGGAGTTTGTTGAGCAACGGACTTGGCGGACCGGGATCCTGGTTTATCTCCATGGGTCTGCACCTGAAAAAACGATCGGCTGGCGGACGGATATCGATGGCCTACCGATTGTGGAACAAACGGGCCTTGATTTTGCCTCCAAGCACGAAGGACGGATGCATGCTTGTGGTCATGATATGCACATGACGACAGCCCTTGGGCTTTTGGACCAACTGGTTCAAGTGCAACCCAAAAATAATCTGCTCTTTCTCTTCCAACCAGCTGAAGAAAACGAAGCTGGTGGGATGCTCATGTATAAGGACAATGCTTTTGGCGACTGGCTCCCTGATGAATTTTATGGTCTGCATGTGCGTCCTGATTTGAAGGTGGGGGACATTGCGACCAATACGGGTACCCTTTTTGCGGGGACCTGTGAAGTCAAGATCACCTTTACAGGAAAGGGAGGGCATGCTGCCTTTCCACATGAGGCCAATGACGCTCTTGTAGCAGCCTCTTACTTCATTACCCAAGTCCAATCAGTCGTGAGTCGAAATGTCGATCCGATTGAAGGTGCTGTGGTGACCTTTGGTTCCATGCATGCAGGAACAACCAATAATGTGATTGCTGAGACAGCCTTCCTTCATGGGACCATTCGGACCTTGACCATGGAGATGAATCTTTTGACTCAAAAACGGGTCAAAGCCATTGCAGAAGGAATTGCAGCAGCGTTTGATGTGAAATTGGACCTGGAACTCAAGCAAGGGGGCTACCTGCCTGTGGAAAACCAACCAGAATTGGCCAAAGAACTCATGGACTTTTTCACAGCTGAGGAAGACGTGAACCTGATTGATATCCTGCCTGCGATGACAGGAGAAGACTTCGGCTTTCTCTTGAGCAAGGTCCTGGGTGTCATGTTCTGGCTGGGGATTGATACCCCTTATGCCCTGCACCATCCAAAGATGAGCCCAAATGAAGCAGCTCTTCCCTTTGCTGTGGAAAACATAGGTAAATTTTTGAAAATGAAAGCCAACCAATAAGTGATTGATTCAACTCCGTCTGGAGTTGGATTTTTTCTTTGTCGCGTAAAAACTGTTCGGATCTTTGCTAAAAAATGATACAATAAAAACTAGGAAAAAGGAGTAGGCATGAAGAAAACACTACGAAAAGAAACCATAGCAGCCATGAAACAGTTGCCAGAATCCGTGAAAACTAAAGCAGATGAAGAGCTGACTCAGCGCCTCTTGGAGCTACCAGCTTTTCAGGAGGCAAAGACCCTTGCGACCTATCTGTCTTTTGACCATGAAGTTTCCACAGCTGGCTTGATCCAAGCAGCTCTTCAACTTGGGAAACGCGTCTGTGTTCCCCGTACCTATCCACAAGGGCGAATGGAATTTGTGGAATACGATCCTAATATTTTGGAAAAGACACGCTTTGGTTTGCTGGAGCCCAATGAAAAAGGAAGGTTTGTGGATCAGTCAGAGATTGATCTGATCCATGTACCAGGCGTGGTCTTCCAGTCAAAAGGATACCGAATTGGCTATGGTGGTGGCTATTATGATCGTTATTTGGAAGATTTTACTGGAAAAACGGTTAGTACGATTTATTCCATTCAGCAGAAGGATTTTCAGCCAGATACTTTTGATCAGGCAGTTCAGGAGGTGCTAGTCTATGAAGTTACTCTTTGATCGTCGTTATCCTGTGACCAGCATCTTATTGCTCGTGACAACGGCAGTCTTTCTTTCCATGTTTATCCGATTTGGAGGCGACTACCAAACGGGTGCTGCTGTTTACTATAGCGGTGGTATTATTGGAGAGGTTGTGAAAGTCGATCCTAGCCAGTTATGGCGAATCGTAACAGCTACATTTGTTCATATCGGCCTAGAACATTTTGTGCTCAATATGATCACCCTCTATTACTTGGGACGTTTGGCAGAAGATCTCTTTGGATCGAAAGCTTTCTTAGCTCTTTATCTCTTATCAGGCATGATGGGCAATGTCTTTGTCGCTATTTTTACGCCAGATGTGATTGCAGCAGGAGCTTCTACAGCCCTCTTTGGACTGTTTGGGACCATTGGTGCTTTGCGCTTTATTGTCCAAAGTCCCTATATTCGCCACTTAAGTCAGTCCTATACCAGCTTGATTCTGGTCAATTTGATCTTTAGCTTCATGCCAAGAATCAGTATGGCGGGGCACATCGGTGGCTTAGTAGCTGGGGTGATGTTGGCTTATGTCTTTCCAGTAAGAGGGGAAGCTCGCTTTATGAACCGAACCTATCAGATGAGTGCAGCTCTATCTTATCTCTTACTTTTGCTTTATTTCTTAGGTAAAATCTTAACTCTATTTTAAGAAGAGGCTGGGACAAAAGTCCTAGCCTCTCAATTATTATGTGACTTTCAGTCCGTCTCGCTCCGTTAGGTGCGAGACAAAAAAACCACCCGCTATGCGGGTGCGCATCGAAGGTTATACCAAAAAAACTCCAAACGCGATACAATTAAGGTGTTCAAGCCAATTGTAAA
>NZ_JAHDAC010000019.1 GCF_018499505.1 Streptococcus parasanguinis
TATTATTGGGAATCCCAGCTTAAATCATAGATACCGTAAGGGATTTTATTCTTTATTTAAAACTTTGCAACAGAACCAGCTTGTGCTATAATTATTCTAATTTCATAAAAAGGAGAATTAATATATGGGCATTTTTAGTATTTTTGTAATCAACACAGTTCATTATCAACCAAACAAAAAATAAGTGGTTATAATGGATTGTTAATATAAACATTCATTATAACCTCATAGGAGTGGGTTATAATGAACAAAAAAAATATAAAAGATAGTCAAAACTTTATTACTTCAAAGCATCATATAAATGAAATTTTGAGAAATGTACATTTAAATACAAATGATAATATTATTGAGATTGGTTCAGGGAAAGGTCATTTCACGTTTGAATTAGCTAAAAGGTGTAATTATGTAACCGCCATTGAAATAGATCCTAAATTATGTAGGATAACTAAAAACAAACTTATTGAATATGAGAACTTCCAGGTTATCAATAAAGATATTTTACAATTTAAGTTTCCTAAAAATAAGTCATATAAGATATATGGAAATATACCCTACAATATAAGTACAGATATAATTCGAAAAATTGTTTTTGAAAGCACAGCTACAGAAAGTTATTTAATAGTGGAATATGGATTTGCTAAAAGGTTGCTAAATACAAATCGTTCACTAGCACTATTTTTAATGACAGAAGTTGATATATCCATATTAAGTAAAATCCCTAGAGAATACTTTCATCCAAAACCTAGAGTTAATAGCTCGTTAATTGTATTAAAAAGACACCCTTCAAAAATATCACTCAAAGATAGAAAACAATATGAAAATTTTGTTATGAAATGGGTTAACAAAGAATACATAAAACTATTTTCCAAAAACCAATTTTATCAAGCCTTAAAATATGCAAGAATTGACGATTTAAACAATATTAGCTTTGAACAATTCTTGTCTCTTTTCAATAGCTATAAATTATTTAATAGATAAGTTAAGGGGTGCATAAACTGCATCCCTTAACTTATCTTATTTTGCTTAAACAATCTTGGCCCGTAAACTGCATAACTCATATGTAAATCGCTCCTTTTTAGGTGGCACAAATGTGAGGCATTTTCACTATTTCCGGCAATTACTTCCATGTAAAGTATAACCCACTATACTTTGCAAGCAAAGTGTGGGCTCGCCGAGGGGTCTTGCAGACGGCTCTTTCGGCTCTTTTGAGCCGAGTATCAGCGCACCCTTATGGTGCAATTAGCTGATACCTGTTTGACGATTTGCTGCCCTACCTTTTCGGTAGGTATGCAAACCTCAAACCAAAATAAAAACCCCCTTCGACTTCGTCAGGGGGTTTTTATTTATATAAATCTCCGTAAATAATCGCGATTTAATAACATCTTCAATTTTATTTTTTTGCGTATTTTAGAAATGTTTTCACTAAAAAATATATTATACAAAAAATACAGTAATCGATTATAATTCTTTGCCAGTTAAATATCATATCGTTATTAAAATATCGGAAAAAAATATCAACAACAATAAATGCAAAAGAAGACCATAAAAATTGTTTATTACTCATACATACTCTCCATTTCTATCATTTTTAAATTTACCAGTCATCTCTCAAAAATCTCCTAGCTATTTTTCTTTTTTAACCACATACCGTCAATGGTTCTGTTGCAAAGTTTTAAATCTACTATCAAATAAGGTAGAATAATAGAAAAAGATAGCAGGAGGAATGACGATG
>NZ_JAHDAC010000003.1 GCF_018499505.1 Streptococcus parasanguinis
AGTAGGGCTGTAAAAGCTGATGAAATCAGCGTAGTAGAGCCCACTCAACCACTGCGTCTTGCTCGACAATCCAAAGACAATTGAGAGGCTAGGACTTTTGTCCCAGCCTCTTTTTTACTGCAAGGAAGGCTCGTGGGGTCTAGGAAACGGTTAGTCTCTAACATTAAAAGGAAAAAAATGTAAAAAAGGCTTGACAAAGCAAATGATTAGCAGTATTATTAACTAGTTAATTAACTGATTAATAAACTAGTTAACGAAAATGAAAAAGAGGTGAAGGATGAATAGGAGAAGAATGAAGGTTCTGGGACTCTTGTTTCTCGGTTTCTTTCTGCTGACAGCTTGTGGAAGTCAAGGAAATGCAGGCAAGCCCCCTTCTAAAAAAGGTCTTAAAATTGTCACGAGTTTTTATCCTATCTATGCCCTGGTCAAGGAAATCTCTGGCGATCAAAATGACATCTGGATGGTTCAGTCAGGTGCAGGGATCCATGATTATGAACCCTCAACCAAGGAAGTGGCCCAGATTTATGATGCGGATGTATTTGTCTATCATTCTCAGACCCTGGAATCTTGGGCCGGTCGCTTAGATCCCAATCTTCAAGGTTCCAAGTTGCGAGTGATCGAAGGTAGCCAAGGAATGACCCTTGATAAGGTGGCTGGATTAGAGGATGTCGAGGCTGGTCAGGGAAAAGAAGCCAAGCACTTGTATGATCCGCATACTTGGTTGGATCCTGTAAAAATCGCAGAGGAAGGAAAGATCATCGCCCAGCGCTTGGGAGAGATCGATCCAAAGAACAAGGAGCGCTATCAGACCAATGCTCAAAAGCTTGAAAAGCGCTGTGAGGACTTGGTAGCCCACTACCAGCCTCTCTTTGACAAGGCCAAGCAAAAGACTTTTGTGACCCAGCATACGGCCTTTTCTTACCTGGCTAAACGCTTTGGTCTCAAGCAGTTAGGGATTGCAGGGATATCCCCAGAGCAAGAACCGACCGCTCGGCAATTGGCGGAGATCCAGCAGTTTGTCAAAGACTACAAGGTAAAAACGATTTTTGTGGAAAAGCACACGTCATCAAAAGTGGCAGATAGTATTGCCAAGGCAACAGGGGCGCGTGTCAAGGTCTTGGATCCACTGGAAGCCGATCCACAAAACGATAAGGATCTACTAGAAAATTTAGAAGAAAATATGGCGACTTTAGCCAAGGAATTAGAGGAGTAAATCAAGAATGAAGAAAAAGGGAACGATTGGAATTGTAGCGACCTTGGGGCTAGGACTCTGTGCCTATGCGCTCAGTCAGCAACCACAAGTCAAGGAAGAGAAAAAGAATCAGATTCAGTATTTGCAAGCGGAAAAGAAATCGTCATCGTCTGCCACCAGCAAAAAGGAAGATAGCATCGAAGCGGTCAATGCCAAGGAAAAGACCCAGGCGGAGCAGATTGTCATCAAGATTACAGATGAAGGCTTTGTCACTTCTCATGGGGATCATTTTCATTACTACAGCGGGAAGGTCCCATTTGATGCCATCTTTAGTGAAGAGTTGATTTTGCGGGATCCAACTTATCAGCTACAAGAAGCGGATATCGTGAACAAGGTCAAGGATGGCTATATTATCAAACGCGCTGGGAAATACTATCTCTACTTAAAGGATGCCCAACATACAGTCAATGTGCGCTCGATCGAAGAGATCGCCCAACAGCAAAAAGGGGGGGCTAAAGAAGAAGGGGAAACGGGATCGGTGCAAGCGAGCTCCTCGCACAAGGCAGGCAAGACCCGTGACTTCCGTCAACCTAGTCAAGCGCTGAAAGAAGGTAAGACTCTTGAGATGCTGACGGCTAAGAACCATACAGGTGGTGGCTACCGTACAGATGATGGTTATGTCTTTAGCCCTGGAGATGTCATTTCAGATACAGGGGACGGCTTTATTGTGCCCCATGGCGGCCATTTCCATTATATTCCAAAGAGTGCCTTATCAGCTGGTGAGTTAGCAGCAGCACTCTCCGTCTTAGGCGGTCAAGCTGGTCATCAGGCAGGAAGCTCACACCTAGCTGGAGCAAGCACAGAACAAGGGCAAGGAACTCCAGATCAAGCCTCTCCAAGCCTTGGGAAGCAAGCGAGCAACCAGCCATCAGCCAGTCCAAGCAATACACAGACGACACCGACGACGTCTAAACCGGCTACCTCTAAACCGAGTCCAACCCTGACCAACTTGATCGAAGAATTGCAGAAAGCCCCTCTAACTTCTCGTCATGTGGAGTCTGATGGTTCTGTCTTTGATCCAAGTAAGATTACCAAGTGGACCGATCAAGGGATTGTCTACCCTCATGGGGATCATTTCCACTTTATCCCATACAGCTCCTTATCGCCTTTAGAGCGTGAGTTGGCGCGGCAATTCCAATTGCTTCGTGCTCAAGGAACTAGTAGTCCAACAGAAGGAAGTCCAAGCTTGCCTTCAAATCCGAGCACAAAACCAGTTGATCCTGATCATGAGCATGGCGACAGTCACGATCACAAAGAGGAGCACGATCATGGCTTCCACGCAGACAAGGTCATCAGCAAGGACGAGGAAGGCTATATGGTCGCTCATGGCAACCATGCCCATTATTTCTATAAAAAGGACCTTTCTCCTCAAGAGATTGCAGCAGCAGAGGCAACTCTAGCTGGTAAGAAAAAAGAGGACAAGGGTCAGCCCCTGACAGATGACGTTGCGACCTATTCTCGTGATGCCTCAGATGAGGAAAAGATCCAGTACATCAGCAAGACCTACGGTGTCCCTCGCGAGGCCATTAAGATTTCCAATGGTTTCTTTGTCTTTAACAATCCAGACCAAGAATACGATCCGACCCACATCCATCCTTATGCTGTTCGTAAGGAACATGTCCGGATCCCACTTGAAACTGGCAATCCTGAACTAGACTTTATCAATGAACTCTATGCAACAGCGCTTCGTTCAGGGATTTCTCCTTATAGCCTCCAGATTGAAAATGGTCAGTTTGTCATCCCGCATGGCGATCACAACCACTACATCAAGGTACGTTCAGCAGGACTAGCAGGCTACTTAGCCCACCGTCTTCCAACCATCCAATCTCCTTACAAAAAAGGAGACTTGGACAAGAAAGTCGTAGAGGACAGAGTTAATCAGCTCTTAGCAGAAAGCCGGACTCTCTATGCTTCTGATCCATTGCAACAACGACGGATTGAGCTCATCTTGGGCCACTTCTTGGAAAATGTCAAGGGTTTCCCAAGTAACTCAACAGAGGGCTATCTAGCCAGTCTCAAACAGGTTGATGCGCAGTACATTCATGCGACTCAAGCGGTCAAACCAAAAGAAGAGACAGCCTTGGATCGTCGTTACCAAGAATTGCTGGAACAAGTGCGCTTGCTAGACACAGAAGCCTTCCAATTGAAGAAGGAAGACTTGGTCTCTCAATTGCAGGAAGCCTATACTGCCAAGGACAGCAAGCGTTTAGAGCAGGAAGGGAAGCTATTAGAAGCTGTTCAGGAGATGCAAGATCGGACGGGTGTGACATCGGTCGATTACCTCAAGTATTTCTACCAAAGCTTGAGCGATGCGCGCTTGACACCAGAACTCCGCACTAAGGCAGCTGATCTAGCCTTGAAGCTCTACCGAGCTCAAGCCTTTGAAGAAGCTTGGGATTCCAAGTCTCACTTTATGGAGCTCTACCAAACTAAGCAAGCTATTGACCAGCTCTTCTCCCAAGAAAAAGGCCAAACCTATCCTATTGAAAAAACAGTTTTGGATCAAAAAGGAAGTCAAACCCCATCCTACAACGTAGCGGTTTATGATTTCCTCAAAGGCTTGTATGGAGAATTGGATAAGGCAACAGAAGCCCGTCAACAGAACAAGATTTTGACAGCTCTCTTAGAGCAAATCCAGTCGCTCTTGCCACAAGTCGAAGACCAAGGCAAACGAACTGCTTTTGAAGCAGGCTTGGCTCAACTTGGAAAAGAATCTGATCCAGAAAAGGCTATTACAAGTGGGGAAGCACTTCTACGCGAAATCAGTGACACCATTGAAAAGCAAAAACAAAAGCAAACGGAAGAGCCTCAAATTGGGGATGTCGCTCTTTATCAACAGCTCTATAACCAATTGATGGCCCTACACCAACAATTGCAGGACAAGGGAGCTAGTGATGCTGTATTTGATCGCTTAGAAGCTCTCTTTGACCAATTGGCTAATCCAAAGAGTGATAAAGCAGCCTTACTACAGGCCATCCAAGCCTTCCAGGCAGAATTAGCTGCAGCCCCATCTGCAAGCGAAGCGGGCAAACCAGCTTCCACAGCTGAAACGCCTGTCGCTACAGAAACTCCGGTGGAAAAAGAAGCAGCAGCTTCAGAAGGAAGCAAGCCTGCCACCACTGAGACAGAAACAGAGCCTGCAAGCTCAGCTGTAACAGAAGCAAGCACACCAGATGCTCCATCTCCTCAGAACCAATAGAAAATAAAAAAGCATCTGAAAGGAAATTTCAGATGCTTGAATTTGAAAAAATCTTCTTAAGACTTTCCTAAGGTGAGTACGGACGTCAGCGAACTTCATAGAAGTTCCATGACTTAGTTTTGAGCCTAAGGTCTCAAAACTCCCGAGTGCTTGAAATATTATTTCAAGCACTTTTCTCACGGCGGAAAGTCCAAAGTAGACATGAATAACTAACAACATATAATTTTTCTTTGCAGAATATCTTGTATTATTTTTGTAAAGAGTGGTTTATCAATGTCCTGTACGCTTGAAGTTATTTATTCAGATGCTTTTTGCGTGAAGAGGTCAGTAGTTGAGCCTCACTCCTTGTGCTCTAGGAGCAGCGGTGAGGAAAGCTCGACTGCTTTTTTTCGCTTGAAAAATGCGGCCATTTGAACCAGGATGCGGGGCACTGTCTGCCATTTTTTCCAAGCTTGAAAGCGGGTATCGATCAGTTGCTTGGCCAAGCGTTCCAGCATTTCCCGCTCGGTTGGATCCAAATCCTGGGCATTTTGAAGGATTTCTTTGGCCTTGGCTAGCTGCTTGAGATCGGTTAGGTCATTGATGGAAGTGATGCCGGCATCCAGAAAAATGCCAAAAAAGGTGTCAAAAAACTTCTTGCGCTCCTCTGCCGATGTTTCGCGAACCCATTGCTTCAAGGTCAGGTCGGTCTGATGGCTATCTGGACTGGTTTCAGAAACGGTCACAAAGCTGTAGTCCTTGATTTCCCAAGTAAAGGCGTCGTGCTGGGCAAAGCCACCAAAAGCGCGACTCTTGACAATGGTTGTCGGTTCTGGCACTTCCAACATCATGCCAACAATGGACCCTTGAGGGACAAAGCGACGAATGTTTGGAGACGTGCGCTGGTAGCCTTCAGTTTCGATAATGGCCTTGTTGAGCCCTGGAGCATCGTAGCTGTAGATCGCGTCGACACGTTCAAATAAGGAATCAGGTAGGTAAGAGCAGGCATAGGTTGCAAGATTCCCTCCTTTGGAGTGACCGGCCACTAAGAAGCGTCCTTTCGGAAATTCCTTCATGACATTTTGCAGGTAGCTGGCTGCACGTCTTTGAGCTGGAACATGGTCCATATAGGTCATGTGGAAGTCTTCCTTCCAGCCGATCAAGGTGTCATCCGTCCCTCTGAAAACGACCAAATACGTATCCAGACTAAGCCGATAGGTCATGGCCGCAAACTGTTTTTGTACATCGGGATCGTAGTCATCGACATAGTTAAGGAGTTTGATGTTCTTAAAGCGCTTTGAACTAGCTAATTCATCGACTAATTGGAGGTGCTGGTTACTCACGATGAAATCGGTTGTCCGGTCGATCAGTTCCATCGCATCAGACAGGCGCACTGGGATCCCTGTTGTATCTCCTTGAGGCACAATGTGTCCAAAGGGCAGATAGGTCAGCTCTGTCAAAGCGAGGACATCCAGCTCCTTGAAGGGGCGGTCATAAATGGAATCGTAGGTCACTTCTTTTAGGTAATCAAAAATCGTCGACATCTGTGCCTCCCGTGTCTTATTTCTTTCAGTATAGCACAAAAATGGATGTAGAAAAAGCGCCTCCTATCAAGAAAGTAGGACCCAGCTTTTCTTTCCATCTGAAACAGCCTTTTTCTCTGCTGTTTAATCTGTTATAATAGGAAGAAGAAAAAAAGAAGGAAAGAAAGCCATGCATAAAATTCTCTTAGTGGAAGACGATGAAATTATTCGCCAACAGGTCAAACAATTATTGGAACAATGGGGCTATGAAGTGGTCGCAGTAGAGGATTTTATGGATGTCCTCGGGATCTTTGTCGAAAGTGATCCCCACTTGATTCTCATGGATATTGGCCTGCCTCTCTACAATGGTTACCACTGGTGCCAAGAGATTCGCAAGGTTTCAAAGGTTCCGATCATGTTTCTTTCTTCACGGGATCAAGCCATGGATATTGTCATGGCCATCAATATGGGGGGAGACGACTTTGTCACCAAGCCTTTTGACCAAAATGTCCTTCTTGCCAAGGTTCAAGGACTCTTGCGCCGTTCCTACGAATTTGGGACAGATCAAAATCTGCTGGAGCACCGGGGTGCTATCCTTAATCTCAAGTCTACGGACTTGGTGTATGAAGGGGAAGTCATCAAGCTGACCAAGAATGAATTTCAGATCCTGCGCGTCCTGTTTGAGCATGCAGGCAGTATCGTGGCGCGTGATGACATGATGAAGGAGCTCTGGAATAGCGACTTCTTTATTGATGACAATACCTTGTCTGTCAATGTGGCCCGCCTTCGTAAGAAACTAGAAGAAGCTGGCTTGTCAAACTTCATCGAAACCAAGAAAGGCATCGGTTACGGGTTGACCCATGAATAAATTTGGAACGATCTTCTGGCAGTATGTGGTATCTCGCAGGCGCCTACTCTATCTATTGGTCATCTTTTTGATCGTCGATTTGGTCTTTGCCTATCTCTTTCCAGAGACAGGGACGGTTTTCCTCTATGCGACCCTAGTGCTAGGCTTTTTTGCCCTCTGTATCTTGATCTGGGATTTCGCCATGACCTTTCAAGACTACCGCAAAGCCGCACTTTATGAGGAAGTTGAGGTTGCTTCGCCTCTGGAACACCTCCTTTATGAAAAATACACGGAAGAACAGCAGGCGCGCTTGGAGGAAGGGAAGACTGCCCAGGCCAAGTTCAATGACCTGATGGATTACTATACCCTCTGGGTTCACCAGATTAAGACGCCCATTGCGGCCAGCCAGCTCTTGGTGCAAGATGTCGAGACACCCATTGTCAAGCAGCAGATGGAGCAGGAGCTCTTTAAGATTGATTCCTATGCCAATCTGGTTTTGCAGTACCTGCGACTGGAGAGTTTTCATGATGATCTGGTCTTAAAGCGCGTGTCGGTAGAGGACTTGGTCAAAGAAGTGGTCCGCAAATATGCCCTCTTTTTTATCCAAAAAAACTTGACAGTGGACCTGCATGATTTGGATGTCGCTGTCATCACAGACCGCAAGTGGCTCTTGGTCATCATCGAGCAGCTCTTGTCCAATAGCCTCAAGTACACCAGCACAGGTGGCATTGAAATCTATTTCAAAGACCAGACCCTCTATATAAAAGACAGCGGGATTGGGATCAAAAATAGCGATGTCCTCCGTGTCTTTGAGCGGGGCTTCTCCGGTTACAATGGCCACATGACCCAACAATCCTCAGGGCTGGGGCTCTATCTTTCTAAGAAAATAGCAGAGCAATTGGGTCACAAGATCAGCCTCCACTCAGAGGTCGGCCAAGGCACGACGGTTGCCATTCGCTTTGAAGAGAAGAAATTGGTCATGAATTAGTTTTTTTCCATCTTACAAAAATGTAAGAAATAAACGGTAAAATGAAAGGTTAGGTTATGGTAGCCGCCTTTTATTTTGTATACAATAGTCTCATCAAATAAAGGAGGTCAAGAAAATGAAACTCTTGAAATGGATGAAAGAACTCAAAAAAACTAATAAACCGTATGACCAAACCGATTTAGAAAAGGCAGAATTTGGTCGCCAAGTCCTACAACAAACCCAAGAATTTTTCTTGATCTACTAGTAAAAGGAGAAAAGTATGTCATTGCTAGACGTTCAACACATCAAAAAAATCTACAAAACCCGCTTTCAAGGGACGCAGGTTGAAGCCTTAAAGGATATTCACTTCACTGTTGAAAAAGGGGAGTACGTTGCCATCATGGGAGAATCAGGATCCGGGAAATCGACCCTCCTCAATATCCTGGCCATGCTGGACCAGCCGACCGAAGGACGTGTCTACCTCAACGGTACCGATACTTCAACTATCAAGAACAAGGATGCCTCGAGCTTTCGTCGGGAAAAACTAGGCTTTGTCTTTCAAGACTTCAACCTGCTGGATACCTTGTCCGTCAAGGACAATATCCTTCTCCCTCTCGTCCTCTCACGCAGATCCGTTAAGGAAATGATGAGTAAGGTGGATAGCGTGAGTTGGGAGTTGGGCATTCACCAGCTCTTAGAAAAATATCCTTACGAAATCTCTGGTGGGCAAAAGCAACGGGTGGCTGTAGCACGGGCCATCATCACCTCACCTGAAATTCTCCTTGCTGATGAGCCAACAGGGGCGCTGGATTCCAAATCTTCGGCTGCTTTGCTCGATGTCTTTGAAGATATCAATAGCATGGGACAAACCATCCTCATGGTGACCCACTCAACCGCCGCAGCAGCGAGGGCCAAGCGCGTGCTCTTTATCAAGGATGGGATCCTTTACAACCAGATCTTCCGCGGGGAAAAAACAGAGCGTCAGATGTTCCAAGAAATCTCGGATACCTTGACGGTCATGGCAAGTGAGGTGGAGTAGATGTTACGATTAACCACTAAATTAGCTTGCTCCAATCTGATCAAGAACCGCAAGCTCTATTATCCCTTTGCGATTGCGGTCATTCTCGCAGTGACCATCGCCTACCTCTTTGACTCCCTGACCTTTAATCCTCACATTCATGAGCTTCGAGGGGGAGATCCCATGATATTTACCCTGGTCTTGGGACTGTTCGTGGTCAATGCTGCGGGAGCTATCATCGTGCTCTATGCCAATAGCTTCGTCATGAAAAATCGCTCCAAGGAGCTGGGGATCTACAGCATGCTAGGCCTTGAAAAACGCCATCTCATCAGCATGATCTTCAAGGAACTCTTGCTTTTTGGCTTTCTAACCATCTCAGCCGGTGTCTTGATTGGAGCCCTTTTTGACAAGCTGATCTTTGCCTTTCTCTTGAAACTCATGAAGATGAAGGTCCAGCTAGTGTCCACCTTCCAACCTGGGATTGTGGTCTTAGTTTTTGTCACCTTTGGTCTCATCTTTGCCCTTTTGGTTCTTCTCAACGCTTGGCGGATTCTTCGTTTGAATGCTCTGCAACTGACACGTGAGAAAGCGAGTGGTGAAAAGAAAGCTCGCTTCTTGTGGCCCCAAACCATCCTGGGCTTAGCCTCTCTCGGTTTTGGCTACTACCTGGCTTTGTCTGTCAAAGACCCCATGTCTGCGATTTTGATCTTCTTTCTAGCCGTTATCCTGGTCATGATCGGGACCTACCTGCTCTTTAATGCGGGGATCACCGTCTTCTTGCACCTGCTTAAGAAAAAGAAGGGGTATTATTACCAACCTAACAACATGATCTCGGTCTCTAACCTCATCTATCGTATGAAGAAAAATGCAGTGGGGCTTGCGACTATTGCCATCCTCTCGACCATGGTGCTGGTGACCATCTCTGCAGCCACTAACATCTATGTCGGTAGCGAAATGGTCAAGAAAATCATGGCGCCTCATGATTTCTCTGTCCAAGGAAAAGGGGTAGACCTGGAGCTAATCAATCAGAAATTTGATGAATTTGCGTCTGAACATCATCTTGAGATCAAAAATCGTGACCTGATGACCTATGCCAACTTTGGGGTCAAATCACAAAAGGGCACGGATTTCACTGTCTATCAAGCTGATGAACGCAAGGTCATTCCTAAAACCGTCTTTCTGGTCTTTGATGCAGCTAGTTATGAACAAATGACAGGAGAAAAGGTTGATCTGACCGGCAACCAAGTCATCCTCTTTGCTCATAACAAGGCTCTTAAGGGGCAAAAGCAGTTCACTATCAATGGCCAAGACTTCCAAGTCAAGGAAGAAGTGACCAAGGATTTTATCACCGATCACGTGCCCAACATGTATAACATGATAACGGAGGATTTCAATTACCTAATCGTACCTGACCTCTCAGCCTTTATCGCCCAGTTTCCAAATCTTGCCATCTATACCAATATCTATGGTGGTTTCAATGTCAATGTCGATGAAGATCAGCAACTCAAGCTAGCAGCTAGCTATGACAAGATGATCGATGAATTGAGCAGCCAACAGGCCCAAGGAACATTTGTCTATGGGGGGAACCGTGCCAATGATGTGGCAGGGTTGAATAGCCTCTTTGGCGGCATCTTCTTTATCGGTATTTTCTTGTCACTGATCTTTATGGTCGGAACGGTCATCGTCATCTACTACAAGCAAATCTCAGAAGGCTATGAAGACCGTGACCGCTTCGTCATCCTCCAACAGGTGGGGCTCGATGAACACGAGGTCAAACGGACCATCAACCGTCAAGTGCGGACTGTCTTCTTCCTCCCTCTCATCTTTGCCTTTGTCCACCTGGCCTTTGCCTACCATATGATCCGCCTGATTCTCAAAGTCCTCGGCGTCATCAATAGTGGCCAAGTCCTCGTCGTGACCCTCAGTGTCTGTGCTGTCTTTCTCGTCACCTACCTGATCGTCTTTTGGATCACCTCTCGGAGCTACCGTAAGATTGTGCAGATTTAGGAAAAGAAACTCAAATTAAATTAGAAACTTTCCTTAGGTGAGTACGGACGTCAGCGAACTTCGAAGAAGTTCCATGACTAATTATTGAGCCTAAGGTCTCAATAATTCCGAGTGCCTGAAACATAATTATTTCAGGCACTTTTCTCACAGCGGAAAGTTTCAATATACTCTAATAATAATCAGATATTATTTGGATATTTTTGCACAATAATCCAGCATAGGTTATTCAAAGAAAAGAATTGTCAATTTTTTTAGCTTGCTCATAGCGGGCTTTTTTGCGAAAATCGACAGCGATTGTTTTTGCTTTTCAAAGGGATATAAAAAAGACTGAACCAGTCGAGTTCAGTCTTTGTTCGCTTTCTATTAAAGTGATGTAAGGAAAGTCAATCCTCCTAGGATGACACCTGCCGAATTCGGAATGATCAAAATCCAGTCTTTTTTAGGTTCCTTTGTCCAACCATAAATGACCCAGATCAAGCAAGAAATAGCAGCTGACAAGGGTTGGAAAGGTTGGGCCTTGTTTCCCTGTAAATTAGCAATAATTTGTGGGATGTAGGCAATGAAAACGATAATCCCAATAAAGGCACCGATCGAGCCAACGATTTGGTTGATTTTTTGTTTATTCATAAAATTTTACCTCTGTGTATCAAGATAGCATAAGTAGGAAGATAATGCAATTAATTTGCATGCTATTCAAGATGAAAATGATTATATTTGCAAAAAAATTAGACAAAGTGTCTAAAATAATTACTATAGAGAAGACTCTCTCGAAGAGAAATCCATCTTCCTGCAAAATCACAAGATTGTGACACTTTACAGTTCGGTAACATTTGAAAAAAAGACTTGCATTTGAACAGGGCAAGCGTTAGAATAGTGCGTACTCAAAAAATGAAAGGTATTTTGAAAATGAATGAAAAACAAATGAAAATTCTTGGTTGGGTTGCGACCTTTATGTCTGTGATGATGTACGTGTCTTACTTCCCACAAATCATGGATAACCTCGCTGGTCACAAAGGAAACTTTGTCCAACCTTTAGTTGCCGCTATCAACTGTAGCCTTTGGGTCTATTACGGACTCTTTAAAAAAGAACGCGATATCCCACTTGCTGCAGCCAATGCACCAGGGATCATCTTTGGGTTGATCACAGCCATCACAGCCTTGTAATCCATGAAAGAGAGAGTGGGACAGAAATTGGTAATTCGTTAGAATTCGATTTCGTCGTCCCACCTCCGCACAGTTGAGTAGGGCTGTAAAAGCTGATGAAATCAGCGTAGTAGAGCCCACTCAACCACTGCGTCTTGCTCGACAATCTAAAGACAATTGAGAGGCCAGGACTTTTGTCCCAGCCTCTTTTTTATAACTTCACTCATTTCCATGGTATAATGGGAGGACTATTGATAGAGAAGATCAAAAGGAGACACGAGTGGATCAAAAACATCACTGCCAAGTCCTATGGGCGAAAAATAAATACCTAGTGTTGAGTCATTCCAGCAACATTTACAAGGAGATCCGGGAATACCTAAAGCAAGACCAGGTGGAGGTCAGCCATGTCGAGGACCTGATCCAGCAAGCACTAGCCTTGCCGGAAAATCGTGGCCAGGTCTCCAATGCCTTCCAGCATATCTGGGGCTATTTCAAAAAGCATGCGACTCCTGAGGAAAAGGCCGACTTCATGTTGCTACTTGAGAAGTACCAGCATGGGCAAGCTAGCCAAGAGGATCTCATCAAGGGGATCCAAACGCTCCTAGAGCGCTACCCCAATCGCTACTTGCAAGACTCGACGCTACTAGGAGGTTATAGATGAGACTGTGGCACCAAGATTTGATCAGCAAACTCCCTCGTCCCCAGCTTCTCGGCCAACACCGGGAATGCTGCGCCCTTCGAGGCAATGGCTGGGGCAAGAAGCATGCGACGGTCAACTATGTCTTTGACTACTCGCCCTATCGCCTCTATGCCTATCACCGCCTGATCATGGAGGAGATGACCGCTCGTGGCTACAAGGTCAGCCCAGAGTGGTGGGAACCGACCTACCGAGGCAAGACCTGCCCAGCCTACCCAGAGCTGGAAGAAGAAGGCTTGAGCACCCCTATCTATCCAGAGCATCAGGACACTTACCTCCAAGAATGCCTGGATAACCTAGCAGAAAAAGGGATTCAATTAGACTAAGAAAAAACGGACCAGACCAGGTTCGTTTTTTTGCGCCAAATCCCAACAAAATGCTTTGAAAGCGTTAATTTCTTTCCCAAACATGCTATAATAATAGGAGATTATGTACAGGAAAAGGATAGACGGATGAAAGAATTAATCGACTTAATTAATCAATTTAGAGATGAACGTGACTGGAGAAAGTTTCATAATGAAAAAGATTTAGCCATTTCGATTTCACTAGAAGCGAGCGAATTGTTGGAACTATTTCAGTGGAAACAATCAGAGGAAGTAGTTGAAAAGTCATTAAAAGAAATCAAAGAAGAACTTGCGGATGTTTTTATGTATTCTTTCATGTTAGCAGATAATTTGAATCTGGATGTAGAAGAAATTATAAAAGAGAAAATTGATATAAATGCAAAAAAATATCCTGTAGAATTAAGCAAGGGAAATAATAAAAAATATACGGACTTGGAGAAAAAATGAGCAATATTCAATCACCCGTAGTTATAGAAATCGATTATTCAAATCGAACATTTGATCAATTAAAAGAAACGATTGCTCCGAAACATTCTAAGCTTATCTTTGATTATCCAACTGTATACATCGTAAACGATGAGAATAAAAACAAGTATAGTGTTTATGTCGGAGAAACAACAGATATCATTCGTAGAACAAATCAGCACCTATCAGATGATATAAAGAAAGACCGAGAAGATTGGCGACAATTTGAACAATCTAAAACCTCTAAAATGTTTGTTATTGGACACAACCATTTCAATAAATCTTTGACCTTGGATATTGAGAATAGGTTAATGCTTTACTTATCAAGTGTTGACCAAGTTGAAAGGGTTCAGAATAGAAGAGGAAATCCTCAAAACCAATATTATACTTCCGAAGAGTTAGACGAGATTTTCTCAAAGATATGGAGAACCCTAAATCGGAAAAACCATTATTTATTCCCAGCAGAAAGTTTTATTCGAAATTCAGCGATATTTAAATCCTCTCCATTTCACAAGTTAACAGATGAACAAGTGAAGGCCAAAAATGAAATATTGCTCAAAATTACATCTGTCATTAGTAAAAATGAAACAGGAGTTCTAATTTTAGTAAAGGGTGATGCTGGTGCAGGGAAAACGGTTTTGATGAGTTCCCTCATCGATGATTTGTTGAATTCTGAAGATACTCAAATGATTCGTGAGAACAATGATATCAATTTGGTTGTGAATCATGATGATCAACTCAGTGTTTACCAAGAAATTGAGAAAAAATTGGAATGGAAGAGTGGATCAAATATTAATGTTGTGATGAAACCAACTCAATTTTTAAATGCTCTGAAAAAAGAAAAAACTGATGCTGGAATTGTAGTGGTTGATGAAGGTCATTTATTATTGACTGCAAAAAATCAAGCTTATCTAGGTGGGAATCATCTAAATGATTTACTTTCTAAATCAAAAGTAGTAGTACTTGTTTATGATGAAAATCAGATCATGAACAAATCCCAAATATGGACAGATGATGCTTTCTTGAAATTGGAACATGAAGCCAATTTAAAAGGAAATCTCATTACGCTACATAACCAAATGCGTATCCATGCAACTAAAGAAACAGTTGAGTGGATAAGGAACCTGATTGATGTTGGAGTTGTAAATGAGGTTCCAATTGATAATGATTATGATATTAGAGTTTTTGATTCTCCTGAAGAACTTCAAAGTGCAATCAAGGAAAAAAATGATAATCAGAGTTTAGGGATTTCACGCTTAACAGCAACCTATGATTGGGAATATAGTAGTCAATCAAAACCGAAGGATTCTGACTATTGGTGTGTCCGTATCGGAGACTGGTCTTGTCCGTGGAACAGACAACTTGCAAAAGAAAAAGAATCTAAACATTTATCCTGGATAGAGCAGTCTCAAACGATTCATGAAATTGGCTCAACGTTTACCGTTCAGGGATTTGATCTAAATTATGTGGGAGTTATCATTGGCCCATCTGTCAAATATAGAGACGGGAAAATTATTTTTGATATAAGTGAAAGCAAAAATAAAAGTGCTGTTCAAAACAGAAAACTTGAATCAGGTGAAATGATTAATTACGGAGAAACATTATTGCGAAATGAGTTAAATGTTCTGCTCACCCGTGGAGTTAACGGGCTATATGTCTATGCGGTTGATGAAGAACTTCAACAAGCATTAAAAAAGGCGACAAGATAAGATGCTTCCTATTTCCCAAATTTTTTTCGAATGATAGAAGTAGAGTGACTTTCCCTCTATTTTTTATCGGAAAGGAGCAGGGATGCAGAAAAGACACGCGCATGTATCGCCGACCTTGGATATCATGGCCAAGAAGATTTTTAGTTTGCCGGAGGTGACGGCAGCATTTATTAGGGACATTTTGGAGCTGGATGTAGCGGACGCTCAGATTGTGGAAGGAAGCCAGCCCCACAGCATGGCCTATGAGGAGGATGATTTGTTCTCCACTGCGGTGGATGTGAGAGCCAAGCTCCACGACGGGACCGAGGTGATCATCGAGATCCAGATTCGCAAGCAGCAGTATTTCTTGAATCGGTTCCACTACTATTTGGCCAATCAGCTGGTGGAGAATGTGCAAAAACTGCGCCAGCAAGGCCAAACGCATAAGATGTACGAGCAGATGGAGCCAGTCTATGGGATTGCAATTTTGGAGAAGTCGCTCTTACTGGACGAAGAGGCCGCCATCAATAAATACTGGCTGACCAATAGCCGGTCCGGCAAGCAACTTAAGGCCTATTATAAGAATGGCAAGCACCAAAATCTTCTGCAGGTTGCCTTTTTAGAGCTAGACAAGTATAATAAAGATGAGAACCTGACAGATGCAGGCAGACAGTGGCTAGAGTTTTTTGGGAATCTTCCCTTTACAAAAGCTCCCAGTCAGGCTGTCGCCCACGCAGATTCATTACTGGATTCATCTAGCTGGACCAAGGAGGAGAAGACCATGATAGACGAGCGGATTCGTATTCAAGAAAATTATGATATGACCCTGGAGACGGCTATAGACGAAGCGCGTGAAGAAGGTCTGGAACAAGGTTTGGAACAAGGCCGTAAACAGTTGGTATGCGAGATGATCTCGCGAGGAATGACGCCTGATCTGATATCGGAGATGACGGGTTTGTCGCTTGAAGAGATTGAAACTCTTCTTTCCTGAGCCGTTAAAAGAGGCACTGCCTCTTTTCTTTTTGAAAAAAACTTGAAAATTTTCCCATTTTTTCAATCCGCCTTTCTAGAATTGTGGTAGAATAGAGTCAACAAAGAGCTATCCTCACCAACAGTGTGATCGATACTAGAAAAGAGGATTCTGATGACAAGAAAAATTGGTATTATTGGTTTGGGGCATGTGGGTGCCACCTTGGCCCACAGCATGATTTTGAAACACACCTGTGATCACTTGGTCTTGATTGATACCAATGAGAAAAAGGTCAAGGCAGATGCCTTGGATTTCTGTGATACGGTTGCCAATACAGGGTATCCGGTTCATATCACGGTCAATGACTACGCGGCTTTAAAAGACGCGGATGTCGTAGTGTCGACTCTTGGAAATATTGAGTTGCAGGCTAATAACACTGATGACCGTTTTGCGGAGCTTCCCTATACCAGCAAGCAAGTGGTGCAAGTAGCGCGTGATTTGAAGGCTTCTGACTTTAGCGGGGTCTTATTGGTAGTGACCAATCCAGTTGATGCCGTCACTCAACTTTATCAACAATATACCGGCCTTCCAAAAGAGCAGGTGATTGGGACAGGGACGTTACTGGATACAGCTCGAATGAAGCGCGCAGTTGCGGATCGTTTGCAGGTCTCCCCTGCCAGTGTATCAGGTTACAACCTCGGTGAGCATGGAAATTCTCAATTTGTCGCTTGGAGTCAGGTCCGTGTCAAAGGACACGCCATTACCGATCTCTTCTCTCAAGAAGAGCTTGACGCCATCAACTACGAGTCCTTGCGCGGTGGCCACACGGTCTTCTTTGGTAAATTCTATACCAACTTTGGGATTGCAACAGCAGCCCAACGCTTGGCAGAAGCTGTGATCAATGATAGCCACGAGGAAATGCCAGTGTCTAACTATCGTCCAGAATATGGAACCTATCTTGGCTACCCAGCAATTGTAGGTCGAAAAGGAATTATTGAACGATTGGACTTGCATTTGACAGAAGAAGAAAAAGAAAAATTACTCCATTCAGCCGAAACCATTAAAGAAAATACACGAAAAGGATTGGAGCATGCATAAAAGCGAGAGTGGGACAGAAATCGGTAATTCGTTAGAATTCGATTTCGTCGTCCCACCTCCGCACAGTTGAGTAGGGCTGTAAAAGCTGATGAAATCAGCGTAGTAGAGCCCACTCAACCACTGCGTCTCGCTCGACAATCCAAAAATAATTGAGAGGCTAGGACTTTTGTCCCAGCCTCTTTTTCTGCAATTTTTTCGAATGGTATAAGTGAGGGGATTCCCTACACGAAATCATTGGAGGTTGCTATGAAGAAACGACACGAGTATGTATCGCCCACCTTGGATTTAATGGCGAAAAAGATTTTTAGTCTACCGGATGTGACGGCCAAATTCATCCGAGAAGTATTGGATCTGCCAGTAGAGTCCGTTGAGATTTTAGAAGGAGACCAAATCCATGAGCAGGGGTTTTTAGGGGATCTTCCTTTTGAAACATCCGTTGATGTGAGAGCAAGGCTAGATAGCGGGCTTGAAGTGATCATTGAGATTCAAGTTTTGAAGCAAGAGTATTTCTTGAATCGTTTCCACTATTATTTAGCCAATCAACTGGTAGAAAATGTCCAACGCAAGCGAAAGAAAGGGGCGACACATTCTATGTACCAGGAGCTGGAGCCGGTCTATGGGATCGCTATCCTGGAGCGAAGTATTTTTCCTCATTTAGATTCACCAGTCAATGTCTATGAAATGCGCCATACGGTAGATGGATCTCCTCTTTATAGCTCTCGAAAGGATGGAGTAGCGCACAATATGTTAAAGGTTGCCTTTTTAGAGTTGGATAAGTATAATGAAAGTAGAGATACGGAGTTGAATGCTCACTGGAGACAATGGCTTGAATTCTTTGGCAATCGCCCATTCAGTCATCAACCAGATCAAGTGATCGAGCAGGCAGAATCGCTCCTGATCCCATCAAATTGGACAAGGGAGGAAAAAGAAATGATTGATGAACGGATTCGTATCAGAGAAAATTGGGAAATGAGCATGGATACCTTTCGGAAAGAACAACTGGAAGCCGGATTTCAGAAAGGGTTGAAAAAAGGTCTTGAACAGGGACTCGAACAAGGCCTCGAGCGTGGTCTTGAACAGGGATTGGAACAAGGCAGACAAGAAGGCATGGAGTTGGGAGTTCAAGCTGGTCAGCAGTCTCTGATTCAAAAACTATCTTTGAAGGGGATGAGTATCGAGATGATTGCTGAAATGACAGATTTATCCAGCGAATCTATCAAAGAAATGTTGGCTACGGATTTGTCTAACGAGGAGTAGTAGCGAGAACAGAATTTTGGGATTGAGAATTACCTTGCTGATAAAAAAGTAGTTCTAAAATGGATTGTAAAGATCTCTGGGAGTCGTTTTTCTTGGATATTAATCCTCTACAGATTTATACGGTTATGATTTATTGAAGGTTGGAAACTTTTGTCCAACCTTTTTTATCACTCCTCTTGGCCCTCCCATAGTGAACTGGAATAGAAGTTTAAAAATCCGAGTTGTAATATTTGACATTACATTATGATTCTGTATAATAGCTATTGTAATAAATAATCTTACAACAGAAAGAGGAAACAACTATGAAAAACATTTTATTTATCGTCGGATCTCTTCGTCAAGGATCTTTTAACCACCAAATGGCTAAGAAAGCAGAAAGTCTTCTTGAAGGAAAAGCAACGGTGACTTACTTGGACTACAAGGACATTCCAATGATGAACCAAGATTTGGAAACACCAACCCTGCCTGCTGTGCAGGCAGCGCGTGATGCAGTTCTTGCTGCAGATGCCATCTGGATTTTCTCGCCAGTTTATAACTTTGCGATTCCAGGCGTGGTGAAAAATCTGATCGACTGGCTGAGCCGTGCCCTTGACCTATCAGAAACGCGTGGTCCATCTGCCCTTCAAGACAAGATCGTAACGGTTTCTTCAGTAGCCAATGCCGGACACGAACCAATGTTTGCGGCTTACCAAGCGCTCTTGCCATTCGTTCGGACTCAAGTAGTTGGAGAGTTTACTGGAACAACCGTTAACCCAGAAGCTTGGGAAACAGGTGAATTGGTCTTGACAGATGAAGCGGTCGCAGGACTGGAAAAACAAGCACAAGCCTTATTAGAAGCATAAGAAAAGCTGAGACAGAAGTCTCAGCTTTTTAGATACTAAAGAGTTGTCCGAAGAAGTATGTCACACCCATGGTGAGAAGGCCAATGATGAGGTTGCGAAGCATGGCTTGCTTGGTTGGAGCTTTTCCCAGTTTTGCACTGGTATAGCCAGTGAAGATCAAGGATAGCCCAACAACGAAGACCGTCACCGGAATACGATAGGCAGTTGGAAAGAGAATGATAGAGAGCATTGGAGGAAGGGAACCAACCGAAAAAGCAAGGAAGCTAGATGCAGCAGCATGCCAAGGATTGGTAAACTCCTCGTATTCGATACCATATTTCTCTTCGACCAGGGCCTTGAGTGGGTGTTTCAGAAAGGCACGTTCTGTCAAAATCTTTGCGGAAGTTTCGCATTCTCCATTTTGAAGATAAGCGTGGTAGAGAGATTCTCTCGCTAACTTTGGATCGCGATCCAACAAGGCTTGTTCGCGGTTCACAGCGGCTTCTTCCGTGTCTTTTTGTGTGGAAACAGAGACATACTCACCGCCCGCCATCGAAAAAGCACCTGCCAGAATCGCAGATAAGCCAGATAGGAAAATAATCCAGATGTTTGGTGTGGCACTGGCCACCCCGATCACCACTCCAGCGATAGAAATGATTCCATCATTGGCACCGAGAACAGCAGCCCTCAGGATATTCAAGCGATCGCTAAATGATTCATCTACTCCATGTTTCGTTTCAGTCATACAATGTCTCCTCCACCTTGTTTAGAATGATTATAAATAAAATACAGAAAGAAAGCAAGGATTTTAACTCAAATGATAAAAGTTAGACAATTTAATGGAATTTTTTAGTTGTAAAATTTGGCATTACAAGAAAAAAAGAAAGAATAGGGTATACGTCTATTCTAGCAAGGTTTATTTAGCGGTAGTGGCCTTACCTTTCAAGATCCTGATGGCATTGTCACACGGGTCAGAAAAGGAGAATAAAAAAACAGCAAATTGTGCTGTTTTTGATGAGATAAATTAGTTCGTTTCATTTTCTTTTCCCACAACCCAAAATAAGAGAAGGAGTTGGAAAATACCCAAGGCAAATAGGACCATAAAACCGTTGCGGCTTCCTTTAGCAGTGGCTTGGGTGAAGTCCATCTTTTGATTGGCTTGGCTCATGGCAACGATCAAGGAAGCCAGGGTTGTTCCGACAGCGCCTGCAAATTGTTGCAGGGTGTTAAAGATCGCGTTCGCATCGGGTTGCTCTTCCAGAGAGAGTTGTTTTTGTCCGTTGGTCATGATATTGCCAAAGGCCAATCCCATACCGGTCATGAAGATCATGTAAAAGATGAGAATCAAGCCATTTGTCAGCTTCAGGCCAAAGAGGGTAAAGTGGAAATGGGCCAGAAGGATTAAAGCAGCTCCAAGGAGAATCGGTTTACGGGCGCCCAACTTATCTAGAATGAGACCAGAGAAAGGAGCAAAACCAGCCCCAATGATGGCTCCTGGAAGCAGCATCAAGGCTGCAAGCGTGGTACTCGAGTGGTTGACCAATTGGACATAATTGGGCAAGAGAAAACTCATGGCCAGAGAACCTAATTGAAAAGTAAAAAAGGCAAGAACATGGCCTGTGAGGAGATGGTTCTTTAAGATGGCAAGGTTGATAATGGGAGTCTCCAACTGATTGGACCGCCAGATTAAGAGAACGAGTCCCGAGAACCCGATCACCAGCCAACCAAGGACAGAAAAACTAAAGAAAGCATGATCAGAAAGACCGTGAATCCCTAAAATCAAGCCTAAAAATGAAGCAATAATGGCGAGAAGGCTCATGATATCAAGCGTTTCTCGTTTGACTGTACTGATTTGTTCAATGGAGCGAAGTCCTGCAACTAGCGAAGCTAGAAGGATCGGGAATTGAACCAAAAAGATGGACCGCCAACCGAAGTTAGCTGTCAAGAGACCACCGACAGTAGGCCCAATGGCGGGAGCGATAGCTGTAATCAGGGTCCCCACTCCCATCATGAGACCGATCTTGCGTTTTGGGACCTGCTCTAAAATGATATTAAACATTAGAGGAAGGGCAAAACCAACCCCCATTCCTTGGACCAATCGCCCCAGGACCACAAAGCCAAAACTTGGAGCAAGGAAGTCGATAAGAACACCTAAAACAGAGAGAAGATTTCCAACTAAAAAGATGGACTTCATTTTAAAAGAGCGCTTGAGGTAGGCAGATAGGGGGACTACACAGGCAACCACTAGAAGATAGATGGTGGTGACCCACTGGACGGTTGCAGTATTGATCTCAAATTCCTTCATCAATATTGGGAAGGTGATATTCATGGCAGTTTCTCCAGCCACTCCGCAAAAGGAAAGGATCCCTGTTGCAAAAATAGCATAGAGGACCTTGGCTGAAATTTTTTCTTGTGACATCGGTGTCTGATTCCTCCTAAATCTTCCTAAAGATATGGACTTTGGTATAAAATCGGATGAAAATCCATGGTAACGATCTGATTTTCCGCCAGATCCAATCGCAGTAAGCGTAACAGGACTGATGTTAACCTGATCCATCGTTTTATTAGCTAACAAATAGTATAGAGGAAATGAAGACCCCTGTCAAAGAGTTTTTGAAAAGTTTTGAAAATTTTAACAGCATTCTCAACTGATGACGTTTCTCCAAACGAAAGGAAACGCTCGCCAGTATGGTATAATAAGAAGAAAGTAAGCAACGTGAATAAGTCAATCAACTCGAACAGGAGGCCCCATGACCAAATATTTAGTCCAGAAGTTTTTCTGGTTACGAGAAAAAAGTTTGATACAAATTTCCCAGAAAACCCTGGTTTCCTTATTTCCTTTTTTCCTATTTTCTGGAATCATTCGGGTGATCGCCTTATCGGTCTTTTCCGATCGAGGCTATATCCATCAGCTCTTTTCGATGGATAGTTGGTTGCCATGGGATCAAGTGGTCAGTCAAGTTCTCATTAATTTTTCTAACTTTCTAGGAGGTCTTGCAGGGCCTTTAGCAACCTACTTTGCTGGGAAATATACAGCTGGGCACTACGGTCGCAGTACAGGGACAGCCGGGGTCACCGCGCTTTTGGTCAGCCTGATTGTAGGGTCCCAGGAATTGTTGGTGGGGCCACTTAATGATGGGCAACTGACGCGAATCAATCTCCCTGCGACGACCAATATTCTCTTAGCCATTTTTTTAGGCTATCTAATTGGGCAGATCTTTCGATTCTCTAAAGCCAGTGACGACCAGATTGTGGACAAAGATTTCATCTATCAGCCCAAAACTGTGCGTCCCATTTTCTTGTCTCTGCTCTTAGGAGTCAGTTTAAATGGCCTCTTAGTCCTGGGCAATCAGTACAGTGTCTTTCAGACTATCGGTCAGTTTTTCAGTTCACTGACGGTGACTAGTCATCATCTCTTATCCACCTTTGTCATGGGACTCTTGAATGGCTTATCGGCTTGGGTAGGAAACAGTCAGGTTTTTGCCTTGAACTCGATTGCGGATGATAGTTTTGCCTTGGAAAATCTGACTTATGCCGTCACCAATCATACGACAACAGGCATTCCTCATCTCTATACCTTGACCAATTTGTACCGCAGTTTTGGTCTGGTAGGTGGAATTGGTGCAGTTCTAGCCTTATTGGTAGCGATCCTGCTGGTTTCGCGAAGTCAAAAGGACAAGAAAGTCAGCCTCCTCAGTCTGTTTCCAAGTCTCTTTAACAATGGGGCGTCTTTCATGGTAGGGATACCGGTTCTTCTCAATCTACTTTATGTGATTCCCTTCCTATTGATTCCTTTGGTGAATATGGGAATAGCAGCTGTAGCTTTGTGCTTCAAGCTGATGCCAGCAGCCGTCTATCCGGTTCCAGACGGGACACCTAGCCTTCTCTATGCCTTTATTGGAACCGGAGGAAGTCTGAGAGCCTTAGCTGTCAGTATCCTTTGTTTTGCCATCGATGTGCTCCTTTATCTACCATTTGTCCGCATGGGAAATCGTATTCGAAAAGATTTAAAAGTGAAAGGAGAAAGCGATGAAGCAATCTAAAAAAACAGCCATCGTCCTTACTTTGGTCTGTCTTTTCTTGATCGGCTTAGCCATTCCTTCTTATAGCTGGACTCGGACCAATGTTTCAAAAATTGAGAAATTTTATAATTCAAAATTGTCTCCCATCATCATGATTCCGGGAAGCTCAGCGACAGAGAACCGCTTTGATGGCTTGGTGACCAAGCTCAACCAAGACCGCCAAGGAACCAAACACAGCCTGCTCAAGGTCAAAGTTTGGAATGATGGGCATATCACCTATAGTGGAAGTATGGATGCCAAGGACAATGAGCCGGTAATTGTGGTTGGTTTTGAAAACAACAAAGATGGCTATAGCAATATTAAAAAGCAAGCTAAACTATTTAATCAAGCCTTCGAAGCCCTTCAAGAAAAATATAATTTTAATAATTTTAAGGGCTTGGGTCATTCCAACGGTGGCTTGATTTATACAGCCTTTATTGAAAATTATCTAGGAGATTACGATATAGATCTCAAGACCCTTATGACCATCGGAACTCCCTATAATTTCACGGAGACCAATATCAAAAATAAATCTGAGATGTTGGCTGACTTTATCAAGGGAAAAGAAGCTATCCCCACAACCCTTCATATGTATTCAGTAGCAGGGACTATTACCTATGATTCAGATGAGTTGGTCCCGGACGCCAGTGTTTCCGCTGGGAAATATATCTACCAAAACCAAGCAGCTAGCTATACGGAGATTACG
Organism: Streptococcus parasanguinis; assembly: GCF_018499505.1. Lineage (GTDB taxonomy): Bacteria > Bacillota > Bacilli > Lactobacillales > Streptococcaceae > Streptococcus > Streptococcus parasanguinis_K. The sequence continues at coordinate 24,043 of NZ_JAHDAC010000003.1, forward strand.
GTGACGGGGGAAGATGCCCAGCACTCGGACCTTCCAACCAATGATGAGGTGGTTGCCTTGGTGAAAGAGCATATTGAAAGTCAAACGGATCGTCGAGCCAAACCGAATAAAATAAACTAAGTGTGACGAAGGGATTTCTTCCTCACGCTTTTTTTAGTATAATAAAGTTTAGTATGAAAATAAGGGAGACTATAGGAGATCAGATGAAAAGAAAAAAATGGATGCAATTGGGCTTAGTGGCTTCGAGTATGGTCATGTTAACAGGATGTTACCAAAGATACCAACGCCAGTCCAGTCCCAAAAAAGAGGCTGCAACGAGCCAGACTTCAACAAAGAAACAAGCGAAAAAAACAGATAACAAACAATTATACCAGTCTGTTTTTTCAGACTACCAAAAGATTTTTGCCACTTCAAAAGATTTAGATGCCATCTCAAAATTGAATACGGAATTATCTAGAGAAGATCGGATGCTAAATAGCTGGGTGATCGAGACCGTGATCAACCAGCCAGAAGCCGTCCGCTATGCCTTTAAGGACTTAAATAGTGATGGGGTAGATGAGATGATCATCGCCAATCAGCAGACCGATGGAAGCTACTTTGTGACAGGGGTCTATTACCTCAAGGACCAAAAACCGACTCTACTAGCTGAAGGTTTCGTTGCTGGACACGGTGGAGCGCGCAATGCGACAACCCTCTATCAGGGAGGAGAAGTCCTAGAAGTAAGTTGGTTATCTGGTACTGGTCGAGGAGTAGCCGTGCTCTCGCGGATAGAAAAGACGCCTCAAGCTGCGACCAAATTCCAGGAAGAAGAAGTCCAAGTACCGGGGTCAGATCTGAATGCCCTCTTTGGAAAATCGGATGAGGATAAACTGGATCTCAAGAGTTTTGACTGGCAAACTTTTGACAGCACACCATCAGCGGGAAATAGCCAAAGCCAGGAAAAAACGCCTTGGAATGCAGAAAAATCAGCAAAATTAGCAGAATTTATGAAGACCTGGGGCGAAAAGATGGGCCAACCCAACTATCAAAAAGGCATCGCTGGCGGTGATGTAGGACCAGACAACCTCTATACTCTAGGGGAAAATAGTAAGATGGATGCCATTTATACAGATACTGGTCAAGGAAATGCAAAATACCGCATCGTGGAACGCTATAGCAATTGGGACAAGTATCCAGATGTGCATAGTTATTTCTTTGCCATTACAGATACAGGAGAAGGTATTGTCTTTCATTCTCCAACGACTAATGGTGGAAAGATGTATCTAAAACCAACGGACAACAAGGAACTTCAAGAAGAGTTCAATCAATTACTTCATCAATGAAAAAAAGAAACAGGAGCGAAATCTTGTTTCACACATTTTATGCACTGTTGCAGTTAAAAGGCAAATAAATATGTTAGAAACTTACTTTAATACCTCGATGTAGTTCTTTAAACAATCAGCTACGGGCTTATTCAGTTATTTCAAGCATTCATCAAAGATTGGACGTTTTGTCTAATCTTTTACTTTATTCGCAGAATAAATAAAAATTTATTTTCTGGTTTTTGTGAAGAGGACGGCAAAATATGTTAAGAGTTAGTGATAAAAGCTGGTATAAAAAGGATTAAGTGCATAAAATATTTGACAATAAAAAGATTTCATTTTAAAATATAATTAATCAATATCTATAGGAGAAAAAATATGAAAAAACTTCTTACAGCCGGTGTGGCTCTCTTGTCGGTTGCAACGTTAGCAGCTTGTTCTGGTAAAACTGCTTCAGAATCATCAAGCAAGGATTCAAAAGCTTCTTCTAGCAAAGTAGAAAAATCATCTACTTCAGAAAGCAAATCAAGTAGTTCATCAAAATCAGCGACATCTTCTGTTGAAATTCCAGAAGTTGTCTTGTTGACTGATGAAGAAATCGATAATGCCAAAACAATTGGTGATTTTAAAAATCTTTATACTAAATTAATCGATAATTACAAAAAGTATGCACAAGATATCGGTCAGAAAATGCCGGCTTCACAACGTGATAGCTATAATCAACAAGTAGAACCAGCTATGAAAGCGATGGATGAATCAAAAACTCAATTTGATACTATGCTTTCAAGTGCGGGTTCAGATGATACGGTTGTTCCTGACCAAGGACGTACACCTTTCTTACAACAAATTAAAACATCTCGTGACTCATTGAAAAAAATTCTTGATAGTGTATATACAGCTCTTGGATCATACACATCTTCATCAGCTGAATAATCAAAGAAAAAAATAGGGTAGGACCTCAAGTCCTAGCCTATTTTTGTTTTCTTACAAAAATGTAAGAAATAAAGGGTAAAATGTAAGGTTATGTTATGGTGAAAGCGTTTCAGTTTTAGTACAATAGATTTGTAAAAAACGATTGAAGCTTTTATCGAGCTAGAAAGGAATGGACCATGACCCTACTAGACGTTCAACATATCAAAAAAATCTACAAAACCCGCTTTCAAGGAACGCAGGTTGAAGCCCTAAAAGACATCCATTTCACCGTGGAAAAAGGGGAATACGTTGCCATCATGGGGGAATCAGGATCCGGGAAATCCACCCTCCTCAACATCCTAGCCATGCTGGACCAGCCGACCGAAGGCCGGGTCTACCTCAATGGCACCGACACCTCGACCATCAAGAACAAGGATGCGTCGAGCTTTCGTCGGGAAAAACTAGGCTTTGTCTTTCAAGATTTCAATTTGCTTGATACCTTGTCTGTCAAGGACAATATCCTTCTCCCTCTGGTCCTTTCTCGCAGACCGGTCAAGGAAATGATGAGTAAGGTCGATAGCGTCAGTCGGGAATTGGGCATCCACCAACTGCTTGAAAAATACCCTTACGAAATCTCTGGTGGGCAAAAACAAAGGGTGGCCGTAGCGCGGGCCATCATCACCTCGCCAGAAATCCTCCTGGCAGATGAGCCAACAGGGGCGCTGGATTCCAAGTCTTCGGCTGCTCTTCTAGATGTCTTTGAAGATATTAATAGCATGGGGCAAACTATCCTCATGGTGACCCACTCAACCGCAGCGGCAGCTCGGGCCAAGCGCGTGCTCTTTATCAAGGATGGGATCCTTTACAACCAGATTTTCCGCGGGGAAAAGCCGGAGCGTCAGATGTTCCAAGAAATCTCGAATACCCTGACGGTCATGGCGGGAAAGGAGGATCGTGATGTTTAAATTAACAAGTAAATTGGCTCTTTCCAACCTCAAACAAAATCGCAAGTTGTATTACCCTTTCGCTATAGCTGTCATTTTAACGACCATGATCCTCTATAGTTTTATCGCCTTGGCAACGACCCCTCATTTAGAGGATTCTTACGGAGGGAGAACGGGGAGAACGGTTCTTGGTTTTGGTTGTTTCGTCGTCCAGCTGGTCGTCATCATTTTAGTGGCTTATGCCAATGGCTATGTCATGAAAAATCGTTCCAAAGAACTGGGACTCTACAGTGTTTTGGGAATGGAGAAGAAGCACCTCCTCGTCATGACCTTATGGGAATTGCTTATCTTCTATATTCTCACAGTTGGCGCGGGACTGGGTTTGGGGCTTTTATTTGATCCCTTGATTTTTGCCCTGCTCTTAAAATGTATGGGGCTTCCAGTCGTCATTCAATCAACCTTCCAGATAGGGGCTGTTCTTAACACTTTACTTGGGTTAGCCTTAGCTTTTGGCCTCATTCTTTTGTTGAATTCTTTCCGCCTCTTGCGCTACAGTTCCCTTCATCTTATGCAGCAAAAGAAAGCAGGAGAGAAGAAGGGAAGATTCTTGCTGGTCCAAACTCTTTTAGGTCTAGGGCTCTTAGGAATTGCTTTCTATTTGGCGCTAACAGCGGAGCGTCCGGTTGCGGCTGTCCAAGGATTCTTTATTGCTGTCATTTTGGTCATTCTTGCGACTTATCTCTTATTCAACGCAGGCTCCATTACCTTCTTAAGATTTCTCAAAGGTCGGAAATCCTACTATTACAAGCCAGAGAATTTTATATCTGTCTCTAACTTAATAGCTCGGATGCGAAAAAATGCAGCGGGCCTTGCGACGATTAGTATTCTATCCACCATGGTTTTGGTCACCTTAACCGGGTCGCTTAATATCTTTGTTGGAGGGAAGAACTATCTAGATACTGTTTACCCTTCTGATTACATGATTAGTGTGGGGCATATGCCTTCAGATGCTGAAACAGAACCGGTTATCAAGGATGTTCAAGCTATTATTCAGAAAACAGCCGATGCGACACATCTGTCAGATTATCAGGTGGCACAGACAACATACTGGTCGGCTGAAATTCGAAAGATTGATGGAAGGATCTTAGAGGTGAATGATCAGTCCACTCCATCAACTGGTCAGGAGTTAAAGTCAGAAGGAACAGTCTACTTTTTTGATCAGGCGACTTATGAGCAACTGACCGGTCAAAAAGTTGAGCTTGGGGAAAATGAAATCCTAGCCTATGGTTATCAGTATCCGGGAAAACTAGACTCGAAATTAGAAATCAATGGGAAGACCTTCACGATTAAACAAAAATTAGACTCTAACTTTATCCAAGGGAAAATCCCTCAAATCGAACTGTTTCAACATCAAATGGGCTTGCACCTTGTCCTCCCTGACTTGAACCAACTGGGACTAAAAGTTGATAAAAATTTGGAATTCTCTATTACTGCTAAAAATAAAGAGAACCAAGATTTTATCTCTAGCTTGATCAAAGAGCTGTATTCGACAGACAAAATGAGTCAATATGGTGCGACTCTTTTTGGTGGATATGAACGATACAGCATAGAGAAAGAGTGGCGTGAATCAGCAGGGACTCTCCTCTTTATTGGAGTTTTCCTATCTGTGATCTTTCTATTGGCTACGGTTCTCGTGATTTACTACAAGCAGATTTCAGAAGGCTATGAGGACCGGGAAAATTTTGTGATCTTGCAACAAGTAGGATTGGACCAAAAGCAAACGTCCACCACGATTCGCAAACAGATTCTCACCGTCTTTTTCCTTCCATTATTCTTCTCCTTCCTATACCTAGGAGTAGCCTACAAGATGATTGCAAAAATCGTTGCTATCTTAGGAGCAACCAATGCGGGCTTGGTCCTTCAAACAACTCTCTCTATCTGCGCCGTCTTTTTCATCTCCTATATTCTCGTCTTTCTTCTGACTTCTAGAAGTTATCGGAAGATTGTCGTGAGATAGCGGTTGAGTCTAGAAAAGATTGAGAAATGAAAAAGCCGATAAGTAGACAACCTGTTTTTTTACTTAGAACAAGCTAAGTGTTGCGGAAAGAATTATAATAATGTATGTTATTAAGCTTATTTAAACAAATACCGAAACTTTCCGCCGTGAGAAAAGTGCTAGAAATAATAGTATTTCTAGCACTCGGGAGTTTTGGAACTTCGGAGAAGTTCGCTAACGTCCGTACTCACCTAAGGAAAGTTTCAAAGATAGTTTTATCCTTAACCAAAAAACACCGGGGATTTTATCCCCGGTGTTTTCTATCGCGATTATTTCACGTGTTTTGCAAGTTCTTCTTGCGCTTTTTTGTTTGATTCTTCTTTTTCTTTCAACCAATTCTTATAAGCTTTTTCATGTTCGGCAGTTGTAACTGTCTTATCTTGAAGTTTTTGGTATTTGAAGAAGGTTGATTCACCTTTAATACCAATTGCAGAATTTGGTGCAGAGAATGGTGTTACCTTCGTGATAGATGGAACTCCACCCTTAGAGTAGATTGGAAGAACAATTGCGTTTTCTGTCAACCAAGCTTGGGCATCAGCGTATTTTTCATAACGTGCATTGATATCCAATTTTTCAGCATTGGCAGCATCCAACAATTCTTTGTATTCGTTTAAACCAATTTTCTCGATGAGCGCTTGGTCTTTCTTAGGATCAAGTCCCATACCAGTCAAGGTTGAACCATCTGTTGGGTTCAAGATATCCAAGTAAGTAGATGGGTCTTGGAAGTCAGGTCCCCAACCAGTGATATCCATGTCAAAGTCTTTTTGATCTGGTGATTGGGCGAAGTAAGTAGCGTTGTCTGCATCATCTGTAGACAATTTTTGCACATCGATCACGACATTGTCTTTACCAAGAGCAGATTCGATAGAGCTCTTCATAGAGTCTGCTTGTTGGACAAGAGTGCTAGAAGATTGGTCTACGACATAGTCGATATGGATTGGGAATTGAACACCTTGTGATTGCAATTCAGATTTAGCTTTTGCAAGTTCTGCTTTTGCTTTATCTGCAATATGCAAGCTATCTTGAGCATCAGCAAAGCTAACACCTTTCCACTCATCTCCTGTTGCGGCAAGTTTTTCTTCAACGAGCGTACCGAAGTCTTTCCCGTTGGCTTGCACAAATGTAGGTGGAACTAGAAGTGTACGAAGAGTTCTTGATGCTCCATCTTTACCATTAGCTTGAGCACTGTATGAAGTTCTATCCAAAGCGAAGTTCAAGGCTTGACGGAAGTTCTTGTTTTGAAGAGCTGTCTTAGTGCCGTTCTTTTGTTCGTCAGAAGTCTTCTTCGTATGACCGTAGTTTTGACGGTTGACGTTGAAGTAAGCGTAGTAGACAGTAGAATCTTGTTGAGAATAAACGATGTTATCCTTGAATTTCTTCTCAATTGTGCTGTAAGTTGAGCTTGTTGGGAAGAGACGAGCAGAAGTTAAGTTACCGTCTGAGAAGTTACGAGCAAGATAGTCTTGGTCAGATCCATCGAAGTAAGTCAATTTAACCGTATCGATGTGAACATTTTTCTTGTCGTAGTAATCAGGGTTTTTATCCAATTCGATTTGTGATTTTGAAGTGAAGGATTTCAAAATGTATGGACCGTTGTAGAGGATACCGTTTGGTTTCACGCTACCAAAGTCTTTCCCAGCTGATTCCAAGAATTTTGCATTAACTGGCATCATGGTAGCAGTCGTCAATTTAGAATTCCAGAAAGATTCTGGTTGGTTCAAAGTGTATTGAAGAGTGTGATCATCAACAGCTTTTACCCCAACAGTTGAGAAGTCTTTGGTTTTCCCGTTTACATAGTCATCCAAGCCTTTGACTGAGTTTTGAACCAAGTAAAGAGCATCCGATTTTTTATCTGCTACGTATTTTAGAGATGTCACAAAATCTTTTGCAGTGACGTCAGCGTATTCATTTCCTTCTGAATCATACCACTTCGCATCTTTTCGAAGCTTGTAAGTATAAGTCAGACCATCTTTTGAAACGGACCAGTCTTCAGCAAGAGCAGGCACTAGGTTACCGTATTGGTCGTTTTCAAACAAACCATCGACCAAGTTGGTAGTAATGTCGCTTGTAGTTGAACGGTTTGAAGTCAAATAGTTCAAGGTATCAGGGTCAGTACCGTACACGTAGTTATAGGTTGTCCCTTTTGACGCATTAGAAGATGAGCCACATGCAGCAAGGAAAAGCGTTGAAGCCGCGGCAACACCTGCTAAAAGAGCAAGCTTCGATTTTTTCATATTCGTGTCTCCTTTTGAATAATTTAAATTATTATACTCCAATCAATCGACAAAATAAAGTGTTTTTTGAACTTTTTTTGTATATTTACACACCAGTATACAGTGAAAGCCTTGATTTTAAGGGATTTTTAAGGAATAAAAATTTTTTTGAAAAAATTACTATTATGCTTTACATACTAGTTGAGAAAGAGTATACTGATAGTGAAAAGACTAGTATGTAAAACAAACTAGTGAAAAATGTGAAGAAAGAGGTGAGAAGGATGAAAGAGTCCCAATTACTAAAGGGAGTTTTGGAGGGCTGTGTGCTAGAGATTATTTCCAAAAAGGCCATCTATGGCTATGAATTGATCCAAAGTCTCAAAGAGATGGGATTTGATAAGATTGTCGCTGGGACCATTTATCCCCTGCTTCAAAAATTAGAAAAACAAGGGGTCATTCATGGGGAAATGAGGCCGTCTCCAGATGGTCCCGATCGCAAGTATTTTTCACTCAGTGATGCTGGACGAGAGCGCTTAGAGGAATTTTGGGACCAGTGGCAGGAGCTGGTCACAAAAGTAGAACGTATCAAGAAGGAGGGAGAAGAATGGTAGAAAGTTATACAGAAAAAATGTCAGATGAATTGATTCATCTAAACAAAGAGGATCAAGTCTATGTGAAAAAAATGGTGGCCTATATTGGGGCTAAATCCTATTTTTATGATGATGAAGCACTCGGTGAACAACTCTACAATATGGTTTGCGACCTAAAAGTTGCTGAAAAAGAAGGCATACGGGCGGTGGATTATTTTGGAAAGGATCCACGGGCTATGGTGGATCAAGTTCTTTCAGACTTGCCTAAACGCTCTTTAGGATCTTACGTGGGACTCGTCTTCCTACTTGGAGTGATCTTGGTTGGCATGCGTTATTTAATGGATTTTACCTGGATGACGCCACTGAAAATAGAACCTTTGACCTATGTTGTCATTCTACTCAATTTCTTGGTGTTCAGCCAGTTCATCACGTGGCTTTGGTCCAAACAGAGCTATGGAGAAATAAAGTGGTCTTGGGCTACTTTTATCAGTGTGATCAGCCTGATGGTGTTTCTGAACATCGTACGACTATTTTCGATCTATTTTGGCCACATTGGAAGTCTCTTCTTATCAGATGGTTGGGCGATTGTTCTCTCTGTCCTAGTCTTACTTGGGTTTGCAGTTATGGCCTATAGAAGCAAGGAGCGTTTGATGACGAGTCTACTAGTCATGGGCCTGACTTTCCTAGTTACTGGATGCTGGATGCGTCTCGTGAATCAGGAAACTGCTCATTTAATAGGCTGGCTCCTTCCTCTCATGGGACTAGTCCTGACCCTTGTTGTATTTTGTCTCCAAAGAAAGAAGGAAGAAGCATGAAATCAGCAATGTATTTTGAAGAAACGCAGGCCTTGATGCAAACCTTTAGCCAGGAGGATCAAGTTTATTTCCAAGATCTCTGGGATTATTTCAATTTTGCAGGTTTTTTATATGAGGAGAAGGCCTTAAGAGAGCAGGTCTATAATTTGGCGCTAGATTTTTCGCAAGCAAGCGGAGATGGCCTCACGGCAAAGGATTATTTTGGTCTCGATCCAAAGGGAATGGCAGACCAAATTATCGAAAATATGCCCAAAGAATCGACGCGGTCTGTTCTAAAATATGGGGCTATCTTTTCAGGTATTGTGATTTTTTATCGCCTCTTAAGTGATTTTGCTTCTCAAGCGGTCCTTGTGCTCAAGCCTCTAGTCTATTTGACCGACATCATTTTGGGACTCCTAACAGTTGGGATGATCTTCTATCTCCTTCGTCGCCTCATTTTTGCGGAAGAAAAAGCGAAAAAAGCAATTTATGTAGCATTTGTTCTAGTTCTAGGATTCTATTTTGCCGGTGAAATAGTGGGCGTCCGCTTCTTGCCAGCTCTTGCTTGGTTTGTAGTCCCTAGTCCTTGGGATGCCCTTCTCATGACAGGGGCTAGCGGAGCTCTCATTCTTTGGCAATGGAAAGAAGAGTTTGGACGAGCTTTCATCTTTCCTATCATCGCATTTTTAGTGGTTGGATTCTTACATCGCTGGACCTTGGCACAAGGAGTTCAGAATCTTGCTATGACGGTTCTTCTGCCCACAGTGATCATCGTCTTTGGGCTAGTTATTTATTATTGGTTTACGATTCGTGCTTTGAAAAAGAATAGGATGGAAAGTGATAAATAGAAAGAAAAGGGAGAAAAAGAGTCTCCCTTTTCTTGTCTAAGTATGATAGAATAAACTCATTAGATGGGAGAATAGAGATGAATTTATTTCGAAAAAAGGGACTTGGGCAAGTACACCCAGGTCTAAATCGCCATTTACGTTTATGGGATTTGATCATTTTAGGAATTGGTGCCATGGTGGGGACAGGGATCTTCACGATTACGGGAACTGCAGCAGCGAATTTAGCTGGGCCAGCCTTGATCATTTCAATTGTGATTGCGGCCTTTTGCGTTGGCTTATCTGCCCTTTTCTTTGCAGAATTTGCATCTCGCATCCCTTCAACCGGTGGAGCCTATAGTTACCTCTATGCCATCTTTGGAGAGTTTCCAGCCTGGATTGCCGGTTGGTTGACCGTGATGGAATTTATGACAGCCGTATCAGGGGTGGCTTCAGGTTGGGCTGCTTATTTCAAGGGTTTGTTGGCCAATCTTGGCTGGAGCCTGCCGACAGCTTTAAACGGGACTTTTGATCCAGCTAAGGGAACTTATGTGGATCTCTTGCCTATTTTGGTCATGGTCCTCGTCACAGCCTTAGTCCTTATGAATGCAAAGGCTGTCTTACGCTTTAATTCCTTGCTGGTCTTACTTAAGTTTTCTGCTCTTGCCTTGTTTATTCTTGTCGGGATTTTTCATCTAAATCCTGGCAACTGGGGAAACTTTGCCCCTTATGGATTTGGCGAAATCTATGGTGGTCAGGCAGGGATTATGGCTGGAGCTTCGCTCATGTTCTTTGCCTTTCTTGGTTTTGAGTCCATTTCCATGGCGGTCGATGAAATCAAGGAACCACAAAAGAACGTCCCTCGCGGGATTGTCCTCAGTCTCTTGATCACAACCGTTCTTTATATCTTGGTCACCCTGGTTTTGACCGGTATGGTTCCTTTTGAGAACTTAAATGTAGAAGACGCGGTTGCCTTTGCCCTCCGTCAGGTCGGAGCTGGCTGGGCTGGAAATTATGTATCGCTGGTCGCGATTTTGACCCTGATTACTGTCTGCATTTCCATGACCTTTGCCCTTTCACGGATGATTTACAGTTTAGCACGGGATGGTCTTTTGCCAAAAGCTATGAAACAACTCGATCCAAAAACCAGAATTCCCAAAAATGCAACACTAGTAGCTGGATCGATGGCAGCCATTGCTGGTGGAGTCTTTCCACTTGCAAGTATCGCTTCATTTTTAAATATCTGTACCTTGGCTTACCTGGTTATGTTGGCCTTTGCCCTCTTGAAATTGCGCAAGGAACACGGGGCTCCTGGACCTGGTGAATTTAAAACACCCTTGGTTCCAGTCTTGCCAATCCTATCGATTGTGGTCTGTCTGTCCTTTATGACCCAGTATTCCCTATCGACCTGGCTGGCCTTCGGAGTTGCTCTCTTGATCGGGGTTGGAATTTATTTCGGTTATGGGTATCGCCATTCAGAAGAAAATCAATAAAACATGAAAGCTAGAGTAGTAGAACTCTGGCTTTTTACATAGAGAAAGCTCTTTTTTTGGTATAATTAAGGGAGAAAGTTAAATAGATAACAAAGGAGAAAAAACATGACATTTGAAGAGATTTTACCAGGCTTAAAGGCTAAGAAAAAATATGTACGAACGGGTTGGGGCGGAGCAGAAAACTATGTCCAATTGTTTGATACCATTGAGCAAAATGGGGTGGCTCTGGAAGTGACACCTTATTTCCTCATTAATGTCTCTGGTGAGGGTGAAGGTTTCTCCATGTGGAGTCCAACTCCTTGTGATATTTTAGCGACAGATTGGGTGGAAGTCCATGACTAAAAGAGTCTTGATTACAGGCGTGAGTTCCGGGATTGGTCTGGCTCAAGCTCGCCTCTTTCTAGAGAAGGGCTACCAGGTCTATGGGGTGGACCAGGGAGCGGATCCCCAGTTAGCAGGTGATTTTCATTTCTTGCAACGGGACTTAACTCTTGATTTGACGCCGATTTTCGACTGGTGTCCTGAGGTCGATGTCTTGTGCAATACAGCAGGGGTCTTGGACGATTACAAGCCGCTTCTGGAGCAAAGTGCTCAGGAGATTCAGGAGATTTTTGAGATTAACTATGTGACTCCGGTGGAGCTGACACGGCATTATCTGACTCAAATGTTGGAGAAGAAGCGAGGTATCATCATCAATATGTGCTCCATTGCTTCTAGCCTGGCAGGAGGAGGCGGCCACGCTTATACTTCCTCCAAGCATGCTCTAGCGGGCTTTACCAAGCAGTTGGCCCTGGATTATGCAGAAGCTGGTATTCAGGTCTTTGGGATTGCTCCTGGGGCTGTCAAAACAGGCATGACCGCAGCGGATTTTGAACCAGGTGGATTGGCTGACTGGGTAGCCAGTGAGACGCCGATCAAGCGCTGGATTAAGCCAGAAGAAGTAGCCGAAGTTAGCCTCTTTTTGGCTAGCGGGAAGGCATCTGCCATGCAAGGACAAATCCTGACGATTGATGGTGGTTGGAGTTTGAAGTAGGAGGATGAAAAAGCAAGAGTTGAAATCTTGCTAAGAAATGTAATTGTTTTTTCCTTACTGAAAGAGGATCAAACCTAGGTGAACAATTAAGTTAGGACAGTGGTGAGACAGGTATTTACCTCTATGCTAAAGAAGATCTTACTGAACGAAATTAAACCTACCAGAGTGATCAGGGTGAATCAGATTTCTTTATGATTGGTCACGATGGAGATCTAGCCTATTTCACCAAAAAAAGACAGGGATAATAACAATTATGAAGATAACTGAGGGTAAGTTCAGAAGAACTTTTTGAATGGGCTACCTGAAACCTTAAGAGATTGTTTAGAAGAAACGAATAGTACAATTGATTTGCTAAGTCATTATGGAATGAAGGTGAAATCATGATTAAATTAGTGAATGTTACTAAATGTTTTAGTGATGGATCGAATGTCAGATACATTTTCAAAAATTGTAATTTTGAATTTAAAAAAGGTAGCACGACTGCAATAGTTGGCCGTTCTGGATTAGGAAAAACTACTCTTGTTAAATTAATATTAGGGATTACCAGTTTAAATGAAGGGGATATCTTAGTCTGTGGTAGTTCTATTTTAGATATGAAAAATTTGAGTAAGGTAAGGCGTAGGAATATTGGCTGTGTCTTCCAAAACTTTAATTTGATTTCAGGTTTCACGGTGAAAGAGAATATTCTACTTCCAAGATATTTTTTTGAAAATGGAGAGAATAACATTAACGAAATTTGTAACACTTTAGGTCTTTCAAAGGAAATGTTAAGCAAGAGTATTGATAAGATTAGTGGAGGTGAAAAACAAAGAGTTGCTTTGGCAAGAGCTCTTATTAATAATCCAGAAATATTGATAGCAGATGAACCTACTGGTAATTTAGACGCTGCTAACGAACAAAATATAATAGAATTGTTGAAGCGGATCAATGAGGAGTTAGGTATCACGATTATAACAGTAACTCATAGTGATAAGGTGGCGAATAGTATGCAGTCTATTTGCACAGTTGTTGATGGCAAAATTGAGTACGTAAGGAGATGATAAAATGAATCATTCCATATTATTCATTGCTAAAAGAGATTTAGAAGTTAACAAACGAAGATATAGATTAGTTCGACTGTCAATAGCGATCTCTGTTTTGCTAATTGTTTTAGTGATGCTCATTTCTAATTCTTTCTATAATAAAATGATTAAAGAAATGACTGTAGCAAATAAAAATGTTGTTACTGTTGCCTTTGGTAATAAAGAAAATTCTCTGAATTATAAAGCTTTACCTTTATTTTCTAGTGATGATATTGATCGAGTTAAAAAAATAGATGAAGTAAAAAATATTACTGGTGTAAAACTATTATTTACGGATGATATCAAATTCCAAAATGGTAAGACATCGGTTTCCAATACTATCCATTGTCTAGAAGAAAAGTATTTAAAAAACCTGAATATTAGAATTGCTGAAGGGAAATTTCCAGAGAAGGACAATGAAATATTAATCGGAGATTCCGTACACAAGGCTACATCAATGAATGTCGGAGATACGGTGACTATTAAGATTGATAATCATTATGAAAAGTTTGTAATTTCTGGCATTATAGACAAGCAAGAAGCGCAGTTATTTTCTACCTTGCCAACAGAAATAAATCAAATGATGGCAATCAATGTAAAAAGTAGTAGCGTTTCATCAAATAAGTATTACTATCTGAATGCTACTGTAAAAAATGGAACCGATTTAAATGAAGTAGCAAACAAGATAGAAAAGACTGTTTTAAAAAATGAAAATTTAAAACAATCTTTATCAGGAACAGGATTAGATGTTGTTGTAGCAACACAACAGGATGTTATCAATATGCTATCCAGATGGTTTTCTTACATCGACCTTTTTATCCTCTTAATCATAATTCTTATCTCTATTGTAGCGATTATTAATATCATCAATATTCTAGCCATTACCATTCAGGAGAATCATAAACAGATCGCAACTTTTAAAATCATCGGTGCATCTGATCGACAGATAAAAAGAATATATTTATTTGAAAGCTTCATGATGGGAGTACGAGGTACAAGCGCGGGATTGGTGATAGGAATTGCTATTTCTTATTTGATCATCTTTTTGAGTGGATTGCCACTAGATATTGAACTTAGCAGATTGTTGTTCCCGGTATTAATAGGGATACTCACTTCAGTTTTTGCAGGATTATTGGTATCTAGAAAAATTACTAAAATTGATATTGAAAAGGTATTAAATCAATAGAGAAGAAATGATTAGGCTCAATAAGAGATGGTGTTGCAAAAGAATAGCTATACTGGTTTCACTATCGACTGAGCTTTGAATGAAAGTAGGAGGATTTGATGGAAATTAAAAATCACTTTGGGGTATACGGAGTCTGTCTTCAAGAGGGAAAACTGCTCTGTATTGAAAAAACAAGAGGCCCCTATCAACATCGTTTTGATCTACCGGGTGGTAGTCAGGAACTCGGTGAGGGGTTGACAGAAACCCTCAAGAGAGAAGTTTTGGAAGAGACAGGCTATACGCTTAGCCGTTATTCAAATCCTAGGATTTATGATGTAATGGTTCAAGAAGAAGAGCAAGACTTCGCAGTTCACCATATCATGGCCTTTTATGATATCGTACTCGATTTAGAACGCTCTCAAAAATCCCTTCCTCATGAAGTTCTTGATGGAAGCAATGATTCAGCAAAGGCAATTTGGCTTCCTGTTGAGCAGATTACCGAAGAAAATACCTCACCCTTAGTATTGAAGGTGAAGGCAGAATTACTAGGATTTCCAGAATTGGACAAGACCTCTTACATGAATTGGAAGGTGAAACATGCAAAATCAACTGGCTCTTAGTGGCGAAAGAATTGTTGAAAAAATTTACCCACAACTATTTCATCATGTTGGTATGATTCGTGGCGAATATTTGGTGAGGGAGATCAGTCAAAATATACTGCTAAAAAGTTGTCAGCAATTTGTAAAAGATTATCTAGACACTATTTGCCATTTGTACCCAGATGAAGAAGTCTGGTATCGCTTTTCAGAGTTAACAAATGCAGAAGCAAATATTCTAGACGGGACTAAAGAGTATTTTGACGAACGCCACCCCTTATTTGGATACAGAGGTATCAGGCGTTTGTTGGCGTGTCCAGATGAATTTCAGGCTGAGACAAATGTTGTTACCGAAGTTTTTCAAACCAATCCCAATCTGTCTGTTATTTTTCCTTTTGTCAATGATGCCGAACAATTAAAACAAGCTATTACAGTATTGCGTCAGTATGGTTTTACCGGGAAAGTTGGCACGATGATTGAATTACCATCAGCTTATTTCGCCTTGGACAGGATACTGGAAACTGGTATTTCAAAGATTGTAGTTGGAATGAATGATTTAACTTCTTTTATTTTTGCGACTGTGAGAAACAGTCAATGGCATGATATGGAAAGTCCAATTATGTTAGATATGTTGAGACAGATGCAGGATAAAGCAAGGAAGAACAAGATTGATTTTGCTGTAGCAGGCTATCTGAATACTTCTTTCATACAAAAAATGAATCAGATGGGTATCGAATGTATTCTCCATTACAGCTCTATTCCAGAGATTTTTGATTTAGAAATTGACCATCCAGACCATCTTAAACATATAAAAGAAGAAAGTAAAAAATTACAAAGGAGAACCCATGACACCTCAAGAAATGTGGAATGCCTACAAGCAAATCAACCCCTCTATCGGAGATGAGATAGATGCCTGGGCCTTTGGAGTGGCCCCAGACCTTTTAGCGGAACTGGTCTTTAAAGGCGAAAAAACAGCAACAGCCTCAGCTTACGACCTCTACGCAATAGAGAACGAACCCCTTCCCCAAGAAGGGACCTTTGATGTCATTTTAGATAGTCAAGATCAGGCTGTCTGCATTGTCGAAGTCACAAAGGTTTCCGTTCAGCCTTTTCATCAAGTGTCAGCTGACCATGCCTACAAGGAAGGTGAGGGAGACAAATCTCTAGCTTATTGGCGTCAGGTTCATGAAGACTTTTTCAAAGACTGCTTAGGAGAAGCAGGACTGGCTTTTACACCTGACAGCAAGGTTGTTTTAGAAGAATTTCGCAAGGTTTATCCATTATAGATACGCTCTCCTTTTAGGAGAGTTTTTTGGTTTGGGTCTTATTTTCCAAAAGGGCTAAAAAATGGTATAATGTAAGCGATATTGTACAGAAAAGAGAAATGTTATGCCAAATTATGCCATTATTTTAGCAGCGGGGAAAGGTACCCGTATGAAATCAGATCTGCCCAAGGTTCTTCACAAGGTTGCTGGGATCTCAATGTTGGAGCATGTCTTCCGTAGTGTTGGAGCTATCTCACCTGAGAAGACGGTAACGGTTGTGGGCCACAAGGCGGAATTGGTGGAGCAAGTCCTAGCTGGACAAACAGAATTTGTTAAACAAACCGAACAATTGGGAACTGGTCATGCGGTCATGATGGCAGAGCCAGTCTTGGAAGGTCTTGAAGGGCACACCCTCGTCATCGCAGGTGATACTCCTTTGATTACGGGTGAAAGCCTCAAACACTTGATTGACTTCCATATCAACCACAAGAATGTGGCAACCATTTTGACAGCCGAAGCAGCCAATCCATTTGGCTATGGTCGGATTGTTCGTAATGACAATGCGGAAGTGCTTCGAATTGTTGAGCAAAAAGATGCGACAGATTTTGAAAAGCAAATCAAGGAAATCAATACAGGAACTTATGTCTTTGACAATGCGCGCCTCTTTGAAGCTTTGAAAAATATCAACACTAACAATGCCCAAGGTGAATACTATATCACAGATGTCATCGGTATTTTCCGTGAGGCAGGTGAAAAAGTCGGGGCCTATACGCTCAAAGATTTTGATGAAAGTCTCGGGGTTAACGACCGCGTGGCCCTTGCAACAGCAGAAGGCATCATGCGTCGTCGCATTAACCAAGCCCACATGGTCAATGGGGTGAGCTTTGTCAATCCAGGTGCGGCCTATATCGATGTCGATGTTGAGATCGCACCAGAAGTGCAAATCGAAGCCAATGTTACCCTAAAAGGGCACACAAAAATTGGGGCTGAGACAGTTTTAACTAATGGAACCTATATTGTGGATAGTGAAATTGGGGCAGGTGCTGTCATCACTAACTCTATGATTGAAGAGAGCACGGTAGCCGATGGCGTAACGGTAGGACCATACGCTCATATTCGCCCAGGTTCTAGCCTTGCCAAAGATGTCCATATTGGAAACTTTGTCGAAGTCAAAGGTTCGTCTATTGGCGAAAATACAAAAGCTGGTCATTTGACCTACATTGGCAACTGCCAAGTCGGCAGTAACGTCAACTTTGGTGCAGGAACCATCACGGTGAATTATGATGGCCAACACAAGTTTAAAACGACGATTGGAAACAATGTCTTTGTCGGCTCCAATTCGACGATCATTGCGCCAGTTGAATTAGGCGACAATTCCTTAGTCGGTGCTGGATCAACCATTACCAAGGATGTACCAGCTGATGCGATTGCGATCGGTCGTGGCCGTCAAGTGAATAAAGAAGAATATGCCCTTCGCTTGCCACACCATCCTAAAAATAAATAGGAGATTCTCATGCAATTTGAAGAAAAAACCATTGAGCGCAAGGAGATTTATCAGGGACCGATTTTCCAAGTGGTCACTGATCAAGTAGAACTACCCGCTGGAAAAGGCCAAGCGCAGCGTGATTTAATCTTCCATAACGGAGCAGTAGCGGTTTTACCGATCACAGAAGATGGGAAGACGATCTTGGTCAAGCAGTACCGCAAGGCGATCGAGAGGACTTCTGTAGAGATCCCAGCAGGGAAGTTAGAAAAGGGAGAAAATGCAGATCCTAAAGCGGCTGCTCTGCGCGAATTGGAAGAAGAAATTGGCTACACAGCGGATCTAGAGTTGTTGTATGATTTTTATTCTGCCATTGGATTTTGTAATGAGCGGATCAAACTTTATGGTGCGACCAACTTGAAAAAGGTAGAAAATCCACGTCCACAAGATGCGGATGAGACCTTAGAGTTATTAGAAGTGACCTTGCAGGATGCGAAAGATTTAATCCAAACTGGCGAAATCTGTGATGCCAAGACCATCATGGCTATCCAATATTGGGACTTAATCAATAAATAGAGGAGGATCCGATGGGAAAACCTTTATTAACCGATGAAATGATTGAACGAGCAAGGCGAGGTGAGGACATCACCGGTCCTAATATGGTCGATGCGGAAGAGACGAAAATTATTCGGACAGACCACAGAGGATTTGGCTATGAACGTCCTATGAGAGAGAGTCGTATGGAGCGTCCACAAGAGCGTTATTCTCAGGATACTGTGCAGATCCAAGTGGAGCCCACAGTGACCAAGAGTCGTCGCATTGAAGAACGTAAACAAAGTGTGGTCCAATCCAAACTCAATAAGATTTTGTTCTGGATCATTGTGCTCCTCATTGCCTTGATCATTGCTATTTGGCGTCTATAAGGTCGTCACAAGGAGAGAAACGACATGAAAATTGGAATTATCGCAGCCATGCCCCAGGAGTTAAAAATCTTGGTTGAAGCCCTTGAAAATGGGGAAAAGCATCTGCGTCTTGGAAAAGTCTACTATACAGGATCTATTGGTCGCCATGAGGTCGTTTTGGTGGAAAGTGGTATCGGAAAAGTCATGTCTGCTATGAGTGTAGCAGTCTTGGCCAATGATTTTAAAGTGGAAGCCATTATCAATACAGGTTCTGCAGGTGCGGTTGCACCGGGAATGGCTGTTGGGGATATCGTCCTTGCCGACAAATTGGCCTATCATGATGTGGATGTGACAGCTTTTGGCTACAAGTACGGACAAATGGCAGGGCAACCTCTTTACTTTGAATCCAGCCGCTATTTCGTATCGGAAATGAAAAAAGTTCTGGAAGAAGAAGCTGCAACCACACATGTGGGCTTGATTACAACAGGAGATAGCTTTATCGCGAGTGAAGAAAAAGTCGCAGCAATTAGGGAGCATTTCCCAGAAGTATTAGCAGTTGAGATGGAAGGGGCAGCTATTGCCCAAGCCGCTCATGCAGCTGGACGTCCTTTCATGGTCATTCGAGCTATGAGTGATACGGCAGATCACGCAGCCAATATCTCTTTTGATGAATTTATCGTAGAGGCTGGTGAACGCTCTGCTCAAACCTTGATTACCTTCTTGAAGAGATTGGTGTAAAATAAACAACAGATAGAAGTGGGATTGGATGAATTTTTTTACAATTCATTTTGTCCCTCTTTTTTTGAAGCCGATTCTTTCAGAAATAGGGAACTTTCATGCTATAATAAAGACTAGTAATGTAAAGGAGAGAATATGGTTTTATCAAAGAAACGGGCACGCCATGTGATTGAAGAAATTATCGCCCTCTTTCCAGATGCCAAGCCAAGTCTGGATTTTCGTAATCATTTTGAATTGTTAGTAGCAGTCATGCTCTCAGCTCAGACGACAGATGCAGCTGTTAACAAAGCGACACCAGGTTTGTTTGCGGCTTTTCCAACCCCGCAAGCCATGGCAGCAGCCAGTGAAGCCGATATCGCCAAGCATATTTCTAAATTAGGCCTCTATCGAAATAAGGCCAAATTTCTCAAAAAATGTGCCCAACAATTGCTAGATAACTTTGATGGGCAAGTGCCTCAGACTCGTGAAGAGTTAGAAAGTCTAGCAGGAGTAGGACGCAAGACAGCCAATGTGGTCATGAGTGTAGGTTTTGGGATTCCAGCCTTTGCTGTCGATACCCATGTGGAGCGGATCTGCAAGCACCATGATATTGTCAAGAAATCAGCGACGCCATTGGAAGTTGAAAAGCGGGTCATGGATGTTCTGCCAAAGAGCGAATGGCTGGCGGCTCACCAAGCCATGATTTACTTTGGACGGGCCATCTGCCATCCTAAAAATCCTGAATGTGACCAGTATCCTCAACTCTATCATTTTGATTAGGAATCAGTTCCTCTGCTCGAAAGTGCAGAGGTTCTTTTTTGTGATGAAACGTATATTTATTAAAAGGATTGAAAGGTGATTTCTTTGTTGGATCTGGTGGTAAGTGCCTAGACTCCCCTATCCGGCTTCTTTGAGATCGATTTCAAGATGCTTTTTCTTTATATCTTATTATATTCATTCAGAAAAAACGAACTTTTTTAAAATAAATTTGGTTTTTTTTAAGAAATAGTGTATAATGGTAGAAAATCTAACATAAGGAGATAGTGATGAAAGCAAAAAAACTGTTAGCTCTTGCAGGAGTTTCTGTTGCAGGTGCCTTTCTTTTAGCAGCATGTGGCGGTGGTAGTAGCAATCAAGCAACCTACTCATTCGTCTATTCAGCAGATCCAAATACCTTGGATTACATCGCTGCAACTCGTACAACAACTTCAGATGTCACAAGTAACCTTGTAGATGGTCTTCTTGAAAACGACCGATACGGAAACTTTGTGCCAAGTCTAGCAGAAGATTGGACTGTCTCTGAAGATGGATTAACCTATACTTACAAACTTCGTAAGGATGCTAAATGGTATACGAGTGAAGGAGAAGAATATGGTGCTGTAACGGCTCAAGACTTTATTACAGGGATCAAACACGCGGTTGAGTCTAAATCAGAAGGTCTCTTCTTGATTCAAAATTCGATCAAAGGTTTGGATGCCTACGTAAAAGGGGAAACCAAAGACTTTAACACAGTTGGAGTCAAAGCCTTAGACGACCACACCATTCAATATACTTTGGTCCGTCCAGAAAGCTTCTGGAACTCAAAAACAACCTCAGGTGTTCTTTTCCCAGTCAATGCGGATTTCTTGAAATCTCAAGGAAAAGATTTTGGTTCTTTGAAACCTAGCAGCATCTTATACAATGGTCCATATTACTTGAAATCATTGACTTCAAAATCTGAGATTGAATTGGTCAAGAACAAAGACTATTACGATGCGAAAAATGTTCATATCGACAATGTCAAATTAACCTTTAATGATGGATCAAACCCAGATTCTATCATTAAAAACTTTGAAAAAGGTCAATATTCCTTTGCATCTGTTATGCCAAACAGTTCGACATATAAGAGTGTCAAGAAAAACTTTGGTGACAACATTGTCTACGGTTTGCAATTAGGAACATCCTACTATCTTGGATTCAACTTGGACCGTCAAAAGTATGACCACACTGCCAAAACAACGGATGAACAAAAAGCTTCTACCAAGAAAGCAATCCTGAACAAGGACTTCCGTCAAGCGGTGAACTTTGGTTTTGACCGCAAATCATATGCGGCACAAGTATCTGGATCTGATGCGGCTGAAAATACCCTTCGTAGCACTTTGGTACCACCAACTTATGTCCAAGTCAATGGAGAAGATTTTGGTAAGGTCGTTGAAAAACAATTGGTTACCTATGGGGATCAATGGAAGGGTGTGAGCCTGGACGATGGTCAAACGAGCCTTTACAGCCCAGAAAAAGCCAAAGCTTCATTTGCGAAAGCCAAAGCTGAATTGCAAAAACAAGGAGTTCAATTCCCAATTCATTTGGACTACATTGTCAGCCAAGTGGACAACAGCATGGTTCAACAGGCTAGCTCCTTCAAACAATCTGTAGAGTCAGCGCTTGGTGCAGACAATGTCGTTGTGGACCTTCAAAAGGTATCGGATGATGATTTCCAAAATATCACATACTTCAGCGATACAGCAGCTGCGAGAGATTACGACATCTCAGGCGGTGGTTGGGCTCCTGACTACCAAGACCCATCGACTTACCTCGAAAGTATCAGCCCAGTAAATGGTTCTGTCTTCTACTATCTTGGTATTGATGCAGGTTCAAACAACCCAGCCATTGCAGCAGTTGGTTTGGATCAATACGCTAACATGTTGAAAGACGCCGATGCTGAATTGTTGGATCAAGCAAAACGCTATGAAAAATATGCAGCAGCGCAAGCATGGTTGACAGATAGCTCGATTACGCTTCCAACTGTTTCAAATGGTGGTTCTCCAATGCTTCAACGGACCGTACCATACAGCCGTGCGGCTTCATGGGTTGGTACAAAAGGAACAGGAACCTTCTACAAATACCTTGAAATGTCCAAAGATGTTGTCACCACAAAAGACTTTAACAAGGCCAAAGAAGAATGGTTGAAGAAAAAAGCAGAATCCAATAAAAAAGCTCAAGAAGATCTCAAAGATCACATTGAGAAGAAAAAATAAAAAAATCAATCATTGGTCTATCAATGAAGATAAAAAAGTCGGAGCCGTCATGTAAGGGCTCCGGTTTTTTTATGTCTTGAAAGTCAGTCTGTCTCATTCTTTAAGATGAAAGATAAATAAATCACCCGCTATTGAACTGTACTCACAAAAATATATTTTTGGGTATGGCTCATAGACGGGTGATGATCATTCTATTCACTAAATCTTAAAAAATAGCCATCTGGGTCTAAAACTGCAAATTCATGAGGATAGATATACTGTTCACCAACACGAAATTCTCTTTTGGTCAATGGACGATGAATAGGATAGTTAGATTCTAGCAATTTTTGATAGAGTCTAGGGACATCTTTTATGCCAAAGGAGATATTGACTCCACGACCAAATGGATAGGTCAGTTCAGCTAGTTCATTATCTGTCCCCTCCTCTATCATTAGCTGGCACTCTTCAAGAGAAAGAAAGAGGAAGTTCTCTTCTGGTCGCCCATATTCGATCGTGAAACCTAGCAAATCACAGTAGAAGGAACGGGACTGCTCTAAATTCGATACAATAAACTCGGGAATCACTGCATTGAAATTCATAAAGAACATCCTTACAAATCAATTTCTAATACAATTGGTGTATGATCTTGACGAGCGCCTGAGTCAATCATATCTGATTTAGTGACCTTGTCAGCAATGCGGTTTGAGGTTAACCAATAGTCGATTCTCCAGCCCGTATTGTTGATTTTTGAGGTTTTACTGCGTTGTGCCCACCAGGTATAGCGCTCAGGTACATCGCCGTGAAGATGGCGGAAGGTATCTGTAAAGCCTGCTGCTAAAAGGTTGGTAAAGCCTGCGCGTTCTTCGTCTGTGAATCCTGGCGAACGGCGGTTGCTGGCTGGGTTAGCAAGGTCGATTTCCTTGTGAGCAACGTTGTAGTCACCGGTTGCAAGGACAGTTTTTTCCTTGTCTAATTCAGCCAAATATTCAGCATATTTGACATCCCAAACTTGACGTTCTTCCAAACGTTTGAGACCATCACCAGCGTTAGGTGTGTATACCTGAGTAACGAAAAATTGATCAAATTCTAGTGTAATGATCCGACCTTCCAAGTCCATGGTCGAAGGAGCTCCGATCTCTGGGAAAGTCACAACTGGTGTGAGCCCTTTTTTATAGAGGAACATGGTTCCAGCGTAGCCTTTACGAGCCGGTTCTTGAGAAGAGCGCCAGGTGTTTTCGTAGCCAGGGAAGAGCTCCTCAAGGATTTCAAGGTGTTTTTTAGTAGGACCTTTGGCGGATAACTTGGTTTCTTGAATGGCAATGATATCCGCATCCTCAGCAACCAAGGTTTGGAGAACTTCTTGAGAAAGTTTAGCGCGTGCCGAATCACTAGTTAATGCAGCATTAAGCGAGTCGATATTCCATGAAATGAGTTTCATTGTATTTCCTTTTCTTGACATGATAGATAATTTTATTATAACAAAAAATATATTTTTTTCTGATTAGAATGCCTTGAATTCTCTCCTGAAATCCATTATAATAGCTTGAATTCATTTGGAGAAAGGGAGTTGTTTATGAAATTTTACTCTTATGACTATGTATTGAGTCAGATTAGCCAGCAAAATTGGGTGACCATTGGGATCTCTGGTTTGCTTATTCTACTGACTGGTTTTTTTGCGGTGAAAGCCTATCGGGATAAGCACGATAGCAAATTCCGTGAATTATCCATTATCTCGATTTTGACTCTGGTTGCAGTGGTCTTGATCGGCATCAGTAATTTCCAAAATAGTCAAAGTAATAATGACCAATTCCAACGGTCTCTGCATTTTATTGAGGTCATCTCAAAGGAGTTGAATGTCAAAAAAGAAGACGTCTATGTCAATACTTCAGCAGCCACAGATGGTGCAATCCTGAAAGTTGGAGAAGTTTATTACCGAGCTATCGCAGGCTCTGACCCAGATAGCTACCTATTAGAAAAGATGGATCTGTATAAAACAGATGTAGAACTTGTGGAGGTGAACAAATGACAGTAAATTTTTTAGCCATTTTGATTAAATTAGCTCTCGGCTTGATTTCCTTGGTATTTGTCATCAATGTGACCGGGAAAGGAAACTTAGCACCAAATTCTGCAGTAGACCAGGTACAGAACTTTGTTCTTGGGGGCATTATTGGTGGGGTCATCTACAATAGCTCCATTACCATTCTTCAATACATTGTGATTCTCTTGATGTGGACCATTTTGATCTTGTTCTTAAAATGGCTCAATACCAATGTTCGTTTTATGAAGCATTTGATTGATGGGAAACCAACCGTCATCATTAAAAATGGGAAACTGGATCCGGAAGCTTGTCGTTCCAAAGGACTTTCTGCTTCAGATGTTGCCTTGAAACTACGAGGACAAGGGATTTTTCAATTAAAAGATGTGAAGCGCGCTGTTATTGAACAAAATGGTCAATTGATTATTGTCCGTGCGGGGGATGAAAATCCTAAATATCCGATCATTACGGATGGAGTGGTTCAGCTTGAAATTTTGGAAACAATTGGAAAAAGCGAAGAGTGGTTGCTGGCTGAATTGGAAAAAGAAGGCTATGACAATGTTTTGGATATTTTCATTGCCGAGTATGACAAAGGAAAAATCAATGTTGTGACTTATTAGAAGAAGAGATTGGGCGAGCCTGCCCAATCTTTTTTCTTTATTAAATTCCAGGAAAGGGCTCTTCCTTTTCTTGAGATACTCTTGGAAAAATAGTAAAATGGAAAGTAAGTGTTGATTAGAAAAGAAGGATAGAAAATTTCATGAAGAAGAAAATACGGAAGTTTGAGAATCATTCGATAACACGCAGACTCTACCTGCTGTTTAGTTTGATTTGCCTTCTTTTTTTGGTGCTGATTGCCCGACTTGGCTATATGCAGATCACTCACCAAGCCTACTATACGGATAAATTGGCAAAAGCTACGAAAAAGACGGTCAAACAGGGGAGTGTGCGAGGGCAAATCTATGATGCTTCTGGTAAACCCTTGGTGGAAAATGTGGGCAAACAGGTCCTGACTTTTACGCGGGATCGTAAAATGACGGCCCAAGAAATGCGAGAGACAGCTGGTAAACTCTTACAGTATGTTGACGTAGAAAATCCTCAAGTAACCGAACGGCAAGAAGTGGACTACTATCTAGCCAATACCAAGGTCTACCAAGAGGTCGTGGAACACCTGCCTGAGAAAAAGAAATTTGATACCGATGGCAACCGCCTGCCGGAAGCCAAGATTTATCAAGCGGCAGTGGATAGTATCGACCCTTCAAAACTTGGCTATACAGATGATGAGAAAAAGATTATTTATCTCTATAGCCAGATGAATGCGGTGGAGAATTTTGCGACGGGTATCATTACGACGCAGGCACTAGGAGCTGAGCAGATTGCGACCATCGCAGCGGACAGTCAGGACCTTCCGGGAATTGCCATCACGACCAGCTGGGACCGCAAGGTTTTGGACACACCTTTAGCCTCTATTATTGGAAACGTATCGACCGAGCAGGCGGGGCTTCCAGCAGAAGAGGTTGAGGACTATGTCAAAAAAGGTTATGCTCTCAATGACCGGGTTGGTACCTCTTATTTGGAGAAAGAATACGAAAATGTCCTTCAAGGAAAACGCAGTGAAAAAGAAATTCTCCTAGATAAAAATGGCAACATGGAGAAAGTGGTCGATGTTTCAAAAGGGGCCAAAGGAGAAAACCTCAAGCTCTCGATTGATTTGGATTTCCAAAAAGGAGTGGAAGATATCCTTCGCTCCGCCTTTAGCGCAGAGTTGCAAGCTGGAAATGCGACCTACTCCGAAGGTGTCTATGCCGTAGCTCTGGAGCCCGATACAGGGAAGGTTCTTGCCATGGCAGGGATTAAACACCAGGCTGGTAGTCAAGATCTATCAGCAGATGCGTTGGGAACAGTGACCAACGTCTTCGTTCCAGGATCCGTGGTCAAAGGAGCAACCTTGACTTCTGGATGGGAAAATGGAGCCATTTCAGGGAACCAGGTTCTGACCGATCAGCCGATTGTTTTTGCAGGATCAGCTCCTATCAATTCTTGGTTTACCCAATACGGTAGTCGTTCCATCAATGCGGTAGAAGCATTGGAATACTCTTCTAATACCTATATGGTCCAAATTGCCCTTAAGATGATGGGGCAACCTTACACTCCGAACATGACCTTACAAGTGGATCAGGTTGAACCGGCTATGAAAAAACTGCGCTCTACTTTTGCAGAGTATGGTCTTGGAACGTCAACGGGGATTGACCTTCCCAATGAATCGACCGGTTTTATTCCAAAAGACTACACAGTCGGCAATTATTTGACCAATGCTTTTGGTCAGTTTGACAACTATACACCGATGCAATTGGCTCAGTATGCGGCAACCGTTGCGAATGATGGGAAGCGGGTGAGTCCTCATGTCGTCGAAGGCATCTATGACAATAATGATCAAGGGGGCCTTGGTCAGTTGAAAAAAGCGATCGAAACCAAGGAGCTCAATCAGGTCCATATCTCTGCAGAGGACATGGCCTTGATCAAGCAAGGGTTCTACCAGGTTGCGAATGGTACGAGTGGGTTGACGACAGGAAAAACCGTTGGTCAAGGTGCCAGTGTGTCCATTAGTGCCAAGACCGGTACAGCTGAAACCACAGTTGATGGAGGCAAACAAGCCATTAATACCAATGTGGTGGCTTATGCACCATCAAACAATCCAAAGATTGCGGTAGCGGTGGTCTTTCCACATAATACCAATCTACAAGCGACGGTCAGTCATTCCATTACGCGTGACATTATTAACTTATACAATCAGAAACACCCCATGAATTAGAAAGGAAACTATGCTTTATCCAGCACCTATTGCAAAATTAATTGACAGCTATTCGAAGTTGCCAGGAATTGGGATCAAAACAGCGACTCGTCTGGCTTTTTACACCATTGGTATGTCAGATGATGATGTCAATGAATTTGCCAAAAACTTACTGAATGCCAAGCGTGAGCTGGGGTATTGCAGTATTTGTGGCAATTTAACCGATGAAGAAACCTGTGAGATTTGTCGAGATGAAACGCGGGATCCATCCCTCATTCTTGTTGTAGAAGATAGCCGAGATGTATCTGCTATGGAAAATATCCAGGAATACCACGGTCGCTATCATGTCTTGCACGGCTTGATCTCGCCCATGAATGGCGTAGGACCCGATGACATCAATCTCAAGAGTTTGATTAGTCGCTTGATGGATGGAACAGTCACAGAGGTCATTGTTGCGACCAATGCGACAGCAGACGGGGAAGCGACATCTATGTATATCTCTCGCGTGCTCAAACCTGCAGGGATCAAAGTAACCCGTTTGGCACGTGGTCTGGCAGTTGGAGCCGATATCGAGTATGCGGACGAAGTGACCTTGCTTCGCGCGATTGAAAATCGGACAGAATTATAAGAGAAGTTCTTTCGTAAGGGCTATCATTGTGGTATACTATCAAGTAAGAAATCAAGGGAACAATTAGGGAGAAACTATGAGTAAACAAGACTTAATCCTGTTGTATGGTGGACGTAGTGCAGAGCGTGAAGTATCTGTTCTTTCAGCAGAAAGCGTGATGCGCGCGATTGATTACCAAGCATTTTCGGTTCAGACCTATTTTATTACGCAGTCAGGAGACTTCATCCAGACGCAAGCTTTTGAAGAGAAACCAGCGGATGATGAGAAATTGATGACCAATGAGACAGTGGACTGGTCTAAGAAAGTAGCGCCATCTGCAATTTACAAGGAAGGAGCGGTGGTCTTTCCAGTTCTTCATGGACCGATGGGAGAAGATGGCTCCATTCAAGGCTTCTTAGAAGTCTTGAAAATGCCTTATGTCGGCTGTGGTATCCTAGCTTCTAGTGTTGCGATGGATAAGATCACGACCAAACGGGTCTTGGAGTCTGCAGGGATTCCACAAGTTCCTTATGTAGCTGTAGTGGAAGGCGATGACTTGGAAGAGAAAATTGCTGCAATTGAAGCGACTCTCTCTTATCCTGTCTTTACCAAACCATCCAATATGGGTTCAAGCGTAGGGATTTCAAAATCTGAAAACCAAACAGAGCTTCGGGCTGCTCTCGAATTAGCCTTCAAATACGATAGCCGTGTCTTAGTAGAACAAGGGGTTAATGCGCGTGAGATCGAAGTTGGACTGCTTGGAAACTATGATGTGAAGAGCACCCTGCCAGGTGAAGTTGTG
This sequence comes from Streptococcus parasanguinis, assembly GCF_018499505.1. Classification (GTDB taxonomy): domain Bacteria; phylum Bacillota; class Bacilli; order Lactobacillales; family Streptococcaceae; genus Streptococcus; species Streptococcus parasanguinis_K. Next base: position 52,620 of record NZ_JAHDAC010000003.1, read on the forward strand.
AAAGATGTGGCCTTCTATGATTATGATGCCAAATACATCGACAACAAAATTACCATGGCGATTCCGGCTCAATTGGACCCTGAGGTTGTGAAAATCATGCGGACCAACGCAGAAAAAGCCTTTCGTGCGATCGGTGGTCTGGGCTTGGCGCGTTGTGATTTCTTCTATACCGATAAAGGAGAGATCTTCTTAAACGAACTCAATACCATGCCAGGATTTACCCAATGGTCTATGTATCCCTTGCTTTGGGACAATATGGGACTTAACTATACAGATTTGATCACCAAGTTAGTAGAGCTTGGAAAAGAAGTCTTCCAAAAACACGAAGCGCATTTGTTGTAAGAAAAGAGAGAGTGGGACAGAAATCGGTAATTCGTTAGAATTCGATTTCGTGGTCCCACCTCCGCACAGTTGAGTGGGCCTGTAAAAGCTGATGAAATCAGCGTAGTAGAGCCCACTCAACCACTGCGTCTTGCTCGACAATCCAAAAATAATTGAGAGGCTAGGACTTCTGTCCCAGCCACTTTTTTTGTGGTCTAGAATATGGTATAATGAGAAGAATTTGATAGGAGCGTCCGGACCTTTAAGGACGCTACGGAGAACTGAGGAGTCGGATATGAATCTCACATTACATGAAGTTGCTTATCTAGTACACGCAAAAAATGATATCAGCCAATTTGAAGATGTGGCCCTCGTCAAGCCGGAATTTGACAGCCGTTTGATTGGGCCTGGAGACCTGTTTGTTCCTTTAAAGGGAGCGCGTGATGGTCATGACTTTATTGAGACTGCTTTTGAAAATGGAGCCGTAGCCACTTTTTCAGAGAAATTGGTAGAAGGCCACCCTTATATTTTGGTGGAAGATGTGCTGAGCGCTTTTCAAACACTTGCTGCAGCCTATCTTCAAAAGACAAAAGTGGATGTTTTTGCGGTGACAGGGTCAAATGGTAAAACCACCACAAAAGATATGTTGGCACAGCTTTTGTCCACCACCTACCTGACCTATAAAACACAGGGAAACTATAATAACGAAATTGGTCTTCCTTATACGGTTTTGCATATGCCAGAAGGGACAGACAAACTGGTTCTTGAAATGGGGCAAGACCATCTAGGAGATATCCATCTCTTGTCAGAACTAGCGCATCCAAAAGTTGCTATTGTCACCTTGATTGGGGAAGCCCATTTGGAATTCTTCAAAGATCGAAGTGAGATCGCAAAAGGAAAACTCCAGATTGCGGACGGGATGCCAGAAGGAGGCCTTCTGGTAGTTCCAGCTGATCCGATCGTGAATGCCTACCTTCCTGAAAAACAAACAGTGGTCCGCTTTGGGCCAGACGAGGAGATTTTTATTACCGAGTTAATCGAGCGAAAGGATAGCTTAACCTTCCGAGCTAATTTCTTAGAAGAAGCGATCGATCTTCCAGTAACAGGAAAATACAATGCGACCAATGCTATGATTGCAGCTTATGTTGCTTTGAAAGAAGGAGTGAGTGAAGCTGCAATTCGTGATAGTTTTGAAACCTTGCAATTGACACGCAACCGGACAGAATGGAAGAAGGCTAGTAACGGAGCGGATATCCTATCCGATGTCTACAATGCCAATCCAACGGCTATGCGCCTAATCTTAGAAACGTTCTCAACCATTCCAGCTAATCCAAATGGTCGAAAATTAGCCGTCCTGGCAGATATGAAAGAACTAGGGGAGCAATCTATTGATCTGCACAATCAAATGATTCTTAGCCTATCGCCGGATGTTTTGGATACGGTTATTTTCTATGGCCAAGACATTGCAGGATTGGCTCAGTTAGCGAGTCAGATGTTCCCACTCGGACATGTCTATTATTTCAAGAAAACAGCTGAGGAAGACCAGTTTGAGGACATGGTCAAACAAGTCAAGGAAAGTTTGAAAGAGCAAGACCAAATCCTCATCAAGGGAAGCAATTCCATGAATCTAGCCAAATTGGTAGAGGAGTTGGAGAATGGTAAGTAATAATGTACTGAAGGACATTCAGCGCTTGATTTCAATCACCAATACAGGCTTAGCCTTCTCAAAAGATCCATTTGATCAAGAGCGCTACCAGGATATTCGTGAAATTTTACAGGATCTTGTGAGAGAAACGACTGATCTGAATTCACAAGAATTATCGGATTTGTTTCGTCCGACAGACCATTACGACACTCCCTTGATTGATGTAAGGGCCTGGATTGTCAAAGATAGAAAACTTTGTCTGGTGAAAGGTCAGGGAGAAGAGACCTGGGCTTTGCCAGGTGGTTTTGGTGAGGTTGGCTATTCTCCTAAAGAAAATATTTTAAAGGAAATCCAAGAAGAAACGGGCTATGTAGCACGTGTCAATCGGTTGTTGGCAGTATTTGATACCAATCGCTACCAACTGCAAAGCCGCCAATATGTGAAATTGGTATTTGAATGTGAATTGCTGGATGGAAGTTTTCAACAGAATCAGGAAATTTCCGATCTTGCATTTTTTGAGAGAGAGAAAATGCCTGCTCTTTCTACCAAGCGCAATACAGAAGAACAATTGAATTTCCTTTGGGAAGTTTATGATGGGAAACGAGATTTGTATTGTGATTAAAAATGATCTATAAATTAAAGGGATATAAAAATGACACTTTGGGATTTATTGTTTACGAACCAAAAATCAGCCCCGCCTGAGTTTGGACTCTGGTATTTTTTCCTACCAGTTTCCTTGTTGGTGGTTGGCTACTTTTCTATCAAATATGCGCAGTCAAAAAGCTACCAGCGCTTTTGGTATTGGGCACAATTGATTCAAGTCTTGACCATCAATGCTTGGTATATTCTAGCCCACATGCCTTTGACAGATAATTTGCCTTTTTATCATTGTCGCTTGGCTATGCTTGCAATACTCTTTGCTCCGAGAGGGACATACATCAAGCAATACTTTGCCTTGTTGGGAGTTCTAGGATCCATTGCGGCCTTGGTTTATCCAGCCTTTGATCCCTTCCCATTCCCCCATATCACCGTGCTGAATCTAATTTTTAGTCACTGGGCCTTGTTTGCCAATAGTTTGATTTACCTGCAGGATTTTTATCAGTCGGAAAAACAAGACAGCTTACGAATTGTTAAGATCACTTTTGGAATGAATGCAGTCATCTTTTTGGTCAATCTCTTGACTAGAGGAGATTACGGCTTCTTACGGCGTCCACCAATCATTGGAGACCACGGTGCTCTCTTGAACTACCTCTTGGTCAGCATTGTGATGGTAGCTGGTATTTGCTTGGTCAATCAACGCTATAAATACAAATACAAGATGGTCGAAGAGAGTATAGTTTCGCGTTCAGAATAAAAAGAGCAGATAAGGGAAAGAAATCATGACACTTTGGGACTTATTTTTTACCAGTCAACCAACGGCTCCTCCTCAATTGGGGGCTTGGTATTTCTTATTGCCGACTTCATTGGTAGTAGTGGGAGTTCTGTCCATTCGATTTGCTCACTCTAAAGGCTACCAAAACTTTTGGTATTGGGGGCAGTTGATCCAGTTGCTCATTATCAACTCTTGGTATTTAGCAGCTCGCTTGCCTTTTTCAGAGAGTCTTCCCTTCTATCATAGCCGGATGGCCATGTGGATTATCCTTTTGGCGCCCAAGGGAAGCTTCAAGCAGTATTTTGCTCTTGTTGGAGTCTTTGGCTCTATCATGGCCTTGGTTCATCCCGTCTTTTATCCCTATCCTTTTCCTCACGTTTCCTCGATCAACAATGTCTTTGGTCACTGGGCCCTCCTGGCCAACTGCCTAATCTATCTGGTTCAATCCTACCAGGTGGAAGAAGGGGCCGTTTGGAAGATTTGTCAGATGACTGTTGGGGTCAATGCCATTATTCAGCTCGCTAATCTCGCAACAGGTGGGAACTACGGCTTTATGCGTCGTCCTCCTGTCATAGGTGACCATGGCCTTGTGCTCAACTATTTAATCGTGACAGTCCTCATGACGGGGACACTGATCCTCATCAATACAATCGTTCAGTACAGTAAGAAAAGAAGAATACCTAAATCTGTTTAAATAAGGAGATTTTATGCATCATTTTTTCACTACAGAATCAACAGCACCACCAGCAATCTCAGCACTATGGTATAGTGTGATGGTCTTGTTAATTGTGACAGCGATTATGATGTCACTTCGCTATTATCAGAATGAGCAATTTCGCAAATGCTTTCAATATTTACAAGGATTCCAGTTAATTTCCTTGTATCTGTGGTATTTTGCCTACCACATTCCTTGGTCCAATAGCTTACCATTTTATCATTGTCGCTTGGCCATGTTTGCGGTCTTGTTTTTACCAGACCGATGGAAAAGCAAACAGTTCTTTGCCTTGATGGGAGTGAGTGGAGCCATCTTTGCCTTGGGCTATCCAGTCTTTGATCCCTATACTTTCCCTCATATTACAAGTTTTTCTTTCCTCCTCGGACATTACTGTCTCCTCATCAATTCCTTGATTTATCTCATGAGATGGTATGATCGAAACCTCTTAAAAAATAGTCAGATTGTTCTCTATACCTTTGCCTTAGATTTATTCCTGGTTGGAGTCAATCAATTGACGGGAGGAAATTACGGCTTGATGGCCCGCCCTCCGATTATGAGAGGGGATAAGGTGTGGCTCAATTATCTGGTTGTATCCAGTATTTTAGCCCTTGCTTTATTACTCTTTAATCAGTTCTTCAGTCGCAGAAGTGAGCAGGTGAAAGTGAGAAAATAAATATGATTGAATTAGACTAGAATCGACGGATTTTAGTCTTTCTTTTTGCTCTCAAAGAAGAATCATCGTTGAAAAAAGTGCCTATTTTCGCTATAATAGGACAGATAGAGAAATTGAGGAGAAATCCGATGTAGAGATGAATTTGTAAATTTATCAAAAAATAAGAAGAGAAAGAATTAGGAACATGAACGTACAAGAAGAAATTAAAAAACGCCGTACTTTTGCCATCATCTCCCACCCGGATGCTGGTAAAACGACGATTACTGAGCAGTTGCTCTACTTTGGGGGAGAGATTCGGGAAGCCGGTACTGTCAAAGGGAAGAAAACAGGAAACTTTGCTAAATCCGACTGGATGGATATCGAGAAACAACGTGGGATTTCGGTAACCTCATCTGTCATGCAGTTTGACTACGATGGAAAACGGGTCAATATCCTAGATACACCAGGGCACGAGGACTTCTCAGAAGATACTTACCGGACCTTGATGGCGGTGGATGCGGCGGTTATGGTCGTAGACTCTGCCAAGGGTATCGAGGCTCAAACCAAGAAATTGTTTGAGGTTGTGAAACACCGTGGCATTCCAGTATTTACCTTTATGAACAAGCTGGACCGTGATGGTCGTGAGCCACTGGACCTCTTGCAAGAATTGGAAGAAGTCTTGGGTATCGCAAGTTACCCAATGAACTGGCCGATTGGGATGGGGAAAGCCTTTGAGGGACTCTATGACCTCTATAACCAACGCTTGGAACTCTACAAAGGGGATGAACGCTTTGCTAGTCTAGAAGATGGAGATAAACTCTTTGCCAACAATCCATTCTATGAACAAGTGAAAGACGATATCGAACTTTTGCAAGAAGCTGGAAATGAATTCTCAGAAGAAGCCATCCTTGCGGGTGAATTAACACCGGTCTTCTTCGGATCCGCTTTGACGAACTTTGGGGTACAGACTTTCTTGGAAACCTTCCTGAAATTTGCTCCAGAACCACATGGCCACAAGAAGACGGATGGAGAAATGGTGGATCCTTACGACAAGGATTTCTCAGGCTTTGTCTTTAAAATCCAAGCCAATATGGATCCTCGTCACCGTGACCGTATTGCCTTTGTTCGGATCGTATCAGGTGAATTTGAGCGTGGGATGAGTGTCAACCTGCCTCGTACTGGTAAGGGTGCTAAGCTATCAAATGTCACCCAGTTTATGGCCGAAAGCCGTGAGAATGTCAGCAATGCCGTAGCAGGAGACATCATCGGGGTCTACGATACCGGGACTTATCAGGTTGGAGATACGCTGACAGTTGGTAAAAACAAGTTCGAATTTGAACCACTGCCAACCTTTACGCCTGAAATCTTCATGAAGGTATCTGCCAAGAACGTTATGAAGCAAAAATCCTTCCACAAAGGGATTGAGCAATTGGTGCAAGAAGGAGCTATCCAGCTCTATACCAACTACCAAACAGGTGAATACATGTTGGGTGCTGTCGGGCAACTTCAGTTTGAAGTCTTTAAACACCGCATGGAAAATGAGTACAATGCTGAAGTGGTCATGAGTCCAATGGGTAAAAAGACCGTTCGCTGGATCAAACCAGAAGACTTAGATGAGCGCATGTCTTCAAGCCGAAATATCTTGGCCAAGGACCGCTTTGACCAGCCAGTCTTCCTCTTTGAAAATGACTTTGCCCTCCGTTGGTTTGCGGACAAGTATCCAGATGTTGAGTTGGAAGAAAAGATGGGATAAGGAAAGTTTTCAAAACCGAACCATAACAATAGAAATAAGAAAACGGAAGCTTATCCGTTTTCGCTTTTAAAGGAGAAATGATGGGATTATTAAGTGGTTTGATGGGCAATGCCTCTCAAAAAAATGTTGATAAAGTAGAAAGAGATCTAGAAGATATCTTGGTGCCTGGAGAGCAAGTCACTCTCGCTTTTAGCTTGATTCGTGATTTGATCGTCTTTACCGAGTTTCGTTTGATCTTGGTGGATAAGCAAGGAGTAACAGGAAAGAAAACATCCTACAAATCCCTTCCTTATCGCTCGATTTCTCGTTTTTCTGTGGAAACTTCCGGTCATTTTGATTTGGATGCTGAATTAAAAATCTGGGTTTCTTCTGCAGTGGAGCCTTCAGAAGTTTTACAATTCAAGAGCGACAATAGTGTCATCGAAATCCAGCAAGCACTAGCCAGTGCGGTCTTTAAATAAAATAATCATTTTGATAGAGAACAGTTGAGAAAGGAGACGGAATGTTTATCGATAAACAATTGGGCCATGATCGCAAATGGATCAATATTGACTCGGATATGATTGCTGAAAATTCATATCTTTATAAAAAATACGAGATTGATAAAGAAACCATTGAGTACGCGATGGATAAGAACGAACGTGCCCATATGGATTACAATCGAGAAAACGGTACGATCACCTTTATCTACAATGTATTGGATTTAGAAAAGGACAAGGAATACTACGAAACCATTCCTATGACCTTTATCGTTCAAGATACACGACTCGTGACCATCAGTAACCAAGACAATGCCTATATCATTGAACAAATGGTTCGCTATTTGGAAAGCCATGAGGAACTATCGATCTATAAACTGCTTTTTGCAGGTCTTGAAATGATCAGTAATGCTTATTATCCGATTATTGATCGCCTAGATAAGCATAAGGATGAACTCAATCGCTTGCTTCGAAAGACTACAACGACCAAGAATCTCTATGCCCTATCTGACCTTGAGACCGGTATGGTTTATCTAGTCGCAGCAGCCAAGCAAAATCGCATGTTGTTAGAACATATCAAAGCGCATGCCATCTATCGCAGGCTGGATGATGTTGAAAAAGAGCAGTTTGATGATGCCATGATCGAAGCGCGTCAGTTGGTTTCAATGACGGAGTTGATTTCCAACGTCTTGCAACAGTTGTCAGGCTCCTACAACAATATCCTAAACAACAACCTGAATGACAATTTGACCACCCTGACCATCTTTGAAGCCTTGTTGGCGGTCTTAGCCGTTATCACCGGTTTCTTTGGAATGAATATCCCTCTTCCTATGACAGAGGATCCCAATGCTTGGATCTATGTATCCATATGTAGCTTTATTTTATGGCTCATTTTGGCAAAGGTCATGCGGAGGATTGTGAAAAAAAGATAAAAAAAGAGGCTTGGAGAAATCCGAGCCTCTTCGTATCTAGAATAATCTGAGAAATAGGAACCATCTAGACACCTGCCCTCCTCTCCAAAGAAGGGGCAGTGTGAATAGTTCATCGACTGTACAAAATCTTCTTGGAAATAGTAGGAGTAGATTTAATAGTACTGAGTGGTTTCTAAATAAATTAGAACGTAGAATAAATCGTTGAATCAGATAAAATGATCCTATTTCTTTATACAGAAATATTTTAGATACTAACTGTATTATACATATTTATTTGTAAAAACGCAAGATAAGAGCTACCAAAAAATAAAAGTTTTTCCGATTTTTTTATACTCCTATGATGAAGCATAGTAGATGGTCGCAAGAAGAAAAGCAGTCCTGGCTTGGATTTGCGTCACTTTTACGATTTCAAGCTATCAAGGATGTTTTCCTAAAAAATAAAATTATTCTCCTTTGACTATCATTTGCCTCTTCATTGTGTTATACTAGATAAGTTGCAAACTTGTATGAGAGAAATGGTGGGGAGGCGGAGCAGATGGAAGGATTCTATTCGAAAGAAGACTCCCGCAAAAAGGATCTTGTTGCCAATTTGTTTGAAAAACAATTCCAGTCAGCAACATCCGTTAGGACGCAAAACATTTTTCTCTAAAGAAAATGTAGTCCATAACAGAAGAACTAAGTTTTTCTTTAGATGAGTCTTGCGACAGGTAACCGGGAAGGTGACTTCCTATGCAATCAGTGCGGTTTCGCATTGAAAGAAGTTTGATAAAGTGGCTTCGCACCACTTTTTAGAAAGAAGAAAGAATTGAAATTCAATGAATTTAACTTATCTGCTGAATTATTGGCAGAAATCGAAAAAGCTGGCTTTGTAGAGGCAAGCCCCATCCAAGAACAAACCATTCCTTTGGCACTTGAAGGAAAAGATGTCATCGGCCAAGCGCAAACAGGGACTGGTAAAACAGCTGCTTTCGGTCTTCCAACATTGGAGAAGATTGATGTCGATAACACAGTGATCCAAGCCCTTGTCATTGCCCCAACGCGTGAATTGGCAGTTCAAAGTCAGGAAGAACTCTTCCGCTTTGGACGCAGTAAGGGTGTCAAGGTTCGTTCTGTCTATGGTGGATCAAGCATTGAAAAGCAAATTAAAGCTTTGAAGTCAGGAGCTCACATCGTTGTGGGAACACCTGGACGCTTGCTAGATTTGATCAAGCGCAAGGCCTTGAAACTTGATCATATTGAAACCTTGATCCTGGATGAAGCAGATGAAATGCTCAACATGGGCTTCTTGGAAGATATCGAAGCCATCATTAGCCGTGTCCCAGAAACACGCCAAACTCTTCTCTTTTCAGCAACGATGCCAGAAGCCATCAAGCGCATCGGTGTGCAGTTTATGAAAGAACCAGAACACGTTAAGATTGCGGCCAAAGAATTGACAACCGATTTGGTTGATCAATACTATATTCGTGTCAAAGAAGGCGAAAAATTTGATACCATGACTCGATTGATGGATGTCGAGCAGCCTGAACTTGCCATCGTCTTTGGTCGGACGAAACGCCGGGTCGATGAATTGACTCGTGGCTTGAAGATTCGTGGCTTCCGTGCAGAAGGAATTCACGGAGATTTGGATCAAAACAAGCGTCTCCGAGTCCTTCGTGACTTTAAAAATGGGAACTTGGACGTCTTAGTAGCAACAGACGTGGCGGCACGTGGCTTGGATATTTCAGGTGTGACCCATGTCTACAACTACGATATTCCACAAGATCCAGAAAGCTATGTTCACCGGATCGGACGAACAGGTCGTGCTGGGAAAACAGGTCAATCCATTACCTTTGTATCGCCAAATGAAATGGGCTATTTGCAAATCATTGAGAACTTGACCAAAAAGCGGATGAAGGGAATGAAACCTGCAACAGCAGAAGAAGCCTTCCAAGCGAAAAAACAAGTAGCGCTGAAGAAAATTGAGCGTGACTTTGAAGATGAAAAAATCCGGACCAACTTTGAGAAGTTTGGCAAGGATGCTCGCAAATTGGCTGCAGAATTCACTCCTGAAGAATTGGCTATGTATATTTTGAGCTTGACCGTTCAAGATCCAGACAGTCTTCCAGAAGTTGAAATTGCGCGTGAAAAACCATTGCCATTCAAACCATCTGGTGGTGGCTTTGGTGGAAAAGGCAAAGGTGGTCGTGGAAATGGCCGTCGTGGAGACCAACGCCGTGACCGAAATCGCAGAGATGACCGTGAAGGTGGACGCCGTGATTTCAAACGCAAGTCCAATAAAAATAGCCGGGACTTTGAAGGCAAAGGCAACAAACGTCCTCATCGTACTTCCAATGAAAAGAAAAATGGATTTGTCATCCGCAACAAAGGGGATAAATAAGTCCGAAGGAATGGTCTAGCAATAGGCCGTTTTTTATATGAAAAATAAAAAATACAAGGGTTAACTAGCTGTTAACCCTTGTATATTTATAAGGAGACCTAAATGATAACTGACTCTTTTAGAAAAATGTATCATGATAAGGAGCATCCAAAAAAGTCAGACAACAGAAAGAATGAATTCCTAAAATGGAATATTTCTGTTAACATATTAAGTCTACAATTATTTCCAAGCCTTGTCAAGGATTTTTTCTTATTTTTTTAAAATTTTTGACTAGAAAAATAAAAATTGACAATCTCTTCTAAAAGGTTATAATGAATATAATAACTATACTAATTAAAAAGAGGTGTCGCCCATGGTGATTGCATTAAAAAATGATGATCTAGAACTACAATTTAAGACATTTGGTGGGGAATTGAGCTCCATTAGAAGTAAGGAAGGCATAGAATATCTCTGGCAGGGGGATCCAGAGTATTGGTCAGGACAAGCGCCGGTTCTGTTTCCGATTTGCGGGAGTGTTCGTAATGGCCAAGTACAGTATCATCTAAAAGATGGAGTGAAGACAGGCCAGCTTCCAAGACACGGCCTCATTCGTAAGAGAGAGTTTGAACTCAAAGAACAAACAGACCATCGTCTTGTCTTTGAAATCACCTCTAACGACGAGAGCTTACAAAATTATCCCTACCATTTTCGAGTGGAAATCGCTTATGAATTGAAAGGGAAAGAAATCACCATCACCTATCGCGTGCAAAATTTAGAGTCAGATCAAGTCATGCCTTATTTCATTGGTGGGCATCCAGCCTTTCGTTGTCCCCTTTTAGCAGATGAAGACTATGAAGACTACGAGTTGATTTTTGAAAAAGAAGAAAGCTGTAGCGTTCCTCTCTTGTTCACAGAAACTGGTTTGGTCGATCGCCTGCAGCGGACGCCATTTTTAGACCATAGTCGTAGCTTACCTTTGCGCCATGAACTGTTTGAAAAAGACGCCATTATTTTAGATCAATTAGCCTCCAAATCTGTGCAGCTCCTCTCGAAAAAATCCGGTAAAGGTTTGGAATTTGCCTTTGCAGATTTTGAGAATCTCGTCCTTTGGTCTACCAATAACAAGGGCCCTTTCATTGCCTTAGAGCCTTGGACGGGTATTTCCACATCTGCAGAAGAGGGAGATTTCTTCGAAGATAAAAAAGGTGTGATCCAGTTGGCCCCTCAAGAAACACGGAGTCACCAGTACCGTATCACCATTTTGTAAATGAAAAACCGTTGGACTATGGAGTCCGACGGTTCTTTTTGATATAGTTTAGCTTTGCTTGTCGGGATTTCTTTTTAAAGAGAGCCTCGGCAGACATAGCAGAGCGTTTATCTGGATAGGATTCTTGGTAAAGAAGTTTAACGGGGAGGCGAGCCCGTGTGTATTTGGCGCCTTTTCCAGCATTGTGCGTCTTCAGGCGTTTTTCGACATCCGTGGTGTAGCCAGTGTAGAGGGAGCCATCCGCACACTCTAGGACATACATGTAAGCCTTAGTTTCCATAGTAGATCTCATGAATCTCGTCTGTATAGCTACCGTCTTCATTGTGAATAAAGAGGGGAGGCAGAATTTTTAAACCATCCAGTGAGCCATCCTTGATCGCCTCAATCAATAACATATTTGCCTCTTTGGTCACTTTGGGATAGACAAACTGGATCCTCTTAGGTGCAAGATTGTAACGCTTCATGGTTTCGATGATATCTAAAAAGCGATCTGGACGATGGACCATCGCTAAGCGACCATTTGATTTGAGAACCCTCTGGGCCACATGGCAAATTTCATCTAAATTGGTGGTAATTTCATGCCGAGCTAGGAGGTAGTGTTCACTCTCATTGAGATTGGAATGCTCATCCACCTTGAAATAAGGAGGATTGCAGAGGATGATATCCACCTTACTCCCCTTGATGTGTTGAGGCAAATGCTTGAGGTCATCGGTGATCATGGACATTTGCTGGTTCAAGCCATTGAGAGCAATGGAGCGGGTAGCCATATCCGCTAGACGTTCCTGAATTTCGACACCAACGATCTGGGCTTCTGTCCGAGTGCTCGCAAAAAGTCCCACGGCCCCATTTCCAGCGCAGAGATCTACGATCAATCCTCGCTTGGGCAATTTTGGAAAGCGCGAGAGCAGGACGCTATCCACGGAGTAACTAAAGACTTCCCGATTTTGTATAATTTTCACATCACTTGAAAAGAGTTGATTGACGCGCTCGCCGTCTTTTAATTCGATATCTGTCATGGCTCTATTATAGCATGAAAAGAGGCTTGGGGAAAGATCGATAGAACATAAAAAGAGAGTGGGACAGAAATCGGTAATTCGTTAGAATTCGATTTCGTCGTCCCACCTCCGCACAGTTGAGTAGGGCTGTAAAAGCTGATGAAATCAGCGTAGTAGAGCCCACTCAACCACTGCGTCTTGCTCGACAATCCAAAGAAAATTGAGAGGCTAGGACTTTTGTCCCAGCCTCTTTTTTTAATCAAATTCATATTTTTGGAGAATCGTAGTGAGGATAAAGATTCCTGTAAAGATAGCCATCAATGCCAGGTAAACTGGGAAAGTAGTGGCTGTAAGAAGTGAAATCTCGATCAAGTTTTTCAATACGACCGCAGATGCGTAAAATCCTACAACAGAGAAGAGGATGAGGAGGGCACGCCAGATATTTAGTGGCAGGCAAGCACGGATAACGGATAGGAAACCGATGGATCCAAGTAAGTAGTAGGATACAGTAGACATATCGGCTGTAGACCAACCATGGCTTGCTCCCCAAAGGCGAATGAACAAAACACTAAAGACTACCATCAAGGCGCTTGGTAAGGCTAAAAGAAGAGAACGTCTCAAGAAGTGTTTTTCAACCGGTTTGATATTGCGTTCAAAGGTCAACACAAATGGTGGGAAACCTTCGACGAATTGGTCGATCAGGGTGATTTGAATAGGGATGAAAGGGAAAATCAGCAAATAGTTGACGTTAAAGAAGAGAGCACTGGCAATACAGATGATAGCCAAGAGGAAGGAATAGATCGTTTTGATAAAGAAGATTGGAGCGATTCGTCCAATGTTATTCACCACACGACGGCCTTCAAAAAGAATTTCTGGAACGTCATTAAAGTCAGAGTTCAAAAGAACAATATTGGCAATTTGACGGGTTGCTGGATCTCCCTCAGCCATCACGATGGAGCAGTCTGCTTCGCGAAGAGCAAGGATATCATTGACCCCGTCTCCTGTCATAGCAGTTGTCCGACCAGCTGCTTTCAAGGTTTGGATGAGCAGTTTTTTCTGGTGAGGAGATACGCGCCCAAAGATAGCTGTTTCTTCTGCTTGATCCACTAATTGATCATCAGAAATTTTTGAACAATCGATGTAGTTCTCATAATTTTTGAAGCCAGCTTGTTGAGCGATATAAGAGACCGTCACAGGGTTATCACCGGAGATGATTTTGAGATCCACTCCTTGAGAGCGCAAATACTCAAGAGTATCTGAAGCCCCTTCACGAATGGGGTCTGTAATCTCAATAACCGCAATCCCTTCAAGATTTTCAGGCAATTTCAATTCCTGCATGCTGATCAGTTCTGAACTGTGAGCCAAGACGAGCACGCGCGATCCACGAGCTTGTGCTTCGACGACAGCAGCGGGATTTTCTTTAAGAAGCATTTCAGGAGCACCGAGAAAGACGGTTCCAAGGTTGGATAGGTGCATGGCTCCCCATTTCCGATCACTTGAGAAAGGAATTATGTTTTCCGCAGTATAAGCATGCTCCAACTCCCCATAAGCCTTGCGAATAGCTTGAGCTGTAGGATTGGTGTCCTCGCTATATTGCATGTAAGCAGAGAGGATGACCTGGATCGTTTGTTCAGAAAAATGATCCGATAAGCTATGGAGAGATTCGACTGTCATCTTCCCTTGAGTGATGGTACCTGTCTTGTCAAGACACAAGGTATCCACACGCGCCAGGGTTTCTACTGAGTACATTTCTTGGACAAGAACCTTGCGCATACCGAGTTTAATAACCGCTGTCAAAAGAGACGTAACTGTCAGTAAAGCGATTCCCTTTGGCAACATTCCCAAGAGAGCTGTTGAAGAATTCACGACAGAATCTTTGATCGGCAGCATCTTGATCAACAGAGCTTCAAAGAAGAGGGCAAGGCCAAATGGGATGATAATTTTACCAGTGAAGCTAGAAATTTTCGCTAAGTTATAAAGAATACGCGAATTGATAGGCTTCAAGGTTTTGGCTTCCATCATCAGTTTGTTGGCATAGTTGTTTGCTCCAACTCGCTTGACACGGGCATAGACTTGACCACTGGCAATATAACTACCAGAAAGCAGTTCATCACCAACTTCTTTTAAGACCAGATCACTCTCACCAGTCAGCATAGCCTCATTGGCTTCAGCGATACCAGACATGACTTCGGCATCACTAGGGATCTGCTCACCCGAAGACAAGAGCATTAAATCACCTAGAACAAGCTTTTCTGGTGGAATCGCATCTTTTTCCCCGTCACGAATGACAGTCACTAGCTCACGACTCATGAGGTTGAGCTTATCAATCATCCGCTTGGCGCGCATCTCGGTCATGATCCCTGTAATGGCATTGAAGCAAATGACTGCGAAAAAGATCATATTGCTCCAGGCCTGTACAGCAGCCAAGGCCACAGCAATCACAAAGTTTAAGGTATTAAACAAGGTGAAGACGTTGCGCTTGATGATTTGCCAGGTACTGGTACTTGTATTCGTTGTAAAATCATTGGTTTGTCCGCGATCCATTTTCTTGCGGACTTCACTGAGGGACAAGCCCTTTAAATCAATAGTTTCCATAGACAATATGATATCATTTTTTTGAGAAAAAGACTATCTAGAATCGGTCCGCTGAGACAATTTTTATCTAAAAAAGGTTTGCGGTCAAAATCAGGATACGGTATAATAAGAAAGAACCTTTTACAGGATGTAATATCTTGTAGAGAGACGAATGAAATGGATTTGAGGAACAACTATGTTTTATACCTATTTACGTGGCCTTGTTGCCTTTATTCTTTGGGTTTTAAATGGGAATGCCCATTACCATCATAAGGACAATATTCCAGATCGAAAAGAGAACTACATCTTGGTATCGCCTCACCGGACTTGGTGGGATCCGGTCTATATGGCCTTTGCGACCAAGCCAAAGCAGTTTATCTTTATGGCGAAAAAAGAGCTCTTCACCAATCGTATTTTTGGCTGGTGGATTCGCATGTGTGGGGCTTTTCCGATCAACCGTGAAAATCCAGGAGCAGAAGCCATTAAGTATCCTGTCAATATGCTGAAAAAGAGCAACCGTTCTTTGATTATGTTCCCAAGTGGAAGCCGTCATTCTCAAGACGTCAAAGGCGGTGTTGCCATCATTGCCAAAATGGCGAAGGTCCGTATCATGCCAGTGACTTATACTGGTCCAAGAGACTTGAAAGGGTTGGCAACAGGTGAACGCATTGATATGAACTTTGGACATCCCATTGATATTTCGGATATTAAAAAGATGAATGACGAAGGAGTGGCAGAGGTTGCTCGCCGTATCCAAGAGGAGTTTGATCGCTTGGATGCGGAAGCACAAGCAATCAACACCCCAACAAAACCTTTTATCTTGATTCGCTTGTTAAAAATCCTTTTGATTCCCCTTGTCTTAGTCGTGGGCATCTTGACCTTGCTCTTTAGTTACCTGGCAAGCTTTGTATGGGATCCAGACAAACATCGGAAAAACAAGTAAAAAAAACTGAGAGTTTCTCTCAGTTTTTTTTATTTTTACGAATAATAAAAGTGAGAGGAGGTTTCTTATGGAGGATATCATTGAAAAAATCAAAGAATATAAGCTCTTTTTAGCTCTTACTGCTATCGGACTCTTACTTGGAGGGTATTTTCTTTTTCATCGACCTCAGTCAAGTGCATCCACCATACCGGATCTTTATCAGGCTTCTAGTTCAACTTCGAGCAAAGAAAAGGTGCAGACCACTAGTTCCAAAGAAGAAAAGACGGCGACTTCTGTGTCTGATGCACCCGAGATCATTACCGTCGATGTCAAAGGAGCCGTCAAACAACCAGGTGTCTATGAGTTGCGCTCCAATAGCAGAGTCCACGATGCTATTTATAAGGCAGGCGGGATGACAGCAGATGCCAATAGCCAATCGGTCAACTTGGCGCAAAAACTCACCGATGAAGCAGTGATCTATGTTGCTAAAGAAGGAGAGGATGTTCCAGTACTTGGAAGTTCAGAAAGTCCTGCAACTTCGTCAGCGCCAGCAGAAAAAACAGGCAAGGTCCATTTAAATCGAGCAACCGAATCAGATCTCCAGACAGTATCAGGCATTGGCCAGAAACGTGCCCAGGACATTATCGCCTATCGCGAAGCAAATGGTCCTTTTCGATCAGTGGATGATCTGAAGAATGTTTCAGGAATCGGAGAGAAAACACTGGAGAAACTAAGAGATGCTTTCACGGTGGATTAAAGACCTTCCTTTTTCGCTTGTCCATCTTGCCTTTGTACTCCTATGGCTGTATTTTAGTATCTATCAACCATCTTGGCTTTCAATCAGCGGTCTAGTAGTAGTGGGAATTTTAGCGGTTCATCACTATAAAGGGGATCGCTCAAGTTTGCTAGGGCTTGGTTTAGTAACCCTTTGTTTTGCGGCCTTCTTTGTCTTTCAGCGACTACAGGATCATCCAGTACAAGTGGAAAGTCAGCTGCCACCCCACTTACGCCTGATTCCAGATACGATCAAGATCAATGGGGATGCCCTGTCTTTTCGTGCTAAAAATCAGGGTAGGACCTACCAAGTCTTCTACACTTTAAAATCAGAAAAAGAAAAACAGCAGTGGCAAAGTCAAACTCATTTGTTGGAGTTGACGTATAAAGGTGCTATAGAAGAGCCAGAAGGGCAGCGAAATTTTAGAGGATTTGACTACCGGTCTTATTTGCAAACACAGGGGATTCACTATCAAATAAAAATTGAAGCGATCCAATCCGCACTTCCTATACAGACTTGGAATGTTTTTGACTGGCTATCTCAATGGAGGCGCCAAGCCATTGTTTGGAGTAAAGAGCACTTTCCGCAGCCAATGAACCAGTATATGACCGGCCTTCTTTTTGGCTATTTAGATACGGATTTTGAAGAGATGGACCAGCTTTACACGAGTTTAGGAATCATCCATTTATTCGCCTTATCTGGGATGCAGGTTGGCTTTTTCATCAATGGGATCCGGAAAGCTCTCTTACGTCTAGGAATCTTGCAAGAGACAGTCGATATCTGGATGCTTCCAATTTCTTTGGTCTATGCTGGCTTGACAGGTTTTTCTGTTTCAGTGGTTCGTAGCCTCTTGCAGAAGATCCTCTCTCAAAAGGGGGTCCGAGGGATGGAGAATATGGCGATGACCTTGATGATCTTAATGTTGCTCATGCCCAAGTTTCTCCTGACAGCTGGAGGGGTCTTGAGTTGTGCCTACGCCTTTATTTTGACCTTGGTAGATACCAGTTCTTATTCCGGACTGAAAAAGCTACTAGTGGAAAGTTTCTGGATTAGCCTGGGGATTTTGCCCCTTTTGACCTATTACTTTAGTGTCTTTCAACCCTGGTCACTCCCTTTAACCTTCCTCTTTTCTTTCTTATTTGATCTTGTCCTTCTTCCAGGTTTAACGGTGCTATTTATCTTATCGATTCTAAAGCCCCTTACAATTTTTAACAGTTTCTTTCTTCTCATAGAGGAGTGTATTCGTTGGATTTCAAAGCTCACGTCGCTACCTTTGGTATTTGGTCAGCCGACGGGACCAGCTCTGATCGCTCTCTTCCTTCTTTTAGGGATCTTGTATGATCTTCGAAAGCAAAAAAAACGTCGTTTTCTGTTAATAGGTATGATTCTAATCATCTTTTGTTGGACCAAGCACCCTTTAGAAAATGAGATTACCATGGTGGATATCGGTCAAGGAGATAGTATCTTTTTACGCGATTGGAAAGGAAGAACCATATTGATTGATGTCGGAGGACGTGTCACTTTTAAAAGTGGAGAAAAGTGGCAAGAGCGCAGTCAATCTGCCAATGCGGATCAAACCTTGATTCCCTATCTCAAGAGTCGTGGTGTTGGAAAACTCGATGCTTTGGTCTTGACTCATACAGACCAGGACCATATGGGCGATATGGTGGAGGTTGCCAAACAAATCCCAGTAAAAAAAGTGTATGTCAGTCCAGGTAGTCTAACTAATTCTCAATTTCGAGAGAAATTGAAACAGCTTCATAGTCCGATTAAAGTAGTCCAGAGAGGAGATCAACTACCTATTTTTGATCATCATCTAGAAGTCTTATCCCCTGATGAAGTGGGGGATGGTAAAAATGATGATTCGATTGTCCTCTATGGGCAGTTCTTTCAGAAACGATTTTTGTTCACGGGTGATTTGGAAGAAGCTGGAGAGAAAAAACTATTGAAAAACGATCCACAATTACAAGTAGATGTCTTGAAAGTAGGCCACCACGGTTCTAAAGGTTCCTCTAGTGATGTGTTTTTAGATCAGTTACATCCTCAGTTGGCCTTGATCTCTGTTGGAAAGAAAAATCGCTACCAACATCCCCATAAAGAATTGCTCGATCGTCTAGAGGAACGCTCTATTTCTTATCTTCGTACCGATGAAAGGGGAGCAATTCGCTTGATTGGGTGGGACCATTGGAGGGTAGAAACGGTCCACTAGAGACGAGGAGAGGTTTGCTTTCTATGCTGAAAATTGCTATTATAGAAAGTGAAATCAATGTAAAGGTAGAATCGTATGAACGCATTTAAGCAATTTTGGATACAGTATGCAGATTTTTCAAGTAAGACCAGTCGGGCCCGTTTTTGGCTAGCTTTTTTCTGGAATTCCCTGATTTCTTTGCCTCTTTGGGTTTTTTACATCGTGACCTCTTTATCCCATCAAAATGCTCAAGAAACGCTCGATTTTTCAACTGTTCATTCTAAGACAGGTTTATGGGCGCTCGCTTTCTTAGCATTCTTTTACTTCCTCATTTTAGTACCCAGTCAAGCCATTTGTGTACGTCGCTTGCGGGATGCGGGAATCCATTGGTCTTGGATCTTTTTGAACCTTGGACCGGTTCTGCTCTATTTGTTGACGGGGCTAGATATTTTCCTATTTCTTTGGGGGATTACAGTTATTTCTCTCTTGATTCTCATGATGCTTCCAGGGAAAAACACCTTCCCACAACCAGTAGAAACTCCTATGGGAGTGGCTTCTGAACCACAGGTCACAGCGACAGGGGGGAGCTTTGGCGGCAACTCGTTTGAGCAAATTCCAAATTTTGTAGCAGCACCTGATTTGTCTGATGAAAAACCACCATTGGAACAAAAAATGGCTGCTGAACACGAAATCCACTAGACTGATAGAGATAAGAGAGTTTCATGCAAGCAATTACCGACATTAAACATCTGACGGTTCAAACTCTGCCTCCTATTCTTGTCTTGACGGGTGAGGATGTAGGTCAATTTGAATGGTTAAAAAAAGACATTTTAAAAAAAATAGGCTATGATCCCTCAGATTTGAATTATTCTTATTTTGATATGAAGGAAGCCTCCTATGCTGAAGTCGAGCTAGATTTGGTCAGTCTTCCCTTTTTTGCAGATGAAAAAATCGTGATTTTGGATCACTTATTGGATTTGACCACTGCCAAAAAACGCAATTTAACCGATGAAGATCTGAAGCAATTTGAAAATTATCTGGAAAATCCTTCTGAATCAACCCGTTTGGTGATATTTGCAGAAGGAAAATTAGATAGTAAGCGTCGCTTAGTCAAACTCCTAAAACGGGATGCCCAGATCATTGAAGCAACAACACCTAAAGAGCAAGATTTAAAGCGTTATTTTGCAAGTCAGGCACAAGAATTGGGCATACAGTTTGTGGGCGATTCCTTGGACCAGCTACTCTTAAAATCTGGCTATGATTTTGGAGAGTTACAGAAGAATCTCGCTCTGTTGCAGGCTTATAAAGAAGATGGTCAGATTACCCTCCAAGATATCAAGGAGGTTGTTCCAAAGTCCTTGCAAGATAATATTTTTGATCTGACACAGATGATTCTCAAACGCCAAATCGATCAAGCCCGGAATTTGGTTAAGGATCTCCGCTTACAAGGAGAAGATGAAATAAAATTGATCGCTATTTTGTTGGGACAATTCCGAATGTTTTCTCAAGTTAAAATTTTCTCAGAAGAAGGCCAATCCGAAAGCCAAATTGTAGCGAGCTTGTCGGAGTTGTCAGGACGCAAGGTCAATCCTTATCAGGTGAAGTTTGCTTTACGGGATAGCCGCAGGCTTAGCCTGTCCTTTTTGAAGCAAGCTATGATGACCTTCATCGAGACGGATTATGCGATTAAAAGTGGAACATATGAAAAAGACTACTTATTTGATTTGGCCCTGTTGAAAGTAGCGAATAGCGTCTAACGATGAATGAAATCGCAAGCAGATTAGTTGAATAATTTAGCTGTTTACGTTATCATCAAGTCAGTAATAAAGAAAAGAGGACCATAAAATGGCTATCATTTTACCAGAATTACCATATGCTTATGATGCATTGGAACCTTATATCGATGAAGAAACCATGCATTTGCACCATGATAAACACCATCAAACATATGTAAACAATGTGAATGCAGCTCTTGAAAAACATCCTGAAATTGGAGAAGACCTTGAAAGCTTGTTAGCTGATGTTGAATCCATTCCAGCTGACATTCGCCAAGCTGTGATCAACAATGGTGGTGGTCATTTGAACCACGCTCTTTTCTGGGAATTGATGACTCCAGAACAAACAGCTCCTTCAGCAGAACTTGCTGCAGCGATTGATGCTACATTTGGTTCATTTGAAGACTTCAAAGCAGCCTTCACAGCAGCAGCAACGACACGTTTTGGTTCTGGCTGGGCATGGTTGGTTGTCAACAAAGAAGGCAAACTCGAAGTGACTTCAACAGCAAACCAAGATACACCAATCTCTGAAGGTAAAACACCAATCCTTGGTTTGGATGTTTGGGAACATGCCTACTACGTGAAATACCGTAACGTACGTCCTGACTACATCAAAGCTTTCTTCTCAGTGATTAACTGGAATAAAGTTAATGAATTGTTTGCAGCAGCAAAATAATAAAATGAAGGAATCTATAAGAGTAAGTATTGGCTCTTATAGATTTTTTATTTGCATCCGGAAAATCGGAGTATAATTTCTTGCGTTTGGTCAGGAAAATGATACACTAGTAGGAGTGTGTCTTACTTGTCTGAAGCCTGGTTTGAAGGGCCTAGGCAAGGAAAAGATAAACCTTAAAATGAAAACTGAAACATTCAGGGAGAAATGAAATGACTAGTATTACCATTACCAAAGGAGCCGTTGAGACGCCTATCTATTTGCGGATGTTGAATCGTCATGGCTTGATTGCAGGTGCAACAGGAACAGGAAAAACGGTTACGCTCAAGGTCCTAACAGAAAAATTAAGCAAAGAAGGCATTCCGGTCTTTCTAGCCGATATCAAGGGAGATTTATCTGGCTTAGCCAAAGCTGGGCAATGGACACCAAAACTGGAAGAACGCTACAAGCTTCTTGGGATCACAGATCCGTTTGAGCCACAAGCCTTCCCTGTTCGATTGTGGGACGTCTTTGGCCAAGCTGGTCATCCTGTTCGGGCGACTGTCGAAGGGATGGGGTCATTGCTTCTTTCTCGTCTACTTGATTTGAATGAAACCCAATCAGGAATTCTCGCAATTGTCTTTAAAGTGGCCCAAGAGAAAGATTGGCCCTTGATTGATTTGAAGGACCTGCAAAGCCTTTTAAAGGAAGTCTATGAACACAGTTCAGACTATTCGGCCCAATATGGCAATATCACCAAACAATCTGTCGGAGCCATCCAAAGAAGTCTCTTGGTTCTTGAAGAAGAAGGAGCAGACCAGTTTTTCGGAGAACCAGCACTTGATTTAAATGACTTCATGCAACTCGATGCATCTGGTCGTGGTTATATCAATATTCTTTCGGCTACAAAGCTTTTTCATTCACCAAAATTGTACTCAACCTTTTTGATTTGGATGCTGTCTCGTCTTTTTGAAACACTTCCAGAGGTTGGGGATCCTGAAAAGCCAAAATTGGTCTTCTTCTTTGATGAAGCGCATCTCCTCTTTAAGGATGCAAGCAAGCTCTTTCTTGAGAAGGTCGAGCAAGTGGTACGCCTGATTCGTTCGAAGGGTGTAGGGATTTATTTTATTACCCAAAATCCTCAAGACCTTCCAGAATCTGTTTTGGCACAGCTTGGAAATCGTGTTCAGCATGCACTTCGAGCTTATACACCAAAAGAAATGAAGGCAATTAAGGTTGCTGCCCAAAGTTTTCGTCCGAATCCAGATTTTGATACAGAAACAGTGATCACAGAGTTAGGGACAGGGGAAGCCTTGGTTTCTTTCCTAAATGAAAAGGGACAGCCTAGTGTGGTTGAGCGTGCTTATATTCTCTCTCCTCAATCGAGTTTTGACCTCTTAAATGAGAGTGAACAATTGGCCTTGATCACGACATCGCCTTTCCATCAAAAGTATGCGACGACGATTGATCGGGAATCTGCCTATGAAAAATTAGCAGCTAAAGCAAGCAAGGAAGCACAAGAAAAAGAGCAAAAAGAAGCAGAAAAGGAAGAGGCTGCAGCAGATAAGGCGGCTCAAAAACGTAGTCCGGGTCGTCCAAGAAAATCTAGTCTTGAAAAGGCAAAAGATTCCTTCTTGAGTTCCTTATTCCGGACGATTGCGCGTGAGATCGCTAAGCTGATTATGGGCTCCTTTAAACGGAAATAAGCCTTTTATGAAAAGAAAAAAACTTTTTATAAAGAAACCGTTTTCTCTTTCTGATAATTCTTGTTATTTTCAGTAGAATCTTTTATAATTAATCTCGTATGAAAAAATATTTTAATCTACGCTCGATCATGATTGCGGTCAGTATTTTATTGTGCTTAGTGGGAACAAGCGCACTGGGCTACTTGCATCTTACGCAACCAACAGCATCAGCAATTGAAAAAAAAGCAAAGAAAACAAAAGAAGCAAAAGAACAAGATATCGAAAAGTCTACCCCTGAGACGAAAAAACCACGTGTCAAATCTCCTGAAGCTAAGCAAGCAGTAGTAGATGCAGACATGGAAATGATGAGTGCTTATGGCCTTGTCTATGATTATGCTAATAAAGGCTTGGTAGAGGTTGTTCAGGATTTCCTAGCGGAAAGTGGAATTGATCCGTCACAAGTTGCCTTCACGTATCGCAATGCCATTACTGGAGAGCAATTTGCCATGAATGATCTTCAACCAATGACGGCAGGTAGTACCTATAAGCTACCGTTGAACATGTTGGTGGTTGACGAGGTAGCAAAAGGCAAGCTCAATTTAACAGATCGGTTTGACATTACCAACACCTACTATGAATATGTAGGGGAGCATGACAATTACGTTGCTGCCTTTGATGGAGCTATGTCTATCCCTGATATGCAGCGCTATTCATTGGTTTACTCTGAAAATACCCCAGCCTATGCTTTGGCAGATCGTTTAGGGGGGATGGAGCAAGCGCGCAAGTTGTTCAGTCGTTATGGTCAATCCCGTTCACCAGAAGTCAAAACCTTTAGCGAAGATAATAAAACGACAACAGATTATTACATCCATGTCTTGGAATACCTTTGGAATCATCAAGAAAAATATGCAGATTTACTAGAACTGATCGGGGAGTCTTTCCCAGGTGAGTACTATAAGAAATTCTTGCCAGATTTGGTGATTCAACAAAAACCAGGTTATGTTGCTGAAGCACTTAATGTGGATGCGATTGTCCGTGAATCGACTCCTTATTTGGTTGCCATTTACACTGCAGGACTTGGAGGTACGACTCCAGAAAGTTCTGAAATCAGTGGTGTTGGTCTTTATCAATTGGGACAATTGGCTTATGTTATCAATGAATGGCATCGTGTCAATATGAATGAATAATCGACAAAAGGTCTGAGTTTTGCTCAGACCTTTTCTTCTAACAAAGTATCATGAAAATGACTTGGTGTTTCGAATTACTTTTCTGTTCTAAAGAGACTTCTTTCCCTTTTCTATAAAAAGTATGTTATACTAATAATAGTAATAAGAGGAAGTATAGACATGATTACAAAGGAAGATTACCAATTGCTCCGCTCGCATCCAGCCTTTTCTGCGCTACCAGTGGAGCTATTTGATAAATTAGCTGTTGAAATTCATGCCAGGGATATCCCTAAAGGACAAATTTTGTTTTATGCAGGAGATAGGCGGGAGCGCATTTTTCTTCTGGCAAAAGGCTTTGCTCGTATTGAGCAATTTGATTCGTCGGACCAATTCTCCTATATGGATTATATAAAGAAGGGGGCTCTGTTCCCTTATGGTGGGATGTTCCAGGATGAGCGTTACCATTATACAGCTAGTGCGGTGACGGATTTGCGTTGTTTCGTGATTCCCGTCAATCTCTATGAATTATATGCCCAAGAGAGTAAGGAGCAGTTGCTCTTTATTATGAGAAAGCTCTCTTCCATCCTAGAATTTCAAGAGTTGCGCTTGCGTAATGTCGTGACAGCTAGTGCCAGTGAGCGTGTGATTCAATCCTTAGCCATTCTGTGCAAGGACTATGAAAGCCTTGGAAATCAACTTCCATTTCCAATTAGTATGAAGGAAATGGCCAAATTAGCAGCCACAACTCGAGAAACTGTCAATCAAGTTTTAAAGAAACTCATCGATTCTCATAAGATCCAGTATGAGAGAAAACAACTAACTTTTCTAGATACAGCCTACTTTTTAAAAAGTTTTGAAGAGATCAACTAATTTGTTGATCTTTTTTTATTTTTTACAAAAAAATATATATTCATAAAAATAATATAAAAGGCAAAATATGCAAAGAAAACGCTTCATATTAACTAAAAAATAGGAAAGATTCAAAAAAACGCCAAATTCTTTGCATTCAAAAAGTAGAATCCTTTGTGAAAGCGGTATCATTAAAGACTATAATAACAACTGTAATAAGCTTGTGAACAAGCTCAAAGAAAAAAGGAGGATGACAGATGTCAACTAAACCAATTCATGTTTTCTCAGAAATTGGAAAACTGAAAAAAGTAATGTTGCACCGTCCAGGTAAAGAGTTGGAAAACTTGATGCCTGACTATCTAGAGCGTCTTCTTTTTGATGATATTCCATTCTTGGAAGATGCACAAAAAGAACACGACAATTTTGCTCAAGCGCTTCGTAACGAAGGAATCGAAGTACTTTATCTTGAAAAATTGGCAGCTGAGTCATTGACTACTCCAGAAATTCGCGAACAATTCATCGAAGAATATCTTGATGAAGCAAACATTCGTGGACGCCAAACTAAAAACGCTATTCGCGAAATCCTTCGTGGTATTGAAGACAATCAAGAATTGGTTGAAAAAACAATGGCTGGTTTCCAAAAAGCTGAGCTTCCAGAAATTCCAGAAGCTGACAAAGGCTTGACAGACCTTGTTGAATCTGACTACCCATTTGCGATTGATCCAATGCCAAACTTGTACTTCACACGTGACCCATTTGCTACAATTGGGAATGCAGTATCATTGAACCACATGTATGCTGATACACGTAACCGTGAAACTTTGTATGGTAAATACATCTTCAAATATCACCCAGTATATGGTGGTAATGTAGAATTGGTATACAACCGTGAAGAAGACACTCGTATCGAAGGTGGGGACGAATTGGTCCTTTCTAAAGATGTCTTGGCAGTTGGTATCTCACAACGTACAGATGCTGCGTCAATTGAAAAATTGTTGGTAAACATCTTCAAGAAGAACGTTGGCTTCAAGAAAGTATTGGCCTTCGAATTTGCGAACAACCGTAAATTCATGCACTTGGATACAGTATTCACAATGGTGGACTACGATAAATTCACCATCCACCCAGAAATCCAAGGCAACCTTCGCGTCTTCTCTGTAACATATGAAAATGAAGCATTGAAGATTGTTGAAGAAAAAGGTGATTTGGCTGAATTGCTTGCTGAAAACCTTGGTGTTGAAAAAGTTACATTGATCCCTTGTGGTGATGGCAATGTGGTTGCAGCTGCTCGTGAACAATGGAACGACGGTTCAAATACTCTTACAATCGCACCTGGTGTGGTAGTTGTATACGACCGTAACACAGTCACAAACAAGAAATTAGAAGAATACGGACTTCGTTTGATTAAGATCCGCGGAAGCGAATTGGTTCGCGGTCGTGGTGGACCTCGATGTATGTCAATGCCATTTGAACGTGAAGAAATCTAATAGAGAAGACCGAGAGCTGGTCTTTGGGGATCAGCTCTTCCTTCTTACTGATCAATACTAGAAAGAAAATAGGAGACAATTAGAATGACAAATTCAGTGTTCCAAGGACGTAGCTTCTTGGCAGAAAAAGACTTTACACGTGCAGAGTTAGAATACCTTATCGGACTTTCAGCTCACTTGAAAGACCTTAAAAAACGCAACATTGAACACCACTATCTTGCTGGTAAAAACATTGCGCTTTTGTTTGAAAAAACTTCAACTCGTACTCGTGCTGCCTTCACAACAGCAGCTATCGACCTTGGTGCTCACCCAGAATACCTAGGTGCAAACGACATCCAACTTGGTAAAAAAGAATCTACAGAAGATACTGCTAAAGTTCTTGGACGTATGTTTGACGGTATTGAATTCCGTGGTTTCAGCCAACGTATGGTTGAAGAATTGGCTGAATTCTCAGGTGTTCCAGTATGGAATGGTTTGACTGACGAATGGCACCCAACTCAAATGCTTGCAGACTACTTGACAGTTCAAGAAAACTTTGGACGTTTGGAAGGTTTGACACTTGTATACTGTGGTGATGGACGTAACAACGTTGCGAACAGCCTTCTTGTAACAGGTGCTATCCTTGGAGTGAACGTACACATCTTCTCACCAAAAGAACTCTTCCCAGAAAAAGAAATCGTTGAATTGGCAGAAGGATTTGCAAAAGAAAGTGGCGCTCATATCTTGATCACTGAAGATGCTGACGAAGCTGTGAAAGGTGCAGATGTACTTTACACTGACGTTTGGGTATCAATGGGTGAAGAAGACAAATTTGCAGAACGTGTTGCCCTTTTGAAACCTTACCAAGTAAATATGGATTTGATTAAGAAAGCTGATAATGAAGACTTGATCTTCTTGCACTGCTTGCCAGCCTTCCACGATACAAATACTGTTTACGGTAAAGATGTAGCTGAAAAATTCGGCGTAGAAGAAATGGAAGTTACTGACGAAGTGTTCCGTAGCAAATATGCTCGTCACTTTGACCAAGCTGAAAACCGTATGCACACCATCAAAGCGGTTATGGCAGCTACTCTTGGTAACTTGTACATTCCAAAAGTTTAAGACTTTATAACCGTATACCAACAGCTATAGGGGCTGGACTGCTAGCTTTAGTCCTGCCCCTATTTTTTATAGAAAGGGAAAACTTATGTCAAGAAAAATCGTTGTTGCTTTGGGAGGAAATGCTATTCTCTCATCTGATCCTTCTGCTCAAGCTCAACAAGAAGCGCTTGTAGAAACAGCAAAACACTTAGTCAAATTAATCAAAAATGGGGATGACTTGATCATCACTCACGGAAATGGTCCTCAAGTAGGGAACCTCTTGCTCCAACACTTGGCAGCAAACTCTGAAAAGAACCCTGCTTTCCCACTTGATTCATTAGTTGCTATGACCGAAGGAAGCATTGGCTACTGGCTTCAAAATGCTCTTCAAAATGCTCTTCATGAAGAAGGAATCGAAAAAGACGTGGCTTCTGTTGTGACACAAGTCGTTGTTGATAAGAACGACCCAGCTTTTGTCAACCTCAGCAAACCAATTGGTCCATTCTACTCAGAAGAAGAAGCAAAAGCAGAAGCTGAAAAATCAGGAGCAACTTTCAAAGAAGATGCTGGTCGTGGCTGGCGTAAAGTTGTGGCTTCACCAAAACCAGTGGATATCAAAGAAATCAATACCATTCGTACTTTGTTGAACGACGGTCAAGTCGTTGTAGCTGCCGGTGGTGGTGGTATCCCAGTTGTGAAAGAAGCAGATGGTAGCTTATCAGGTGTTGAAGCTGTCATTGATAAAGACTTTGCATCTCAACGTTTGGCTGAATTAGTAGAAGCAGACCTCTTCATCGTCTTGACTGGTGTCGATTATGTCTTTGTAAACTATAACAAACCAGACCAAGCAAAATTGGAACATGTTAATGTGGCTCAATTGGAAGAATATATCAAACAAGACCAATTTGCACCAGGAAGCATGCTTCCTAAGGTAGAAGCTGCCATTGCCTTCGTCAATGGTCGCCCGGAAGGAAAAGCAGTTATTACATCCCTTGAAAACCTTGGAGCTTTGATTGAGTCTGAAAGTGGAACAATCATCCAAAAAGACTAATGAAAAATTAGGAAAAAACTAGTATTTTAAAGCTTATTGTGATAGAATAAGTCTATAGATAAGCGTTTTACAAGAGACTCTTGTAAAACATCACTCACACTTTGTTGCGTTAGGAGGAAGACAAATGAGTGAAAAAACGAAAAAAGGATTTAAGATGCCTTCATCTTTTTCCGTATTGTTAATTATCATTGCCATTATGGCAGTGTTAACTTGGATCATTCCAGCTGGTCAATACAAAGTTGATAAAGCTGGTGCCATCATCGCAGGTAGTTATGAATCTGTGAAACAAAATCCTCAAGGGATTTGGGATGTCTTGATGGCTCCAATCAATGCGATGCTTGGTAAAGCACCAACTAGTGCAGCGATTGACGTAGCCTTCTTCATCTTGATGGTCGGTGGTTTCCTTGGAGTTGTGAACGAAACAGGTACCCTTGATGTAGGGATTGCTTCAATCGTTCGCAAATACAAAGGCCGCGAAAAAATGTTGATCTTGATCTTGATGCCATTGTTTGCCCTTGGTGGTACAACCTATGGTATGGGTGAAGAAACCATGGCCTTCTATCCACTTCTTGTACCTGTTATGATGTCCGTTGGTTTTGACAGCTTGACAGGGGTGGCTATTATCCTCTTAGGATCACAAATCGGATGTTTGGCGTCAACATTGAACCCATTTGCGACAGTTATCGCTTCTGACACTGCAGGTATCTCAAGTGCTTCAGGTCTCTTGCTTCGTGTAATCTTCTGGATTGTCTTGACAGGACTTAGCACATACTATGTATATCGTTATGCAGATAAGGTTCAAAAAGACCCAACCAAATCTCTCACCTATGCAACTCGTGAAGAAGATTTGAAACACTTCAACGTTGATAGTGGCGAAGAAATTCCTTCACAAATGAACAAGAAACAAAAACGTGTCTTGCTCGTCTTCATTTCAACATTCGTTATCATGGTTGCTGGATTTATCCCATTCAAAGATTTGGGTATTACATTCTTTGAAAACTTTAACGAATCTCTCCATAAAGTTCCAGTGCTTGGTCAATTGATCGGTAACACAGATGCTCTTGGTACATGGTACTTCCCTCAAACAGCTATGCTCTTTGCCTTTATGGGAATCCTTGTTGGTATCATTTATGGCTTGAAAGAAGATAAAATCATTTCATCCTTCATGAATGGTGCAGCTGACCTCTTGAGTGTTGCTCTTATCGTAGCGGTAGCACGTGGTATCCAAGTCATCATGAACGACGGTATGATCACTGCGACAATTCTTCACTGGGGTGAAGAAGGACTTAAAGGTCTTTCATCTCAATTGTTCATTGTCTTGACTTACATTTTCTACTTGCCAATGTCATTCTTGATCCCATCATCATCTGGTCTTGCCAGCGCAACAATGGGTATCATGGCACCTCTTGGTAAATTCGTCAATGTACCAGGTAGCTTGATTGTCACAGCTTACCAATCTGCATCTGGTGTCTTGAACTTAATCGCACCAACTTCAGGTATCGTAATGGGGGCTCTTGCTCTTGGACGTATTGACTTGAGTGCATGGTGGAAATTCATGGGTAAATTGGTCGTAGCGATTGTTGTGATCACCATTGCCCTTCTTCTACTAGGAACAATGGTTCCATTCTTGCAATAGCATAAAGTAGGTGTTTCATGAAAAATAGAATAAAGGACGATGTAAAAGAGCAGTTTTTAAACTCGCTCCAAACCATCATTTCTTACCCTTCTGTATTA
Source organism: Streptococcus parasanguinis (assembly GCF_018499505.1). Lineage (GTDB taxonomy): Bacteria > Bacillota > Bacilli > Lactobacillales > Streptococcaceae > Streptococcus > Streptococcus parasanguinis_K. Next base: position 83,045 of record NZ_JAHDAC010000003.1, read on the forward strand.
AATGAAGGGGAAAATGGAACACCGTTTGGACAAGCTATCCAAGATGTCCTAGAAAAAACCTTAGAGCTTGCTCGAGAATTAGGTTTTCAAACATATATAGATCCTGAAGGATACTATGGATATGCAGAGATCGGTCAGGGGGAAGAACTCCTGGCCGTTCTTTGTCACTTGGATGTTGTTCCAGCCGGTGATTTACAAGATTGGCAAACGCCACCTTTTGAAGCGACTGTTATAGGTGACTATCTAGTAGGTCGCGGTGTGCAGGATGACAAGGGGCCGTCCCTCGCTGCCCTTTATGCAGTTAAGAGTTTGCTGGATGATGGTATCCAGTTTACCAAACGAATCCGCTTTATCTTTGGAACGGATGAAGAAACCTTGTGGCGCTGTATGAATCGCTACAACCAAATCGAAGAGCAAGCAGATCTTGGATTTGCACCGGATTCCTCTTTCCCATTAACCTATGCTGAAAAAGGCTTATTACAAGTGAAATTGCATGGTCCAGGTTGGGACGATCTTCCCTTACAGGCTGGTCAGGCCCTCAATGTTGTTCCGGATAAGGCGACCTATGCTGGTCATCGTTTGGAAGAGTTGCTTCCTGTTTTGGATCAAAGTGGGGTTCAGTATAGCCAAACAGAAGATTCTGTAACGGTCTTGGGTGTTTCCAAGCATTCTAAAGATGCAGCTGAAGGAGTGAATGCCATTGTCGGTTTAGCGGAAAGTTTATCCCTCATCCAACCCCATCCAGCTTTGCTCTTTATCGCAGATGCTGTTGGTGAGGATGCAACGGGAGAAGCTCTATTTGGCAGAATTACAGATGAACCAAGTGGAGATCTTTCCTTCAACCTTGCGACCCTTGTGATTGATCATGAACAATCGGAAATCGGAATTGATATCCGGATCCCCGTCTTAGCAGACAAGGATGCCTTAGTGGCTCGTTTGCAAGAAATTGCAGCTAGTTATCAGTTGGAATATGAAGAGTTTGATTATTTAGCTCCTTTATATGTTCCTTTGGATAGTCCTTTAGTCAGCTCTTTGATGGCCGTCTATCAGGAAGAAACTGGTGATAAAACGCCGGCTATGTCTTCTGGTGGTGCAACATTTGCGCGTACCATGGAAAATTGTGTTGCTTTTGGGGCTCTTTTCCCAGGTGCAGAGCAGACTGAGCACCAAGCCAATGAACGAGCAAAAATTGACGATCTCTATGCTGCGATGGAAATCTATCGAGAAGCCATTCAACGCTTAGCTACAACATAAAAAGTTTGGAAACCAAGTTTCTAAACTTTCAGATTGAAGACAAACTTATACTAAAAACTTTCCTTAGGTGAGTACGGACGTCAGCGAACTTCTACGAAGTTACAAGACTAATTCAAGATACAGAGGGCGTCTGTGGATAAAGTCAAAATAGGAAGTTTGACGCAGAATCTTTTGATTCTAGGAAAACTTATCTTTTTGACACAATCCGCAGCCCGTGTTCAATTCGTATTGAGCCCCTTCGCTCTTTAATTTCTGAGCTCAGGCTAAAACAGTTTCCCAAACTGTTTTACTCTCAATAATTTCGAGTGCCTGAAACAATTTTGTTTCAGGCACTTTTCTCACGGCGGAAAGTTTCAGTGTTTTCTTAATTCATCCAAAAAATTAGAACACATTTTAATTTTTTTGTAGAATCGCTCACCTTATTTTAAGATAGTTTGTCTACATTTTAAAAAGTTTGGAAACTTGGTTTCCAAACTTTTTATTTACTAAAGAAGAAGGGTGGGGTGAATTCTTTTAATTTTTCAAAACAATCCAAAGCTCCTTGGTTGTCTTCGCAGATGACCAAGCAGACATCGTCTCCGCAAATGGTAGCTACGATTTGATCCAGTTCCAGTGCATCTAAGATCGCTCCAAAGGATTGAGCGAGGCCTGGAAGAGTTTTTACAACGACCTGGTTTTGAACGGGCCGCAACATGACTAAGGCATCTTCCATATACATCCGCAGGCGCTTTTCCCAACGGGAAGGAGCGATGGTGTTCATGGCATAGTAGGAACTATCCCCCTCGTTAATTTTTACTAGATTCAAGGATTTGACATCCCGTGAAAGGGTGGACTGGGTAACGAGAACGCCATTAGCTTCTAAAGCTTCTTGAAGTTCTTGTTGGGTATGAATCCTACGCTCAGAAATGATCGAGCGGATCAAGCGGTGGCGACTTTCAATTTTATTCATGAGAGACTCCTTTACTTGATGAACATAGCATCCCCAAAGCTGAAGAAGCGGTAGCGTTCTTGAATCGCATGGTGGTATGCTTCGAGGGTTAATTCACGGCCAGCAAAGGCAGAAACCAACATGACCAGAGTTGATTTTGGAAGGTGGAAGTTGGTTGAAAAGGCATCGACGACTTTCCATTCATAACCTGGTTTGATAAAAATATTGGTCCAGCCTGAATCAGCTTGGATGTCTCCATCAAATTTGTTGCCAATCGTTTCAAGGGTTCGAATAGAAGTCGTTCCGACGGCCACGATGCGTTTTCCTGCAGCTTTTACCTGACGAAGGGTCGCGGCAGCTTCTTCAGAAAGTTGGTAAAATTCAGAGTGCATCTCATGGTCTTCAAGATTGTCCACAGATACTGGACGGAAGGTTCCCAGGCCCACATGAAGGGTCAAATAGACCAGGTGAACCCCTTTTGCTTCAATTTTTTGGAGCAATTCTTGGGTGAAATGAAGACCTGCCGTCGGAGCTGCAGCAGAACCATTTTCTTTGGCGTAAACGGTTTGGTAGCGTTCGCGATCAGCAAGCTTTTCGTGAATATAGGGAGGAAGTGGCATTTCACCAAGGCTTTCCAAGACTTCTAAAAAGATCCCTTGGTAGTGGAAGCGAACGATGCGCCCACCATGCTCCAATTCTTCCTCAACGGTTGCGGTCAAACGACCATCTCCAAAGCTGACTGTGGCACCTACCTTTAAGCGTTTTGCAGGTTTTGCCAAGACTTCCCAACAGTCATCTTGGGTATTTTTAAGGAGAAGGAATTCGACGTGACCACCTGTTTCTGGTTTGACTCCATGAAGACGGGCAGGCAGTACGCGCGTATTGTTCATGACAAGAGCATCTCCTGGCTCCAATTCATCTAAAATTTCATCAAAATGACGGTCTTGGAATTGCCCTGTTTTTCGATCCAGGATCAAGAGTTTAGAGGCATCTCGTTTTTCAAGAGGGGTTTGGGCAATCAGTTCTTCAGGCAAATCAAAGTCAAAGTCGTTAGTATTCATTTGCGCTCCTTTTATAATAAATTTGTGAGTAGATAGATGGTAGTCCCGACAGCTAAGAGCATCAGGCTGATTCCCATCAAAAAGATCAGGACCTTGAGAATCTTTCTTTGATGAATCAAGAAAGATAAGAGAAAGACAAGGAGTCCGATCAAAAAAATGATGAATAATAGTGATACAATCATACCTTTCATTATATCACGAATCGACTTGAAAATGAAAAAAATGCCAGAAAAAGATAGCGGTTTCACTTGACAAAAATTGGTCTATACCATATAATAAAAGCATAGGGAAATAGGAGGTCTATCCAATGAAAATTATTGAAGTAAAGGACCAAATTGAGGGTGGAAAAGTTGCCTTTGATATATTGAAAGAAACTTTAAAGGAAGGTGCTCAAACCTTAGGTCTTGCGACTGGAAGCAGTCCCCTTGAGTTTTATAAACAAATTCGTGAAAGTGATTTGGATCTGTCTAATCTAATCAGTGTGAACTTAGATGAATACGTAGGGTTGACGGGAGATGATCCTCAATCTTATCGGTATTTCATGGAGAAAAACCTCTTTGATGCCAAACCATTCAAAGAAAGTTATCTCCCATCAGGTGTAGAAGAATCTGCCGATCAAGAAGTGATCCGTTATAACAAAATACTCGAAGACCATCCAGTGGATCTTCAAATCTTGGGAATCGGACGCAATGGGCATATCGGTTTTAATGAGCCAGGGACATCCTTTGATAGTCAGACCCACTTAGTTCAGTTGGATGCCTCTACCATTGAGGCCAATTCTCGTTTCTTTGATAAGATCGAAGATGTACCAACCCAAGCCATTTCGATGGGGATTGCCAATATCTTAGCTGCGAAATCAATTGTCTTGTTTGCTTATGGGGAATCAAAAGCCCAAGCAATCAAAGGTACAGTAGAGGGTGAAAGGACAGAAAAAGTGCCAGCTAGTGCCCTTCAAGGACATCCAAATGTGACCATTATTGCGGATAAGGAAGCCTTGAGCTTGTTAAGTCGATAAAAAACAGGACCTATCGCCGATTTATTCGGGCCAGATAGGTTTTTTTCTGCTTCAAAATATGGTACAATACAAGTAATTATCTGCTGGGATTAGCTCTTTTCATCTACTGGGAGACAAGAGGAAAGGGCATGAGGGCTAGAAGCTTATTTTAGCCTCCAGCTGATTAGTCTGTTATAAAGGAAAAGTTTATGATAAAAAAATATTTGATCCATATTTGCCTCCTTCTGAGTCTCTTATGCCAGCCAATTCTAGCGAGTGCGGATGAATTGGTGGATATGGCGCAAAAGATGTATCCAAATGACAATGTCCAAGCCATTAACCGTCCACATTCTTCGCTTATTATTGACGGAAATACGGGCAATGTTCTTTGGAAAGACAATATCGATGAAGTCAGAGATCCTGCCAGCATGAGTAAGCTCATGACGCTCTATCTCTTGTTTGAAGATATGGCAAATGGCAAGATCAGTAAGGATACAGTGATCAAGGCGACCGCTTCAGACCAAGCGATCGGAAAGATCTATGAGATCTCCAACAATAATATTGTTGCTGGGGTAGACTACACAATTCCTGAGTTGATTACCATGACAGTGGTTCCATCCTCAAATGTATCGACCCTCATGTTGGCCAATCTCATGTCCAACAATGATCCAGATGCCTTTATCAAGCGCATGAATGCCAAGGCTAAGGAATTAGGGATGACCAATACGGTCTGGAATAACCCGAGTGGGGCGGCCATCTCCACCTTGCAGGGCTACTATCAGGTCAACAATTATCCAAATGATGCGGCCAACCAGACAACTGCGCGTGATTTAGGGATTCTGGTTTATCATTTTATCAATCAATACCCAGATATTTTAAACTATACCAATCAAGCACAAGTGACGGTCAAAAAAGGGACTCCATATGAGGAAACCTTTGATACCTACAATTATTCATTGCCAGGAGCCAAGTATGCCTTGAAAGGTGTGGATGGTTTGAAAACTGGTTCAAGCCCTCGTGGAGCTTTCAACTATATCGCGACCATCAAACGGGGCAATCAGCGCTTAATTGCTGTCATTATGGGCGTAGGAGATTGGGCAGACCAAGATGGGGAATATTACCGTCACCCGTTTGGCAATGCCTTGATCGAAAAAGCCTATAAAGATTTTGGCTATAAAAAATTGCTAGATGCAGGTGTCCAGAAGATTGACGGCAAGACCTATACACTTGAAAAACCCTTCTATGCAACGGTCAAAAAAGGTGCTAAAGAACCGACCCTTGCCGTAAAAGATGGCTATCTGACAGTAGATAATGATCTCTACACGTTGTCTGAAGGTATCCGAGATGATATGAAGGTAGAAGAAGGGGCCAAGCCAGAGCTTGTCAAAGAAACAGCAAGTGGGAAAAAGACAACGGCTAAGCACAGTAAATGGCTTTCGCTGGATCACTTCCTGATCTTGATTCCAATTCTCATTCTTGTCATCATTCTCTCGATTGAAAAACAAAGTCGTGAGAGACGCAAAAAAGAGGCTCAAAAGCGCTATAATAAAGAGTAAAATAAAACCTAACTGATTGTCAGTTGGGTTTTGTCATTGTCTCATTCCGATATTTTTAGAAAGGATTCATATGAAAAAATTCCGAAATTCTTATGCGGCTTATATGTTGCTCTATAGTTTTTATTTTATGTCCACATCTCTCTTTACGACCCTCATTTCCGTCTATTTGATGGGAAAGCACTATAGTGCAACCCAAGTGTCGACCTTGGTATCGGTTGCTTTTTTCTTATCCATGGTAGCCCAACCCTTCTTTGGTTATATCAATGAGCGATTTGGAATCGTAAAAATGACGACCCTCAGTCTGAGTGTGATCATTGGTGGTGTCTTCGGTTTTCTTTGGGCCCCCAATCTCTTTTGGCTGACCGTTTTTTATGGGATTGTTCTAGTCTGTTTGAATGGGACAGCTCCCATGATGGAAGTATTTGCAACGCAAAGTCCATACGCTTTTGGGAAGATTCGCGTTTGGGGAACCATTGGCTACTCGGTCGGTGTCCAAATAGCCGGCTGGGTCTATCATCAGTTTAGCCCCCAAGCTGTTTATTATACGGTTTTGATCACCATTTTACTCAGCATTTTCTGTCTAAGTGCGGTTCGAATGAAGAAAAAAGAGACAGTCGTAGAAAAGGAAAAACACCCTGTCTCTATTCGTCCTCTTCTTCACAATGGACCTTATCTCTTCTTTATTGTGTTGATTGGCTTGGCTTCAGGGGTTGGAAATATTGGTCATACCTATATTCCTGAGCTACTCATGGATAGTGGTCTACCAGTTCATATTGCCTCAACAGTTGTGGCTATCTCCGTCGTAGTGGAAGCCCCCTTGATATTTTTCTCTGATCGATTCATGGACCACTGGCCTTTACGGGTTTTGATCGCTCTTCCAATTGGAATTATTTTCGCTCAATATGCTGTCTATGCTTTTCCAAGTCCTGTCTTCTTAAAAGTGATAATGACTCTCTTAGCCAAGCATACAACAGGGATGGTTTTGATTATGGTGTCCTTACGGTTTATTGCCCAACAGGTGAATGGCAAAGACTTGGTTCTTGCCATGGCCATTGTCCAAGGAGCTCGTTATTTAGGAACCATTCTTTTACAACCCCTCGCAGCCCTCTGTATTGAAAGAGGTGGTTACCAAGTCATGAGTTTCTTTTTAGCAGGGGTTGTAGGGATCGTCTTTTTGCTGAGCTTTGCCTTAAAAATGCCCCAAGGGAAGGCTCACGGCCTTTTTGGTGGCAAAGTAGACTAATGAAATTGTTACAATTGTATGACTAATCATCGAGGAGTTGGACAGAAACACTGATTTCACAGTGTTTTGTCCAACTTTTTTGCTAATATTAAGAACTAGTGATTAATTTGACAGTCAAAGTATTCGATGGTAGAATGAGGTAAAATAAATATAAAGGAGACCATTTTATGAAAAAAATGATCTTATCGACAGCTGCTCTTTTGACGATCTTTTCCCTAGCTGCTTGTTCAAACAAACAAGACACAAAGAAGGAAACTTCAAACAGTCAATCAACGACTAAAGTGACGAGCAAATCTGCCAACACTTCAAAAAGTAAGGATAATTCAACAGATTCAGAAGATACGTCATCTTCTAGCCTCTTAACAGATGCTGAAATCAGCAAGGCAAAAACAGTTGGAGACTTCAAAAAGTTGTTTGCAAAATTAATGGATCAATCTGTTTCTATTACTGAAGAAGCAGGTACTTCTGTGACAGGTTCTGCAAAAGAACAATACGATGCAATGATTAGTACCTTAAAGCAAGGATTAGAAAACCAAAAAGATATCTTTAATGAAGGCTTGGAAAGCATCGGTTCAGATAGCACAGTCGTTCCTAAAGAAGACCGTGAAGCTTTGATCGAAATCTTGAAAGATGCTCGTGAAGAGTTGGAAAGTACTCGTAAAGAAATGAAAGATATGCAGAAAGAATTGAGTAAATCTCCTGTTGCAGATGACGACAGTGATGATTCAGCTTCAGATTCTGAAGAATAAAAAGAAGAAAAGGTTGGAATTTCCAGCCTTTTTCCTATTTTTTTTTCGAATGATATAGATGAGGAGGCGGGCCTATGTTTATTGCCATGGATAACAATCAAAAGCGGTGGAACTGTATGGAAGAGATCCCAGCTGTGACAGAAGGTCCCTTCTATTGCTTAGCTTGTCACAGTCCAGTCCGTCTAAAAAATGGCTCGGTTCTACGGGCTCATTTTGCTCATGTAAAATTACAGCATTGTCCCTATCATCACGAAGCGGAGAGTTTGGAACATCTGGAATTGAAAGCCAGTCTTTATGACTGGGCCTCCAAGGAGTCTCATACAGAGGTAGAAAGTTATTTAGCAGACTTTCAACAAATTGCCGATCTTTTGGTGGTAGACAAGAACTTAGCTTTAGAAGTGCAGTGCAGCCCCCTGTCTTTAGGACGCTTGAAGGAGAGAAGCGATGCGTATCGATCCCATGGTTACCAGGTCTATTGGTTACTTGGTAAAAAGTTGTGGCTCAAGGAAAGGTTAACAAAACTGCAGGCTGGCTTTCTTTATTTTAGTCAGAATCGAGGGTTCCATCTTTGGGAATTGGATCTGACAAAGAAAGAGTTACGTTTGCAATACCTCATCCATGAGGATTTACGAGGGCGATTGCATTATCAAACAGAAATTTTCCCTTTTGGTCAAAGGTCTTTACTAGAAGTCTTACGGACCCCTTATCTTTCGCAACCCATGCAGCATATGGCAGTCGAGCTCGATCGTACATTTTTAACCTATATACAGCAGCAGCTCTTTTATCGTCACCCAAAGTGGCTGAAGCTTCAGGAAGAACTCTATTTACAGGGACATCATCTGATGGAACTGGGGCTAGATTTCTTTTATCCTCTTTGTCGTCCGATCCTTTCACAGAACTTGCTTCAAATTGAAGAGAATGTAGAAGGTTACTACCAGCAATTTATGACCTATTATCAGTCGCAAGGGATCCAACCTGTTCAGATCCTCTATCCCCCACGTTTTTATGCTCAGCAGAAAAGCTAACTTTCTAAGATAGAAATCCTCCCGAAATGTTCATTTTTATGCTAAAATAGTACCATTGGAGGATTAATCGAAATGGTAAAACAACGTAATGAAATTGATGAAAAATACCAATGGGATTTGTCGACAATTTTTGCGACAGATCAAGCTTGGGAAGAAGAAGCAGCAAGCTTAGCTACAGATATTAAAGCAGCAAGCCACTATGCTGGTCATTTGTTGGATTCAGCGCAAACACTGTTGGATATAACCAATGCATATTTGGAATTGAGTCGTCGCTTAGAAAAGGTCTACGTCTATGCTCATATGAAAAATGACCAAGATACACGAGTGGCTAAATACCAAGAGTACCAATCAAAAGGGATGTCTCTTTATAGCTTGTTAGGTGAAACCTTTGCCTTCTATGAGCCTGAATTCATGGCCATTACGGATGAGCAGTATAAGGCCTTTGTGAGTGAAGTTCCAGCCTTGGAACAATATGGTCATTATTTTGATCGTTTGCTAGAGAAAAAAGAACATGTCTTGTCTCAAAAAGAAGAGGAATTACTTGCAGGAGCTGGTGAGATCTTTGCGGCTGGTGGTGAAACCTTTGAAATCTTGGACAATGCAGATATTGTTTTCCCAACTGTGCATGATGACAAGGGCGAAGAGGTTCAATTAACCCATGGAAACTATATTTCTTTGGTAGAATCAAAAGATCGTTCCGTTCGTAAAGAAGCTTACGAAGGCCTCTACAAGGTTTATGAACAGTACCAACATACCTATGCTAAAACCTTGCAAACCAATGTGAAAGTTCACAACTTTAATGCCAAAGTTCGCAAATTCTCATCTGCCCGTGAAGCGGCCCTTTCTGAAAACTTTGTACCAGAAAGTGTTTATGATAGCTTGGTAGCAGCGGTGAACAAACATTTGCCACTCTTGCAACGTTATGTGCAATTGCGTTCAAAAATTCTTGGAATCTCAGACTTGAAGATGTACGATATGTATACGCCATTATCTGATACAGACTACAAGTTTACCTATGAAGAATCATTGGCCAAAGCAGAAGAAGTCTTGGCTGTTTTGGGTGAGGACTACCTTTCTCGTGTAAAACGTGCCTTCAGCGAACGGTGGATTGATGTTCATGTCAACCAAGGAAAACGCTCAGGTGCCTATTCAGGTGGTTCTTATGATACCAATGCCTTCATGTTGTTGAACTGGCAAGATACATTGGATAATCTCTTCACCTTGGTGCATGAAACTGGTCACAGTATGCATTCTAGCTATACCCGTGAAACCCAGCCTTATGTCTATGGAGACTATTCCATCTTCCTTGCTGAAATTGCCTCTACAACCAATGAAAATATCCTGACCGAACGTCTGTTAGAAGAAGTAGAAGACGATGCAACTCGCTTTGCTATTTTAAATCACTTCTTGGATGGCTTCCGTGGAACCGTCTTCCGTCAAACGCAGTTTGCTGAATTTGAGCATGCCATTCATAAAGCAGACCAAGAAGGTACCGTTTTGACTAGTGAGTTCTTGAACAACCTTTATGCAGAGCTCAATGAAAAATACTATGGTCTTTCAAAAGAAGACAACCCTGAGATCCAATATGAATGGGCTCGAATTCCTCACTTCTACTATAACTACTACGTCTTCCAATATTCAACTGGTTTTGCAGCAGCTTCAGCCTTAGCTGAAAAGATTGTTCATGGAACTCAGGAAGATCGTGACAAATATATCGACTACTTGAAGGCTGGAAACTCTGACTATCCACTCAACGTCATCCGTAAAGCAGGTGTGGATATGGAAAAAGAAGACTACTTGGACGCAGCCTTTGCGGTCTTTGAACGTCGGTTGAATGAATTTGAAGCCCTAGTAGAAAAATTAGGACTCGCATAAGATGGTAGAGTCTTATAGTAAAAATGCCAACCACAATATGCGCCGGCCAGTGGTTAAAGACGAGATCGTTGACTTTATGCGCACGCGTCAAAAACCGGTAGCAGGTGCCTTGGAGGAGTTAGAAGCATTCGCCCGCAAGGAAAATATTCCGATTATTCCGCATGAAACGGTAGCTTACTTTAGACTACTCCTGCAAGCCCTACAACCAAAGAAAATCCTGGAAATTGGGACAGCAATTGGATTTTCAGCGCTCTTAATGGCTGAAAATGCTCCCGATGCACAAATTACCACTATTGATCGGAATGAAGAGATGATTGGCTTTGCTAAGGAAAATCTGGCTAAATACGATCAGAGAAAACAAATCACCTTGCTTGAAGGAGATGCAGTAGATGTTTTGCAGGATTTGACAGAGACCTATGACTTTGTCTTTATGGACTCTGCTAAGTCTAAGTACATCGTCTTTTTACCACGAATTCTCGAACTCTTGGAGGTTGGGGGAGTCGTGGTATTGGATGATATTTTCCAAGGAGGAGATGTTGCCAAGGACATCATGGAAGTGCGTCGTGGGCAACGAACCATTTACCGGGGGCTTCAAAATCTCTTTCATGCGACTCTCAATCATCCAGATTTGACCGCTAGTTTGGTGCCACTTGGAGATGGTATTTTGATGATTCGGAAAAATGCAGAGACGGTAACCTTGCCAGATCCTAGCTCTTTTTAGGTAAATTTAAGGTATTCTCTCTAATTTGTGGTAAAATAGAATAAGTTTAAAAAGGAACGGAGAATAATTTTCATGAAGAAAAAACTTGTAGCAGGTGCTGTGACCTTGCTATCAGTCGTAACACTAGCAGCGTGTGCCAATGGCACAAACAAAGATATCGTGACCATGAAAGGGGACACGATTACAGTTTCTGATTTCTATGATGAAATCAAAACCAACCAAGGTGCTCAACAAGTTCTTTTCCAAATGACCATCAATAAAGTCTTTGAAAAAGAATATGGATCAAAGGTTTCTGATAAAGAAGTCGATAAAGAATTGGCTAAACAAAAGAAACAATTAGGCAAACAATTCGATGCATACTTGGCGCAACAAGGCTTGACGGAAGAAACAGCGAAGAAACAAATCCGTAGCAATATGTTGTTGGAATATGCAGTCAACCAAGCTGCTAAGAAAGATATCAAAGAGTCTGACTACAAGTCGGCTTTTGAATCTTACACACCAGAAGTGACAGCACAAATTATCAAGTTGGATTCAGAAGATAAAGCAAAAGAAGTGTTGGAAGCAGCTAAAGCGGAAGGTGCAGACTTTGCCCAAATCGCCAAAGACAATTCAACAGATACTGCTACAAAAGACAAAGGTGGCGAAGTCAAGTTCGATTCAGGAACAGCAGATATTCCATCTCAAGTCAAAGAAGCTGCCTTTAAGTTGGATGAGAACGGCATTTCAGATGTGATCACAGTTTCAGCAGGTCAAAACTATTCTGCTAGCTACTATATTGTCAAATTGAATAAGAAGACAGAAAAAGGTTCTGACTGGAAGAAATACGAAAAACGTTTGAAAGAGATCATTGTTAACGGTCGTAAGCAAGATACCAACTACATCCGTAGCATTATTGCAAAAGCGATGACCAATGCCAATATCAAGGTCAAAGATGATGCCTTCAAATCAACCTTCAACCAATATTTGCAAAATATCGGTGTTCAAACGAGCGATAGCAGTTCATCATCTAAAAAATAGTTGACGGTTCCTTTTGGAACTTGTATAATGAAATAGTTGAGAATAAATCATTGTTACTCGGAATCAGAGAAGTGGCGGGGGTGCGAGCCATGGAAGGGAAATGATTTTGCTACTCGGCTGAGACAATTGCATACAAAATGAAGAATGACAAGTTCATTGAATGAAGGTGGTACCGCGGTTTTTCGCCCTTCGTTTAGTGGCTTGTCTTTTGTTTATGGGCAGTTGTCTGGAGCTTTTTAAAGGAGATCAAAAGATGCGAACCTATCAAGTGAAACAAAAATTTCGATTGGGTGGCGAGCGGTTCGATATCAAAGATGAGTTGGGAAATGTTGAGTACCAGGTTGAGGGATCTTTTCTTAAGATTCCCAAGACTTTTACCATCTATGATAAGAATGGACAAGAAGTGAGCCACATTACTAAAAAAACAATCAGCCTTCTTCCCAAATTTGTGGTTGAGTTGAAGGATGGGGACCGCTTTTTTATCAATAAAAAACTGACGCTCTTTAGAGACAAATACGATATCGAAGATTTGGGGCTTCGGGTGCAGGGAAATATCTGGGACCTGGAATTCAAATTGTTCGATGATCGGGATCAAATCGTCGCTGAGATTAGCAAAGAACTCTTTCATCTAACCTCTACCTATCAAGTATCGGTTTATGAGGATGAATACGCTGATTTAGTCATCTCACTGTGTGTCGCCATCGATTATGTCGAAATGTTAGAAGCTAGCGCAAATTAATCTTAAAAAATTAGGAGACAAATATGAAACAATTATCTAGTGCACAAGTCCGTCAAATGTGGCTTGATTTCTGGGCAAGCAAAGGCCACTCTGTAGAACCATCTGTTAGCTTGGTTCCTGTAAATGACCCAACGCTTTTATGGATCAACTCAGGGGTTGCCACTCTTAAGAAATACTTCGATGGAACCATCAAACCTGAAAATCCACGGATTACCAATGCTCAAAAGGCTATTCGTACCAACGATATCGAAAACGTAGGGAAGACTGCCCGTCACCATACCATGTTTGAAATGTTGGGGAACTTCTCCATCGGGGATTACTTCCGTGACGAAGCCATCACATGGGCTTATGAGCTTTTGACAAGTCCGGAATGGTTTGACTTCCCCAAAGACAAACTTTACATGACCTATTACCCTGACGACAAAGATTCATACAACCGCTGGATCGCTGTTGGTGTGGATCCAAGTCACTTGATCCCAATTGAAGACAACTTCTGGGAAATCGGTGCAGGGCCTTCTGGACCAGATACAGAAATCTTCTTTGACCGTGGAGAAGCCTTTGACCCTGAAAATATCGGTCTTCGTCTGCTTGCAGAAGATATCGAAAACGACCGTTACATCGAAATCTGGAACATTGTCTTGTCACAATTTAACGCTGACCCTGCTGTTCCTCGTAGCGAATACAAGGAATTGCCACACAAGAACATTGATACGGGCGCAGGTTTAGAACGTTTGGTAGCCGTTATCCAAGGGGCGAAGACTAACTTTGAAACAGACCTCTTCATGCCGATCATCCGTGAAGTTGAAAAGATGTCTGGTAAAACCTACGATCCAGATGGCGACAATATGAGCTTCAAGGTGATTGCTGACCACATCCGTTCGCTTTCATTTGCGATTGGAGATGGGGCTCTTCCAGGTAATGAAGGACGCGGTTACGTTCTTCGTCGTCTCCTCCGTCGTGCTTCCATGCATGGTCAAAAATTGGGGATTGAAGGAACCTTCTTGTATAAATTGGTTCCAACTGTTGGGAAGATCATGGAAAGCTACTACCCAGAAGTACTTGAAAAACAAGACTTTATCGAAAAAATTATCAAGAGTGAAGAAGAATCATTTGCTCGTACCTTGAACTCTGGTCAACACTTTGCCCAAACCATCGTTGAAGACTTGAAAGCTAAAGGTCAAACAGTGATTGCTGGTCAAGATGTCTTCAAACTTTATGATACATACGGATTCCCTGTAGAATTGACAGAAGAAATCGCCGAAGAAGCTGGAATGACAGTCGATCGTGAAGGTTTTGAAGCAGCTATGAAGGAACAACAAGAGCGTGCGCGTGCATCAGCTGTCAAAGGCGGATCTATGGGGATGCAAAATGAAACCCTTCAAAACATTACAGTTGAAAGTAGCTTCAACTACAATGCCAGCCAATTGCCTTCTAAGTTGGTGGCTATCGTAGCGGACAATGCTGAAGTAGAGGCTGTATCAGAAGGGACTGCATCATTGATCTTTGCAGAAACTCCATTCTACGCTGAAATGGGTGGACAAGTTGCGGACCATGGTCAAATCTTGGATGCTGCAGGAAACGTCGTAGCGACGGTGACAGATGTTCAAAAAGCACCAAATGGACAGCCACTCCATACTGTTGAAGTTCTTGCTCCTCTTGCCTTGAACCAAGAATACACTTTGGCGATCGATACCAATCGTCGTCATCGTGTCATGAAGAACCACACAGCAACTCACTTGCTCCATGCGGCTCTTCACAATATCCTTGGTAACCACGCAACCCAAGCGGGATCTGTCAATGAAGTAGAATTCCTTCGCTTTGACTTTACTCACTTCCAAGCCGTGACTCCAGAAGAATTGCGCGCTATTGAACAACAAGTCAATGAAAAGATTTGGGAAGCGATCGCAGTCGAAACGATTGAAACAGATATCGATACTGCTAAAGAAATGGGAGCCATGGCCCTCTTTGGTGAAAAATACGGTAAAGAAGTTCGTGTTGTCACTATTGGTGATTACTCTGTTGAGCTCTGTGGTGGTACTCACGTAGGCAATACTTCTGAAATTGGTCTCTTCAAGATTGTCAAAGAAGAAGGAATCGGATCAGGAACTCGTCGTATCTTAGCAGTAACTGGTAAGGAAGCCTTCGAAGCATACCGTGAACAAGAAGACGCACTGAAAGCAGTCGCAGCAACCTTGAAAGCACCTCAACTCAAGGAAGTCCCTCATAAGGTGGAAGGTCTTCAAGAACAACTCCGTCAATTGCAAAAAGAAAATGCAGAATTGAAGGAAAAAGCGGCAGCAGCTGCAGCAGGCGATGTCTTCAAGAATGTTCAAGAAGCAAACGGCCACCGTTACATTGCCAGCCAAGTTTCTGTATCAGATGCAGGTGCCCTTCGTACCTTTGCGGATAACTGGAAACAAAAAGATTACTCTGATGTGCTTGTTCTTGTCGCAGCCATCGGTGACAAGGTCAATGTCCTTGTAGCCAGCAAGACAAAAGAAGTCCATGCAGGTAATGTCATTAAAGAATTGGCTCCAATCGTCGATGGACGTGGTGGTGGTAAACCAGACATGGCCATGGCAGGAGGAAGCAACCAAGCGAAAATCCAAGAATTGTTGGATGCTGTAGCAGGTAAATTGTAATTATCGAAGAGGTTGGATGTTTGTTCAACCTCTTTTTTCAACAAAGAAGCAGAGCCAATTAGAAAAAGAATGCAACAAAAAAACCTTTCCGTTTGGAAAGGTTTTTGTCTTATAGTCCGTAATTGTAATCGTCATCCTGCATGGCTTCTACTTCACCGAGAAGGTAACCATTTCCGACTTGAGAGAAGAAGTCGTGGTTAGAGGTACCGGTTGAGATTCCGTTCATGACGATTGGGTTAACGTCATCTGCTGAGTCTGGGAAAAGCGGATCTTGTCCCAAGTTCATGAGGGCTTTATTGGCGTTGTATCGAAGGAAGGTCTTGACTTCCTCAGTCCAGCCCACACCATCATAGAGGCTCTCTGTGTAACCTTCTTCATTCTCATAGAGAGTGTAGAGCAGATCATACATCCACTCTTTGAGTTTTTCTTGTTCTTCTTCTGATAATTCGTTAAATCCAAGTTGGAACTTGTAGCCGATATAGGTTCCGTGAACTGATTCATCACGAATGATCAACTTGATGATTTCAGCTACGTTGGCCAATTTGTTGTTTCCAAGATAGTAGAGAGGTGTGAAGAAACCAGAGTAGAAGAGGAAGGTTTCAAGGAAGACGCTGGCAACTTTCTTTTCAAGAGGGGTCCCATTGAGGTAGATTTCGTTGATGATTTCTGCCTTCTTTTGAAGGAAAGGATTGGTGTTGGTCCATTCGAAAATCTCTTCGATTTCTGACTTGGTATTCAAAGTAGAAAAGATAGAAGAGTATGACTTAGCATGGACTGATTCCATAAATTGGATGTTGTTAAAGACAGCTTCTTCATGGGGAGTACGAATATCCGCACGAAGAACCTGAACACCTGTTTCAGATTGCATGGTATCTAGAAGGGTTAATCCCCCAAAGACTTTACCAACTAGGTCTTTTTCTTTATTAGACAACTTTCTCCAGTCATCCAAGTCGTTTGACAAAGGGATACGTGTATCCAACCAGAATTGCTCTGTCAGTTTTTCCCAGGTCGATTTATCGATGACATCTTCGATTGCATTCCAGTTAATGGCTTTGTAGTATGTTTCCATTTGCATCACTTTCTTTTTCTATTCATTCAATCGTTACTATTCTACCATAAATTGATAGAATACCGCACAAAAAGTCGGCGAACCGACTTTTGATAGCTATCTAGGATAGCGGATTAGATGACACAGCTTTCACATTGGTTGGCGCCAACTTCTCCACCATCATCTGTAAAGGTACGGACGTAGTAGATAGACTTGATACCCTTGTTAAAGGCGTAGTTCCGAAGGATAGACAAGTCACGAGTGGTTTGTTTGTTTTCAGTTTTCCATTCATAAAGACCCTTTGGAATATCGCTGCGCATAAAGAGAGTCAGTGAAAGACCTTGGTCTACATGCTCAGTTGCAGCAGCATAGACATCGATGACTTTTCGCATATCCATGTCGTAGGCAGAAGTGTAGTAAGGAATCGTTTCCGTTGACAATCCTGCTGCAGGGTAGTAGATCTTACCGATTTTCTTCTCTTGACGTTCTTCAATCCGTTGTGTAATTGGGTGGATAGAAGCAGATACGTCATTGATGTAGCTGATAGATCCATTTGGTGCGACAGCCAAGCGGTTTTGGTGGTAAAGACCATCTGCTTGAACTTTAGCACGCAGTTCTGCCCAATCCTCAGCACTTGGGATAAAGATATCTTTAAAGAGTTCTTTGACGCGATCAGATTTTGGTACAAATTCTCCAGTCATGTACTTATCAAAGTAAGTACCGTTGGCATAGTCTGATTTTTCAAAGTTGTGGAAGGTGACACCACGTTCGCGTGCAATGTTATTTGATTCTACGAGAGTCCAGTAGTTCATGAGCATGAAGTAGATACTTGTAAACTCAACAGACTCAGGTGATCCGTATTCGATCAATTGTTGGGCAAGGTAGCTGTGAAGTCCCATAGCTCCAAGTCCGAACGAATGCGCCAATTTATTTCCGTGGTCAATAGTTGGAACGGCTACGATATGAGAGCTATCTGTAACGAAGGTCAAAGCACGGACCATGGCACGAATCGAACGTCCAAAATCAGGTGAAGTCATCATGTTAACCACGTTGGTTGAACCAAGGTTACATGAGACGTCTGTTCCCATTTGGACAAATTCTTGGGCATCGTTGATCAAGCTTGGTTCTTGAACCTGGAGGATCTCTGAACACAAGTTACTCATGATGATTTTTCCATCAACAGGGTTTGCCCGGTTAGCAGTATCGATGTTGACTACATATGGATAGCCAGATTCTTGTTGCAATTTAGAAATTTCAGTTTCCAAATCACGTGCCTTAATTTTAGTCTTGCGGATATTTGGATTAGCAACCAACTCATCGTATTTTTCAGTGATGTCGATGTAGTTGAATGGTACTCCGTATTCACGTTCCACAGAGTATGGGCTGAAGAGGTACATTTCCTCATTCTTACGCGCTAACTCATAGAATTTGTCTGGCACGACGACACCAAGTGAAAGGGTCTTAACCCGAACCTTTTCATCGGCATTTTCTTTCTTAGTTGAAAGGAAGGCGATGATGTCTGGGTGGAAGACGTTGAGGTAAACCACCCCAGCCCCTTGGCGTTGTCCCAATTGGTTAGAGTAAGAGAAGCTATCTTCAAAGAGTTTCATAACAGGTACGACCCCAGAAGCGGCTCCTTCATACCCTTTGATTGGTGCTCCAGCTTCACGAAGGTTGCTGAGAGAAATCCCAACCCCACCACCGATACGAGACAGTTGAAGGGCAGAGTTGATGGAACGTCCGATCGCATTCATATCATCGGTTACTTGGATCAAGAAACATGATACCAATTCCCCACGGCGGGCACGTCCAGCGTTTAAGAAAGAAGGAGTAGCTGGTTGGTAGCGTTGGTGGATAATTTCGTTTGCGATGTCTCGCGCGATAGCTTCATTTCCATCAGCAAAATAGAGAGCATTGAAAAAGACACGGTCTTCCATGCTTTCAAGATAGTATTCTCCATCATTTGTTTTCAAAGCGTATTGGTTATAGAATTTGTAGGCCGCCATGAAGGACTTGAATTGGAAGTTTTGGTCTTTGATAAATTGGGCCAATTCCTCTAAAAATTCAGGACGGTATTTCTCGATAAAAGCTCTCTCAATGTAATTGTGCTCGAGAAGGTACTGAATCTTGTCTGTAATCGAGTCAAAGGCTTTAGTATTTGGTACAACATTTTCTTTAAAGAACGCATCCAAAGCTTCTTTATCTTTATGAAGCATGATTTGGCCGTTTACTGGACGGTTGATTTCATTGTTAAGACGAAAATACGTCACATCTTCAAGAGATTTTAATCCCATAATAATCCTTTTCTAGTTCAAAAAAATGAAGAGGAGAAGTCCTCTCTTTCCAAGTAAAAAGTCTAGTGTTAGGTTGCTAACGCTAGACCCTATTTAAGCAAAATACTGTGTTTATTAAGAAAGTTTCTTCAACTTAGCTGGTTGAAAACCAGAAAATACTTCATCCGGTGTTTGAATAACTGGAGCAGCATTGAAGCCAAGGTTCTTAACATGCTCTACAAATTCTGGCTGTTCGTCTAAGTTAATTTCGCGGTATTCCACATGATTGCTATCGAGGAATCGCTTGGTCATTTTGCATTGAACACAATTATTTTTTGAATAAATGGTTACCATTTCTTTTCCGTTCTCCTATCGAAATATAAATCTGTAAACAGTATAAACAAAATCCAGCAACTTGTCAACAAAATAAAACTAAATATTGTGCAAAGAGATGAAATGGAGTTTTTAAAGCACAATATATTGTGGTGAGCGAAAAGTGTGAAAATCGAAGAAATGGGATAAGAATAGGCTTTAAAGCATCTTTAATTAGTTATAATTTTTTGGTGAATCAATATCCTGTGGTTCAACAGCTTCTTTTCATTGAAAGCGGAGGAAAATGTTACTTATAATATAGTAGAAAATTGAAAAGATATTTTCTCTGTTCTTCAGGTGCTTCTTAAAATGTATCTAAATTGGGATTTTTCTCAGTCTTTTTCTGTAAGTCAGTGATAAAAATCTTGAAAAAAATTTCAAAAGATGATATAATACCAAATTGTAAGGGTTATCAAAAGGTAACTCAAAAACTATTTTTAAAAAGGAGAGTCAAACTATGGCTTCTAAAGATTTCCACATCGTGGCAGAAACAGGTATCCACGCACGTCCAGCAACTTTGTTGGTTCAAACTGCTAGCAAATTTGCTTCAGATATTACTCTTGAATACAAAGGTAAATCAGTTAACTTGAAATCAATCATGGGTGTTATGAGCCTTGGTGTTGGTCAAGGAGCAGACGTTGTAATCTCTGCAGAAGGTGCTGACGCTGATGATGCTATCGCAGCTATCTCAGAAACAATGACTAAAGAAGGATTGGCTTAAAATATGACAAAAATGCTAAAAGGAATTGCAGCATCTGACGGTGTTGCCGTTGCTAAGGCATATTTGCTCATTCAACCAGACTTATCATTTGAGACTGTTTCAGTCGAAGATACAAGTGCAGAAGAAGCTCGTTTGGATGCAGCTCTTGAAGCTTCACAAAACGAGCTTTCTCTTATTCGGGAGAATGCAGTAGCAAGCCTTGGTGAAGAAGCAGCGCAAGTTTTTGATGCGCATATGATGGTTCTGGCTGACCCTGAAATGATTGGTCAGATCAAAGAAACAATTCGTACGAAAAAAATCAATGCAGAAGCTGGCTTGAAAGAAGTCACTGACATGTTCATTGCGATCTTTGAAGGAATGGAAGACAATCCTTACATGCAAGAACGTGCAGCAGATATTCGTGACGTTACCAAACGTGTCCTTGCCAACTTGCTTGGTAAAAAATTGCCAAACCCTGCTTCTATCAATGAAGAAGCAATCGTGGTTGCGCATGACTTGACTCCATCTGATACAGCACAGTTGAACAAAAAGTATGTAAAAGCTTTTGTTACGAATATCGGTGGACGTACCAGTCACTCAGCTATCATGGCTCGTACACTTGAAATCGCAGCTGTTCTTGGTACAAATAACATCACAGAACTTGTCAAAGATGGCGATGTTTTGGCTGTTTCAGGGATCACTGGTGAAGTAGTGATCAACCCTACTGAAGAACAAATCGCAGAGTTCAAAGCAGCTGGTGAAGCTTATGCGAAACAAAAAGCTGAATGGGCTCTCCTTAAAGATGCGAAAACAGTGACTGCTGATGGAAAACACTTCGAGTTGGCTGCCAACATCGGTACACCTAAAGATGTTGAAGGTGTAAACGATAATGGTGCAGAAGCTGTTGGTCTCTATCGTACAGAATTCTTGTACATGGATTCTCAAGACTTCCCTACAGAAGATGACCAATACGAAGCTTACAAAGCTGTTCTTGAAGGTATGAACGGTAAACCTGTGGTTGTTCGTACAATGGATATCGGTGGGGATAAAGAACTTCCTTATTTCGACCTTCCTAAAGAAATGAACCCATTCTTAGGTTTCCGTGCTTTGCGTATTTCTATCTCTGAAACTGGTAACCAAATGTTCCGCACACAATTGCGTGCCTTGCTTCGTGCATCTGTTCACGGTAAATTGCGGATCATGTTCCCAATGGTTGCTTTGTTAACTGAGTTCCGTACAGCTAAGGGTATTCTTGAAGAAGAAAAGGCTAAATTGCTTGCGGAAGGTGTTGCTGTTGCAGACGATATCCAAGTAGGAATCATGATTGAAATCCCAGCTGCAGCAATGCTTGCGGATCAATTTGCTAAAGAAGTTGATTTCTTCTCAATTGGTACTAACGACTTAATCCAATACACAATGGCTGCTGACCGTATGAACGAGCAAGTTTCATACCTTTACCAACCATATAACCCATCTATCCTTCGTTTGATCAACAACGTGATCAAAGCGGCTCACGCTGAAGGCAAATGGGCTGGTATGTGTGGTGAAATGGCCGGTGACCAAACTGCCGTTCCACTTCTTGTCGGAATGGGCTTGGATGAGTTCTCTATGTCAGCGACATCTGTCCTTCGTACACGTAGCTTGATGAAGAAACTCGACACAGCTAAAATGCAAGAATACGCTAACCGTGCTCTTACTGAATGTTCAACAATGGAAGAAGTTCTTGAACTTTCAAAAGAATACGTGAACGTAGACTAAGAATTCAACAAGACTAAGACAAATCTGTCTTAGTCTTTTTTTACATTGTTCATAAAAATGTTCATTTTATTCGTAATAAACTAGTTGGTAATAAAAATAGTGATTTAAATGTTCGGTTTTTGTTTGATTTTCCTCGTATATATAGTATAATCGTAAGTAAGATAAGGAGGATGACCAAGGAAGGATCGAAAAGGTTCGGGAAAGAAAATGGAAAAACTTTTCCTGATAATTTTACATGATTTTACAGGAATCAACTTGAAAATTAAGTGATTTTATAGTAGAATAATATCAAATAGAAAACGCTTTCAAAAAGCAAAGAGGTGAGTATATGGATAGAAGCACAGACTTATGGACATTTGGAAGAGGGGATAATTTCCATCTTCAAGAGTACTTAGGAGCTCACAAGGAAACAAGGGGAGAACAAGAAGGCTTTACCTTCCGTGTTTGGGCTCCCAATGCTCAGGCGGTGGATCTGATTGGTGATTTCACTGATTGGGAAGCTCGTAAAATTCCAATGGTTCGTAATGAAGGAGGCGTCTGGGAAGTCTTCTGTTCCGATGCAAAAGAGGGAGATATATACAAGTATTTGGTGACTCGACAAAATGGTCATCAGGTGCAAAAAATCGATCCTCTAGCATTATGGATGGAAAAGAGACCCAATACAGGATCTATTATTAAGACGATTCCAGAGAAAAACTGGAAAGATGGTCTCTGGAGAGCGCGCCGCAAAAAACTTGGTTTTAAGGAACGACCTGTTAATATTTATGAGGTTCACGCAGGATCGTGGAAACGTAATGAGGATCACAGTTCCTATACCTTCAAACAACTAAAAGAAGAATTGATTCCATATTTGGTGGAGATGAACTACACCCACGTGGAATTTATGCCAGTGATGGCCCATCCATTGGGCTTGAGTTGGGGCTATCAGCTCATGGGATATTTTGCACTCGAGCAGACTTATGGTAGCCCAGAAGAGTTTCAAGACTTCGTGGAAGAATGCCACCTCAACAATATCGGAGTGATCGTGGATTGGGTACCAGGACATTTCATTATCAATGATGATGCCTTGGCTTATTATGATGGAACACCAACCTTTGAATACCAGGATGAACATCGTGCTCATAACTACGGATGGGGAGCTTTGAACTTCGACTTAGGAAAGAATCAAGTCCAGTCATTCTTGATTTCTAGTTTGAAGTTTTGGATTGATACCTATCATTTAGATGGGATTCGGGTCGATGCTGTGAGCAATATGCTCTATCTTGACTACGATAGTGGTCCATGGACACCAAATATTGATGGTGGAAACCTCAACTACGAAGGCGTTCATTTCCTTAGACGTTTGAATGCGATTATCAAGAACGAACACCCAGATATCATGATGATTGCAGAAGAAAGTTCTGCTGGTCAAAAGATCACGGGTCCTGAAGAAGAAGGTGGACTTGGCTTTGACTATAAATGGAATATGGGTTGGATGAATGATATCCTTCGATTCTACGAAGAAGATCCCATCTACCGGAAATTTGACTTTAACCTGGTAACCTTTAGTTTCATGTATGCATTTTCTGAAAACTTCTTACTACCATTTTCACACGATGAAGTGGTGCATGGTAAGAAGAGTTTGATGCATAAGATGTGGGGAGATCGTTACAATCAATTTGCTGGACTCCGTAACCTCTTGACCTATCAGATTTGCCATCCAGGTAAGAAATTACTCTTTATGGGTTCAGAATTTGGTCAATTTTTGGAATGGAAGTCAGAAGAGCAACTGGAATGGGGCAATCTAGAGGATGAAATGAATGCTAAGATGCGTCGTTTCACTTCTCAGCTCAATCATTTCTACAAAGAACACAAGGAATTGTGGGAGATTGATGATAGCTTTGATGGCTTAGAGATTATTGATGCAGATAACCGGGATCAGAGCGTCTTGTCTATGATCCGGAAAAATCGTAAAGGCGATCTTTTGGTGTGCGTCTTCAATATGGCACCAGTAGAACGCAAGGACTTTACGATTGGTGTGCCTGTATCAGCGGTCTATGAAGAAATTTGGAATACAGAATTAGAAGAATGGGGAGGTGTCTGGAAAGAGCACAATCCGACAGTTCAGTCTCAAGATGGACTGTGGAAGGATTATGAACAAACTTTGACCTTTACTTTGCCGGCTTTAGGGGCTAGCATTTGGAAGGTGAAACGGAAGGTTCGCAAAACGAAATCTAAAACATCAGATAAAAAATGATGATCGGTTGACTCTAAGGGAGTCCAAGCTTTAAAAAGAGGAAGTAGTCAATGAAGAATGAAATGCTCGCTTTAATTCTTGCCGGAGGGCAAGGAACACGTCTTGGAAAATTAACCAAAAACATCGCGAAACCTGCGGTTCAATTTGGTGGGCGCTATCGGATTATCGATTTTGCTCTCTCAAACTGTGCTAACTCAGGAATTCACAATGTTGGTGTGATTACACAGTATCAACCACTTGCCCTTAACAGCCATATTGGGAATGGTTCCAGCTGGGGCTTGGATGGAATCAATACAGGGGTGTCTATTCTCCAACCTTATTCAGCTAGTGAAGGAAATCGGTGGTTCGAAGGAACTAGTCATGCGATTCTTCAAAATATCGACTATATTGATAGCATCAATCCGGAATATGTCTTAATTCTATCTGGGGACCACATCTACAAGATGGATTATGATGACATGCTTCAATCGCATAAGGATAATAATGCGAGCTTAACTGTTGCCGTCCTAGATGTACCTTTGAAGGAAGCAAGTCGTTTTGGAATCATGAATACAGATGCCAATAATCGGATTGTCGAATTTGAAGAAAAACCAGCTGAACCAAAATCAACTAAGGCTTCCATGGGGATTTACATCTTTGACTGGGCTCGTCTGCGCAATATGTTAGTTGCTGCTGAGAAGAGCGATATCGATATGTCAGACTTCGGTAAAAATGTCATTCCAACGTATCTAGAATCAGGCGAAAGTGTTTATGCTTATGAATTCAATGGTTATTGGAAAGACGTTGGTACGATTGAGTCTCTTTGGGAAGCCAATATGGAATATATCGATCCAAATAATGCCTTGGATAGTCGCGATCGTCACTGGAAAATCTATTCACGCAACCTTATTTCACCACCAAACTTCTTTGGGGAACATGCTCACATCGAAGATTCTCTTGTAGTCGATGGTTGTTTGGTAGACGGTACAGTCAAACACTCCATCTTATCAACAGAAGCTCAAGTTCGTGAAGGAGCAGTTGTTGAAGATGCTGTCGTGATGAGCAATGCCATTATCGGTAAAGGAGCTGTCGTGAAACGCGCGATTATCGGAGAAGGTGCAGTCATTGCAGAAGGTGTCGTGATTGATGGAACAGAGGAAGTACAAGTTGTCGGTTACAATGAAAAAGTGGGGGTAGCAACAGATGAAGATTGATAAATATTCAGCCATTTTAGGAAATACAGTTGGGTATCATGATATGTCCACTTTGACCAGCCATCGTCCGGTAGCATCCCTGCCATTTGATGGGAAATACCGCTTGATTGACTTCCCGTTGTCTAGTCTTGCGAATGCTGGTATTCGTAGTGTTTTTGGGATTTTCCAACAAGAAAATATTAGTTCGGTCTTTGACCATATTCGTTCAGGTCGTGAATGGGGCTTGTCTACTTTATTGAGCCACTATTACCTCGGAATCTATAATACTCCAGTTGAAAATACAACGGTGGGGCCAGAATACTACCAACAATTATTGACTTATTTGAAACGGTCTGGTTCCAACCAAACAGTTGCTTTGAACTGTGATGTCTTGATGAATATTGACCTCAATCAAGTTTTCCACTTGCATAATAGCGTTGACCGTCCGATTACAGTGGTTTATAAGAAGTTGCATCTTCAAAATATCTCTGAAGTCAATGCTATCTTGGAAATTGATGAAACAGACCATGTTACAGAGCAAAGACTTTTTGATGGCAAGGATCCTGACGAAGTCTACAACATGTCGACAGATGTCTTTATTGTGGATACTCCTTGGTTGATTGAAAAAATTGAAGAAGAAGCTAAGAAAGAATACCCACAAAAATTGCGCTATATCTTGCGTGATTTGGCGGTGGGATACAATGCTTTTGCGTTTGAATATACAGGTTACTTAGCCAATATTCATTCAGTTGAATCCTACTATCATGCAAACTTGGATATGTTGGAAAACCAAAAATTCATGAAGCTCTTTTCACCAAATCAAAAAGTGTATACGAAAGTGAAGAATGAAGAGCCAACGTATTATTCCAAGACTTCACATATTAAAACGTCTCAATTTGCTTCGGGTAGTATTGTAGAAGGAACCGTTGAACGCTCCGTTGTTTCACGTCGGGTACACCTTCATGAAGGTTCAGAAGTCCGCAGTAGTCTTCTCTTCCCTGGTGTTGTGATTCATGAAAATGCAATCGTCGAATATGCCATCCTGGATAAGGGTGTCGAAGTCGCTGCTGGTGTGACGATTCGTGGGACAGAAGAAGCACCTGTCGTGGTTAAAAAAGGAACGATTGTTACAGAGGATATTGTCTAATGAAACTATTATTTGTTGCAGCTGAAGGAGCACCGTTTTCAAAAACAGGTGGTTTGGGAGACGTTATTGGCGCCCTTCCTAAATCCTTAGCGAAAAGTGGTCATGATGTGCGCGTGATCCTCCCTTACTATGATATGGTAGAGGCTAAGTTTGGAGATCAAATCGAAGATGTCTTGCATTTTGAGACCAAGGTTGGCTGGAGAAGTCAATATGTGGGTGTGAAACGCATTGTGCGCGATGGAGTCACCTTTTACTTTATTGATAACCAACATTATTTCTTTAGGGGCCATGTGTATGGTGACTTTGATGATGGTGAACGCTTTGCCTTCTTCCAGCTCGCGGCCTTAGAAACGATGGAACGGGTTGACTTCATTCCAGATGTTCTTCATGCCCATGATTACCATACAGCGATGATTCCTTTCTTGCTGAAGGAAAAATACCGTTGGATTCAAGCTTATCATGGAATTAAAACAGTATTGACTATCCATAATTTGGAATTCCAAGGTCAGTTCGACCCAGGAATGTTATGGGACCTATTCGGAGTTGGATTTGAACGCTATGCAGATGGAACTCTTCGGTGGAATGATTGCCTGAACTGGATGAAAGCCGGCATTCTATATGCTGACCGTGTGACAACTGTTTCTCCTAGCTATGCGCATGAGATTATGACTGCTGAATATGGTTGTGGCTTGGATCAGATCCTTCGGATGGAGTCTGGCAAGGTGACCGGAATTGTTAACGGGATTGATGCGGATCTGTATAATCCTGAAACGGATCCACTCTTGACGTATCATTTCAGTCTCTCAGATCTTTCAGGTAAAGCAGCTAGCAAACGAGCTCTTCAAGAACGTGTCGGTCTACCTGTTCGCGATGATGTTCCTTTGTTTGGGATCGTCTCTCGTTTGACACGTCAAAAAGGTTTTGATGTGGTGGTAGAAGAGTTGCATCAACTTTTGCAAAAGGATATTCAGATTGTCTTGCTGGGGACAGGAGATCCTGGATTTGAAAATGCCTTTGCTTGGTTTGGTCAAGCCTACCCAGATAAACTTTCAGCGAATATCACATTTGATGTCCAATTGGCTCAAGAAATCTATGCAGCGTCAGATGTCTTCTTGATGCCAAGCCGCTTTGAACCATGTGGCCTTTCTCAAATGATGGCCATGCGTTATGGAACCCTTCCTTTGGTGCATGAAGTCGGCGGACTTCGTGATACGGTTCAACCGTTTAATGCTATTGATAGAAGTGGAACAGGCTTTAGCTTCAATAATTTGTCAGGCTATTGGTTTAACTGGGCAGTTGATGAAGCCTTGGCTGTCTACTACAATGACAAACAGGCTTGGTATGGTCTCCAAGAGCAAGCTATGACTCGTGACTTCTCATGGGATACGGCTAGTCAACGATACAATGATTTGTACCAATCCTTATAAATAGATCTATGATACAAACGCCTTTCGAGGCGTTTTTTTGTGTTGCTTTCTTCCTATAAAGAGAACGGTTTATTTTTTTGAGTTTTAGAGCTTGCTAAAATAGAAGAAAAAAGATAAGATAGGTAAAGGTAAAAAATCCCGGGAAGGTTCTTATTTCTGGAAAGGATCCCAGCCTCTCTAAAAATAATCAGGTCCCTGCTCGAGGGTTAAATATTACTATATAGGAATTTTAGGATGAAAAAAGCGAAACAAACGTTTGAAAAAATGACCAAATATTCGATTCGGAAATTATCTGTCGGTGTTGGTCCGGTGGCCATTGGAGCCTTTTTATTAGGAGGAAGCTTGTTAGGAGCTCGTCCTGTCCAAGCTGATCAGATGACTCTACCTGCTCATGTGCACTTAGGATATGTGACAGAAGAAGAGCTGACTGCTGAAGAAAAAGCACAGGTGATTCATGCAATCCCTGAAGAGTATCAAAATGAAGATACTTTCTATCTCGTCTATAAGAAGAAGGAAGCAATTCAGTCGGTTCTTCCTCAAACAGGAAGTCAGGAAGTTGCCCTCTTTGGCCTAAGTTTAGCTACAGCTTCCTTTGCGGTCCTCTTACTCTCTAAAAAGCACCGGAAGAAGGTCATGGGCGTCCTTTTGATTGGAGCCATGGGACAAAGTCTTCTACTTCCAGTTGAAGTCGCATCCCTACAAAATCAAGTTTTGCGCGCCTATAATCAGGATCTTGCGATCGCATCGAGCAAAGATCTTGCAAATGGCGTGATTCAAATTGACGGCTATGACTATATTGGTTATCTGCGCTACCCGTCAGTCCAAAAGACGAGCTTACAAGAGCCAAAGGCTATGCAGGAAACGAAACCTTCTGTAGAAGGAACGATCAAAACAAGTACAGGTATTCCACAAGTGGAAGCACAAGCGCGTGTGACCCCAGAAGTCGCTCCAGCCTTTCCTCAAGTTGAAAAACCAAGCCTGGAAGTCTCTACTGAGCCTGTGCCATTTGAAACTGTCAACCAAGCTGATCCTACATTAGCCAAAGGGCAAACCAAGGTGCTGACTGCTGGTCAAAATGGGGAGCGGACCCTATTGACGGAAGTGAGTGTGGTAGATGGACAAGAAGTTCGCAGAGTAGTTGAAAGCAAGGTCACTAAAGAACCAGTTTCACAAATTCTTGCTGTCGGGACAAAAGAAGATGTCCAACCAACCCCTCAACCCAGCCCTTCTCCAGTTGTAACGGCTAAGGGGACACAAGAAGAAGGTCACGTCGGCGAAGCCCCTATTCAACCGGAGAACCCAACCTATACAGGTGTGGTGGAAGCCAAGGGGACACAGGAAGAAGGTCATGTCGGTGAAGCTCCTGTTCAACCGGAGAACCCAACCTATACAGGTGTAGTAGAAGCCAAGGGAACACAGGAAGAAGGCCATGTCGGCGAAGCCCCTATTCAACCGGAGAACCCAACCTATACAGGTGTGGTGGAAGCCAAGGGGACACAGGAAGAAGGCCATGTGGGAGAAGCTCCCGTTCAACCGGAGAATCCAACCTATCAAGTTACGGAAGGGACGGTAACAGAGACAGAAACGGTAATCCTTCCATATGAAACAGAGTATGTAACGGATGCCAATCGTTACACCGATGAAGAAAGCCTTCTTCAGAAAGGCGAGGCTGGTAGTCAGGAAATTCGCCGTGTTTATAAAACAGTCAATGGTGAGAAAGTTGGAGAGCCCCTCAGCACAACCACTGAAACGGTCAAAGCTCCTGTGACAGAAAAAATTAGTCGTGGGACCAAGGCTATTGAAGGCCAAACAGAGGAAGTTGCTTTTGAAGAAATTCCATTTAAGACGGTAACCGAACAAGATGCCACCTTGCTAAAAGGAACTGAAATGGTTTCTCAAGCAGGTAAGAATGGGAAGAAGAAAATCACCAAGGTCTACAAGACCATCAAGGGAGTTAAGACAACGGATGCTCCTACCGTTTCTGAGGAAGTAGTTGAACAGGCCCAAGATCAGATCATTCAACAAGGGACCAAAGAACTTGACAAGCCAACCTTGACTTTGACCCAGGTCGATAAGGAAGAATTGAAGCGCAGTGCTAAAGCTACTTATCATTTGGATAAACCAGACGGTGTGACCATCAAGTCCATCCAGGCTGTATTGAAGAAGGGTGATCAAGTGGTGAAAACCCTGACCCTTTCAGAGACGGACTTGGCAGCTGCTTTAGCGGACTTGGACTACTACAAGGATTATACGCTCGCAACGACCATGGTCTATGACCGTGGAAATGGGGATGAAGAAGAAGTTCTCAAGGAAGAACCACTGAGAATTGATCTTAAAAAAGTTGAAATCAAAAATATCAAGGAAACCAGTCTGATTAGCGTGGATGACCAAGGCCTTGAGACCGATAGCAGCCTCTTGTCTGAAACACCATCAGATGTGAAGCCTTACTACTTAAAGGTCACTACCCATGATAATAAGGTTACAAAACTAGCCGTTGATAAAATTGAAGAAGTAACGGTAGATGGCGCGACCCTCTACAAATTAACAGCCAAAGCTCCTGATCTCATCCAACGGACTGCGGACAACCAGTTCAGTGAGGACTATGTCCACTATATTGCGAAACCCAAAGCACATGAAGGTGATGTCTATTACAATTTCAACGAACTTGTAAAAGCCATGCAAGCCAATCCGACTGGCACCTTTAAACTGGGTAGCAATATGAATGCGGCTAATGTCCAGCCAGCAGGGAAATCCTATGTGACCAATGCCTTCAAAGGAATTTTGGAAAGTATGGATGGAAATAAATTTGCCATCTATAACATTACAAGACCATTATTTGGAAACATCGAAGGTGGCTCGGTTAAAAATCTCTTGCTTGAAAATGTTGCGATTGACCTACCTGGGACAGATCGAGTAGCACCAATCGCAGGTGTCATCAAAAACAATGCAACTGTTGAGAACGTTAAAGTAACAGGAAGTGTTGTCGGGAACAATGACGTAGCAGGAATTGTCAATAAAATTGATGGCAGTGGGAAAGTAAGTAATGTCGCCTTTATCGGGAAACTGCACGCTGCGGGTAACAAAGGTGGCTATCTAGCGGGTGTTGTTGGCGAGAACTGGAAAGGTGTTGTTGAAAAAGCTTACGTTGATGCTGAAATCACTGGGAACAAAGCTAAAGCTGCAGGTTTAGTTTATTCCTCTCAAAATGGAGCAAATAACCATACAGTAGGTAAAGAAGGAGTCCTTAGAAATTCAGTTGCTAAAGGTTCAATTGAACTCAAAGAAGCGGTTCAATCTGGTGGATTACTAGGGACCAACTGGGCCTTGGGGACTATTGAAGACAACATCACCATGATGAAAGTCAAAACTGGTGAGATGGTCTTTGGACATTCGGATATTGACGCTGATGATTACTTCACCTATTCAAGAACCAAGCGCAATTACAGTGTGGAAGGCGTGAGTGAAGGGAAGAAAACCTTTAACAACTCCCGTAAAATCCCAAGCATCTCGCTGGCAGAAGCTGAGCAGAAAATCGAAGCAATGGGAATCACTGCTGATAAATTTACCAGCAGCAAACCGATTGAAGATACGCTCAATCACCTTGTTAACAAAGACGATCAATACAAGGCCATCACGGGTTACGATGCGACTCGTGAGCTAGCTTACCGCAATATTACTAAATTGCAACCATTCTACAACAAAGATTGGATTGTCGACCAAGGGAATAAACTGGTTGCAACGAGTCCTCTCTTGACCAAGGAAGTCTTGTCTGTAACAGCTATGAAGGGCAATGATTTTGTCACGGAACTAGCTGATGCTGATCACATTCTGATCCATTATGCGGATAAGACAAAAGATATCTTTAGCATTGCACCGAAAGACTCTAAAGTTAAACAAGTCAAAGAGTACAGTGTAGCGGGGCTCGGTGAAGTGGTCTACACGCCAAATATGGTGGACAAGGACCGGAGCGATCTCATTCATGCGATCGTAGGAAAACTAAGTTCAGTCGAATTGCAATCGGATCCAATCTACACCCATCTTGGTCGAACTGGTCCAAACAAAGTCAATGCCATTAAGAACCTTTACCTCGAAGAAAGTTTCCAAGAAGTCAAGGACAATCTGACTCACTTTGTCAAACAACTGGTTGAAAACCAAGATCATCAGTTGAATACAGATGAAGCTGCCAAACGGGCCCTCATCAAGAAGATTGATGACAACAAGGCGGCTGTTCTTCTTGGTTTGTCATACCTCAATCGTTATTACGGAGTGAAGTTTGATGATGTCAATCTCAAGCAGCTCATGTTGTTCAAGCCAGACTTCTATGGGAAGAATGTCGATGTTTTAGACCGCTTGATTGAAATCGGCTCAAAAGAAGATTATATCAAAGGGACTCGTACCCACGATGCCTTCCGAGAAGTCGTGGCTAAATCGACTCTTTCTGGGAACCTAAATGACTTCCTGAAGTACAATATGGAGCTCTTTACAAGTGATACAGACTTGAATGATTGGTTCATCAAAGCAACCAAAGACAATGTCTATATTGTGGAGCCTGAGACGACCAATCCAGCGTTCGCATCGGCTAAGCATAGAGCCTATGAGGGCTTAAACAATGATGTTCACGGTAAAATGATCTTGCCACTCTTGAACTTAAAAGATGCTCATATGTTCTTGATTTCAACCTATAATACCATGGCCTATAGTTCCTTTGAGAAATATGGCAAGAATACGGAAGCAGAACGAACTGCCTTCAAAGCGGAAATCGATAAGGTAGCTAAAGGACAACAGAATTACCTAGATTTCTGGTCACGTCTAGCAACGGATAAGGTTCGCAATCAACTCTTGAAGAGCAACAATATGGTGCCGACCCCTGTCCTTGATAACCAAAACTACAAGGGCATTAGTACAGACCGTTATGGACATACCAACAGTGGCAAGGATGTGGCTCCAATCCGTGAATTGTATGGTCCAACCGATCGTTATCATGCGACAGATTGGCGAATGGGAGCAGTGGCGCGAATTTACGGAAATCCATATAAAGATGACTCTGTCTTCTTCATGGTGACCGATATGATCAGTGACTTTGGGGTCTCTGCCTTCACGCACGAAACGACGCACGTCAATGACCGTATGGTTTACTTAGGTGGTTGGAGACACCGCGAAGGAACTGATATTGAAGCCTTTGCCCAAGGAATGTTGCAAACACCAT
Source organism: Streptococcus parasanguinis (assembly GCF_018499505.1). GTDB lineage: Bacteria > Bacillota > Bacilli > Lactobacillales > Streptococcaceae > Streptococcus > Streptococcus parasanguinis_K. The sequence goes on from NZ_JAHDAC010000003.1 coordinate 116,188, forward strand.
CCGTATCCAATCCAAATGGGGAATACAAGGCCTTAGGTATCAACATGGCCTATGAGCGTCCTAACGATGGAAACCAATGGTACAATACCAATCCAAATGATTTGAAGTCACGTGACGAAATTGATCGGTATATGAAAGGCTATAATGACACTCTTATGCTTCTGGATTACCTAGAAGGAGAAGCCGTCCTCAATAAAGGCAGTCAAGACTTGAACAATGCATGGTTCAAGAAGGTTGATAAACAATACCGAGGGGCTAATACCAAGAATCAATTTGATAAGGTGCGTCCTTTGAGTGATGAGGAAAAAGCCATCACCTTACATTCAGTAGATGATCTCATCACCAACAACTTCATGACCAATCGTGGTCCTGGAAATGGTGTCTATAATCCATCAGACTTTGGCTCAGCCTATGTGACGGTGCCGATGATGACAGGGATCTATGGTGGAAACACCAGTGAAGGGGCTCCTGGAGCCATGTCCTTCAAACACAATACCTTTAGACTCTGGGGCTACTATGGTTATGAAAAAGGCTTCTTAGGCTATGCTTCAAACAAGTATAAACAAGAATCCAAACAAGCAGGTCATGCGACTTTAGGGGATGATTACATCATTCAAAAGATTTCTGATGGAACATTCAGTACCCTTGAAGACTGGAAGAAAGCCTACTTCAACGAAGTGGTGACCAGTGCTAAAAATGGACTTCAGGCTATTGAAGTTGATGGGACTACTTATAGCACTTATGATGACTTAAAACAAGCCTTTGCAACTGCGGTTGAAAAAGATCAGGCCAGCTTGAAGAATGGTTCTGTCAAATTTGACAATACCCTTGCCTTGAAAGAAAAAATCTTTAAGAAATTACTGCAACAAACAGACAGTTTCAAAACGTCTATCTTTAAATAATCGAATTCTCTCATCTGCTGAGCAGGTGAGAGTTTTTTAGAAGAAAAAATGAATAGAGGTGGACAAAGCGTCTAAAAATTAAAAGAAATCAATCGTAGATAGGAAAAATTATCATATTAAAAAATAACGTAATTTCACTAAAACGCTTACTTTTATAGGAAATATTTGACTATTATATCTTTTAGGAGTAAACTAAGGAGGTAAAATTTATAAAAGGAGAATTCATCATGAATTTAACATTTTTAGGTCTTTGTTTAGCCTGTTTTGGTGTATCACTGGCAGAAGGTTTGATGATGAGTAGCTTATTGAAATCTGCGTCTCGTCAACCAGAAATTATCGGTCAATTGCGTAGCCTCTTGATTCTTGGTGTTGCCTTTGTCGAAGGTACTTTCTTCGTAACCTTGGTTATGGCCTTTATTATCAAATAGACGCTTCTATTTTAGAAAAGGAGGTGTCAAACCTTGGAAGAAAGTATCAATCCAACGATTACTCTTGGACCTGTATCTTTTAATTTGACCCTACTTGCTATGACCCTGATTTCTGTTTTCGCCGTTTTTGGCTTCATTTATTGGGCCAGTCGAAAAATGTCGATCCGACCAAAAGGCAAACAAAATGTGCTGGAATACGCATATGACTTTGTCGTAGGCTTTACAAAAGGAAATATTGGGGAACATTACATAAAGGACTATTCCTTGTTCTTGTTTGTTCTTTTCCTCTTTCTTTTAGTAGCCAATAACATTGGATTGATGGCTAAAATCGAAACGACCAATGGTTACAATTTGTGGACATCACCAACCGCTAACCTGGGTTATGACTTTGCCTTTTCATTTTTGATCACCTTAATCGCCCATGTAGAAGGAATTCGCAGACGTGGTGTGAAGGAATATTTAAAGGCTTTTGTGACACCCGGATTTATGACCCCCATGAATATTTTGGAAGAATTCACGAATTTTGCCTCCTTGGCCCTTCGGATCTTCGGAAATATCTTTGCGGGTGAGGTACTAGCAAGCTTGCTTGTGACTTTGTCGCATCAAGCTGTTTATTGGTATCCATTTGCCTTTATTGGAAGCATGGCGTGGACAGCGTTTTCGATTTTCATTTCATGTATCCAAGCCTATGTGTTTACCATGTTGTCATCAATTTATATTGGTAAGAAAATTAATGGCGAAGAGTAAGTAGAGGAGGAGTAAAAGAATGCATGTATCAATGAGTGAAATTATTGGTAACTTTATTCTCATTGCTGGTTCCTTCCTATTATTAATCTTTTTAATAAAGAAATTTGCATGGAACAATATCAATGGAATTTTAGAAGCGCGTGCCAAAAAGATTACAGATGATATTGATGGAGCAGAATCAGCTCGTCAAAAAGCTGAGGAACTAGCAAGTAAACGTGAAGAAGAGTTGGCAGGTAGCCGCAAAGAAGCTGCGTCTATCGTCGAAAATGCAAAGGAAACTGCAGAAAAGAATAAATCTCAGATCCTTTCAGAAGCCACTCAAGAAGCAGTACGTTTGAAAGAAAAAGCGCAACAAGAAATTGCGCATAACAAAGAAGAAGCATTGAACAGTATCAAAGGTGATGTGGCAGATCTCACTGTCAATCTTGCCAGCAAATTGTTGAGCCAACAGCTGGATGCTGAAGGTCAACGCCAACTGATCGATCGCTATCTTGATGAATTAGGAGAAGCCTAATGGACAAAAAGCAACTGATGGTGATTGAGAAATATACCCAGCCTTTTGTTCAATTGGTCTTTGAAAAAGGAGAACAAGACCTAGTCTTTGAAAAATTGACTCAAATCAAGGGTATTTTTGAAGAGACTGGACTTGCTAACTTCTTAGCTCATATCGGTGTAGAGGATGAAGAGAAAGCAAAAAGTCTCAGACTTTTTCAACCCTCGGATTCACAATTACTCGACCATTTGATTGAAGTGGTTATTCTCAATCATCGTGAAGCCTTATTTTATGACATTGTAACGATTTGTTTGGATCAGATTCAACTGTTGAGCAACGCTTTTGTCGTCACTGTTACGACGGTTGCTGGTTTGGATCCTGTTCAAGAGCAAAAGCTAATCCCCATTATCGAAAGAAAATTTGGGATTCAAGTTCGCTCGATCCAACAAAAGATCGATCCAGATTTAATTGGTGGCTTTGTCGTGACAGCCAATCATAAAACGTTGGATACCAGTCTCAAACACCAATTGCAAGTTATAAAATCTAAATTGAAATAGAAAGTGGTGTGAATTTTGGCGATTAACGCACAAGAAATCAGCGCTTTAATTAAGCAACAAATTGAAAATTTCAAGCCAAACTTTGACGTCACTGAGACAGGTGTTGTAACCTACATTGGTGACGGGATTGCCCGTGCTCATGGTCTTGAAAATGCCATGAGTGGTGAGTTGTTGATCTTTGAAAATGGCTCATACGGGATGGCCCAAAACTTAGAGACAACGGATGTCGGTATCATCATCTTGGGTGATTTCACGGATATTCGTGAAGGAGACTCTGTCCGTCGTACAGGTAAAATCATGGAAGTCCCTGCAGGGGATGCCTTGATTGGCCGGGTTGTCAACCCACTTGGCCAACCAGTAGATGGTTTGGGTGAGATTGTGACAGATAAATTCCGTCCAGTCGAAACACCAGCTCCTGGTGTTATGCAACGGAAATCTGTCTCAGAACCCCTACAAACTGGTTTGAAAGCCATTGATGCCCTCGTTCCAATCGGACGTGGCCAACGGGAATTGATTATCGGGGACCGTCAAACAGGGAAAACTTCGATTGCCATTGATACCATCTTGAACCAAAAGGGTCAAGACATGATCTGTATCTATGTGGCGATTGGTCAAAAAGAATCAACAGTTCGTACGCAGGTAGAAACTCTTCGTAAATACGGAGCCATGGATTATACGATTGTGGTAACCGCTTCGGCTTCCCAACCGTCTCCATTGCTCTACTTGGCACCTTATGCCGGGGTTGCCATGGCAGAAGAGTTCATGTATAACGGTAAACACGTTTTGATCGTCTATGATGATTTGTCAAAACAAGCCGTAGCCTACCGTGAATTGTCCCTTCTTCTTCGTCGTCCACCAGGACGTGAAGCCTTCCCAGGGGATGTCTTCTATCTCCACAGCCGTTTGTTGGAACGTTCAGCTAAAGTTTCAGATGAATTGGGTGGTGGCTCTATTACTGCCCTTCCAATTATTGAAACCCAAGCAGGAGATATCTCTGCTTATATCGCAACCAACGTGATTTCGATCACAGACGGACAAATCTTCTTGCAAGATAGTTTGTTCAATGCTGGTATTCGTCCAGCCATTGATGCAGGTTCTTCTGTATCCCGTGTAGGGGGAGCTGCCCAAATCAAGGCTATGAAGAAAGTTGCGGGTACCCTTCGTATCGACCTTGCTTCCTACCGTGAATTGGAAGCCTTCACGAAATTTGGTAGTGACTTGGATGCTGCGACTCAAGCGAAATTGAACCGTGGTCGCCGAACAGTTGAAGTCTTGAAACAACCCGTTCATGAACCATTGACAGTTGAAAAACAAGTCGTGATCTTGTATGCCTTGACTCATGGTTTCTTAGATAGTGTTCCAGTAGACGATATTCTTCGTTTCCAAGAAGAGTTGTTTGATTACTTTGAAGCACATTTTAATCAAATCTTTGAGACGATTCGTTCGACACATGATCTTCCAGCAGAAGAAGAACTGGATGCAGCCCTTACAGAATTTGTCAACCAGTCAAATTTCAAATAGAAATAGGAGTGGAAGATGGCAGTTTCATTAAATGATATAAAAAATAAAATTGCATCCACTAAAAATACTAGTCAAATTACCAATGCCATGCAGATGGTGTCTGCTGCTAAACTCGGGAAATCGGAGCAAGCGGCCAAGGATTTTCAGGTTTATGCCGCTAAGGTACGTAAGTTATTAACAGACTTGCTCCATGGACATGAAACTGAAAATGCTAAGTCCCATCCTATGTTGGTAAGTCGGCCGGTAAAAAAGACAGCTTATATCGTGATTACATCCGATCGTGGTTTGGTCGGAGGCTACAATGCCTCCATCCTTAAAACCATGATGGAAATGAAGGCAGAATACCATCCAACTGGAGATGACTTTGAAGTGATCTGTATTGGAAGTGTCGGGGCGGATTTCTTCCGTGCCCGTGGGATTCAGCCGGTTTATGAATTGCGTGGTTTGCCTGATCAACCTAGCTTTAAGGAAGTTCGTACGATCATTTCGAAAACAGTCCAAATGTATCAGGAAGGCTTGTTTGATGAGTTGTACGTCTGTTACAACCATCACGTCAACAGTTTGACTAGTCAAATGCGGGTAGAACAGATGCTTCCGATTATTGATTTGGACCCAAATGAAGCGGATGAGGACTATGTATTGAATCTAGAATTGGAATCTAGTCGAGATGCCATTTTGGATCAATTGCTTCCTCAATTTGCTGAAAGCATGATCTATGGTGCCATTATTGATGCTAAAACAGCTGAAAATGCTGCTGGGATGATGGCCATGCAAACTGCAACAGACAATGCCAAGAAAGTCATTGATGAATTAACGATTCAATACAACCGTGCTCGTCAAGCAGCGATTACACAAGAAATTACTGAAATCGTTGCTGGTGCTAGCGCCCTTGAATAGTTGTCGGATACAATTTTATATACAAAAACAGATGCTCGAAAGAGAACTTTTGAGCAGTAGAAATTACTTAGAATAGGAGAATGACATGAGTTTAGGCAAAATTTCTCAGGTCGTAGGTCCCGTCGTAGACGTTGCCTTTTCCGTTGGAGATAAACTTCCTGAGATCAATAATGCGCTTGTAGTCTATAAAAATGACCAACAAAAATCAAAAGTCGTTCTTGAAGTAGCTTTGGAACTTGGTGATGGGGTCGTACGGACCATTGCCATGGAATCAACTGATGGTTTAACACGTGGAATGGAAGTCTTGGACACTGGTCGTCCAATCTCTGTTCCTGTCGGAAAAGAAACCTTGGGACGTGTCTTCAATGTTCTTGGAGATACCATTGACTTGGATCAACCTTTTCCTGAGGATGCTCCTCGTGACTCCATCCACAAAAAAGCTCCATCCTTTGACGAGCTCTCTACTTCAGAAGAAATTCTTGAAACAGGGATCAAGGTTATTGACCTCTTAGCCCCTTATTTGAAAGGTGGGAAGGTCGGACTCTTCGGTGGTGCCGGAGTTGGGAAGACCGTCTTGATTCAAGAATTAATCCATAATATTGCCCAAGAACACGGTGGTATTTCTGTATTTACCGGTGTTGGGGAACGGACACGTGAAGGGAATGACCTTTACTGGGAAATGAAAGAATCTGGCGTTATTGAAAAAACAGCCATGGTCTTTGGACAAATGAATGAGCCACCTGGAGCACGGATGCGTGTTGCCTTGACTGGTTTAACCATTGCGGAATACTTCCGTGATGTCGAAGGTCAGGACGTTCTCTTGTTTATCGACAATATCTTCCGTTTCACCCAAGCCGGATCTGAAGTATCAGCCCTTTTGGGACGGATGCCATCAGCCGTTGGTTACCAACCTACTTTGGCAACTGAAATGGGGCAATTGCAAGAACGGATTACGTCAACGAAGAAAGGTTCTGTTACATCCATCCAAGCCATCTATGTGCCAGCCGATGACTATACAGACCCAGCGCCAGCAACCGCTTTTGCCCACTTAGATTCAACCACCAACTTGGAACGTAAATTGGTACAATTGGGGATTTACCCTGCGGTGGACCCATTGGCATCAAGCTCACGTGCCCTTTCTCCAGAAATCGTAGGAGAAGAACACTATGCAGTAGCTTCTGAGGTCAAACGCGTCCTTCAACGTTACCATGAATTGCAAGATATCATTGCTATCTTGGGGATGGATGAATTGTCTGACGAAGAAAAGACCTTGGTTGCTCGTGCTCGCCGGATCCAATTCTTCTTGTCACAAAACTTCAACGTTGCAGAACAATTTACAGGTCAACCTGGTTCTTATGTACCAGTTGGAGAAACTGTTCGTGGCTTTAAAGAAATTTTGGATGGGAAATATGACCATCTTCCTGAAGATGCCTTCCGTGGTGTTGGATCGATCGAAGATGTGATCGCCAAAGCTGAAAAAATGGGATTCTAAGAAGAGGTGAAAGATGAGTCAAATGAACGTCCAAATCGTTACACCGGATGGACTGGTTTATGATCATCATGCCGCATTTGTATCTGTCAAGACAATTGATGGTGAATTAGGGATTTTACCTCATCATATCAATACCATTGCGGTTTTGGCTGTAGACCAAGTAAAGGTTCGTCGTGTCGACGATGACAAACATATTGATTGGATTGCAGTCAATGGTGGGATTATCGAAGTAGCTGATAATGTCATTACCATTGTTGCCGATTCTGCCGAACGTGCTCGAGATATCGACATTAGTCGTGCAGAACGTGCCAAACTGCGAGCTGAAAAAGCGATTGAAGAAGCCAAAGATCAGCATTCGGTTGATATGGAACGTCGTGCTAAAATTGCTCTTCAACGCGCCATTAACCGGATTAATGTCGGAAATCGTTTATAAGATATTCAAAATAAGGTGGAGGTTTTGTCCTCACCTTATTTTTGTTGGGAGAGAATCAAAAGAAGAAAGTAAGGACCAAATATGGTATAATAGCTGTATGATTCAAATGATTTTTAATCTTTCAAGCCATCTATTGTTTATCTTTTTTGCCTATTACCTATTGATGAATTTGGTTCAATGGGAAAAGTTTTTAAAAGTAAGTGCTGAAAATGCAGTTAAAATCCGTTTTTTGATCTTGATGATCAGCGTTGGAATCGGCTATCTAGCGAGCTCATTTTTTATCAGTGTTTATGAGATGAGTCGGCAGATTTTTATTGGCCAATTCTAGCCACATTTTATAAAAAATATGGTATGATAGAAAGCGTGACTTTAAGAAATTGGAGAACAATCCCGTATGGAAAAAATAATCGTTAATGGTGGTCATAATCGTCTGGTTGGAACCGTCAAAATCGAAGGAGCAAAAAATGCTGTCCTTCCTCTTCTTGCTGCAACAGTTCTAGCAAGCGAGGGCGTGACAACCTTGAAAAATGTACCTGTTTTATCAGATGTCTTTACAATGAACAATGTTGTTCGTGGGTTGAATGCACAAGTAACCTTCAATGAAGAAGACAATACGGTTATCGTAGATGCGCAAGCAAAATTATCAGAGGAAGCACCTTATAAGTATGTGAGCAAGATGCGTGCTTCTATCGTTGTCCTAGGACCTGTCTTGGCACGCAATGGCCATGCCAAAGTTTCCATGCCTGGAGGCTGTACGATCGGTAGTCGTCCGATTGACCTCCATCTCAAAGGTCTGGAAGCTATGGGCGCTGAAATTACCCAAACAGCCGGCTATATTGAAGCAAAAGCAGATCGTCTCAAGGGTGCACACATCTATATGGACTTCCCATCAGTAGGTGCGACACAAAATATTATGATGGCGGCAACCTTGGCTGATGGAGTCACTGTGATTGAAAATGCAGCTCGGGAACCTGAAATTGTTGACCTAGCTCTCTTGCTGAATAAAATGGGGGCTAATGTTAAGGGAGCAGGAACTGAGACCTTGACCATTGTTGGTGTGGAGAGCTTGCACGGTGCAAACCACAATGTTGTGCAAGACCGCATCGAAGCTGGAACTTTTATGATTGGGGCAGCCATGACTGGTGGAGATGTCTTGATCGAAGATGCCATTTGGGAACACAACCGTCCGCTTCTATCTAAGATGCAGGAGATGGGTGTAACGGTAACCGAGGAAGAAAATGGAATTCGGATTCAATCGGATATCAGTAAGCTTCGTCCAGTAACCGTTAAAACCCTTCCGTATCCAGGATTCCCAACCGATATGCAGGCTCAATTCACAGCCTTGATGGCCATGGCTAAAGGTGAGTCTACCATGATTGAAACGGTCTTTGAGAATCGCTTCCAGCATTTGGAAGAAATGCGTCGGATGGGCGTTCACTCAGACATTATGCGGGATACAGCTCGTATCGTTGGAGGTGAAAGCTTCCAAGGTGCAGAGGTCATGTCGACCGATTTACGAGCAAGTGCAACCTTGGTCTTGATGGGCTTGGTAGCAGAAGGAGAGACGAAAGTCAGCAAATTAAGTCACTTAGATCGTGGTTATTATCAATTCCATGAGAAATTGGTGGCACTAGGTGCAGACGTTAAACGTGTAGAGGAAGAAGACGATGAAAACTAATCTTCGCTATGTTGGAAAACAGCTAGGAATTGTCCTCCTGTTGGCTGTGATTGGAATCATCATTTTTGCAGTTGGTTTGGTCATTGGCTATGGAGTGATTGGCGATGGAAAAAATCCATGGTCCATTCTCTCTCCGGATACCTGGTCAGAGATCGTTGGAAAGCTAACAGGCAAATAAGCTTTTAACTAAAATTGAGTAAAAAGGAGAGCAGCGAATCGAGTCAATGACCCATCTAGCGCTGCTCTTTTTGGAGAGAGATATGGCAAAACAAACAGTAAGCAAAAGAACCAAACAAACATTAGCAGGTTTTGTGGTGGCAACGGCCCTAGCTATTGGGGGTTATTATTTTAATCAACCGACGGTAAAAGAAGCGACAGATCAGGTTGTTTCGGTGGTGACTAGTAGTCAACAAGAAACACCTAGTAAAGAGTTAGCTAGCTCTGTACTAACGAAATCTGCCCGTTCACAATTAGGAAATGACTTGGAATGGAATGGCGCTGGAGCTTTTGTAGTTAAGGGAAATCGTACAGATCTGGATGCCAGCGTGGCTAGTCAACCTTATGCCGATAACAAGACAAAAGAAGTGAATGGAAAGACCGTACCGACTGTTGCCAACGCTATTATGACCAAGGCGACTCGCCAGTACAGAGATCGAGATGCAACAGGTAGTGGCCTAACCGATTGGAAACCAGCAGGCTGGCATCAGGTCCACAATCTATCCGGTGAGTATGACCATGCTGTGGATCGGGGCCACCTATTGGGCTACGCCTTGATCGGCAATCTAAAAGGATTTGATGCTTCGACGAGCAATCCCAAAAATATCGCTGTGCAAACGGCTTGGTCCAATCAAGCCAATGATCCTCATTCCACTGGTCAAAACTACTATGAGACCCTGGTTCGAAAAGCACTGGATAAGAACAAGCGGGTTCGCTATCGGGTGACCTTGATCTACAACCATCCAGAAGATCTGATTCCATTAGGATCACAGATCGAAGCCAAATCCAGTGATGGGACCCTTGAGTTCAATGTCTTTGTTTCCAATGTTCAAAGTGGGATTAGCCTGGATTATCAGACAGGCAAAGTAACCGTTCATCAATAAGCTGGAAAGCGCAGTTATTTAAGTTATTTTTAAGAATGGGGTGTTACAATGGCATACCTTCTTTAAGAGAAAGGAGAATGTATGAGAACCATTTTTCGATTTTTCAGAGGAATCCTTCGCATGGCTTGGAGTCTTTTTTGGGGATTTTTCTGGACCATTGCCATCAGTTTTCTCGTTCTCGTGGGGATCATCTATTTTACAGATTCTCCTAGTTCTGGTATGGATGGATTTGGACGAGCTGCCCAAAAGGTTGTCTATCAAGTCGGCAATTTATTTGGAGATCAAGGCTTTGCATCGCGCTTTGGGATGGCACCTAGCTCACAGACTACGCAGACAGACAATCACGAGCATAGCGGTGCTCGCTGGGAGAAAGCGGAGGCCACGGTCTACCTGGATCCCAATATCAGTCAAACTTTTGTAAAAGCTTATCGGGATGCTATTGAGGCTTGGAACCAAACAGGCGCCTTTACCTTCAAGTTGGTTACAAATGAAAAAGAGGCTAATGTGGTCTTGACGGAAATGGATAACGCATCGGTTTCTGCTGCAGGAGAGACTGCCTCTCAGACCAACCTTTTAACCAATCGCTTCACCCACATTACCATTCGTCTCAATCGCCATTATCTTTTAAATTATGTCTATAACTATAGTTATGATCGGATTGTCAATACAGCTGAGCATGAGCTAGGCCATGCGATAGGGCTGGACCACACTGATGGAGAATCGGTCATGCAACCAGCTGGCTCTTTCTATAGTATTCAAGATTCCGATGTAGAGGCAGTTCGACAATTGTACAAGGAAGAATGAGTTTTAAAATACTTTCTAAAAGTTCTGAGCCTCAAGGGGCTCAGGATTTTTTTGATGGCTCGTCTTTCCTTGTTTAATCTGAAAAAAGATAGTAAAATAAGGACATGATTATTTTACAAGCCAACAAAATTGAACGCTCTTTTGCAGGGGAGGTTCTTTTTGATAATATCAGCCTGCAAGTGGATGAACGGGACCGGATTGCCCTGGTCGGAAAGAACGGAGCCGGCAAGTCTACGCTCTTAAAAATCTTGGTGGGAGAAGAAGAACCAACTTCTGGGGAAATCAATAAAAAGCGCGACCTTTCCCTCTCCTATCTAGCCCAGGATAGCCGCTTTGAGTCGTCCAATACCATCTACGATGAGATGCTCCATGTCTTTGACGACCTCCGTAAAACGGATAAAACTTTGCGGCAAATGGAGCTTGAGATGGGGGAAAAAACTGGGGCTGACTTAGAAAAACTCATGCAGGACTATGACCGTCTCTCGGAAGAATTCCGTCAGGCAGGTGGCTTCACCTATGAAGCAGATATCCGCGCGATTCTCAACGGCTTTAAGTTCGATGAGTCCATGTGGCAAATGAAGATTGAAGAGCTATCAGGAGGGCAAAATACCCGTCTCGCTCTGGCCAAGATGCTTCTAGAAAAACCAAATCTCTTGGTACTGGACGAGCCGACCAACCACTTGGATATTGAGACCATCGCCTGGTTGGAAAACTATCTGGTCAATTATAGTGGGGCCCTTCTCATTGTCAGCCACGACCGGTATTTCCTCGATAAGGTCGCAACCATTACACTGGATTTGACCAAGCATTCCTTGGACCGCTATGTCGGCAATTACTCTAGTTTTGTTGAGCAAAAAGAGCAAAAACTGCTGACCGAAGCCAAGAACTACGAGAAGCAACAAAAAGAAATTGCGGCACTGGAAGACTTTGTCAATCGCAATTTGGTGCGGGCTTCGACTACCAAGCGGGCTCAGTCTCGTCGTAAGCAGTTGGAAAAAATGGAGCGACTAGACAAGCCGGAAGCTGGGACCAAGTCTGCCCATATGACTTTCCATTCTGATAAGACATCGGGGAATGTCGTCTTAACAGTAGATGAGGCAGCTGTCGGCTATGACGATCAAATCCTATCAGAACCTATCAATCTGGACATCCGCAAGATGAATGCAGTCGCTATTGTGGGACCAAATGGGATCGGGAAATCGACCTTAATCAAGTCCATCGTCGGACAAATTCCTTTTATCAAGGGAGAAGCTCGTTTTGGGGCCAATGTCGAGGTGGGCTACTATGACCAGACCCAAAGTAAACTAACGCCTCACAACAGTGTCTTGGATGAGCTCTGGAATGACTTTAAACTGACACCAGAAGTGGAGATCCGCAATCGCCTGGGAGCCTTTCTTTTCTCTGGGGATGATGTCAAGAAAACTGTCGGCATGCTGTCGGGTGGAGAGCGGGCCCGCTTGCTTCTAGCCAAGCTGTCCATGGAAAATAACAATTTTTTGATTCTCGACGAGCCGACCAACCACTTGGATATCGATAGCAAGGAAGTACTGGAAAATGCCTTGATTGATTTTGACGGCACCTTGCTCTTTGTCAGCCACGACCGTTACTTTATCAATCGGGTGGCTACACAAGTTTTGGAACTCTCAGAAGAGGGCTCGACCCTCTATCTGGGAGACTACGACTATTATCTGGAGAAGAAAGCAGAGTTAGAGGCCCTTGCTACAGCACAAGCAGAAGCTGTGCCTGTTTCTTCGACCGAAGAAGTCACCAGCAATGACTATCACTTGCAAAAGCAAAACCAGAAGGAACTCCGGAAAATCACTCGTCGCATTGAGCAATTGGAAGCGGAGATGGAAGAGCTGGATCAAAAAATCCAAGACATCACCGAAACTATGCATAGCACCAACGATGCAGCTGACTTGGTTCAACTCCAGAGTGAGTTGGATCAACTAACTGTCCAGCAGGAAGCGGTCATGGAAGAGTGGGCAGAATTGTCAGAGCAGGTGGAATAGATGGAAGATCTTGGAAAAGTTTTTCGTGAATTTCGAATCAGTAAGAATTATTCGTTAAAAGAAGCTGCAGGAGAAGCTTGTTCGACCTCCCAGTTATCCCGTTTTGAATTGGGGGAGTCGGATCTGGCTGCTTCGCGCTTCTTTGACATTTTGGACAATATCCATGTGACAATTGAGAATTTTATGGATAAGGCCAGAAATTTTCAACACCATGAGCATGTCGCCTTAATAGCCCAGTTGGTTCCTCTTTATTACGCCAATGATATTGCAGGTTTTCAAAAGCTTCAAGAGGAGGAACTTGAAAAAGCCAAGAGTTCGACCAATCCCCTCTATTATGAGTTGAACTGGATCCTGCTACAAGGCCTGATTTGCCAGAGAGATGCCAGCTACACGATGCAGCAGCGTGATCTGGATAAGGTGGCAGATTATCTCTTTCAAACGGAAGAGTGGACCATGTATGAATTGATCCTCTTTGGCAATCTCTACAGCTTTTATGATGTGGACTATGTCACACGGCTTGGGAGAGAAGTGATGGAGCGTGAAGATTTCTACAAGGAAATTGGTCGCCATCGAAAACTGGTCTTGATTCTGGCTCTGAATTGTTACCAGCATTGTTTAGAACACCGTTCTTTTGAAAATGCCAGCTATTTTGAAGCCTATGTAGAAAAGATTATCGGGAAGAGCATCAAACTCTACGAACGCAATATCTTTCATTATCTCAAGGGATTTGCTCTCTATCAGAAGGGGCAAATAGAAAAAGGGCGGCAGCAAATGCAGGAAGCCATGCACATTTTTGATGTGCTGGGACTGCCAGAGCAGGTGGCCTATTATCAAGAACACTTTGATAAATTTGTAAAAAATGAATGTTCTAAATAGGAAAGTGATAAAGGAGATTTTATGAACCGACATGCGGTCCAATTAATTAGTCGTGGAGCTATTAACAAAATTGGAAATATGCTCTATGACTACGGAAATAGTGTCTGGTTGGCATCGATGGGGACTATAGGAAAGACGGTATTAGGGATCTATCAGATTTCTGAGTTAGTGACAGGGATTCTCGTGAATCCTTTTGGAGGAGTGATTTCAGACCGTTTTTCTCGTCGCAAGATTTTAATGACGACCGACCTGGTTTGTGGACTCCTTTGTTTGGCGATTTCTTTTATCACAAATGATAGCTTGATGATTGCGGCTCTTATTTTTGCCAATATTGTTCAGGCCATTGCCTTTGGTTTCTCTCGCCCTGCCAATAAAGCCATTATTACCGAGGTAGTAGAGAAAGAAGAGGTTGTGACCTATAACGCTCACTTGGAGTTAGTCTTACAGGTTGTTAGTGTCTGTTCACCTGTTTTTTCTTTCCTAGTTCTACAATTTGCCAGTCTTCATGCGACCCTTTTATTAGATGCACTGACCTTTTTCATTGCTTTCGTCCTAGTGGCTTTCCTTCCGAAAGAAGAAGCTAAGGTGCAAGAGAGGAAACAGTTTACCGGGAAAGATATTTTTTCTGATATCAAGGATGGGTTAGACTATATCTGGCATCAGAAAGAGATTTTCTTTCTCTTATTAGTGGCTTCTAGCGTCAATTTCTTTTTTGCGGCTTTTGAGTTTTTACTTCCCTTCTCGAATCGTCTATACGGGGTTAAAGGAGCTTATGCGACCATTTTAACGCTGGGAGCTATTGGATCTATTCTAGGAGCACTTGTTGCCAATAAAATGAAATCAAGTATGAGAATTCTCCTGTTTTTACTGCTTATGGCAGGGATAGGAGTGTTTATGATGGGTTTACCTCTCCCAACTTATCTTTCTTTTTCGGGAAATCTGGTCTGTGAATTTTTTGTGACCATTTTCGACATCCACGTTTTTACCCAAGTACAAACCAAGGTGGAAGATAATTATCTAGGTAGAGTCTTGAGCACAATTTATACCTTGGCTGTTCTCTTTATGCCCATCGCCAAAGGGTTGATGACTTGGTTGCCAAGCGTCCGTATGGAATCATTTCTCTTGATTGGAGCTGGGGTTATTCTCTTTTCACTCTTGGCTCAGCTAGTAGCTAAGCAGCTTCCATCAAAAGAACAGTAGGGATCCTTTGATAAATTTGTAAACCATTATTTTTCCCAAATAGGGGACAAAATGAAAACCTCTTTCATGAACTGATACAATAGTTTCAGAAAATGAAGGAGGTTTTTATATGAATCGACATGCAGTCCAATTAATTGCTCGTGGAGCTATCGATAAAATAGGGAATATGCTCTATGACTATGGGAACAGTGTTTGGCTGGCCTCAATGGGTACTATAGGAAAGACGGTATTAGGGATCTATCAGATTTCTGAGTTAGTGACAGCGATACTAGCTAATCCATTTGGAGGAGTGATCTCAGATCGTTTTTCCCGTCGAAAGATTTTGATGACAACCGACTTGGTTTGTGGTCTCCTTTGTTTGGGCATTTCTTTTATCAGGAACGATCGTTGGATGATTGCAGCCCTGATTTTTGCCAATATTGTCCAGGCCATTGCCTTTGCTTTTTCTCGGCCTGCCAACAAAGCCATTATCACAGAAGTTGTAGAGAAGGACGAGATTGTGACCTATAATGCCCACTTGGAGTTGGTCTTACAAGTGGTTGGTGTCAGCTCTCCTGTGTTCTCTTTCCTTGTTTTACAATTTGCCAGTCTCCATGTGACCCTCTTACTGGATGCACTGACCTTTTTCATCGCTTTTGTTCTAGTGGCATTCCTTCCGAAAGAAGAAGCCAAAGTTCAAGAGAAGAAAAAACTTACAGGAAAAGATATTTTTTCGGATATGAAAGATGGACTAGACTACATCTGGCATCAAAAAGAGATTTTCTTTCTCCTCCTGGTTGCCTCTAGCGTCAATTTCTTTTTTGCAGCCTTTGAGTTTTTGCTTCCTTTTTCCAATCGCCTTTACGGGGTCAAAGGAGCCTATGCGACCATCTTAACGTTAGGAGCTATCGGCTCTATCATCGGAGCCTTGATCGCCAATAAATTTAAATCGAGTATGAATACACTTTTGTTCTTAATAATCCTCACAGGAGTAGGAGTCTTTATGATGGGCTTGCCTCTTCCGCCTCTTCTTTCCTTTTCTGGAAATTTGGTCTGTGAACTCTTTATGACGATTTTTAACATTCACTTTTTTACCCAAGTTCAAACCAAGGTAGAAGGAGACTATCTGGGCCGGGTCTTAAGCACCATTTTTACCCTAGCCATTCTCTTTATGCCCGTAGCTAAAGGCTTGATGACCTGGTTGCCAAGTGTCCGTGTAGAATCTTTTCTCCTGATAGGAGCTGGTGTCATCCTCTTTTCACTCCTAGCTCAAGTAGTCGCCAAGAAATTACAAGCAAAAGAAGGTACATCAGCATGAAAAAAGCACCGATCGGTGCTTTTTTAGTCTTTTATTTTTTCTTCTTTTGCCATTTTTTGTCCTAACTGCTTTTTGGCTGACTTGAGTTCATTTTTTAGTGAAAAGTCTTTTGGGAGGCTGACCAAGAAGGTGACCAAGGAACCCAACAAGACACAGATTAAGATCAAAATAATTAATGGCAGTTTGAATTGGACCAGTAGAAAATTTACTGTCACAGTCTGCATATTGGCTAGTGAAATGATCGCAATCAATAAAATGGATATCAAAAGTGCGACATATTGAACTTTCTTTTTCGTCATTTGTATCTCCTCATAAATGGTGGCTTTATTCAGCCTTGCTCTTCACGTCAGCGTATTCTTCCGGCTGCTCTAGGCTTAGAATATCCTCATAAGCCGGTAGGGAAAGGTCCTTGCCATATTTATTTTTTAAAGCAGTGCTCACTAGGCGATAGGCCAAATTGGCATTTCGGGACAAGATAGGACCGTGGAAGTAGCTGCCAAAGACGTTCTTGTAATGAACCCCTTCGCCCCCATCTTCTTTGTTGTTCCCATTTCCATAGACGACCTTACCCAGCGGTTTTTCATCCTCCGCCAAGAAGGTCCGACCTTGGTGGTTCTCAAAACCATAATAGGTTTCGTTAAATTCTTCGTTATGGATTTTGATATCGCCGATATAGCGGTTGTTGACTTGGTTGAGCGTATAGTGGCCCATAATGCCGAGTCCTTCAATGCGTTTGCCAGAAGCTTCAATGTAGTATTGGCCTAAAAGCTGAAAGCCACCACAGATAGCAAGGACTACACCATCGGCATGAATAAAGCGTTCAAGATCTTCTTTTTTATCTGGAAGATCTTCTGATACAATGGTCTGTTCGTAGTCTTGTCCTCCGCCGAAAAAGGCGATATCGTAGGCATCAGGGTCGAACCGGTCTTTGAGAGAGACGATATCCACTGTGACATGGGCTCCAAGTTTTTCCGCAACGTACTTGAGCATGAGGATGTTCCCATTGTCCCCATAGGTATTCATTAAGTTGCCATAGAGATGGGCAATGCGCAGGCTGTAAGGATACTGTGCCTGATCAGAAGATTCTAGGGAAGTATAAGTCATTAGTGCATCTCCTTTTCAATCAGGTGTTCTTGGGCCAAGAGTTCACGGAATTCTAGCATGGCTGTATAGGTAGCTAAAATATAAGCGTGAGGGGTTTCCTGTTGCTGGATGCGTTGGAAGACCTCTTTTAAATCAGCCATTTCTGTGATCTTTTCTGCAGGATAGCCAGTGACCCGAAGTCGTCGAGCAATCTCAGAGTGGCGCACCCCGCCAGCATTGATTTCTGGAATATCCATCTGGGTGATTTGCTCGAAGTCTGCATCCCAAATCCAGCTCGTGTCGATTCCGTCTGCATAATTCGCATTAAGGAGGACTGACAAGCTAAAGGAATACGGTGCTAGTTTGATCATTTCAATGGCTTGGGTCGCACCAACCGGATTTTTAATCAGGACCAAGGTGCATTCCTTATCCCCAATCTTAAAGGTTTCTTGGCGACCAAAGACAGCGCGACTGCGATCAAATCCTTGCTTGATGACTTCAGGTTGTACTCCAAAGAATCCAGCAACGGAAACAGCTGCTAAGGCATTGTAGATGTTGTAGAGACCACCGATATTGATGTGGTAGTCTTGGCCTTGGATCCGGAATTGGGAAGAGCGATGGGTTAAAGACAGTAAGTCGGACACGGCATAAGTCAGAGGAGGCCGGTGGAACCCACAGTGTTCACAAACATAGTCGCCAAGGTTAGCATAGGTATTGAGCTTGTACTTGAGGATGTTGTGGCAATGCGGGCACAGGATTCCTTCCGTATTGTAATGGGCTAGTTGTGGCTCTGATTTGTCTGTATCAAATCCGTAATATTGGATCGGATTGGATAAGGTCTGACTATTAAAGAGCGGACTATCTCCATTTAACAGAACCGTCGCAGTTGGGACCTTGTGAATGGCATCCAAAATCATTTGGTAGGTCGTATAGATCTCTCCATAGCGGTCCATCTGATCCCGGAAAATATTGGTGACCACAAAAAGGCTGGGCTTAATATAATCACAAATCCGAGAGAGGCTAGCCTCGTCGATTTCAAGTACCGCAATCGGTCGATTTGATTTCGAATGTTTGGCCCGTAAGAAGGTCGTCGTGATTCCCGAGATCATATTGGCCCCGCTTGGATTGGTTAAAATAGGTCCAAAAGCTTCTTGGAGAATACCTACTGTTAGTGCAGTGGTTAGGGTTTTTCCATTTGTCCCTGTAATCACAACAATCTCATAGTTTTTTGCCAGTTGACTGAGAATATCTTTATCAAATTTAAGGGCTACTTTACCTGGAAGGGTTGATCCCCGCCCCATTTTTTCTAGAATAGAGCCGGAAAGCTTTCCTGCCAGAAGGCCTAGTGTTGTATTTATCTTCATAAATCATATTTTATCATAAAAAGCATCAGAAGGTTACAGAAAAATCTGTTGAAACGTGTTATAATAGGATGATGTCTTTTAGAGAAGTGGTAGGTATGAGAATATGAATATTCAACAGTTTACAAATCCACAATTTTGGACCAGTTTGTTCCCGAATTGGTGGAGTGTTATTATCAATATCATTGATATTGCCCTGGTGGCTTGGTTGTTGTATTTTTTGATCAAGGCCATCGTCGGGACCAAAATCATGATTTTGGTTCGTGGGGTCATTATCTTTTTCTTGGTTCAGTTTTTGGCCAATTTCTTAGGTCTCACGACTATTTCATGGCTGATCAATCAAGTGATTACCTATGGGGTTATCGCCCTGGTTGTGATTTTCTCTCCTGAAATTCGGATTGGCTTGGAGCGTCTGGGTCGGGCGACAGAATTCTTTACGACGAGTGAAGTCAGTCAGGAAGAGAAAATGGTACAGGCCTATGTTAAGGCAGTGGCTTATATGAGCCCACGTAAGATTGGGGCCTTGGTAGCTATTCAAGGAGCCAGAACCCTTCAGGAATATATCTCCACAGGTATTCCTTTAGATGCAGATATTTCAGGAGAATTGCTGATTAATATCTTCATTCCTAATACACCCTTGCATGATGGAGCCGTCATTGTCCGTAATGACAAAATCGCTGTTTCTTGTGCTTATCTACCCTTGACTGAAAACACTGAGATTTCAAAAGAGTTTGGAACGCGTCACCGTGCAGCCATTGGCTTGTCTGAAGTCTCTGATGCTTTTACATTTGTGGTATCAGAAGAAACGGGTGGCATCTCTGTGACCTATAACGGAACCTTCCGTCATGATTTAACTTTAGAAGAGTTTGAGACGGAATTGAGAGCCTTCTTGGTTCCTGAAGAGAATAAAACGAGTAGTTGGAAAGAGCGTCTATTTGGGAGGGTGACAAAATGAGATCGAAAAAAGAATTTCTTTATGTTTTCGCCTCCGTCTTATTGTCCTTTATCTTATTTATCAATGCGTCTTCCTTTAATTTTCAAAATAATAGTAGCGCAAGACAAGTGAGTTCAGAGACCTATACCAATACCTTGACCAATATTCCAATTGATGCCAAGTACAATGACAAGACATATTTTGTCAGTGGTTTAACATCAGAGGTAACGGTCTTTCTGAAAGGTTCAAATCGGGTTGCCCTTGCTAGTGAGATGCAACCGGGCACTCGGAAGTTTCGAGTGGTGGCTGATCTTCGTAAGGCCAAGGAAGGTACCGTCGAAGTTCCTTTGATTGTAGAAGATCTTCCAGCCGGTTTGACAGCAACTGTAGAGCCTCAGAAAGTTTCAGTAAAAATCGGGAAGAAAGCGAAAAAATCATTTGCTGTCAGGGCTACGATCCCGGACAATCAAATTGTGGATGGGATAACAGTAACGGATATTTCTCTTGAAACCACCAAGGTAGAAGTGACCAGTGATCAAGAAACCTTAAGTCGCATTGATCATGTCGAAGCCGTCTTTCCATCCAGTGAGATCATCAGTGGAAATTATAGCGGAACCATTTCCTTAAATGCAGTGGATGCCCAAGGAAATGTTCTACCAGGTCTGGTCAAGCCGAGTGAAACACGGATTCAAGTGACCACAAAGAGTAGCTCGTCTACGTCAAACTCTAGCAGTTCGTCGTCGACCTCTTCCAGTTCAAGTAATTAGAAAGTAAAAAAGGTAATGAAGAATGGGTAAATATTTTGGAACGGACGGTGTCCGTGGAGAAGCAAATGTAGAATTAACGCCAGAATTGGCTTTTAAACTAGGCCGTTTCGGTGGCTATGTGTTGAGCCAACATGAAGAAGAAACACCCTTGGTATTTGTTGGACGTGATACACGTATTTCTGGTGAAATGTTAGAGCATGCCTTAATTGCTGGGCTCTTATCTGTTGGGATTCGCGTCTACAAGTTGGGTGTGATTGCAACACCAGGTGTTGCTTATCTAGTTCGTACGGAAAAAGCCAGCGCCGGAGTTATGATTTCTGCTAGCCACAATCCAGCCTTGGACAATGGCATCAAATTTTTTGGTGGTGATGGCTTCAAATTGGATGATGATCGCGAACTTGAAATTGAAGCCTTGCTTGACGCTGCTGAAGATACGCTTCCACGTCCAAGTGCGCAAGGTTTAGGAACGGTCATGGAATATCCGGAAGGCTTGCGTAAGTATCAAGAATTCCTTGTATCGACAGGTGTCCAACTCGAGGGCATGCACGTAGTCTTGGATACAGCAAATGGTGCAGCCTCTACTAGTGCCCGTCAAATCTTTGCAGATTTGGGAGCTCAATTGACCGTCATCGGTGAAAACCCAGATGGTTTGAACATCAATGATGGGGTTGGTTCTACTCACCCAGAGCATTTGCAAGAGAAGGTGAAAGAAGTAGGTGCAGCGATTGGTCTTGCCTTTGACGGAGACAGCGATCGCTTGATTGCTGTGGATGAAAATGGAGAGATCGTAGACGGAGATAAGATCATGTACATCATCGGTTCTTATCTTTCAAGCAAGGGCTTGCTCGAAAAAAATACGATCGTCACAACCGTTATGTCTAATCTCGGCTTCCACAAGGCATTAGATGCGAAGGGGATTCAAAAAGAAATCACTGCTGTTGGAGACCGCTATGTCGTCGAAGAAATGCGCAAGTCTGGATTCAATCTTGGTGGTGAACAATCTGGTCACGTAGTCATCATGGATTACAACACAACTGGTGATGGTCAATTAACAGGAGTTCAATTGACGAAAATCATGCAAGAAACTGGTAAGAAATTATCTGAATTGGCTGCTGAAGTAACCATTTATCCACAAAAACTGGTTAATATCCGGGTTGAAAATAGTATGAAAGACAAGGCTATGGAAGTACCCGCTATCCGTGAAATCATTGAAAAAATGGAAGCGGAAATGGCAGGAAATGGTCGCATCCTCGTGCGTCCAAGTGGAACTGAACCCCTCCTTCGAGTGATGGCAGAAGCACCAACCCATGAAGAAGTGGACTACTATGTAGATACCATTGCTGCAGTTGTTCAAGCAGAAATCGGACTTTAACCTTGTAAAAAACATGGCTCGCAAAAAGTCGAGCAGAGGAGGTATATATGAAACAGGTTCGTCAAATTGTATGGGCACTTGCCTTAGTGCTAACGATTCTATTCACAGCTGGTTTGACAAAAACAATTCATGCTGCAGAAGTCTCATCAACTACACAGACAGCACGTCTAACGAAAGACGGTAACACGCTAACAAATGGGAGCAAGGTGTTGACAAATGAAAAATTGTCAGCAAGTATTTATTTAGCTTTTCCAGATTCGCAAACTATTCAAGCTGGTGATACCTTAACTCTTAGTTTGCCAAAAGAATTAGCCCTCTACACAGCACTGGAATTCAATGTTCTTGAGGAAGGACAATCAAATGGTCAGACTGTAGGAAAAGCTGTCGTTGATACAGCTAAGAAAACAGTGACCGTTACCTTTAATGATTATTTCGCATCTCATCCACTCAACAAACGAGTTGCTCTGCATTTTGATGTAAAAGTAGACTCAGAAGAAGTTACAAAAACATCTCCAATCCAGTTTAAACTAGGAAATACAGATTTTTCCTTGAATTATGAAAAAACAGCTGGAGAAGCTGGGGACTATGAGATGAAATACGGCTATCAAGATAAGTCTGATCCAACCATAATCAAATGGCGGATTCTCTTAAATGCCCGTCAAGATATGTTGCGAGGAATGGTCATTAAAGACCAATTCGGAGATGGTTTAACATTGGTTGAAGGGAGCTTACGTGCGGTTCGCTATGCTCCTGTAGAAGGTGGGATTAAGAACGAAGCTCAGATCTTGAGTCTCCCAGTTCTGGATAACTTTACTAAAAAAGCTGTTTTCGATAAGAATGCAGATGGTAAGACCACTGGTTTTACGATTGAATTTGGTGATAACTACAATTGGCCAATGTATATTGAATATTCTACAAAAGTAGCTCCTGGAACTAAAGTCGGTGATATTGTCCATAACACGCTAACATGGACGGCAACCAATTTCCCAGCACCGCGTAGTTTAACCCGTGAATTGAGATTGGAATCAGGAACTGGAGAGGGATTAGGTGAGAAAGAACAAACGCCACCGAAACCAAATCCAGAGCCATCTAAACCACAATCGGATCCAAAACCGCAACCGGATCCAAAACCAAGTCCGAATCCAGATCCAAAATCATCAACCACATCGTCTTCATCAAGCTCATCATCAACTTCTGTCAAAGAAGAAGAATCTCCAAAACCTGGTAAGAAAAAAGTTCTTCCAAGTACAGGTGAAAAGATGACACCGGTGGTTCTTGTCATGGGTGTCTTCCTAGCAGTTCTATCGGTTGGTGTTTTACGTGTAAGAAAAGATTCTTAAAATGATCAATGAAAGATCAGACTTCTGTCTGGTCTTTTTGTGTAGGCTCGATTTGAAAAATCCCCTATTTCGTGGTAAAATAGAACTAATGAATTTATAGTAATCGAGGTATTAGAAGTGGCTTTTGGAGATAACGGAAAACGTAAAAAAACACCATTTGAAATGATCACGATGGTTGTCATTGTGATTATGTTGATTGTAACAGTTGGTGCAATCTTTGCAACCGCAATTGGTGCTCTTTCTTATTAAGACGCACGCAGAAATAAAGGAAATCATCTATTTATGAGTATGTTTTTAGATACAGCCAAGATTAAGGTTAAGGCTGGAAATGGCGGCGATGGCATGGTGGCTTTCCGCCGTGAAAAATATGTCCCTAATGGCGGACCTTGGGGTGGTGATGGAGGTCGTGGTGGCAATGTCATCTTCGTAGTAGATGAAGGTTTACGCACTCTGATGGACTTCCGTTATAACCGGCATTTCAAAGCCCAAAATGGGGAAAAAGGAATGACCAAAGGGATGCATGGACGGGGAGCAGAAGATCTCTATGTACGAGTCCCTCAAGGAACGACCGTTCGAGATGCTGAGACTGGCAAGGTTATTACTGACCTAGTTGAAAATGGACAAGAGTACATCGTTGCACACGGTGGCCGTGGAGGGCGTGGAAATATTCGTTTTGCCACTCCAAAGAATCCAGCACCAGAGATTTCTGAAAATGGAGAACCTGGTCAGGAACGTGAATTAGAGTTAGAACTGAAGGTTTTGGCAGATGTTGGTTTGGTAGGCTTCCCTTCTGTTGGAAAATCGACCCTTCTAAGTGTCATCACTTCAGCCAAACCAAAGATTGGAGCTTATCATTTTACAACCATCGTGCCAAACTTGGGCATGGTTCGGACACCGTCAGGTGAATCCTTTGCAGTCGCAGACCTTCCTGGATTGATTGAAGGAGCTAGCCAAGGTGTCGGACTCGGAACCCAGTTCCTTCGTCACATCGAGCGCACCCGTGTTATCTTGCATGTTATTGATATGTCAGCCAGTGAAGGACGCGACCCTTATGAAGATTACGTTCAAATTAATAAAGAGCTTGAAACCTATAATCTTCGTTTGATGGAACGTCCTCAGATTATCGTGGCAAATAAGATGGATATGCCGGAGAGCCAAGAAAACTTGAAAGAGTTCAAGAAGAAATTGGCAGCCAATTACGATGAGTTTGATGAACTGCCTCAGATTTTCCCGATCTCTAGTTTGGCGCATCAAGGTTTGGACAATTTGTTAGAAGCAACGGCAGAATTGTTAGATAAAACGCCAGAATTCCTCTTGTATTCAGAAGACGAAATGGCTCAAGAAGAAGTCTACTATGGCTTTGATGAAGACCAGCCAGCCTTTGACATCAGTCGGGATGACGATGCCGCTTGGGTCTTGTCTGGTGAAAAACTTGAAAAACTCTTTAATATGACGAATTTCGATCGTGATGAAGCGGTCATGAAATTTGCTCGTCAATTGCGTGGCATGGGGGTTGATGAAGCTCTCCGTGCGCGTGGAGCAAAAGATGGCGATATCGTCCGGATCGGTAAATTTGAATTTGAGTTTGTAGATTAGGATAGATCCCCAGCGGATCAAGGATTCCAAATAAGAAATGAGGCTTTTTCAGTGGGAGATAAACCAATATCTTTTCGAGATGAAAATGGAAATTTTGTTTCAGCAGCCGATGTTTGGAATGCTGAAAAACTAGAAGAACTCTTTAATACGCTAAATCCTAAGCGCAAATTGCGCTTACAAAGGGAAAAATTAGCAAAAGAAAACCAGCAGAAGTAAATAGACTTGGAGAATACTATGGCGAAAACAATTCATACAGATAAAGCACCCGCAGCAATTGGACCTTATGTTCAAGGGAAAATCGTAGGCAATCTTCTCTTCGCAAGCGGACAAGTTCCCTTGTCACCTGAAACAGGTGAAATCATTGGTGAAACCATCCAAGAACAAACAGAACAAGTCTTAAAGAACATTGGGGCTATTTTGGAAGAGGCTGGGACAGACTTTGACCACGTGGTGAAAACTACTTGTTTCTTAAGTGATATGAATGATTTTGTACCTTTTAATGAGGTCTATAAAACAGTCTTTACTACAGAGTTTCCAGCTCGATCTGCTGTTGAAGTAGCACGCCTGCCACGTGATGTGAAGGTTGAAATTGAAGTTATTGCGGAAATCAAGGCCTAATAACTATTCAAAGACAAAAAGACAGAGTGGAGAGCAGGAAACTGTAGGCCACTCTGTTTTATTTATGGGAGGAGAAAATGACAGAAAGTAAGATTCAACTGGTCATGGTAACAGGGATGAGCGGTGCGGGTAAGACTGTCGCCATTCAATCGTTTGAGGATTTGGGTTACTTTACCATCGATAATATGCCACCGGCGCTCTTGCTGAAATTTATTGAGCTCATGCGCCACAGTCCCGATAACAATAAATTAGCCGTTGTTGTGGATATGCGGAGCCGTTCTTTTTTCAATGAAATTCGCACCATTTTGGATGAATTGGACAACCAAGAAGACCTCGATTTCAAGGTCTTGTTCTTGGATGCCACTGATAGTGAGTTGGTAGCACGATACAAGGAAACCCGTCGTAGCCATCCATTAGCGGCAGATGGCCGTGTCTTAGATGGGATTACCCTAGAGCGCGAACTCTTGTCCCCTTTAAAAAATATCAGTCAAAATGTGGTGGATACGACTGAGTTGACACCTCGTAATTTGAGAAAAACGATCGCAGAACAATTTGCCAGTCAAGATAATCAGCCAGATTTTCGGGTTGAGGTCATGTCATTTGGGTTTAAATATGGCCTTCCGATCGATGCTGACCTTGTCTTTGACGTGCGTTTTCTTCCAAATCCCTACTATAAATTGGAACTTCGGAATTTAACCGGTCAGGATCCAGCAGTCTATGATTATGTCATGGATCACCCTGAATCAGAGGACTTTTACAGTCATCTTCATGACTTGATTGTTCCTATTTTACCGTCCTATAAACGTGAGGGTAAATCCGTTCTCACCATTGCTATGGGATGTACCGGTGGGCAACACCGTTCAGTAGCTTTTGCAGAGCGCTTAGCACATGATTTAGAAAAAAATTGGCAGGTCAATTGCAGTCATAGAGACAAGGACAGACGGAAAGAAACGGTGAATCGCTCATGAGAAAACCTAAAGTAACCGTTATTGGAGGAGGAACAGGAATTTCTGTTATCCTCGATAGTCTGAGAAAGAAACCGGTCGACATCACTGCCATCGTAACCGTTGCAGATGATGGCGGGAGTTCAGGTGAATTGCGGAAGAACATCCAAAAATTGACACCACCTGGAGATCTTCGAAATGTGCTGGTTGCCATGTCAGATATGCCTCGTTTTTATGAGAAGGTCTTTCAATACCGCTTTGCTGACGATGATGGCCCTTTGGCCGGTCACCCTTTGGGAAACTTGATCATTGCAGGGATTTCAGAGATGCAAGGCTCGACCTATAATGCCATGCAATTGTTAACCAAGTTCTTTCATACGACCGGCAAGATCTATCCTTCCAGTGATAGTCCCTTGACCCTTCATGCCGTCTTTCAAGATGGAAAAGAAGTGGTAGGAGAAAGCCACATTGCTAACTACACTGGCATGATTGATCATGTCTATGTGACCAATACATTCGATCAAGAGCGGCCAAAAGCTAGTAAGAAAGTGGTGGAAGCTATTCTTGAAAGTGATATGGTTGTCTTGGGTCCTGGTTCGCTCTTTACCTCGATCCTTCCTAATTTGATGATCGATGAGATTGGGAAAGCCATCCTTGAAACCAAGGCTCAGGTAGCCTATGTTTGTAACATCATGACCCAAAGAGGAGAAACCGAGCATTTCACAGACAGTGACCACGTTGCCGTTCTACATAAACATTTGGGAGAGAAGTTTATCGATACCGTCCTTGTCAATATAAATCAGGTTCCCGCAGCTTACATGAACAGTAACAAATTTGATGAATACTTGGTACAGGTAGAGCACGATTTCAAGGGTTTGCACTCGCAAGTTCCCCAAGTGATTTCTTCTGATTTCTTGAAGTTGGTCAATGGAGGAGCTTTTCATGATGGCGAAAAAGTAGTCGAAGAACTGATGCAGATCGTGCAGGTGAGAAAATGAGTTTTACGGTTCGTGTCAAAGAAGAATTATTGTCTCTCAAGCGATTTGAAAAGAGTGAATTGGCTGCCATTATCAAGATGTCTGGAAGTCTTGGGATTTCAATGGGGGGCTTGACGCTCTCGGTAACAACAGAAAATGCCAAGATTGCCCGCCATATCTATGAATTGTTGCATCATTTCTACGGGGCTAAATCGGATATTCGCCACCACCAAAAAACCAATTTGAAAAAAAATCGTGTCTATACAGTATTCTTGGATGAAAAGGTGGAAGAGATTCTAGCTGACTTGCATTTGGCAGATGCCTTTTTTGGGATTGAGACAGGCATTGATGCCAGTGTTTTAGAAGATGAAGCAGCTAGTCGTGCTTATCTTCGGGGGGCCTTTCTGTCGAGTGGTTCCATCAAGGATCCTGAAAAAGGAAAGTACCAACTGGAAATTCATTCTGTTTATACAGACCACGCGGAAGGAATTGCCCTTCTCATGCAAGGATTTTTACTAGATGCGAAAACCATCGAGCGGAAAAAAGGAGTGGTGACCTATCTGCAACGAGCGGAAGATATTATTGATTTTCTCATTGTGGTAGAGGCCATGCAAGCTATGCAGGAATTTGAGTCTATCAAGGTCATGAGAGAGACGCGCAATGACCTCAATCGGGCCAATAATGCCGAGATGGCCAATATCCAGCGAACAGTCACAGCTAGCATGAAAACCATTAATAATATCAGTAAAATTGTCGATACGGTCGGTCTAGGAAGTTTACCAAGTGACCTGCAAGAAGTTGCTTATATTCGGATGAACCATCCAGATTATTCCATTCAGCAGATCGCCGATAGTTTGCAACAACCTATTTCAAAAAGCGGTGTTAATCACCGTTTGCGTAAGATCAATAAGATCGCAGACGATTTAGACAAATAAAAAAGGCCAAAGGCCTTTCATAATGAGGATAAAGTCTTTTTAAAAACTTTCCTTTGGTGAGTACGGACGTCAGCGAACTTCATAGAAGTTCCATGACTTAGTTTTGAGCCTAATGTCTCAAAACTCCCGAGTGCCTGAAACGTATTGTTTCAGGCACTTTTCTCACAGCGGAAAGTTTTTGTATTTTCTTGATTCATACTATAAATAGGAACTCATTTTTACTTCTTTGCAGAATCGATTAACTTAAAATAGTTTGACTTCAATTTAAAAAGGGCCAAAGGCCTTTTTTATTATAAACTGGTTGAGTGCGTTGGTTGGACTTTTTTATCTGGATAGATGTAGTTGATGGCATTGTTTACAGCTGTTGGAGCTTCTCCCAGACCTGTAGCGATGAGATCGATCTTTCCTTCATAGAAGCAGCAGTCTCCACAGGCATAAATTCCAGGAAGGCTGGTTTCTTGTTTTTGGTTGACCTTGATTTTATGGCGTTGCAATTCTACACCCCATTCTTTCAAGTTTCCGATTGAAGATTTAAAGCCATAGTTGACAAATAAGTGATCAATCGGGATGTGTTCAGTTTCATCGGATTTAACTTTTGTGATTTCAAGATGAGTGGCATGACCATTTTCTCCAATCAAGAGACTAGGGACAAATGGTGTTTTGATGCTGACAGAAGATTGCTTGAGTTCTTCTACACTGTGTTCTAGGGCACGGAAGTTGTCCCGACGGTGAACGATTGTAGTTGGAGCAATCTTGTCAAAAGCAAGAGCCCAGTCCACAGCAGAGTCCCCACCACCAAGGACGGTCACTTGCTGTCCTTCATATTGCTGGATATTTGAAACATGGTAATGGACATTATCGAAGTCTTCAGCCCCCTCGATATCAAGAGCACGTGGCTTAAAGGCACCGCCACCCATGGCAATGATGACGGCTTTAGACTGATGCACTTGGCGAGAAGTAGTGATAATGAAGAGGTCGCCCTCTTTTTGAATATCCTCTACAGTTTCATTGAGGAAGATCGGTGTATCGAATCGTTTGACTTGCTCGATCAAGCGGTTGCTCAATTCTTCACCTGTTAAATTGGTAAATCCGGGTACATCGAGGATACTTTTTTCTGGATAGAGAATGGCTGGTTGTCCTCCAAGTTGAGGTAAGGAATCAATCAGTTTGACTTTAACTTGGCGCATATTGCCATAAAAAGCAGCAAACAGACCAACTGGTCCGCCCCCAACAATCGTAATATCATAAATTTCTGACATGGTATCTCCTTCAGGGTTTTCTTTGTTTCCATTGTATCATAAAATAGGAAGAATGAAAAAGTCGGAAAAAGAAATAGCATGAAGGCTAGGAAGGCTAGAAAAGTTTCAAAAGATCTTGACAGCCCCTTTAAAGTGTGATAAAATAATTAAGATTTTAGGCTTGAAGGGAGTGAAAAATATGTCAAAAACAGTAGTACGTAAGAATGAATCTCTTGACGATGCTCTTCGTCGTTTCAAACGTGCGGTTACTAAAGCTGGTACTCTTCAAGAAACACGCAAACGTGAATTCTATGAAAAACCTTCTGTAAAACGTAAACGTAAATCAGAAGCAGCTCGTAAACGTAAAAAATTCTAATTGAATACAGAAACAGACTTCGGTCTGTTTTTTGTTTTTTCTCATCCATCAAAGACAAAAAAACGACCTTCTAACTAGAAGATCGGATCTTTTTATCTGATTATTTGTTTGCAAGCAAGTCGCGGATTTCAGCAAGCAACTCTTCTTGAGTAGGAGCTGGAGCTTCTTCTTCGACAGCTTCTTCTTTTTTACCAAGGTTTTGTGCTTTTTCAGCAGCTTTAACGATAAAGAAGAGAACAGTTCCAATAACGATAAAGTTGATTACTGCGCTCAAGAAGCTACCGTAAGCAACACCGTTCCATGACAATTCGGCGATTTTATCAACACCAGCAGCTTTCAAAGCTGGGTTCAAAATAAGTGGTGTGATGATATCGTTAACAAGTGATGTCACGATGGCACCAAATGCAGCCCCGATAATCACTGCAACAGCAAGGTCAACAACGTTTCCACGAAGGAGGAAAGCTTTCAATTCTTTTAACATATCCTATATATGTCCTTTCATAATAATTTTTTACTGTGATAGTATAACGGAAAAATATGCGACTGACAAGAAATATGCCCAATTTTTTTAAAATTAGTGATAAAGGTTGAAAATCTTTTCTTTTCTGTGTGAAATTGGTAGGAAAAAATTTACTTTTACTAACTTTTAGTATAAAATATAAAGTGATAATCTATGGTAAAATGGAGGCACTGTTTATGGTTGATAAAGAGCTGATTGCAGAAATTAAAAACAGTGTAAACATTGTTGAAGTCATTGGAGAAGTTGTTTCTTTGACCAAGGCTGGCCGTAATTTTTTAGGCCTCTGTCCTTTTCATGGTGAAAAGACTCCTTCCTTTAATGTCGTTGAAGACAAGCAGTTTTACCATTGTTTCGGATGTGGTCGCTCTGGAGATGTCTTTAAGTTTATTGAGGACTACCGTGGAGTTGCCTTTATGGATGCGGTCCAGATTGTAGCAGACAAGGCTGGCATTGCACTTCAGTACCAGGCAAGACCTGCCCAACCAGCGTCTGTCAATCCAAACCAAGAACTTTATGAGATTCATCAGGAAGCTAGTAAGTTTTATCAGGCGATTTTGATGACGACCAAGATGGGGGAAGAAGCGCGACACTATCTGTATGAACGTGGTCTGACCGATGAAGTGATCCGACATTTTCAATTGGGCTTAGCACCTGCAGAAGGAAATTACCTCTATCGCAATCTCTCTGAGAAATTCTCCGAGAAAGTCATTGCCGATTCAGGTTTGTTTACAATCTCAGATGCAGGAACGGTTTTTGATGCTTTTCAGGATCGGATCATGTTTCCCCTGACGGATGATAGTGGACGTGTCATTGCCTTTTCTGGTAGGTTGTGGAAAATGACGGAGGATGGCAGTCATCAAGCCAAGTACAAGAATAGTCGCAGTACGCGATTGTTTAATAAAAGTTATGAACTCTATCATTTGGATCAAGCCAAGACGAGCGCAAAAAAGCAACATGAAATGTATATCATGGAAGGCTTTATGGATGTCATTGCGGCATATCGAGCTGGAATTGAAAATGCGGTCGCCTCTATGGGGACAGCCTTGACACCAGAGCATGTCCAGCACCTGTCTCATTTTACCAAAAAGGTCATCTTGACCTATGATGGGGATAAGGCAGGACTTGAAGCAACAGCTAAGGCCTTAGATGTCTTGCAGGATCTGGAGTTAGAGATCGTCCGTATCCCTGATCAGATGGACCCCGATGAGTACCTCAAAAAGACGTCCCCAGAAGATCTAGCTACCCTCTTGAAGAATTCTCGGATCAGTAAGGTTGAATTCTTGATGCACTACTGGAAACCCCAGTATATTGAAAACTTGCAAGCGCAAATTGAGTTTGTCGAAAAGCTGGCACCGATGATCGCCCAGACGCGCTCCATTACAGCGCAAAACACTTATATTTATAAGTTGGCCGATTTATTGCCGGACTTTGATTACTTGCAGATCGAGCAGATTGTCAATAATAGTCGTTTGCAACAACGGCAGGAGGCTCAAAGTGGTGGACGATCTAAAACATCGCATTTTTCAGTGGAGCTCTTGCCGAATCGTGGGATGACGCGCTTGATCAAGGCGGAAAATCATTTATTAAGTAGGATGAAAGATTTTCCAATGGTCCTCAATGATTACCGGTTGCGACCTGATTTTGCCTTCGACACGCCGGAGTTACAGATCTTGTATCAATTGCTCTGTCAAAATGGAGAAGTCACCTCTCAGGATTTATCTGAGCAGCCTGAAGGGGTCCAGCACGCCTGGTACCGCATGTTAGAAGAAGATTTACCAGATGAGATAGCAGATGGTGAGTTAGAAGAAGTAGAAGAAACAAGGAATCGTGAGCTTCTTCGCAAAGAAAGTCAACAAATTGGAAATAAAGTGAAGGAAGCTTCCTCAATAGGGGATGCAGAAAAAGCTTTATTGGAACTCGAGCGTTTAATCGCTCAAAAAAGAAGAATGGAGTAAGAATGGCTAAAGAACAAAAAGATATTACAACATTGGACGTTCAAATTGCAGAATTTATTCGCAGCCACAAGAAAAGCGGAACTGCAACAGATGATGAAATTAATGACCAATTGGTTATTCCATTCACGCTAGATGCAGATGGGATTGAAGATCTTTTGCAACGCATTCAAGATGCAGGGATTTCGATCACTGATAAAGATGGCAATCCAAGTGCGCGTGTGTTGAACAATGAGGAAGAGCCAGAGTTGTCAGATGAGGAATTGCTTGGAAGCAACTCTGCTAAGGTCAATGACCCGGTACGGATGTACTTGAAAGAAATTGGGGTTGTTCCTCTTTTGACCAATGAAGAAGAACAAGAATTGGCTATCTTGGTGGAACAAGGTGACTTGGAAGCTAAGCAACGTCTAGCAGAAGCCAACCTTCGTTTGGTTGTATCCATTGCGAAACGTTACGTTGGTCGTGGAATGCAATTTTTGGATTTGATCCAAGAAGGAAACATGGGCTTGATGAAGGCGGTTGATAAGTTTGACTATACCAAAGGGTTCAAGTTCTCTACCTATGCTACTTGGTGGATCCGTCAGGCCATCACTCGTGCCATTGCAGACCAAGCCCGTACCATTCGGATCCCTGTTCACATGGTGGAAACCATTAACAAGTTGGTTCGTGAACAACGCAATCTCTTGCAAGAATTGGGACAAGACCCAACACCAGAACAAATCGCTGAACGTATGGATATGACACCAGACAAGGTGCGTGAAATCTTGAAGATTGCGCAAGAGCCTGTTTCTCTTGAAACTCCAATCGGGGAAGAAGACGATAGCCATTTGGGCGATTTTATCGAAGATGAAGTGATTGAAAATCCAGTAGACTACACCACTCGTGTGGTACTACGCGAACAATTGGATGAAGTCCTCGATACTTTGACAGATCGAGAAGAAAATGTTTTGCGTCTTCGTTTTGGTCTCGATGATGGAAAAATGCGTACTTTGGAAGATGTGGGGAAAGTCTTCAACGTGACCCGTGAACGGATCCGTCAGATCGAAGCCAAAGCCCTCCGCAAACTCCGCCACCCAAGCAGAAGCAAACCATTGCGTGACTTTATAGAGGATTAAAAATGTCCAGTGGACATTTTTAACCCGAGCCGAAAAATTCGGAAGCGAGGAAGGTCCTGCGGATCTTTTTAACCCGAGCCAAGAAATTCTATCGAGAGTAAAATAGCAAAAAAGGAAGTCATATGGCATATACAACTGAGCAAATTGAAGAAATTAAAAATAAAATCTTAAATGCTTTGGAAGAGGTAATCGATCCGGAGCTTGGGATTGACATTGTCAATTTAGGTCTTGTCTACGAGATCCATTTTGACGGTGAAACTGGAGCAACCATCATTGATATGACCCTAACCACCATGGGTTGTCCATTAGCGGACCTTCTGACAGATCAGATTCATGATGTTTTAGCAGAAGTAGAAGAAGTGACATCTGTGGATGTGAAGTTGGTCTGGTATCCAGCTTGGACGGTTGAAAAGATGAGCCGCTATGCGCGGATCGCACTTGGAATTAGTTAAAAATTCTATTCATCAAAACAAATCAGAGGTTGGGGTTTCCCTAACCTCTGATTTGTTTATTCCTATTTTTTGAACAAGCATTTACAAATTCTTAGCAAATTTTCAGATAAAGTTGCAATCATCAAGGGGACAAGGTATAATAGCATAAATAGAAAATAAAGGAGATTTACATGAATCAGTATCCTTTGGTCTACTTGGACCATGTGACAAAGAATTATGGGCATGAAGTTGCTCTCATGGATGTTAGTTTGAACATCCAACCTGGCCGTATTATTGGCCTTTTGGGTCCCAATGGTAGCGGGAAAACAACCATCATTAAATTGATCAATGGTTTGTTGCAACCAAGCCTTGGAAATATCTATATTCATGGGCAATTACCATCCCCAGCTTCTAAAAAAGTGGTTTCCTATTTGCCAGATACAACTTATCTGAATGAAAATATGAAAATTGTCGATGCTATTAGCTATTTCCAAGATTTTTATGCAGATTTTAATGTCCAACGAGCTTACCAATTGCTCAACGATTTGCATTTGCATCCAAATCAAAAATTGAACAGCCTTTCAAAAGGGAACAAGGAAAAAGTGCAATTGATTTTGGTAATGAGTCGTGAAGCTGACTTGTATGTTCTTGATGAACCAATCGGTGGGGTTGACCCAGCAGCGCGTGATTATATTTTGCGGACCATTATTCAAAACCGACGTCCAAATTCTTCTGTCTTGATTTCTACTCACTTGATTGCGGATATTGAACAAGTTTTGGATGAAGCGATTTTCATCAACCAAGGAAGAATCCTCTTGCATGAAAATACGACTGTTTTGCGCAATCAACACGGAAAATCTATCGATGAAATCTTCCGTGATCAATTCCGTGTTTATTAGGAGGACCTCATGTTTGGTAAATTATTAAAATACGAATTTAAGTCAACAAGTAAATGGTATCTGTTGATTACTTTGATCGCACTAGGTTTGTCAGTGATTACAGGTGTTATCGGTGGAAGTGCTACAAACGGTTTTGTGAATATGGAAACCAATAGTATGCAAATGATTACGGGGACTCTTGGGATTCTTATTTTTGGAGGAGTCATAGGTCTTTATCTTAGTAACTACTATATTATTATCCGTCGTTTCTATTCCAACTTATACGGACGTGAAGGTTACTTGACCTGGACTCTTCCAGCTAGCTCACATGCGATTATTTTGTCTAAATTTGTGGGAGCTTTAGTAGCGAGTCTTTACTGCCTATTCCTTCTATTTTTGAGTGGTTTTATCACAATTATTGTGATGGGTGCTGTCATTGGACAAGACATCTCTCCTGTATTTAGTATTATCTCTGAGGCTTTTAGTCATTCTATTGCTTATTGGATTATCGTTTGGTGGATTTTTACCACAGCTTCAGGGATCTTCCTATTTTATGTATCGATCGCACTTGGCCAACTCTTCCAAAATCGTCGTGGATTTAAGGCTATTCTGTTTTTCTTTCTCTTGTGCATTGTTTTAAGTATCATCGGTACAGCAGTCAATCCATTAAAAGATTCATATGCTGTTGGGTCTGCATTGGTTTATGGAAATATTGATGAATTTGGACCTAACTTCATTCCAGGTCTTATCTATGAAGTCATCAAGATTGTTTCTATGTACTTCACCATTCACTATATCAGCAAGTACAAGTTGAATCTTCAATAAGTACAGTAAATTGAGCAAGAAGCTTCCCAGTGGAAGCCTTCTTGTTCAATTTTTTTCTTTTGCATTTTTGGCTACATTTTGATATACTGATTGTATTCGTTTTGGGGTCGTTACGGATTCGACAGGCATTATGAGGCATATTTTGCAACTCATCTAGCGGATGTAAAACGCCAGTTAAATATAACTGCAAAAAATAATAATTCTTACGCTTTAGCTGCCTAAACACCAGCAGGCGTGACCCGATTCGAATCGCTCGTGTTTGATGACAGGTCTTAATTTTAGCGAGATACGATCTAGCTTTGTCTAGGAGTTAGATAAGAGATTGATAGACTCGCAGGTACAGGGCTTGAGTTATGTGTCGTGTAGCTGTTAAAATAAGACATAACCTATGGTTGTAGACAAGTATGCTGGCAGGTGTTTGGACGTGGGTTCGACTCCCACCGGCTCCATATTTTTATTCATGGAAGATTACTCAAGAGGCTTAAGAGGCCGTGTTGGAAACGCGGTAGGCGTGTAAAAGCGTGCGTGGGTTCGAATCCCATGTCTTCCGTTGTTGAGACATCATTGTGTAGCAGTGATGTTTTTTTGTACAAAAAAGAGTCCCAAAAATAGACAAGTGAGGGAGGAGAAAAAGTGATTGCACAGCTAGATACCAAATCAGTCTATACTTTTATGGAAAGCCTTGTGACCATAAAAGATTATGTCCACGTGGCTAAAAGCATGGGGTATGACGCATTGGGAATCATGGATGTAGATAATTTGTATGGTGCTTATGAATTTATCGAAGCCTGTCAGGCCAAAAAACTTAGCCCCTTGGTCGGTTTAGAAATTGGACTAGAAGTAGACAATGAAACAATTCCGTTTCGGATGATTGCCTTGTCAACGAAGGGCTACCAGAATCTGATGAAGATGTCGACCGTCAAAATGATGGGGAAGAGCAATTGGGAGGATGTGAAGCACCTAACAGAAGGAGTAGCAGTTATTGTCCCAGCGCCTTTTGCTAGTGGAGACTTGCCGCTTGGTCTAGATTACTTCATCGGAGTTTTTGCGGATACGCCGGTCCAAGAGTTTAGCCACCCTGTGATTCCTCTTCATACCGTTCGATTTTTTGAGGCGGGAGATTTGGAAGCCATGCAGATGCTGGCAGCCATCAAGGACAATCAAAGCTTGACGGAAACAGGACCAATTGATCCGACAACAGTCCTAAAAACTCCTCAGGATTTAAAGAATGATTTTGCAGAGCGATTTCCTCAAGCCGTCACAAATCTGGAAAAACTAGTCCAAGGGATTCAATATGATATTGACACCCAGTTGAAATTGCCTCGCTTCAATCCTCAGAAACCAGCTGTTGAGGAACTGAGAGAATTAGCTCAAGCGGGTCTCCTTCGAAAGAACCTGACCAGTCCGGTCTATCAAGAACGTCTGGAGCATGAATTAGACATTATTCACCAAATGGGCTTTGATGATTATTTCTTGATTGTCTGGGACCTTCTTCGTTTCGGACGGAGTCAAGGCTATTATATGGGAATGGGACGTGGGTCTGCTGTAGGTTCACTAGTAGCCTATGCATTAGGAATTACAGGGATTGATCCTGTGGAGAAGAACCTCCTCTTTGAGCGCTTTTTAAATGTGGAGCGCTACACTATGCCGGATATTGATATTGATATTCCTGATATCTATCGTCCAGAATTTATCCGCTATGTGCGAGACCGTTATGGGAGTTACCATGCGGCTCAGATCGTGACCTTTTCAACCTTTGGGGCCAAACAAGCTATTCGAGATGTCTTCAAACGTTTTGGGGTACCAGAGTACGAATTGACCTCTATTACCAAGCGGATTGGCTTTAGGGATACACTGACGACAGCTTATGAACAGAACCTAGCTTTTCGACAAGTGATTCATAGCCGAGCAGAATTTGAGCGTGGCTTTGAAATTGCTAAAAGAATTGAAGGCCAACCAAGACAGACCTCTATCCATGCGGCTGGGGTTGTGATGAGTGACCAGGATTTGACGGATCACATTCCTCTCAAGTACGGAGAAGATATGTTTGTCACCCAGTATGATGCCCATGCGGTTGAAGCCAATGGTCTGTTGAAGATGGACTTTTTGGGTCTGCGAAATTTAACCTTTGTTCAGAAAATGAAGGAAGCCGTCTATGAAAAGTACCAAGAAGAGATCGTGATTGAAGCCATTGATTTAGAAGATCCAGAAACCTTGGCCTTGTTTGCTGCTGGGGATACCAAGGGGATTTTCCAATTTGAACAGGCTGGAGCCATTCGTCTCTTGAGACGAGTGAGACCCAATCATTTCGAAGAAGTGGTAGCGACCACCTCTCTCAATCGTCCAGGGGCTAGTGATTACATTGATAATTTCGTCAAAAGAAAGCACGGCCAGGAAAAAGTTGAGATTCTGGATCCAGCGATTGAAGAAATCTTAAGGCCCACATATGGGATCATGCTCTACCAAGAGCAGGTCATGCAGGTTGCCCAGCGTTTTGCAGACTTTAGTCTAGGGAAAGCCGATATTTTACGTCGGGCTATGGGCAAAAAAAATGCAGCTGAAATGCATCAGATGGAAGACGATTTTGTCGCAGGTGCTCTTAAACTTGGACATACGGAAGAAAAAGCCAAAGAGGTCTTTGCGATTATGGAAAAATTCGCAGGCTATGGGTTTAACCGTTCCCATGCCTATGCCTATTCTGCCTTGGCCTTTCAGATGGCCTATTTCAAGGTCCATTATCCAGATGTTTTTTTTGATGTCATGCTCAATTATTCGAGCAGCGATTATCTGACAGATGCTCTCCAGTTTGATTTTAAAGTCGCGACATTATCCATCAACACAATCCCTTACAGAGATAAGTTCCAGGATCGAAAAATCTACTTGGGAATGAAAAATATCAAGGGACTCCCAAGAGATTTAGCATATTGGATCATTGACAATCGTCCCTTTGAAAGTGTCGAAGATTTTATTTTACGACTCCCCAATCAGTATCATAAATTGCCTTTGTTAACACCTTTAGTGGAGCTTGGATTGTTTGATATTTTTGAAAAAAATAGACGCAAGGTGCTTCACAATTTGCCGAATTTGTTTGTATTTGCTGATGAGCTAGGTAGTTTATTTGCAGATTCTAACTATTCCTGGACAGAAGCAGAGGACTTTAGCCAGGCTGAAAAATACGAGAAGGAAGAGGCCATTATTGGTATCGGGCTCAGTACTCACCCATTGGTTGCGATTGGGCAAACGAGTCCCTACGAGATCCAACCAATTTCTCAACTCATACAAGGAGAGCAGGTACGCATTCTCATTGAGGTACAAAGCATTCGAACCATTCGAACAAAGTCAGGTGATCTCATGGCTTTCTTACAAGTCAGTGATACCAAGAAAAAATTGGATGTGACCCTTTTCCCTGAAACCTACAATCGATTTTCCTCTTTGATAAAAGAAGGTGGCTTTTATTACTTGACAGGGAAGATACAAGAGCGTGACGGGCGCTTGCAGATGATTCTAGCAGAGGCGCAACTGGCAACTAATGAAAAGTTCTGGATCCAGTTGCTCGATCATCGTCAGGATAAAACGATTCTTTCTATCTTGAAAAAATATCCGGGCCCATATCCTGTGATATTACGCTATGAAGACGAGAAAAAAACTCTTCAATTGAAGGGCTATACGGTCCAGAAAAACAAAGAATTGGAAGATGAACTAAAGAATCTCGTTATGAAAACGATTTATCGGTAAAAACTGCGAAAAATACGAGAATTTTAGTCTTCTTTGTGTTATAATTACGTAGAATGTAAAAGAAAAAAAGGAGCAAAAAACGAAATGAAACGTATTGCTGTTTTAACTAGTGGTGGAGATGCCCCTGGAATGAACGCTGCCATCCGTGCAGTTGTTCGTCAAGCAATTTCAGAAGGAATGGAAGTTTTCGGTATCTATGATGGATATGCGGGAATGGTTGCTGGTAAAATTCAGCCCCTTGACGCCTCATCTGTTGGAGATATTATTTCCCGTGGTGGTACCTTCCTTCATTCAGCTCGTTACCCTGAATTCGCA
The DNA here is from genome assembly GCF_018499505.1 of Streptococcus parasanguinis. Taxonomy (GTDB): domain Bacteria; phylum Bacillota; class Bacilli; order Lactobacillales; family Streptococcaceae; genus Streptococcus; species Streptococcus parasanguinis_K. The sequence continues at coordinate 155,937 of NZ_JAHDAC010000003.1, forward strand.
CAACGCGAAGGTCAATTAAAAGGGATCGAGCAATTGAAGAAACACGGGATCGAAGGTGTTGTCGTTATTGGTGGAGATGGTTCTTACCATGGTGCGATGCGCTTGACTGAGCTTGGATTCCCAGCTGTTGGTCTTCCTGGTACGATCGACAACGATATCGTCGGAACTGACTTTACAATTGGTTTTGATACGGCAGTCACAACTGCAATGGACGCGATCGATAAGATCCGTGATACTTCATCTAGTCACCACCGTACTTTCGTTATCGAAGTGATGGGACGTAACGCTGGAGATATCGCTCTTTGGGCAGGGATTGCATCTGGTGCAGATGAAATCATCATCCCTGAAGAAGGATTCAAGATCGAAGATGTTGTTGAGAGCATCAAAGAAGGTTACGCAAAAGGTCGTACCCACAACATCATCATCTTGGCTGAAGGCGTGATGTCTGCAGATGAATTTGGTAAAGCGTTGAAAGAAGCTGGTGATGAAAGCGATCTTCGTGTAACTGAGCTTGGCCACATCCAACGTGGTGGTTCACCGACTGCGCGTGACCGTGTTCTTGCTTCACGTATGGGAGCACACGCAGTTAAATTGTTGAAACAAGGAATCGGTGGTGTAGCCGTTGGTATCCGCAATGAAAAAATGGTGGAAAATCCAATCCTTGGTAAAGCAGAAGAAGGAGCCCTCTTTAGCTTGACAGAAGATGGTAAGATTGTGGTAAACAATCCACATAAAGCTGATCTTGGTCTTGCCGAGTTGAACCGTAGCTTGTCTTCAATCTAATTTTGTTTCATAAATTCGTTAACCTTGTCTTAAAAAGACAGATATATTTAAAAAGGAGTCATATATATCATGAACAAACGTGTAAAAATCGTTGCAACTTTAGGTCCTGCGGTAGAAATCCGTGGCGGTAAAAAATTCGGTGAAGATGGATACTGGGCTGAAAAACTTGACGTTGAAGCTTCAGCACAAAACATTGCTAAATTGATCGAAGCTGGTGCGAACACTTTCCGTTTCAACTTCTCACACGGTGACCACCAAGAACAAGGTGAACGTATGGCGACTGTTAAACGTGCAGAAGAAATCGCTGGTAAAAAAGTTGGTTACCTTCTTGATACAAAAGGTCCTGAAATCCGTACTGAATTGTTCGAAGGCGAAGCTAAAGAATATTCATACAAGACTGGTGAACGTATCCGCGTTGCTACAAAACAAGGTATTAAATCAACTCGTGAAGTGATTGCTTTGAACGTTGCTGGTGCGCTTGACATCTTTGATGACGTTGAAGTTGGACACCAAGTATTGGTTGATGATGGTAAATTGGGTCTTCGCGTTGTAGAAAAAGATGCTGCAAAACGTGAATTTGTTGTTGAAGTTGAAAACGATGGTATCATCGCTAAACAAAAAGGTGTAAACATCCCTAACACTAAGATTCCTTTCCCAGCACTTGCTGAACGCGATAACGACGATATCCGCTTCGGTTTGGAACAAGGTATCAACTTCATCGCGATCTCATTCGTACGTACTGCAAAAGACGTTCAAGAAGTTCGTGCTATCTGTGAAGAAACTGGGAACAGCCACGTTCAATTGTTTGCGAAAATCGAAAACCAACAAGGTATCGAAAACTTGGATGAAATCATCGAAGTTACTGATGGTATCATGATCGCTCGTGGTGACATGGGTATCGAAGTACCATTCGAAATGGTTCCAGTTTACCAAAAAATGATTACTTCTAAAGTAAATGCTGCTGGTAAAGTTGTTATCACTGCAACAAACATGCTTGAAACAATGACTGAAAAACCACGTGCTACTCGTTCTGAAGTATCTGACGTCTTCAACGCTGTTATCGATGGTACTGATGCTACAATGCTTTCAGGTGAATCTGCAAATGGTAAATACCCACTTGAATCTGTAGCTACAATGGCGAAAATCGACATGAACGCTCAAACACTTTTGAAAGAATATGGTCGTTTGAACCCAGCTTCATTCGAACGTAACTCTAAGACAGAAGTTATGGCTTCAGCTGTTAAAGATGCTACAAACTCAATGGATATCAAATTGGTTGTAACATTGACTAAGACAGGTCACACTGCACGTTTGATCTCTAAATACCGTCCAGATGCTGATATCTTGGCATTGACATTTGACGAATTGACTGAACGTGGATTGATGTTGAACTGGGGTGTTATCCCAATGTTGACAGATGCTCCTTCATCAACTGATGATATGTTCGAAATTGCTGAACGTAAAGCAGTTGAAGCTGGTCTTGTTAAATCTGGTGATGATATCGTTATCGTTGCTGGTGTACCAGTTGGAGAAGCTGTTCGTACAAACACAATGCGTATCCGTACAGTACGTTAATAAAAAATTATATCTAAAAGCCTTGCTGGTTGGTCCGAAAGGATCGACCGCGAGGTTTTTCTTTTTCTTCTGGTGTGTGTTGATAAGAATTCTCACTAATGCTTACTTTCTCTTTTTTAAAGATCAAAAACATGGTATAATAAATGAAAAGGAAGGGAGACATACATGCCAAGGAGAGATTTAATTAGAAATGTCATCATTGTCGCTGTACTGGTTTTGGCACTGATTTTGCTTCGAATCTTTGTATTTCATCCATTTAGTATCAATGATAAAATGGCCAATGCTTCTGTGAAAACTGGAGATCTTGTGGTAGCGACTAGAAATGCTCAGGTAGATCGCAGTGACTTGGTCTTATACAAGGTCGGTGGAAAAGAATACCTTGGACGTGTCATTGCCAAAGAAAACGATGAAGTCAGCTACGTAGATGACGTCCTCTATTTGAATGGACAGGCAACACCAGAACCTTACCTAAATAAAATGCTGAATAAACACTTAGCGGCTCCAACGAGTAATGGGTATTATACGGATGATTTCTTTTTATCAGAGTTAAAAGGGACCAAGGCTGGTCGTGTACCATCGGATACTTATCTGGTCTTAAATGATAACCGTGGGGATACAGAAGATAGTCGTGAGTTTGGTTATATTCATAAAAATCAGATCGAAGGAGTCGTGAATCTGCGTCTCTATCCCCTCAATAAATTTGGATTTATAAAAGTAGAAGAATAGCCGAAAGGCTATTTTTTTATAAATATCAATATGAACTAGTTTTTTTCCATTTTTGTGGTAAGATGTTCATTAAATAATTTTTTAGGAGGAGAATGCTATGCAGTATGCTTTGGAAATTTTACCAAGTTTGTTAAAGGGAGCAAGCCTCACCTTGCAAGTGTTTGCTTTCGTATTGATTTTATCGATTCCACTAGGAATCGTTGTTGCCTTTTTGCTTCAATTGCGCTCAAAGATCCTGCATGGACTCCTAACGATTTATATCTGGATCATGCGAGGGACCCCTCTTTTGCTTCAGTTGATCTTTATTTATTACGTCCTTCCAAGTATTGGGATTCGGATTGATCGCTTGCCTGCGGCTATTACAGCCTTCACCCTCAATTATGCAGCCTATTTTGCGGAAATCTTCCGTGGAGGAATTGTCGCAATTCCGACAGGTCAGTATGAGGCGGCCAAGGTCTTAAAATTGAGTTCATGGCAAACAATTCGCTATATTATTTTGCCTCAGGTGGTGAAGATCGTTCTTCCAAGTGTCTTCAATGAAGTCATGTACTTGATTAAAGACACCTCCTTGGTCTATGCCCTGGGAATTAGTGATTTGATCCTGGCTAGTCGGACGGCAGCCAATCGTGATGCCAGTCTAGCACCCATGTTTTTGGCGGGAGCTATTTATTTAATCCTCATTGGGATTGTGACCATCATTGCCAAGCGAGTTGAAAAGAACTTTTCATATTATAAATAGGAGGAGAAGCATATGTTAGAATTAAAACAAATTTCGAAACGGTTTGGGGATAAGCAGATCTTATCAGATTTTAATCTTCTCGTTCCTGAAAAACAAATTGTCGCCATTGTTGGTCCTTCTGGGGGAGGAAAGACCACCTTGCTTCGCATGTTAGCTGGTCTTGAAACGATTGATTCTGGTCAGATCATCTACAATGGTGAAAACTTGCCTCTGGATGCCTTAGAAAAACGAAATCTTCTTGGTTTTGTCTTCCAGGATTTTCAATTATTTCCACATTTATCGGTCATGGAAAACCTTATCTTGTCCCCTATAAAGACCATGAATGTGACCAAGGAAGAAGCGAGTAAAAAAGCCATGAGCTTACTGGAGCGTTTGGGACTCGAACAACATGCGGATGCTTATCCATTCTCTCTATCTGGTGGTCAGAAGCAACGGGTGGCACTGGCTCGTGCTATGATGATCGATCCAGAAATTATTGGCTATGATGAGCCGACTTCGGCCTTGGATCCAGAATTGCGATTAGAAGTTGAGAAGTTAATCTTGCAAAACCGTGAACTGGGGATGACTCAGATCGTTGTTACCCATGATATTCCATTTGCAGAAGCAATTGCGGATGTTCTTCTCAAGGTTGAGCCTAAATAGGAGGAGACTATGAAACGAGTAATACCATGGCTGCTAGGTGTCCTTAGTCTCGTTCTTCTGACTGCTTGTGGACAGACAGTGAGTGATCCTAAAGTGGACAACTGGCAAAAATACCAAAAAGAGCAGTCCATCACGATTGGTTTTGATAATACTTTCGTTCCCATGGGCTTTGAGCAAAAAGATGGGAGCTACGCTGGTTTTGACATTGATTTGGCCAATCAAGTCTTTGAATCTTATGGGATTCATGTCAACTGGCAACCCATTGATTGGGATATGAAAGAGACGGAACTGAATAATGGGACCATTGATGCCATCTGGAATGGCTATTCGGCAACAGATGAACGTCGGGAAAGTGTTGCTTTTACTAAGCCCTATATGAAAAATGAACAAGTCTTGGTCACTAAGAAAGCCTCTGGAATCCAATCAGTCGATGGGATGAAAGAGAAACGATTAGGTGCCCAGACCGGATCGTCTGGCTATATGGATTTTGAAGCCAATCCTACAATCTTAAAAAATAAGGTTAAAAATCAAAAGGCTACCCAATACCAGAGTTTCAACGAGGCGCTGATCGATCTCCAGAACGATCGGATCGATGGCCTCTTAATCGACCATGTCTATGCCAACTATTATCTGCAAACAGAAGGAATCTTAAAAGACTACAATGTCTTTCCTGTCGGTTTTGAGACAGAATCCTTTGCGGTAGGGGTGCGCAAGGCGGATAAAACTTTGAAGAAAAAAATTGATGAAGCCTTCGTAAAACTTTATCAAAAGGGCCAGTTCCAAAAGATCTCTAAGAAGTGGTTCGGAACGGATGTAGCAACAGACGATATCAAGTAAAAAAGAGAGTGGGACAGAAATCGGTAATTCGTTAGAATTCGATTTCGTCGTCCCACCTCCGCACAGTTGAGTAGGGCTGTAAAAGCTGATGAAATCAGCGTAGTAGAGCCCACTCAACCACTGCGTCTTGCTCGACAATCCAAAAATAATTGAGAGGCTAGGACTTTTATCCCAGCCTCTTTTAGTCTGTTTTATTAGTAATTTGATGGAAAATCTTTTGCCAAGTTTCGTGGCGACGCCAAAGACTGGTATGGATTTGACCGTCTAGCTCATAGCGTATGAGTTTGGTTTTTTGGCTGATGGACTCTAGTTCAAAGTTTTGGAATTGAACTTGGTCGCTTGCGAGAGCCTCTATTAATTCTGCCTTGTTGTGTTCGTGACCGGTGTCGTCAATCAAGGTATAATTATCTGCTAACAGTGTATCAAATTCTTGCTTAGCATAGAGACGTTTTTCGTAGGTTAAGAGTTTCTTTTCAACGTTTTCGATCAGCTCATCCTCAGGAATCGAGCTAGGTTCCACATGGACGTCAATGTCAAAGACACCAAATTCTTCTTTCAGGAGATCCTCGACTTCTTCTGTGATCGCATGGCTTTCATAGACGGAAAGATCGGGATTCATCTCCAAGACAACGTCCAGATAGATATTGCTTCCGTAGGTCCGTCCGCGTTGGTATTTCACACGCGCAATCTTAGGGAGTTTTAAAATAGCTTTTTCGTAATCTTCGAGGAGGCTATCATCAAAGCCGTCTGAAAGGCTAAAGGAAGATTCCATAAAAATATCATAGGCTGTTTTGAGGATAAAGAAGGTGATGATGATGGCTACGATTTTATCGACAATTGGATAGTTAAAAGCACTAGCAGCGATCGCGATCGACGTTCCAAGAGAAGTGACGACGTCTGAAAGATTGTCTTTTGCGGCTGCTTTTAAGGCTTTTGATTTGGCTCGTTTGGCTAAGCGAAGATTGTAGAAATAAACGCCTAGCATGACAAGGGCTGAAACCACTCCGACACCAGCACCGAGTGGATCAATGCTAACTGTTTCATTGCTGAAGATCTTTTGGAGGGTATCGCGTAAGACATCAAAACCGACATAAAACATAATGATGGAGGTGACTAGACTAGCTAGATCCTCAATTTTCCAGTGACCAAACTTGTGATCACGGTCAGCTGGTTGGCGAGCGAGACGAATCCCGATGAGCAGGGCGGCATTGCTGATAATATCTGATAAGTTGTTAAATCCATCGGCTACCAAACTAGAGGAGTGAAGCAGATGGCCAGTAGCTAATTTTGCTGAAGAAAGTAGTAAATAGGCTAAAATACTGATGATGGCACCACGTTCGGCCAGTTTTAAGTTACTGTATGGTTTTTCCAAAATTTCCTCCTACAACCTCGGATATGAACCTGTTTTCTTTAAGCTACTATTATATCGTTTTTGGAAGCGAAATTCAAATGAGTCCTTTTTTAAAAGAAGCTAGGCAGGTTTTTGTGGTATAATAGAACGATTGAATGAATGAGGAGTATGAGATGAATCCTTTATTGAATGGTATGAATGATCGCCAAGCAGAGGCGGTCCAAACGACAGAAGGTCCCCTCTTGATTATGGCGGGAGCTGGTTCTGGTAAGACTCGTGTCTTGACCCACCGCATCGCTTACTTGATCGATGAAAAAATGGTCAATCCTTGGAATATTTTGGCCATTACCTTTACCAATAAAGCCGCTCGAGAGATGAAGGAGCGGGCTTATCAGTTGAATCCAGCCACCCAAGATTGCTTGATTGCCACCTTCCACTCTATGTGTGTGCGTATTCTCCGTCGAGATGCGGATCACATTGGCTACAATCGCAACTTTACCATTGTCGACCCAGGTGAGCAACGGACCTTGATGAAGCGGATCTTGAAGTCCTTGAATTTGGATCCTAAGAAATGGAATGAACGGACCATCTTGGGGACCATTTCCAATGCTAAAAATGACTTGATCGATGAAGTGGCTTATGCCGCCCAAGCGGGGGATATGTATACCCAGATCGTCGCCAAGTGCTATGAGGCTTACCAAAAGGAACTCCGTCAGTCAGAAGCAGTGGACTTTGATGATTTGATCATGCTGACTCTGCGTCTTTTTGATCAGCATACAGATGTGCTGACCTATTACCAGCAGAAGTTCCAATATATCCACGTGGATGAGTACCAAGATACCAACCATGCCCAATACCAATTGGTCAAACTCTTGGCTTCACGTTTTAAAAATATCTGTGTCGTTGGGGATGCTGACCAGTCTATTTATGGCTGGCGGGGAGCAGATATGCAGAATATCCTGGACTTTGAGAAGGATTATAAGGAAGCTAAGGTCGTCCTCCTAGAAGAGAATTACCGCTCGACCAAGACGATCTTGCAAGCAGCCAATGATGTCATCAAAAACAATCGCCACCGCCGTCCGAAGAATCTCTGGACACAAAATGAAGACGGGGAAGAGATTGTTTATTATCGGGCTAATGACGAGCAGGATGAAGCAGTCTTTGTTGCTAAAACGATTGAAGAGCTTAGTCGCGAAGCTGGCTACAAACACCGTGATTTTGCGGTTCTCTACCGGACCAATGCCCAGTCACGGACCATTGAAGAAGCCCTGCTCAAGTCCAACATTCCTTACACCATGGTAGGGGGCACCAAGTTCTACAGCCGGAAGGAAATTCGGGATGTCATTGCTTATCTGAACTTGATTGCCAACCTCAGTGACAATATCAGTTTTGAGCGCATTATCAATGAACCCAAGCGGGGAATCGGGCCAGGTACAGTGGATAAGATTCGCGACTTTGCCCAAATGCAAGAGTCCTCACTCCTGGATGCTTCAGCCAATATCATGCTCTCTGGCATCAAAGGAAAGGCAGCCCAAGCCATTTGGGACTTTGCCAATCTCATTCTTGATTTGAGAGAAAGATTGGACCAGCTGACCATTACAGAGTTGGTCGAAGAAGTCCTTGACAAGACAGGTTATATGACAACCCTAACCAATCAGGGAAATTTGGAAAGTCAGGCCCGCATCGAGAATATCCAAGAGTTCCTATCTGTTACCAAGAATTTTGATGAAAATGGAGAGACCGTAGAAGACGAATCAGGTGTGGATACCTTGAGTCGTTTCTTGAACGATTTGGCTTTGATTGCCGATACAGACGATGGGGCTCAAGAAACTTCAGAAGTCACCTTGATGACTCTTCATGCAGCCAAGGGATTGGAGTTCCCAGTCGTCTTCTTGATTGGGATGGAAGAAAATGTCTTTCCTCTTAGTCGTGCGGCTGAGGATCCAGATGAATTGGAAGAAGAGCGTCGCTTGGCTTATGTAGGGATCACACGGGCAGAGAAGGTTCTCTTCTTGACCAATGCCAACTCACGTTTGCTCTTTGGACGAACCAGCTATAACCGGCCGACGCGTTTCATCAATGAAATTAGCTCGGATTTATTGACCTACCAAGGATTAGCCCGTCCAGTCAACACCAGCTTTAAGGCTTCTTATAGCAATGGTGGCGGAACGACCTTTGGAAAAGGCATGAGCCTGTCACAAGCCCTTCAAGAGCGCAAGAGACAAGCATCCCCAAGTGCTCTCACGTCATCAAGCCTACCTTTTGGTAATAGTAACCGTTCTAGCGCTAAAGAAAGCGTCGCTTGGTCCATTGGTGATATTGCCATTCACAAGAAGTGGGGCGAAGGGACTGTCCTAGAAGTCTCTGGTAGTGGCAGTACCCAAGAACTCAAGATCAACTTCCCAGAAGTGGGGCTAAAGAAACTCTTAGCCAGTGTCGCGCCGATTGAAAAGAAATAAGTTAAGACCAGGAAGCTAAGTTCACTGTTTCAGATTATAAACAAGCAACCTCTATTCAGAAATCTCAAGTTATTACTGAATGAGACTATTAAAAAAGATTGAGACTTTTCTTCGTGAGGAAAGCACTAGAAACGCATTAGTTTCTGGTGCTCGGTAGATTTGAGACGTAAGGCTCGAATCTAAGGTATGGAATCCCAAAGGGAGTCGCTACCGTCCGTCCTCACCTAAGGAAAGTCTCTATAGAGAAATGAATATTCAGTCGAAACCAGCAAGCTTAGCTTGCTGGTTTTGATTTTACTGGTGGCATGATATAATATACTAAGAATAGAGAAAGAGGAATACTATGAATGAAATCAAGTGCTCCAACTGTGGGGAAGTCTTTACAGTTAACGAAAGTCAATACAGCGAGCTATTGTCACAGGTACGGACAGCTGAGTTTGACAAGGAAATTCATGAGCGGATTCGGCAAGAATTGGCTTTGGCAGAGCAAAAGGCCCTTAATGAGCAACAAGAGAAGTTAGCCAAGAAGGACCAAGAAATTGCCCAATTACAGAACCAAATTCAACAGTTTGATACTGAAAAAGAATTGGCCAAAAAAGAGATGGAGCAAACGGCGAGCCAAAGCCTGCTAGAGAAAGAAAAAGAAGTGCAAGCACTGGAAAATCAGTTGGCTACCTTGCGCTTGGAGCATGAAAATCAGTTGCAAAAAACACTGTCTGATCTAGAGAAAGAAAGGGATCAGGTACAAAACCAATTGCTCCTTCAAGAGAAGGAAAATGAACTGTCCCTAGCTTCTGTCAAGCAAAACTACGAAGCCCAGCTAAAGGCAGCCAATGAACAGGTCGAGTTTTACAAGAATTTTAAGGCCCAGCAGTCGACTAAGGCCATCGGGGAAAGTCTGGAGCAGTATGCGGAAAGTGAATTCAACAAGGTTCGCAGTTTTGCCTTTCCAAATGCCTATTTTGAAAAGGACAACAAGGTCTCTGCGCGTGGGTCTAAAGGTGACTTTATCTTCCGCGAGTGTGATGAAAATGGAGTGGAGATTATCTCCATTATGTTTGAGATGAAGAATGAAGCTGATGGGACAGAGAAGAAGCATAAGAACGCGGATTTCTACAAGGAATTGGACAAGGACCGTCGAGAAAAGAACTGTGAATATGCGGTTTTAGTGACTATGCTTGAGGCAGATAACGACTACTTCAACACAGGGATTGTCGATGTTAGCCACGAGTATGAGAAGATGTATGTGGTGCGTCCTCAGTTCTTTATCCAGATCATTGGGCTCCTGCGGAATGCGGCCCTTAATTCCCTTAAATACAAGCAGGAATTGGCGCTTGTCCGTGAACAAAATATCGATATTACCCACTTTGAAGAAGATCTGAATGCATTTAAGGTAGCCTTTGCTAAGAACTACAATTCGGCTTCTGTCAACTTTGGCAAGGCCATCGATGAAATCGACAAAGCCATCAAGCGGATGGAAGAAGTCAAGAAATTCTTGACCACATCAGAAAATCAACTCCGACTTGCCAATAATAAATTGGATGATGTTTCCGTTAAAAAATTGACTCGGAAGAATCCAACCATGAAGGCTAAGTTTGACGCCTTGAAGGGGGAATGAGGAAATAAGTTATGGAAGATGATTTTAATTATGAAAATTTGATAGATGATGTAACTGAGGCTATAAAAAATTTTAACTTAGTAATTTTTATTGGCGCAGGAGTTTCAATTGCTCAAGGTTATCCTAATTGGAACAATTATATTGAACATCTTATTAAGTATTGGCAAGGACAAGTTTTATCGGTAAGTGGTGAAAAAAGACTTGGAAGAGAACATCACGTAGTTTTTGATTTAATTAGCAAATCTAGTATTAGTAATAAACGTAAAGTGGATCTAGTAAACTATGAATTAAAAAAAGTTTTTGGTGAAGATTTTGAAAAGCGACGACTAGATTTTGAAAAAAGATATTTTAAAAATCTATTACCATATTCAATAGTTAATCAAACAGTAGAATCTTTAGCAAGTTTGAATGCAGTATTTATTACTTCTAACTACGACTATGAAATTGAAAATCATATTAAACGTTTAAAGAATTCTGTAGTTACTATTAATGATCATTATTTATAAATCATTCAAGTTATAGAGATGTAATTATTCAAATAATAAATTCAGTAAAAGATACCGATTATAGGGAGTTTGCTCAAGGAATTTTATTAAATGAATACGATCCAAACGGAATCAATGTAACTTACAACACCTTTTTAGGATTTGTGTATTATCATTCTACAATTACTATCGAAGCTGCAGAAGTTTTCACAAATGTAGTAAAGGATATACTAAACAAAAAAATTGAGGACAATCAAATTCTTGATAAAGTTTATCTAGTTGCTTTAGAGAGGGTAGATCCATCTATTGATTCATTTTCTTTATCAAAGAATAACTATAGTCAAATGATAAACATCATTTTTACAAATGATTATGAATTTAGATATTCGAAAAAATGGTTGCGAGAATTATTCAAATTTGACTCAAGTGCAAACTATCTGGTGACAATTTTTTATTTATTATATAATGAAAATCTTAAAAAAAATAGATTTGCTTTATTTATAGAGGAATTAAGTGATTATGTGACAACTTATAATCAGAAAATATCCTTACGAGGAATGAATTATAAATTAAATCATGAAGAACTTAACAATTTTGATTTGTTGAAAAAAATGTTTCTAAAATTAATGGAGGCTGATAAAATAGAGAATGATATTTTCTATCTAGATGGTATCAAAAATATACTCCCATTATTATCTTTAGATGAAAGACGGAGTGTATTACAACATATTCAAAAACAGAAAAATTGTCCTCCTCCAGAAATTGAGAAATTACAAAGAATTATCGATAATTTAAATTTGTAAAAATAAAGAAATTAAGAGACTTCAAGAGATATCTGTAGATTTTTAAACTAAATTGCCTAACAGATTGTGCTCAAATTTAAGGTATGGAATCTCTAAGGAATTCTCTACCGTCCATTTTTACCCAAGGAAAGTCTCGAATGAAAACCTCATGAAACTAAAAAACGCTGGAATATTTTCCAGCGTTTTATGTTAGTTAAATCGCAAAGAGATCGTTTAGGTTTTCTGCCATGGTTGGGTGGGTAAAGATTTGTTTTGCGATGTAAGTATAAGGGATCTTGTTGTCCATAGCCATGGTGATCAGGTTGATAAGTTCGCCTGCAGCTTCTCCAAAGAGAGTTGCTCCAAGGATTTCTTTGGTTTCTGGGTTGACCACGGCTTTGAAGGCACCTCGAAGATCTGCATTAACATGTCCACGAGGCATGGCAGCAACTGGCAATTCTTTAACAGCAACTGGAAGCCCTTTGTCACGTGCTTCTTGCTCAGTCAAGCCGACTTGGGCAAGTGGAGGAGCAATGAAGAGTGTTGTCGCATAATTGTTACGAGTTTCGAGATTGTAGCTACCATCGCCTGTAAGGTAGTTGAAGACGATGCGGAAATCATCGAGTGACATGTAGGTGAATTGAGGGCCACCATTGACATCCCCAACTGCAAAGACACCAGGGACGCTGGTTTCCAAATGACGGTTGACTTGGATCGCTCCACGATCAGTGACTTGGATATCTGTGTTTTCAAGACCAAGTCCAGTTGTGTTTGGTTTACGTCCTGTTGCGTAGAGAAGGATATCAAACTCGAAGTCTCCCTTATCTGTGACAACTGTTAAGCTGTTTTCGCCATCCTTGATTTCTTGGGTATGAACGCCTTGCAAGAATTGAATACCGTCTTCTTCCAGGTAACCTTTTGCAAGAGCTGCAATACTTGGCTCGATCCGTGGCAAGAATGTTTCAGAAGCATCCAATACCGTTACTTGGCTGCCCAAGGTATTATAGAGATGAGCAAATTCCAATCCGATAGGTCCACCACCAAGGACACCGAGGCGTTTAGGTAGGTTTTCCAAACGTTGAATACCGGTTGAATCCACAGCAAATTTGCTTTCAGCCAATCCTGGGATTGGAAGAATAGTTGGCACAGCACCAGTATTAATAATAATGGTTTCAGCTGTCAATTCTTCCTTTTCATCTCCAGCTTGAATTTCGATGACCTTGTTGGAAAGGAAACGAGCAGTCGCGTCGATAATGTCTACACCAGTTCCAGCAATAGTTGCGTAGTTCTTGCCATTGAGACGAGTAGTGACCGCATTTTTTTCATTCATGGCTTGCTCAAAATCCAAGCCTTTTTCTGCGGCAACAATCAAGGTCTTGGTGGGAATACAAGCGATATTGATACAAGTACCACCGTACATAGATTTGCTCTTTTCAATCAGAGCGACTTTTTTACCTTGGCTTGATAATTTCGCCGCAAGTGTTTTACCAGCTTTACCAAATCCAATCACAATAACATCATACATTAACATATGTTACACCTTCTTTCGGTTTCTATTGTATCAAACCCATTTTAAAAAGTCTGAAATCTGCTACGGGATTTTTTAGGAGCTCATGGGAAGGGGGAAAGAGGGACAAGAAGTCTCGTTTCGTGGTATAATAAAGGGTCGGTGATCCGGATGGTCACACAATCAGTTAGAAAGAGCAAATCAGATGGACGGAATTATCAATGTAAAAAAAGAAGCGGGCATGACTTCACATGATGTGGTCTTTAAACTGCGGAAGATCCTAGGAACCAAGAAGATCGGTCATGGGGGAACGTTGGATCCGGATGTGGTGGGAGTGCTTCCGATTGCAGTTGGCAAGGCGACTCGCATGGTAGAGTTCATGCAGGATGAGGGTAAGGTCTACGAGGGGGAAATCACTCTGGGATATTCTACAACGACCGAGGATACTAGTGGGGAAGTCGTAGAGCGGACCCCAGTGGAAGCCCCTTTAGATGTAGCAGAGGTCGACCGCATGATTGCTCAGATGGTGGGAGAGATTGAGCAGGTACCGCCCATGTATTCAGCGGTCAAGGTCAATGGACGTAAACTCTATGAGTATGCACGGGCAGGAGAAGAAGTGGAACGCCCTGTCCGACAGGTAACCATTTATGAATTCACGCGCACCAGTGAGATTAGCTATGAAGAAAGTCTAGCCCGTTTTCGTTTCCGGGTTAAATGTAGCAAGGGCACCTATATCCGGACCTTGTCTGTGGACCTTGGTCAAAAACTGGGTTACGCAGCCCACATGTCTCATCTGACACGGACCAGTGCTGCCGGTTTGTCACTGGATGATGCCCTGACCTTAGAAGAAGTGGCTGAAAAAGTAGCCCAAGGAGATTTGAGCTTTCTTCATCCACTTGAAATTGGCACCGGGGACCTGGAAAAAGTAGTGCTGACAGTAGAAGAGGTTGGCGAGGTCCAAGTGGGACGCTTTATTCCAGTTGAGAGTGACTCCAAAGAGTTAGCTGCTTTTTACCAAGGGAAATTGGTAGCTATTTTAGAAAAAAGAGAAGAACTTTACAAACCTCGAAAAGTCTTTCTAACAGAAAGTGTGTTACAATAAATTCATGAATATTCGTACGATTACTACTGCTAACCAGATCCATTTGGAGAATGAGACAGTTTTGGTTCTGGGCTACTTTGATGGCCTGCATCTGGGGCATCAAGAACTCTTTAAAAAGGCGCGTCAGATAGCGGATGAAAAAGGCTTGAAGGTCGCTTTGTTAACCTTCCCTGAATCTCCTAAGTTAGCCTTTGTTCGCTACCAACCAGAATTGTTACTCCATTTGCAAAGTCCTGAGGATCGGTTCCAAAAATTAAACGAACTAGGAGTAGATGAGCTCTTCCTCATTGATTTTACGACCGATTTTGCTTCTAAAACTGCGAAAGAATTTATCGATCAATTTGTCAAAGCCTTGAGGGCCCGAGTTTTAATTGCTGGATTTGATTATAGTTTTGGCTCTGATAAGAAAACGGCCTCTGACTTAGCTGATTATTTTGATGGTCAAGTGGAAGTCATTTCTCCTGTATTGGATCAGGGGGAAAAGGTTAGTTCGACCCGAATTCGTCAGGCTGTCCTAGAAGGACGCGTCCACGAAGCTGCCCGTCTACTTGGTCACCCGTTATCCAGTCGGGGAATCGTCGTGCATGGGGATGCGCGTGGCCGCACCATTGGTTATCCTACCGCCAATCTAGCACCGATTGACCGGACCTATCTCCCATCAGATGGGGTTTATGTAGTCGATGTCGATTTTAAAGGGCAGACCTACCGTGGGATGGCTTCTGTCGGGAAAAATGTCACCTTTGATGGAAAAGAGCTTCGTTTCGAAGTCAATCTCTTTGATTTTACTGGAGATATCTACGGTCATACCCTGACCATTCATTGGTTAGATAAGATTCGAGAAATGGTCAAATTCGATGGGATCGATCAACTAGTGGCGCAACTAGAAGAAGATGAAGCAGTTTCACGAAACTGGACCAAGAGAGTGGGACAAAAGTCCTAGTCTCTCAATTGTTTTTGGATTGTCGAGCAAGACGCAGTGGTTGAGTGGGCTCTACTACGCTGATTTCATCAGCTTTTACAGCCCTACTCAACTGTGCGGAGGTGGGACGACGAAATCGAATTCTAACGAATAACCGATTTCTGTCCCACTCTCTTTTTTCGGGCCTCTTCTTGGGAAAAATGAAAGGGATTTCTTTTTTCCACTGAAATTCAGAAAAATCGTCGAGAAATCAAAAAAGCGCTTTTCAAGCACCTATTTTTTTTGTATAATAGAGTCAGATAGTTATATATAAAAAAAGAAGTGAACCACATGATTACATTATTTTTATCACCGAGTTGTACATCATGTCGAAAAGCTCGGGCTTGGTTAAAAAAGCACGATGTTCCATTTAAAGAACACAATATTATGACAAGTCCTTTGAGCAAACAGGAGTTGACAAGTATATTGGCCTTGACCGAAAACGGAACAGACGACATTATTTCAACTCGTTCAAAAATTTTTCAAAAATTGGATGTTGATGTTGAAGATTTATCCATCTCGGCCTTGATCCATCTGATTGAGGAAAATCCTAGTCTCTTGCGGAGACCGATTATTTTAGATAACAAACGCATGCAGATTGGCTTTAACGAAGATGAAATTCGGGCCTTCTTGCCACGGAGTTATCGCAAACAAGAGTTACGCTCTGCCACTCTAAGAGCAGAAATAAACTAAGAAGTATGTCGAATGCAAAAAAATTATAGTTACCCACTGGACTTATCGTGGAGCACTGAAGAGCTTGCTTCAGTGCTTTCTTTTTTCAATAAAGTTGAAGAAGCCTATGAAAGTAAGGTAGAGGCCAAAGAATACATGGAATCCTACCGCGCTTTTAAGAAGGTCGTGCCTAGTATCGGAGAAGAAAAGCGTCTCGGACGGGAGTTCGAAGAAGTGAGCGGTTTTTCTCTCTATCGTGCGACCCAGGCTGCAAAGCAAAAAGAGGAAGGATGGTTTTCTCTTGAAGAATAAATTAGAGTTTGCCAAACAAATCGTTTTAGAGGCTGGAGGCTACTTGCGTCTTCATCTCCATGATGACTTGATGATCTCAAAAAAGACTGGGCCGACAGATTTGGTGACCCAGATGGACCAACAGGTTCAAAAGGATTTGGTTGAAAAAATCGCACATCGCTACCCAGATGATCGGATTTTTGCGGAGGAAGATGGCCTTCGCTCCACGATTTCAGAAGGTTCAGTTTGGGTGATTGATCCTATTGATGGGACCAATAATTTTGTGACTCAAAAGGAAGATTTTGCGGTGATGGTGGCCTATTTTGAAGACGGAATTGGTCAGTTTGGCCTGATCTACGATGTGATGCGGGATCACCTTTTTTACGGGGGTGGAGAATTCCCTGTTTATCGCAATGAGGTTGAACTGACACCCTTTGTGGACCAACCTCTGGAAAACTTTTTGATTGCTTCAAATGTCGGCATGCTTGAGAAAAATGACTGGGGCATGGCCGACCTTGGTATGGATTCTCTTGGCATTCGGGTCTACGGAAGTGCCGGTATTAGTTTTTCAAAAATTCTCTCAGGTGGCATTCTGGCCTATTTTAGCTACATCTGGCCCTGGGATTATGCCGCAGCTGCGATCATGGGGGACCAGTTGGGCTATACCGTTTTAAATCTAAATGGAGATAAACCTAATTACCAGTCAGTGGAACCCATTATGATGGTTCCAAAAGTGAAGTTAACAGAAATTCAAACCTATCTTAAGAAAGGGAGAAGTTAAATGAATTTTCCCAATGGTTTTAAAGAAAAATACCAGCATCTTCTAGGTGAGGATGCTGCTGCTTTTTTTGCGACCTTTGAACAAGAAGCAGTATCGGCCTTTCGGACTAATCCTTTGAAAGAAGCGCAAAAAGCATTTGATGATCCGATTCCCAATACCCCTTGGGGCCATTATGGAAAGGTCTCAGGAAAATCCATTGAGCACGCAACAGGCTTGGTCTATTCGCAAGAACCAGCAGCTCAGATGGTGGCTCAAGTTACCCAGCCGAAGCCAGGGATGAAGGTCTTAGATTTGGCGGCAGCTCCTGGTGGCAAGACCACCCAGCTCTTGTCTTATTTGGATAATCAGGGACTCTTGGTCTCCAATGAAATCCACAAGGGGCGCTCGAAAATTCTTGTAGAGAATGTCGAACGCTTTGGTGCGCGAAATGTGCTGGTGACCAATGAATCAGCTGATCGTCTGGCCAAAGTTTTCTCAGGCTTTTTTGATCTGATTGTACTAGACGCCCCGTGTTCAGGTGAGGGGATGTTTCGTAAGCAACCAGATGCCATGGACTATTGGTCCATTGATTATCCTCGAGAGTGCAGTCTCCTTCAAAGAGAGATTCTAGAGGATGCTCTCAAGATGTTGGTTCCAGGAGGTTCCTTGGTTTATTCAACCTGTACCTGGGCTCCAGAGGAAAATGAAGAGGTCGTATCCTGGCTTTTGGAAAACTATGATCTGGAGCTGGAAACGATCGAGAAGATCAATGGTATGGCAGAAGGCATTGACCATCCAGAAACGGCGCGCATGTATCCTCATCTCTTTAAAGGGGAGGGACAATTTGTTGCTAAGTTCCGTTATCTAGGAGAGAATCAACCTGCCAAAGTCCCTTCGAAGAAGGACCAATTATCTGCAGAACAAAAGAAATTATGGCAGGAGTTTTCTAAGAAACACTTGAAGATCACTCTAGAAGGTGTCCTCGAAACCTTTGGAGATGAACTCTACTTGGTTCCACTTGGTTTACCAGATTTGCACAAAGTAAAAATTGCCCGAAATGGTTTGCACCTAGGGACCTTCAAGAAAAATCGATTTGAACCTAGTTTTGCCTTGGGCCTTGCTCTGAAACCGAGTGAGGTTAAAGAGACCGTTTCGATCACGCCTGAAGACTTTGTTCATTATGTGGCGGGAGAGACGGTTCAATTGAGAGAAACGCATCCAAATGGATGGTACCAGGTCCTTGTTGAAGGCAATGGTTTGGGCTTTGCCAAAGTGACCGGACAGACCCTGAAAAATTTCTATCCAAAGGGGCTTCGTTTTAGGTAAAATACTGGGCAAAGAACCCGTTCTATGATATAGTGGAAGTACAGGTTTTTTTGAAAAAACTTGTCAAAATCATAAGTGAAATAGTGAAATATCAAGGAGACATGATTTGAAAAAGTCTAAAAAGCTGATCCTAGGACTAGCGACGATCGCATTAGCAGGAAGTTTATCTGCTTGTGCTTCTTGGATCGATCGCGGAGAATCCATCACTGCTGTCGGATCGACTGCCTTACAACCCTTGGTTGAAGGAGTAGTAGATCGCTACATTGAAGAACATCCTGGTAAGATTGTAAATGTACAAGGAGGAGGTTCTGGTACAGGACTTTCACAAGTTCAATCAGGCGCTGTAGATATCGGAAATAGTGACCTGTTTGCGGAGGAAAAATCTGGGATTGATGCCTCTAGTCTGGTCGACCATCAGGTAGCCGTAGCAGGGACAGCCATCATTGCCAATAAAAATATCTCAATCGGCAATTTGACAACAGAGCAATTGCGAAAGATCTTTACGGGTGAATATACCAACTGGAAGCAATTGGGAGGTCCAGATCTTGAAATCACGATTGTGAACCGTGCAGTTGGTTCTGGTAGCCGTGCTGTATTTGATGCCATCATCATGGATGGCAAACAACCCAAGCAGGCCCAAGAGCAAGACTCTAATGGAATGGTGAAAAACATCGTTTCTCAAACGCCAGGAGCCATCTCTTATCTGGCCTTTACCTACTTGGATAGCAGTGTCAAAACCATGAAGCTTAACGGTTATGAACCAACCAAAGCCAATGTTGTCAACAATAACTGGCCAATCTGGTCTTATGAACACATGTATACCAAAGGAAAACCCAATGAGTTGTCTAAAAAATTCATTGACTACATGATGACCGATGAGATCCAGCAAAAGGTTGTTGGTAAGATGGGCTATATCCCAATCAATGATATGAAAGTCACCCGTGATTTAAAAGGGAATGTGACAAAAAAATAAAAGAATTAGGTAAAAAATGAACGAAGTAGCAAAAAAAATGCTGACGAAATCAAAAAACTCCCGCCTAGAAAAATTTGGGAAAACCATTACCTTTCTATGTATGAGTTTGATTGTTGTGGTCGTTGCCATGATTTTGATTTTCGTGGCCCAAAAAGGTTTATCGACTTTCTTTGTCAATAAAGTCAATATCTTTAGTTTTCTATTTGGGAGCTCTTGGAATCCTGCTGCAAAGGAATTCGGAGCCCTACCAATGATTCTAGGTTCCTTTATTGTAACCTTGCTTTCTGCCCTCTTGGCAACGCCGTTTGCCATTGGTGCAGCAGTTTTCATGACAGAAGTCTCTCCTAAAGGAGCTCGTTTCTTGCAACCAGCGATTGAGCTCTTAGTGGGAATTCCTTCAGTTGTTTACGGATTTATTGGCCTTCAAGTGGTTGTCCCATTTACGCGTAGTCTCTTTGGTGGGACTGGTTTTGGGATTCTCTCAGGGGTCTTTGTCCTCTTTGTTATGATCCTGCCAACTGTCACCTTTATGACGACCGATAGCCTCCGAGCTGTGCCCCGTCATTACCGGGAAGCTAGTATGGCCATGGGTGCGACACGCTGGCAAACCATTTGGCATGTCACACTCAAGGCGGCCCGTTCAGGAATTTTTACAGCGGTTGTCTTTGGAATGGCGCGTGCCTTCGGGGAAGCCTTGGCCATCCAGATGGTGGTCGGAAACTCGGCAGTGGTGCCAACCTCGCTCACAACACCAGCTTCCACCCTCACCTCTATTTTGACCATGGGAATCGGAAATACCGTCATGGGTACGGTCAATAACAATGTTCTTTGGTCACTCGCCTTGGTATTGCTCCTCATGAGTCTTGCCTTTAACAGTGTGATTAAACTGATTACGAAAGAAAGAGGTAAGAAGAACTATGCACGCTAAACGAATGGATAAAATTGCCACAGGAGTGCTGTATGCTATTTCAGGGATCATCGTTGCGATTCTTGCCTCATTGATCCTTTATATCTTGGTCCGTGGCTTGCCCCATGTATCTTGGCACTTCTTGACTGGAAAATCTTCTTCTTACCAAGCAGGAGGAGGGATCGGAATTCAATTGTATAATTCCTTCTTTCTCTTGGTCATTACCTTGGTGATTTCCTTCCCACTTTCTCTTGGAGCTGGGATTTACCTCTCTGAGTACGCTAAAAAAGGTCGCTTGACCAATTTGGTTCGTACCTGTATTGAGATCTTGTCTTCTTTGCCATCTGTCGTTGTAGGTCTCTTTGGTTACTTGGTCTTCGTTGTCCAGTTCAAATACGGATTTTCGATCATTTCAGGGGCCTTGGCCTTGACCGTCTTTAACCTGCCACAGATGACTCGCAATATCGAAGATAGCTTGCAGCACGTCCACCATACACAGCGCGAAGCAGGTCTAGCATTGGGCTTGTCTCGCTGGGAAACTGTGATTCATGTCGTGGTACCAGAAGCTCTTCCAAGTATTATCACTGGGGTCGTTTTAGCCTCAGGACGGATCTTTGGGGAAGCTGCTGCCTTGATCTATACAGCAGGTCAATCGGCTCCAGCCCTTGATTGGTCAAACTGGAATATCTTTAGTGTGACCAGTCCAATTTCGATCTTCCGTCAGGCTGAAACCTTGGCTGTCCATATCTGGAAGGTCAACAGTGAAGGAACTAT
The DNA here is from genome assembly GCF_018499505.1 of Streptococcus parasanguinis. Classification (GTDB taxonomy): domain Bacteria; phylum Bacillota; class Bacilli; order Lactobacillales; family Streptococcaceae; genus Streptococcus; species Streptococcus parasanguinis_K. Next base: position 177,204 of record NZ_JAHDAC010000003.1, read on the forward strand.
CCCAGACTCGATCGAAGTCTCAGCCGGTTCTGCCGCAGTTCTTTTGATCTTTATCTTGATCTTTAACTTTGGAGCACGTAAACTCGGAAGTTACCTCCATAAAAAACTAACATCTGCTTAAAGGAGAAGAAATGTCAAAATACAATTGGGATGAGAGACACATCATTACTTTTCCTGAAGAAAAGGTGGTCCTATCGACCAAAGATTTGCATGTCTATTATGGAACGAACGAGTCCATTAAAGGCGTCGACATGCAGTTTGAAAAGAATAAGATTACAGCCTTGATCGGTCCTTCAGGATCTGGGAAATCAACCTACCTCCGTAGTTTGAACCGGATGAATGATACCATCGATATTGCGCGTGTAACGGGGGAAATTTGGTATGAAGGAATCGATGTTAATCGTCCAGATATCAATGTTTATGAAATGCGCAAGCACATTGGGATGGTTTTCCAACGGCCCAATCCTTTTGCCAAATCGATTTATAAAAACATCACCTTCCCGCATGAACGCGCTGGGGTGAAAGACAAGAAGATTTTGGACGAATTGGTCGAAACTTCTTTGAAACAGGCAGCCCTATGGGATCAGGTCAAGGATGACCTTCATAAATCAGCCCTGACCCTTTCAGGTGGTCAACAGCAACGGCTCTGTATCGCGCGGGCTATCTCTGTGAAACCAGATATCTTACTCATGGATGAGCCTGCTTCAGCGCTTGATCCGATCGCGACAGCTCAATTAGAAGAAACCATGCTTGAGTTGAAGAAGGATTATACCATTGTCATCGTGACCCACAGCATGCAACAAGCAGCCCGTGCTAGTGATTATACCGGTTTCTTCTACCTTGGAAACCTCATCGAGTACGATAAGACTTCGAATATTTTCCAAAATGCGAAATTGCAATCGACCAACGATTATGTATCTGGTCACTTTGGATAAAGTAAAATGACAACAAAAAGGAAAATAGAATGACAGAACCAATTTTGCAAGTCAAGGACTTGTCGGTTTATTACAATAAAAAGAAGGCTCTAAATAGCGTCTCCTTGGACTTTGCTCCAAAGGAGATTACAGCCTTGATTGGTCCTTCAGGATCAGGAAAATCTACCCTTTTAAAAGCTATTAACCGTATGGGCGACCTCAACCATGAGGTCACTACCACAGGAACCATCCTCTACAATGGACATAATATCTACGGACCACGGACCGATACGGTCGAATTGCGTAAGGAAATCGGAATGGTCTTCCAACAGCCCAATCCTTTCCCAATGTCCATTTATGATAATGTGACCTACGGATTGATGATTAATGGTGTCAAGGACAAGGCTGTCTTGGATGAAGCAGTTGAAACCTCTTTGAAACGCGCTTCCATCTGGGATGAAGTCAAGGATCGCCTGCATGATTCAGCGATCGGACTTTCCGGTGGTCAACAGCAGCGGGTTTGTGTGGCGCGGGTTCTTGCGACCAGTCCAAAGATTATTCTTTTGGATGAGCCAACTTCAGCGCTAGACCCGATTTCAGCTGGGAAGATTGAAGAAACCTTGTATGGACTAAAAGACCGCTACACCATGCTCTTGGTAACACGCTCCATGCAACAAGCAAGTCGGATTTCCGATAAAACAGCCTTTTTCTTGGATGGGGATTTGATCGAGTACAATGACACCAATGAAATGTTCTTGAACCCAGCTAAGAAAGAAACAGAAGACTATGTCTCTGGTAAATTTGGATAGGAAGAAAATAAAATGTTACGAGTTCAATTTGAAGAAGATTTAGAGAAGTTGCATAACCAGTTTTATGCAATGGGAAATGAAGTGTTGAGTCAGATCAACCGTACAGTTCGTGCTTTCGTGACCCATGACCGTGAATTGGCCCGTCAGGTTATCGAAGATGATGCGGAGATCAACGAATACGAAGTGAAGCTTGAGCGCAAATCTTTTGAGATTATCGCCCTTCAACAGCCGGTTTCACAAGACCTTCGTGTCGTGATGACCGTCTTAAAAGCAGTTTCTGACTTGGAGCGGATGGGTGACCACGCAGTATCGATTGCCAAGGCAACGATTCGCATGAAAGGGGAAGTCCGTATCCAATCTGTTGAGGAAGAAATCAGCAAGATGGGCCGTGAAGTCAAAGATTTTGTCGAAGCGACACTAGATGTTTACCTCAAAGGCGATGTGGATTTGGCCTATGAAGTTGCTTCACGAGATGAAGTCATCAACCATTACTTCGATAGCATCCAAGAATTAGCAACAGAAGAAATTCGGAAAAATCCAGAGTCCATCGTGACGGGACGTGATTACTTCCAAGTGATCAACTTCTTGGAACGCATCGGAGATTATGCAAAAAATATCTGTGAATGGGTGGTTTACTTCGAAACAGGTAAAATTATCGAAATGTAAGATCAGGACGTCTTTCCGATCTCAGACAGGCATTCTCATGCTTGTCTTTTCTTTTATTTTGACTTTGTGATAAAATAGTTTTATTAGGGCTTTTGATTGGAAAGCATGGAAAATAAAAAGGAGGAAATTATGCAAGCAGTTGCACATTTTATTGATACATTTGTACCTGAGCACTATGATCTATTCTTAGATTTGAACCGCTCTAGTAAAACTTTCTCAGGGAAAGTGACCATTAGCGGAGAAGCAAAAGAGACTCGCATCTCTCTTCACCAAAAGGATTTGACCATCGAAACAGTAGAAGTAGCAGGTCAAAACCGTCCATTTACGGTGGATGATGACAATGAAGCAGTCTATGTCGAATTAGAAGGGACAGGTCAAGTAACGATTACCTTGACCTATTCTGGTAAGATCACAGACAATATGACAGGAATTTATCCTTCTTACTATACAGTAGATGGTGTGAAGAAGGAAGTGATCTCTACTCAGTTTGAGAGCCATTTTGCGCGTGAAGCCTTCCCAAGTGTGGATGAGCCAGAAGCCAAAGCGACCTTTGATTTGGCTGTGAAGTTTGACCAAGAAGAAGGAGAAATCGTTCTTTCTAACATGCCTGAAATCGATGTGGAAAACCGCAAAGAAACAGGTATTTGGAAGTTTGACACAACTCCACGTATGTCGTCTTATCTCTTGGCCTTTGCGGCTGGAGACCTCCAAGGGGTGACAGCTAAGACCAAGAATGGAACCCTAGTCGGTGTCTACTCTACAAAAGCTCACCCATTAGAAAACTTGGACTTCTCATTGGATATTGCCGTTCGTGCCATTGAATTTTATGAAGACTACTATGGCGTGAAGTATCCAATCCCTCAATCCCTTCATATCGCCCTCCCAGACTTCTCTTCAGGAGCGATGGAAAACTGGGGCTTGGTAACCTACCGTGAAGTCTACCTCCTTGTGGATGAGAATTCGACAGCTCAAAGCCGTCAAACAGTAGCCTTGGTGGTGGCTCATGAATTGGCTCACCAATGGTTCGGAAACCTCGTGACCATGAAATGGTGGGATGATCTCTGGTTGAATGAAAGCTTTGCCAATATGATGGAATATGTCAGCTTGGATGCCATTGAACCAAGCTGGAATATCTTTGAAGACTTCCAAACAACTGGAGTGCCTGCTGCCTTGAAACGCGATGCTACAGATGGCGTTCAATCCGTCCATGTGGAAGTCAAACACCCTGACGAGATCAACACCCTCTTTGACCCAGCAATCGTTTACGCTAAGGGTAGCCGTCTCATGCACATGCTTCGCCGTTGGTTAGGCGATGACGCCTTCCGTAAAGGGTTGAAGATTTACTTTGAAAAACACCAATACGGAAATACCATCGGTCGTGACCTTTGGGATGCTCTTGGGCAAGCTTCAGGTCGTGATGTCGCAGCCTTTATGGATTCTTGGTTGGAGCAACCAGGATACCCTGTTGTCTCAGCTTCTGTTGAGAACGATACCTTGATTATCCGTCAAGAACAGTTCTTTATTGGAGAAAGAGAAGAAAAAGGTCGCAAGTGGGTTGTTCCTTTAAATAGCAACTGGACAGGTATTCCAGATACTTTGGAAACTGAAGTCTTAGAAATTCCAAACTACAGTGCCTTGAAAGCAGCTAACAGCGGAGCTCTTCGCTTCAATACAGAAAATACAGCTCACTATATCAGTGACTACCGTGGGGAATTGTTGGAAGACATTCTTGCTGACCTTGCTAGCTTGGATAGTACTTCGAAACTACAAGTGGTTCAAGAACGCCGTCTCTTAGCGGAAAGTGGTCAAATTTCTTATGCAAGCCTCTTGCCAGTGATTGAACACTTGACAGAAGAAACTTCCTTCCTGGTTGTTTCTGCTGTTTCGAGCGTCTTGAGCGGAATCAGTCTCTTTGTGGATGAAGGAACTGAAACAGAAGTAGCCTTCCATGAGTTATTGAAACGGATGAACCGTTACAACTTCGAACGCTTGGGACTGGAAGCTAAGCCTGGTGAATCAGAAGAAGACGAAAAAGTTCGTCAGCTAATGATTGCTAATATGATCAAGGCCAATGATGAAGCTGCACAAGCACAAGCGAGCGCTATCTTTGAAGCGCACGTAGCTGATTTGGAAAAACTTCCAGCAGCCATTCGCTTGCAAATCTTAGTCAACCAAATCAAACACCAGGAAACCAAGGCGCTTAGCCAACAATACTTAGATACCTATGTGAAGACAGTTGATGGAAACTTTAAACGCCAGTTGGCGGCTGCCCTTTCTTATACCAAGGATGAGGAAACTTTGGAAGCACTATTGAAAGAGTGGAAGAACAAGGATGTGGTGAAACCTCAGGACTTGGCTATGAGCTGGTACTTCAATTTCTTGCACCATGACTTTACCCAAGGAAGAACCTGGACTTGGGCGCGTGAAAACTGGGATTGGATCAAGAAAGCACTCGGTGGTGATATGAGCTTTGATAAGTTTGTCATCTACCCAGCTAACTGTTTCAAGACCCGTGAACGGTTGAATGAATACAAGGCCTTCTTTGAGCCTCAATTGGATGATATGGCGATCAGCCGTAATATCAAGATGGGAATTAAAGAAATCGCGGCTCGTATCGATCTTATCGAGCGGGAGAAAGCAGCTGTTGAAGCTGCTATCCTTGCGACAAAATAGATTTAAAAAAGATGCTACAGAATTCATTCTGTAGCATCTTAGAATGTAGACAACGTCATCTTTGAAACTTTCCTTAGGTGAGCACGGACTTCAGCGAACTTCTATGAAGTTCCATGACTTAGTTTTGAGCCTAAGGTCTCAAAACTCCCGAGTGCCTGAAACAATTGTGTTTCAGGCACTTTTCTCACGGCGGAAAGTTTCAGTGTATATTTGATTGAGACTTAAAAAATATATTATTTTAATTTTTGGGGCATCATTTAGGTTGGTTAGTGATAGTTTAACTACATCCTAATGGAGTGGGAAAGAAGTCCTACCTTTTCAATTTTTCCACCCCCGCATAGATACAACAGTCTGGGAGAGTGTTGGAGGTTGCAGATAAAGGAAATAATGTTTGCGTCACCTCAAGGCAGTGCTATGAGCAATCAACCAATGTGTCAAACTGTTATTTCTATCTAACATCAAAGGCTGGACAGATTTTGCCCAGCCTCTTTTTTATAAATGACCTGAATAAGACCTCAAAGGAGAAGAATCATTAGTTTACTGGACTTGGTAAGAGGATCTCCGTTCGATAATGGCCGTTTTCTTTGAATCGTTTGATAGTTCCTTGGTATTCTTGTACTAGGGCATCAACGTTTCGCAAGCCCCAACCCTCTCTTTGACGTGTTTTACGAGTCTCTTGTTCCTGTTCATTAAAGGTATTGTTGATCGAAATAAATAGATTTTGTTGAAAATAACGTATATTCAGAGACAGTGTTCTCTCTGATTTATCAGTCAATCGAAGACAGGCTGAAATACTATTATCTAAACAATTTCCTAGAATAACAGCTAGCACATCTGGCTGAATAGATAGTTCTTGTGGTATAAAGCAGTCAATTTCCAATTCAATTTCATCTTCCACATCGTGCAGTTTTTGATTCAGTAAATAATTAACCGTTGGATTTTTGGAGTAAAAGGTTTGTTTTCCTGAAATACTATCGGTTAACGATTGAAGGTACTCTCTAGCCTCATCAGGATTTTCTTCTAGAAGTGCCAAGAGGGTTAAATGTTTATTTTTTAAGTCATGCCGAAGACTTTGCAATCGTTGGTATTCTTCTTGAGACTGTTGTGTTTCTCGTAATTGGAACTGAAGCTGTTCTTTATCTAATTTATTTTGATAATCAGCGTGCTGTTGTTGAGAAAGATGCAAGGTAAAATACAGCGAGGAAAACGACAATACAATAAGAGACAAGAGTGAAATGACAGAAAGATAATCTGGTCCAAATACTTGTCCTTGAATAGCAGATACAGTAAAGGCAAAAATAATCGATAAAATCGGCACGATAAATTGATAAAGCCAATTTCTTCTAGATGTTGCCATGCTTAACTTTTGATGTGTTCGAAATAGCTGTCGAAGAACAAGAGTGACCACAGTTGAAAAAAGAAAACTTATGGCAAGGTAACCACTAATCAGTTCTAAATTTTTCGATACTTTTGACAGTGGAAGAAATAGTTGGATAGCTTGATTGAGGACAGCTCCGGCTAATAATGTCAGGCTTGTTTGTAAGAATATCCAAAAAGAAGAATCACGAAAGGAGTAGCCAAAATAGAGTCCTACAAGAGAGGATTCTACAATACTCAGGAAGAGATTGCTAACTAAAAAAACGCGACTTTCTAAAAATAGAAACACAAGAGCCACATGAAAAAGAAAGCAACAACAAAGGACTAATAGTGTCTCTTTTGAATGCTTACTTTTGGATATTGGCCTATAAAATAAAACACTTGCCAGAAATAAGTCAAACAAGATACTAATGATCCGCAATCCTATTAGCATTAGAAATTCCTTTCACTGAGATAGTTATAGTATTTTTCTTTAAAAGAAGACTGGAACTTACGACTAATTGGAAGTGAATGCTCCTCGGTTCCATTTAGCAAAATTGTTACTGTTTTCGCATCAAAATCTTTGATATATTTGGGATTTACAATATAAGAAGCATGAATTTGAATAAAATAATCAGGTAGTTTATCTAAAATTTCTTGAGTTTTCAGTAAGGACTTATAGGTATCTGCTAGTGTGTAAATAAAAACGGAACGCTTATCTTTCTCAAAATAGGTAATGTCACTTAAAGGAATAGAGTAACTTTGTTTTCCAAATGAGAAGTTAAAGATGGTTTGTCCTAAATCTAAATAACGTAAAATTCTGTCTACTACCTTATTTAACCTTTGGGGTTCAAATGGTTTTACTAAGTAATCAAAAGTCTGTACTTCAAATACTTGTTCCATGTAATCACGATAGCTGGTCACAAAAATAATGGGGATAAAAGGATTGAACTGACGAATTTCACGTGCAAGGTCAATTCCAGTAATTTGTGGCATATCAATATCCAAAAAAACACAATGTGTATCCCTTGTTAACTGTTCTAGCATTTTTTGTGGATTTGTATATAGTTTTGTTTCTACAGGAACCTTGTCGTAAGAAAGTAAATACTGTTCTAACTGACTAGCATCTCTAGTTGAGTCATCACAAATAACGACGTTTAACATAAGTCCCCCTTATCAAATTGAGTTGGCTAATTATGACACTAAAATGGTAAATCATGACGTAAACCATGGAAAGTCATATGTTTATTATACAATAATCTTATCAAAAATGAAGGAAGCTGGGACAATCTTCTCAGTTTTGAGTGATAAGATGAAGACATTTGCGACACTGACTATCAAAGATTTGACAAAATCATTCGATAAGCAACATTTTGCTAATAACCATATTTCCTTAGAAATAGAAGCTGCTAAAATTACAGCTTTTTTAGGACACAATGGTGCTGGTAAGTCCACCCTCTTAAATCAAATGATTGGTTTTACCAAACCCGATAAAGGAGACGTTTGCTATGGAGACATTTCTTTTGTACAGAATCGTAAACAAGCTCGCTCAATGATGAGCTATATGTCGCAACAGTATGCGCCACTTGAAAAATTAACGGTGGAACAAAACATAGAAATGCTTGGAAGAATGAGAGGATTAAATACCTTAGATTTACAAAAAGAAATGGATCAGCTCTTAACCGACTTGGAAATTAAGGAGTACCAGGCAAAACAAGGAAAGGATCTCTCAGGCGGTTTAAAGCGTCTAACTTCTTTTGCAATGGCTTTAATAGGATCTCCGACCATCATTCTTCTTGATGAACCGACAAATGATGTTGATCCAATACGTCGTGAAAAACAATGGCAATTATTACAGAAGCTGGCGTATAAAGGGCATACCATTATTATTGTGACGCATAATCTTTTGGAAGTTGAAAAATATGCAGACAACTATGCCTTATTTAACCATGGGAAGTTAATCAAATCAGGCCCAGTTCAGCAAATAACCTATCAAAAGCAGTATCAAATCTCTTTTGAGTTTAGGAATGAAGATAGCTTAGCTCTATTCCAAGATTATAGCATCATCAATGGTTCGATCTGCCAGATTGAAATAGAAGAGAAGGAGTTAACGATACTGCTACCAAAAATAACACAGGAATTGGATAGAAAGAATATTTTTAATCTGTCACTTGCTCAGAAAAACGTATCCATTTCAGATCTTTATAGAGAGGAGTTGACAAACTGATATGACTCAATTTTTTTACTTACTTCGTTGGAACTATCTTCGTCAAAAAGATCTATTTCTACTCTTTACGCTAGCTCAGGTTCTGTTATCCATTTCACTTCTTTTTGGTTATCCATTAGTGATCGGTGAGATTGATACGACAGCTGCCTACTATCTCTCTTCTGGTTCAGTTCTGATAGGAATCATTTCTATTGGCTGTACTATCTCATCACCTGTTATAGCAAATGCGAAGTCAGAAGGACATGTAGACTATGTACGAGCCCTTCCAATACCACGAATTCTGATTTCCTTAGCAGATCTTTGGATGTGGATGATAGCTATTTTGCCTGGAGTATTCATTTCTGTTATACTGGGCTATTTTCGTTTTTCTGTCCGCCTAAATGTATCTGTTCTGGCTGTTTTCATCCTATTTCTCATCTGTCTTACGATGATCAGTCTTGGATTTGCCATTGCTTATACTTTTTCTCCCAATATTGTCACGCTGATGTCTCAGTTGATTCTCATGATTGGTTTGATGTTTTCACCAATCATGTACCCTGCGAGTCGTCTTCCAGATTGGATAAACCATCTCTACCATGTTCTTCCATTTGTCCCCTCTGTCAACCTTTTAAGAGCTTGTGTCTATAGTCATGGTCACGTCTCATTTTTTGACTTCACTATTCTGATCATCTGGATTTTGCTAACACAGTTCCTGATCTTGAGAGTTCTTTATAAGGAAAAATAAAGGAAGGAGGATCTATGTTTCTCATCATTAAAATAGTGTTCGCTTTAAAATGAGTTTAATTGAAGAGATTTATAAATGTTTCCCTACAACAAAATTCAACATCTTCGTTCAGATGTTGATTTTTTTAATATATCCACTAAGCCCTTTGTGTATTATTTGAAATACCAGTGGTGTTTGAGGCTGGCAAAAATCGCCTTGCTGGTGATCGTGATGATGACCAGTTTGATGAGGTCAGCAAGGATAAAGGGAGCAACGACCAAAGTAAATGCTTTTTGGAGATCAGTATGCGTTACCAGCATAAAGCCGATAGCTCCTGACACAAAGAGGAGAGCACTACTGAGGAGATTGGCAAAAAAGATAGTGACAAGGCTGGATTTGGCATTGGTAAACAAGGACGTGATCCATGCTCGGAATGGGAAGAAGAGGAGGAAACCAGCGGTAGGGCCAAGGAAATGCGAAGCACCACCAGCACCACCTGCAAATACTGGAAAACCTAAGAAGCCTAAAAGCAGGTAAAGGCAGACTGTGACAAAGGCATGGCTGGGTTTATAGATGGTCCCGATGATCCCGATCATGAGTGTCTGTAGGGTCAAAGGAATCGGACCAAATGGAATGGTGAATTGAGATAGGACGGAGATCATGGCCGCTCCAATGGAGATGAGAACTAAGGGAAAGATTTTCTTCATAACAGTTAACCTCGTATTTATTCTATGGTAACTATTCTACAATAAGGGGTTCATCCTGTCAATAGCCCACGCTTGTTTTAGGTTTTTTTAAGTAAAAATTTAGGCAGGCTTAAGACTCCTGAAGTATAATCGCCTTACTAAAGGATCGAGCTCCCTTTAAATTTTAAAAGATAAGTACTTGTACAAAAAGATAAAAGGTAAAAAGATGAATCAAAAAGAAACAAAACAAGTAGTCGAAACGCAAGAATCCAAAGAAAAAATGGTTGTCCTCAAACGAAGCCCTAAGTGGTGGATTGGAATGGCAGCAGTTGGTGGATTGTTGGTTGGTGCTGGAAGTGGCTTTGGTGTCGGTGTCATCGCCTCTCAATCCTCCAATAACCAACAATTTTCTCAAGAGGTCCAAACGGGTCAGAATCAAGGATCCAATCAGCAACAAAATAGTCAAACGGGCCATCCTTCACAAGGAAACCAGCAAAATGGTGGCCCACAGGATGGCGGACCTCAAGGCGGTGGTCCACAAGGTGGTGGCCAAGTCCAAGGTGGCCCGCAAGGTGTCGGTCCGGGTCAAATGCCACAAGAAGGCAATGGTGGCCCACAAGGGAATGGTCCAGATAATGGCATGAACCAATCTGGCGGACAAGAAGGGAACCAGGGGTCCTCTAAAAAGTCCAATAAGAAGAATTCAAAAAATAAAAACAAGACGAGTGAGAGTCAAAGTAACAAAGAAAACACGACAAACTCATAGAATTAGCCTTCCTCAGGCAGGCTGAATGTGATCATAAAACCAGGTTCTAAACTATAGGAAATGAAGGCAAGTCGTGTTATAATGGTTAAGAATAGATTAGAAAGACTCACTCACGAAAGAGAAGAGGATACGACGATGATTAAAATTCTATTGGTCGAAGATGACCTTGGTTTATCAAATTCAGTATTTGATTTTTTAGATGATTTTGCGGATGTCATGCAGGTCTTTGACGGAGAAGAAGGTCTTTACGAAGCAGAAAGCGGGATCTATGATTTGATTTTGCTGGACCTGATGCTTCCTGAAAAAGACGGTTTCCATGTCTTGAAAGAATTGCGTGAAAAAGGCGTGACAACCCCTGTTTTGATCATGACAGCTAAAGAAAGTCTGGATGACAAAGGGCACGGCTTTGAGCTAGGGGCAGACGATTACCTCACCAAGCCTTTCTACCTAGAAGAGCTTAAGATGCGGATTCAAGCTCTCTTGAAGCGCTCAGGAAAGGTCAATGAAAACACCCTTAATTATGGCAATTTGAAGGTCAATTTATCTACCAATTCGACTTATGTGGATGGGAAAGAAGTGGAACTTCTTGGGAAGGAATTTGATCTTTTGGTCTATTTCCTTCAAAACCAAAATGTCATCCTTCCAAAGACCCAGATCTTCGATCGTCTCTGGGGCTTTGATAGTGACACAACCATCTCAGTGGTTGAAGTCTATGTTTCAAAAATCCGTAAGAAATTAAAAGGTACTGATTTCGTTGAGAACTTGCAAACATTGCGCAGTGTGGGGTATATCTTAAAAGATGCTAACCAGAATTAAGAAAACCGTCGGGGAAGATGATTTTTCCTACTTCATCCGATATTTTGGGCTCTTTACTTTGATATTCTCAGCCATGACCCTGATTATCATCCAGGTCATGCGCTCGAGTCTCTATACAACGGTCGATGAAAACCTCAAGACTCTCAGTCAGGATCCCTACTCGCTTGTAGCGATTGCTTATCGAGACCAGCGACAGTCAAATACCAAAGGAGATGATAATGATCATGAGATGATGATCCCAGATCATGATAAATCAGAACCTAAAGGGGATGTCACATCCAATACCACTGTTGTTTTGCTCAATAAAAAATATGAAAACTTGACAACCGGTAATGGGTTTTTAAACTTCAAAACCGTGACGTTTGGTCGAAAGCTCCTCAACAAGGTTTCCCAGCTTCAAATTACAAATAGCTATGGGAAAAAAGAAAGTTACCGGGCCTATATGGCGGAGTTGAGTTTATCTGATGATGAAAGTGATAGTGACATCAAGTATGCGGTTGTCATGACCAATATCAGTCAGCTGGAGCAGACCAGTGAAGAGCACGAAAGCCAGATCGCTCTCGTCATGATCTGCTTCTGGGGAATCTCCTTATTCGCTAGTCTCTTCTTAGCACGTCTCAGCGTCAAGCCTCTTCTTGAGAGTATGCAAAAGCAAAAGGCTTTCGTGGAAAATGCTTCCCATGAGTTGCGGACGCCTTTAGCAGTTCTGCAAAATCGCCTTGAAACGCTTTTTAGAAAGCCTGAAGCGACCATTATGGAATCGAGTGAGAATATTGCATCCAGCTTGGATGAAGTTCGAAATATGAAGCTCTTGACTACCAACCTTCTTAACATTGCCCGAAGAGATGACGGCTTGAAGCCGGAGATGGAAGATATCGAACCAAGCTTTTTCGATCAGACCTTCTCGAATTTTGAGATCATTGCGGAAGAAAATGACAAAATCTTCCGAGGAGACAATCAGGTGGACAAAGTCATTTGTTCTGATAGAACGCTCCTCAAGCAATTGATGACCATTCTCTATGACAATGCCTTGAAATATACCGATGAAGATGGCGAGATCCAGTTTGAAGTCCAGTTGAAGGATAAAAATCTTCTTTTGAGAGTACTGGATAATGGTCCAGGGATTCGAGATGAGGATAAGAAACGGATTTTTGATCGTTTTTACCGGGTCGACAAGGCCAGAACCCGTCAGAAAGGTGGATTTGGTTTGGGGTTATCCCTCGCTAAGCAGATTGTAGAAGCCTTTAAAGGGACCATTCAAGTCAAAGATAATAAACCAAAAGGGACCATCTTTGAAGTGAAATTATCCATTAAGACGGAAAGTCGTAAAAAAAATCGTTCATAATCTTTTAAAAATAGAAAAGAGGAAAACCTATGAGTTCAAAAATGTTGCACACTTGCCTTCGTGTGGAAAACTTAGAAAAGTCAATCGCTTTTTACCAAGATGCTTTTGGTTTTGAAGAAAAACGTCGGAAAGATTTTCCAGACTACAAGTTCACGATTGTTTATTTGGCCTTGCCTGGAGATGACTATGAGTTGGAATTGACTTACAATTATGATCATGGTCCATATGTGATCGGAGATGGCTATGCTCACGTTGCCTTGAGTACTCCTGATTTGGAAGGTTTGAATGCTGAACACAAGGCTAAAGGCTATGAAGTGACGGAACCAAAAGGTCTTCCGGGAACACAGCCGAATTACTATTTCGTTGTAGATCCAGATGGTTATAAGGTAGAAGTCATTCGCGAAAAATAAGAGTGATTAAGAATTAGGGCCGCTGTCGGCGACGACAGTCGCCCTCTTTTTTATGAAACCATTTACAAAAAAGGAATGTTTTTTCGAGAGAAATTTGCTATAATAAAGTTATGAGATTCAAACACACGAAAACTATTTTATTAATCATTATAAATCTCCTTTTTCTGAGTCTTTTATATATCGGGTATCAAAAGCTTCAAAGGCTTCGTGAGCAAAAAGCCTATCAGGATCAGTTTGCCAAGGTCACCCAATTAGAGAAAAGCTCTGAAAAAGGAAAAGATGCCCAGGTTCAGGAAGGAATTTTAGGAACTTCTTATGTGACAGCTTATTATCCTACTAAGGATGGACAGCCTGTTGAGATTGTGAAAGAGAAGATCCAAGAAGACCTTCAGCGTCTAGGAACCGAAGAGAAAACTAAAGAGCCTAAGCATCTGACCTTCTACCATAGTGAAGAAGCAGAAGCACCTTTTGTCGGCTATCACCCTATCCAAATCAAACGGGCGGAGTATCAGTACAAAAAAGGGAAATTCATCAAAGATGAGACGGTGAAGTTGCCCCTCTTTTACTTGGATGATGAGAACAATCCTCTGACCCTTAGCCAAGTTTTTGCGGATCCAGATGGAGCCAAGCAGATCTTTTTGGAGGAATTACGGGGAAATCTAGCTTTTCGTCAGCTGGATGAGGAAAGCATTGATCAAATGGTTGCCCACTTCTCAGAGTTGGATTTGAGCCAATGGGAATTCCAATATGAAAAAGGAATTTTCACTATTCCATTTCCAACCAAGGTTAAGGGAGACGATACCTTCACTGTTCCCTTGTCTAAATTCTATGACGTGATTGATACAGAGCGCTTGCTTCCTGATGATCTCGAAACTTACCAATCCTATATAGAAGAACGCCACCGTAAGATGATTGCCCTGACCTTTGATGATGGACCAGATCCAACCACGACTCCTCAGGCACTAGCCATCTTAAAGAAATACAATGCCAAAGCTACCTTCTTTATGATCGGAAAAAATGTCAGTGCGAATCCGGATATTGCTAAGCAAGTCCGCAAAGAAGGTCATCAAATTGGGAACCATACTTGGGATCACCCTCAATTGCCAAAATTGAGCTTGGATAATGCTAAAAAAGAGATTTTGGATACCCAAGAAGCTATTCAAAAAGCGACAGGTGTACAGACCAAGATTACCCGTCCTCCGTATGGAGCTATCAATAACGCTATCCAATATGGTGTCGACCAATCCTTCATCATGTGGGATGTGGATAGCCTAGATTGGAAGACACATAATACGACGGCTATTCTCAATGAAGTGAAAAAAGAAGTCAAACCGGGTTCGATTATCCTCATGCATGATATCCATCAAACTACGATTGACGCTCTACCGAACGTCCTTGACTACCTCAAATCACAAGGCTATACCTTTGTAACGGTGGATGAATTGTTGGATTATCAACTTGAAAGTCATCGTATCTATTACAATGGAAATTAACGTAAAAATCCTCTGCAGTTCATTCACTAGCAGAGGATTTTCTTATTCATTTAAAAAGAGTTCGGAATTTTTTATAACCAGTTCACGGACAGAAGCGTATTTTTTTAAGGATTTGAGTTCTTCTGGGTGGGTGATAAAGGTGATTACATAGCCCTCACGCCCCATTCGTCCTGTACGACCGGCGCGGTGGGTATAGGTCTCCACATCACGAGGAATATCGTAGTTAATCACACATTCAAGATGTTCAATATCGATTCCACGAGCGACCAAATCAGTGGCAAGCAATAGGGTTAGCTGATGGTCTTTGAAGCGTTCCATAATGACCTTGCGATATTTGACATTGACATCACTGGCCAGCGATACAGCTTCGACCCCCCGGTATTGTAGTTTTTCTTCAGCACTACCCAGATCAGACAAGCTATTGAAAAAAGCCAGACCACGAAAATCTTCGACGTAGGCGAGTTTGCGGAGCAATTCGACCTTGTCCCGCTTATCCACTTGCATATAAAAATGTTGGATATTGTCCAAAGAAACTCCATCAACCGTAATGCGAAGAGTATTTTCCTCTAGTTGGTCTGGATCGACCTTGGCTGTGGCGCTCATGTAGATATATTGGTGGTCACGGGGAGCATAGTGGCTGATCTTGTCGACGAAGTGGTACTGAGAATCGCTCAGTAATTGGTCGAATTCATCTAAAATGATGGTTTCTACATTCATCATTTTGATCTTTTTCAGCTTGATCAGTTCAAAGATCCGACCAGGCGTCCCAACCAGGATTTCGGGTCCTTTTTTGAGGCGTTCGATTTGCCGTTTTTGACTAGATCCTGAAAGGAAGAGTTGTGTCTGGAGACCGAGAGGTTCTGCCCATTGTTTGGTGACATCAAAAATTTGTCCTGCTAACTCTGTGTTAGGAGCCAAAATCAAGAGTTGTTGGGCTTTCTTCGGTTTGAGTTTGAGCAAGCTCGGAAAGAGGTAGGCGAGTGTCTTACCAGTACCGGTAGGACTGATCCCGAGGACATTTTCTCCTTCATAGATAGGGGAGAAGATCTGTTCCTGAATTTCAGTGAATGCATCAAATCCGAGTGTTTCTAACTGGTCTTTCCAGCTTTGTGGAAATTGTTCTTTCATTCTTTTTCATCCTTTAATTGTATTCCAGCGCTTTGACGCATCTGGTAGAGGGTTTCATGGACCTGCTCAGCTGTTTGTAACCATTCGAGATAAGCAGCTGGCTTTTGATGAGCGATGGCAAGGGCAAAGGCTTCCGCCTCTTCTTGCATTTGGTGTGGGCAGGGCTGGATCGGAAGGTCGATGACCTCTCCAGAATGGCTGACGAAGCGGGCCTGGTTGATGGCTGCTACAGCATTGAGAGTTAGCGTTCCAGTCTTGGTGTAGATTTCAGCAGGTAGATGGCTGGTGATATTTTTCCCCGCCTGAATGGCAACCTGAAAATCTGGATAAATCAAGACACCTTGACCATAGAGATCAACCGAATTGGGTAATTGCTGAGCGGTGTAGCGGCTGGAGACCGGTTCTCCAAAGAAGCCAATGGCCAAGTAGAGGCAGTAGACTCCCAGATCCATCAATGCTCCGCCTGCATAGACATCTGAGAAAATATTGGGCATCTCACCTGCAAGAAGGGCTGGCAATTTGGAAGAATATTTGGCAAAGGTGAAGTTGGCACCCAGTATTTCCTGATTAGAGAGGAAGTCTTTAACTACTTGAAAGGCTGCTTCTTGGTAATTTCTGGCAGCTTCAAAGAGATAGACCTGATGCTCATTAGCGAGCTTGCCCAGTTCCTTCCATTCAGAAGGGGTGGTCACAGCCGGTTTTTCAATGATGACATGCTTCTTGGCCAGAATAGCAAGCTTGGCCTGAGCGAAATGAAGAGAATTAGGGCTAGCAATGTAAATCACATCCAGCTCACTGTCTAAGAAGTCGACCAAGTCTGTGTAGCAAGAGATCGTTCCATAAGGCTCACAAAACTCTTGAGCCGTATTCATCTTTCTCGAATACACAGCCTGCAAATGATAGTGGCCTGTCTGATGAGCAGCTGTAATAAATTCATGTGAAATCCAACTCGTACCAATAATTCCCAGCTTTAACATAAGGTGTCCTTCCGTCATCGATTCACTCTATTATACCATGAAAAGGGGGAGGGGACAGTATAAAGTAGAAAATATGCACTGATTATTGTATAATGAAGTGATATGCTTAGAAGGGAAAACATAGGATTGAGAACTTCAGAATTGCTAATTATTATTCCTGCTTATAATGAAAGTGGAAATATTGAAAAGACAATCAAGATGATTAAAGAACATACGCCTGAATTTGATTATGTGATTATCAATGATTGCTCTACAGATCATACACTTGAAATCTGTAGAAAAAATGATTTTAATGTTATCGATTTGCCTATTAATTTAGGAATAGGTGGTGCTGTCCAAACTGGTTATCAATATGCAGTTAAAAATGGCTATCAATATGCTGTTCAAGTGGATGGAGATGGTCAGCATAATCCTGAATTTATCAGAAAGATGCTTCAAGTCCTTCAAGAGAAGAATGTGAACATGGTGATTGGCTCTCGTTTCATTGAAAATCAAGGTTTCCAATCCTCCTTCGCGCGACGGATTGGAATTTCATTTTTTGAAAAATTAATTAAGATTTTAACCGGTCAAAAGGTAACAGATCCAACCTCAGGATTGCGGGTGGCTGATCGAAAAGTGATTGAAGAATTTGCTAAACAATATCCAAGTGATTATCCAGAACCAGAGACGATTGTGTCCCTCTTAACCTCAGGCTATTCCGTTGCAGAAGTACCGGTCTTGATGAACGAGCGAGAACACGGAGAATCATCGATTACATTTAGTAAGTCTGTTTACTATATGATAAAAGTGACAATGGCAATGCTACTGGCTAGAATTGGTGGAGGATATAAGAAATAACATGCTAAATATTTGGTTAACCCTTATTGTAATTATTTTTATCGTTTATATTCTACGCCTAGTTGCAAAGAAAGTCGTTGAACTGAGAAATGTCATTTCTTGGCTCATTCTTTGTTTGCTATCGTTGCCAGTCATTTGGTTTCCTAATTTGATTGGAGCAATATCTTCATTTCTTGGTATTCAGACGCTAAGTAACTTTATTTTTTTATTAAGTACATTTTTATTAATATTTTTAATTTTTTCATTGACTTATACTGTATCAAAGCAATCCGTTCAGATTAAGAAGCTTTCACAAACTATAGCTTTACTAAGAAGTGAGAATGAAAATGAACAATAAAGCAAATAGGAGTATTTATTTTTGGAATTTTGCAGGAAATATAGCAGCAGCTGCAGTCTCAATATTGTATTTGATTATTGTCTCTCGTTATACTTCCGCAAGTGATGCTGATAATTTTAGTTTGGCTTATGCAATTGGGAATCTCTGGATTGTCATTGGTATGTTTCAAGTAAGAAATTATCAGGCGACTGACTTGAAAGAAGCTTACTCGTATTT
The DNA here is from genome assembly GCF_018499505.1 of Streptococcus parasanguinis. Taxonomy (GTDB): domain Bacteria; phylum Bacillota; class Bacilli; order Lactobacillales; family Streptococcaceae; genus Streptococcus; species Streptococcus parasanguinis_K. Next base: position 195,563 of record NZ_JAHDAC010000003.1, read on the forward strand.
GGAATACTGGTTAACTAGGGTTATTACAGTTTGTTTGATGTTAGTTACATTATTTCCATATTTACTTTTTAGTGGAAATAATGTTGGAAAAGGGGATTTATTTTTAATTATAATCCTAACGGTGCTTTATCGTTCTTGTGACGCTTTTTCTGATTTATTCCAAGGGTTATTTCAACAACATGAACGTTTAGATATTGCAGGGAAATTAATGGTGCTTCGTTATAGTTTAAGCACAATCATTCTCCTAATTAGTTTGTTACTTTCAAATTCTTTAATTTTTTCTTTAATTTGTTTATGTTTTTTTAATGTTCTTTTTGTTTTTGGGGGTGATTACATCCAATCCAAACAAATAAGAACGATACCTTTTAATCAGATTTCATCTGCTACATTTAAGCGATCAATTAGCATCATAAAAACTTGCCTTCCATTGTTTGTCAACGGCTTTTTATTGGTATATGTATTGAATTATCCAAAACAAGTGATTGATAAATTGCTAGTAGAGGGCGTATTACGTGAAGGTGCTCAAAGAGATTTCAGTATTCTATTCATGCCTGTTTTCTTTATGAGTTTATTTGTATTAGCGCTAAGACCGTTAATAACCGATTTGGCAAAACAATGGTCAGAAAAAAGATTTCATACATTTAATGCTATGATTCGTAAGATTTTATTATTGCTTATGATTTTGGGACTAGTAGTATCAATACTGGCCTATTTGATAGGGATTCCTATTTTGAATATTATAAGTGGTATTGATTTATCAAATTATAGTTTATTACTTACTATTTTAGTGCTTTCCGGCTTTTTATATTCTATAGCTTCTGTCATAGGTGATTTTTTAATCATATTGAGGAAACAAGTCTATCTACTCTATGTTTATGCCGCAATGGCGTTATTGACGAATATTCTTACGCCTATAGCGATGAGGGAGTTTGGCTTGTTTGGAGCAGGGCTTAGTTTTGTTATTGTTATGTTGTTTTACACCATTGCTAGTTGGATTGTCTTTGTAATTATGAGAAGGAAGGAGATTCAAAAATATGAATCAGTGGAATGATCATACATTTGTAATCTGTGCTTACGGGGATAGCCCTTATTTAGAGGATTGTTTAAAGTCGTTATTAAGCCAAACCGTAAAAAGTAATATCATTTTGTATACCTCTACTCCAAGTGAATTTATCGAAAGTATTTGCCAAAAATATGCCATTCCGGTTAATACAAGTGTAGGTGGTGGGATTGGGAAAGATTGGAATAATGCTTTATCATTTGTTACTACCCAATATGCTACAATAGCTCATCAAGATGATTATTATGAGCCAACCTATTTAATGGAAATTCAAGAGAGGATAAAGAAGCATAAAGATGCTATCATTCTTTATTCTGATTATTTTGAAGAAAAAAATGGAGAGGTCATTAAACCGACTTCAAATCTAAAAATAAAATCATTAATGTTAAAAACAATCTCATTATTCCCTAAAACCAAGTGGTGGAGAAATCGTATTCTTGCTTTTGGAAATCCGATTTGTTGCCCTGCTGTAACTTATAATTTAGAATTGGTTAAGGGCTTTAGATTTGATGAGGAATGGAGAGTTAGTCTAGATTGGCTTGCCTGGTACCGTTTGGCTAAATTTGATGGCAGATTTGTATATGTTCCAAAAAAATTAATGTGCCACCGTATTCATGAAGATTCTGAAACGAGTAATACCATTAGTGATAATACTCGAACGAAGGAAGATTACATGATGTTTAAACTCTTTTGGCCAAACGGATTAGCGAAATGTTTAAATCGTTTTTATAAAAAGAGTCAGGATACGAATGGTTAAAGATTGCGTGCTCGAGGTTTGATAACAATATAAAAGTTTGAATATCTTAATTATTTGCAAAACTATGGGTTCTATTAAAATATATAAAGGATAAGATTGTGAAAGAAGCGCCTAAGATTAGTGTCATTATTCCAGTATATAATGCAGAATTATATCTCAAAAGATGTATAGATTCCGTTTTGAATCAAAGTTTTAAATCATTTGAAATTATTGCAATTGATGATGGTTCAAAGGATAATTCGTTTAAAATATTGAATGAATACCAACAATTTTCTCCAAATATTAGAACTTTGAGTCGAGAAAATAAAGGTGCAGCCTATACTAGAAATGAAGGTATCAAGCTTGCAAAAGGTGAATTCATCATGTTTATCGATAGTGATGATTATATAAACCCAGATTACTTGCAGGTGTTTTATGATGAAATATCAAGTGGGATAGATGATGCAGTTATTGGTGGTCTTCAGAGAGTAAACCAAGAGGGTAAACAACTATTTTCTATCCAATTGGGTAAAGATAAATGGTCGAAATATAGATCGATTTCACCATGTGCTCGCATCTATAGAAAAAAATTTTTAGTAGATCACGAACTTTCTTTTCCAGATATTCCGTTGGCTGAGGATTTGTTATTCAGTTTAACGGTCTATACAAAATCTGAAAATATAAGAACTATCCCATATTGTGGATATAATTGGTTTTACAATGAGAATAGTGCATCTAATACATTAAATAAGGGTTTTAATCCAAATTTAGATATCAAGAATGTTCTTGATAAGATAGCAGGGATTATCCCTAAAGATTTTTCTGAAACTAAATTAATTAAATTTTTTATAAAAAAATTTACTCTTTATTGGTTATTGGACGGTGGGAGACATTCCACAAGTGAGGAGTTTTTACGTCAATATAAAGAAATTAATGATTGGGTCAAGATAAATGGAATGAAGTCCACACTTTCTGTTTTTAATCGAGAAATTAGAGATGAGAGATTGATGGTTAAACTAGCTATCTTTACAATGAATTTGATTGAAAAAGTCGGTTTATTAAAGCTGTTTGCAAAATTGTATTGTAAAGGATAGTTAGAAAAATTATATTTTACCGATAAGATAGTAGCAAATGTTAAAAGGAGCAATGAATGGTCATATCAGTTGTAGTCCCATGTTTTAACGAGGAAGAATCGATTCCATTATTTTATGAAGAAATGGAACGGGTTCAGACCTTCATGGGGGAAGAATTTGAATATATTTTTATTAATGATGGGTCTTCTGATAAAACCTTAGATGTTTTACGTGAACTCAATCTCTTGAATCCTTGTGCCCATTATCTTTCTTTTTCACGGAACTTTGGGAAGGAAGCTGCACTCTATGCTGGCCTCCAACACGCTACAGGAGATTACGTAACGGTCATGGATGTGGACCTACAAGATCCGCCAGAGTTATTGATCGAAATGAAGCAGAGGTTGGAGGAACAGCCGGATTTAGACTGTGTCGGAACGAGACGCGTAACCCGTGATGGGGAACCACCGATCCGCTCTTTCTTTGCACGGATGTTTTATAAATTGATCAATCATATTAGTCAAGTGGAAATGGTTGACGGGGCGCGTGATTTCCGTTTGATGAGTCGTCCGATGGTCGATGCGATTCTCGAATTATCTGAGTATAATCGATTTTCTAAAGGGATTTTTGCTTGGGTTGGATTTGAGACTGAGTATTTAGAGTATAAAAATGTCGAGCGAGTGGCCGGAGAAACCTCTTGGAATTTTTGGTCTCTCTTCAAATATTCTATTGAGGGGATTGTTAATTTTTCAGACGCACCTTTAAATATTGCCTTTATCGGTGGACTTTTGTCATGGATTTTAGCTTTTATAATGATGGTCTTGATCGTAATTCGAACTCTAGTATTTGGAGATCCAACTTCTGGATGGCCATCCCTCATGACTGTGATTCTCTTTCTTGGAGGATTCCAATTGCTAACAATTGGAATTTTGGGTAAATATATTGGTAAAATCTTTTTAGAAACTAAGAATCGACCAGTCTATGTCATCAAAGAGAAAAGCAAGTAAAAAGCAGAAAACTTCTGCTTTTTTTGCTATAATGATAGGGATAAACCAATTGAAAGGAATTTACCATGATTTTAATTACAGGATCAAATGGTCAACTTGGAACAGAACTTCGCCATTTGTTGGATGAGCGAAATGAAGAATATGTAGCCGTCGATGTGGCTGAAATGGATATCACAAATGCAGAGAAAGTAGATAAGGTCTTTGCGGAAGTGAAGCCAACCCTAGTCTACCACTGTGCTGCCTATACAGCTGTCGATGCGGCTGAAGATGAAGGTAAAGAGTTGGACTATGCCATCAACGTGACTGGTACAGAGAATGTAGCAAAAGCGTCTGAAAAGCATGGTGCAACCTTGGTCTATATCTCAACCGACTACGTTTTTGATGGGAATAAGCCAGTTGGTCAAGAATGGGAAGTAGACGATGAACCAGATCCTCAAACAGAGTACGGTCGTACAAAACGTATGGGGGAAGAATTGGTTGAGAAGCATGTTTCTAACTTCTATATCATCCGTACAGCTTGGGTCTTCGGGAACTACGGTAAGAACTTTGTCTTCACCATGCAAAACCTTGCGAGGACTCATAAGACTTTGACCGTTGTAAATGACCAACATGGTCGTCCAACTTGGACACGTACTCTTGCAGAGTTCATGACCTACTTGGCTGAAAATCGTAAGGAATATGGTTACTATCACTTGTCAAATGATGCAGAAGAAGATACAACTTGGTATGACTTTGCAGTTGAGATCCTCAAAGATACGGATGTAGAAGTGAAGCCAGTGGATTCCAGCCAATTCCCAGCTAAGGCTAAACGTCCACTTAACTCAACGATGAGCTTGGCAAAAGCGAAAGCAACAGGGTTTGTCATTCCAACTTGGCAAGATGCCTTAAAAGAATTTTATAAACAAGAAGTGAAATAATTAAAATGGAAAGATGGTGCGAAACCATCTTTTCATTCGGTAATACAATAAGGAGATTTATGAAAGAGCGAAAACTAAATATAGATATACTAAAATGTATTGCAATAGTATTTATAGTAGCTGTGCATTTTTTTCTTCATACCAATTATTATGGTCGTTCTTACACCTATAAAAGTATATTTTTATCATCTTTTATTTGGATGTTTTTTATGACCTGTGTTCCCATATTTATCATGACTACAGGTTATTTAATGAAAGATAAGACTTATTAGTAAAACTTACTTTATAAAATTACTATCAGTAATTGGAATTTATGCTCTCGCGGCAGCAGTATATACTTTCTTTGATATGAGAGTTTTCAATGAAGAATATTTTGCGAAGTTATTAGAAAATATTTTTTTCTTTAGTCACTATGCGTGGTATGTTAATTTGTATATTGGCTTATACCTGTTGATCCCTTTCTTGAATGCAGGTTTCAATTCGTTAACTAGCCGTAAGAATCAAGTTGTAGTTTTAGCTATTTTAGTTTTACTAACTATTGTTTCATCTACTCTTTCATTATTGAACAACAATGAACAAAATTTTTTGATTTTACCGCACATCATTCCAGATTATTGGAAAGGACTCTGGCCTATCACATACTATCTTCTTGGAGCTTTTCTCGCTTCATCAAATAAGAAGTTGAGTTTCAAGGAACTTGTTATTGTTATTTTCATTCTTGATATTTTAAGTGTTTTTGGGTTAGCAGGAATATCAGAAACTAGTTTCGGAATCGAATATAGAATTCTTCCGGTATTCCTATTGTCTAGTTTAATCTTTTATTCAGTTATACACTTAAAAGTCTCTATAAAAAATGAGTGGTTGAAAAGAGTTATTCTATTTATCTCAAAGAACACTCTTCCTATTTACTTATTGTCTGTGATCGGAGATTTATATTGGTATCCTAAAATAATCGCGAAATGGGGGGATTTTGCGAGTATTTTACCGAAATTTCCTTTGATTGTTTTCTTTATGTTATGCCAATCTATATTAATAACGTTTTTATTATTAAATGTTTTAAAATTTATACAAACTATATTTAACAATCCAACAATTAAAAGTAGTAAGTAAAAATGTTATTTGAAAATATTTCTATGTGAAATATTTAATAACAAAGGCAGTCTCAAAGTTATTTTATCGATATTGAGAGAAATTGAAAATCTTCTATTTTGATGAAGGAGCGAGAGTGAGTTTGGATTAGTACGCATGGTATTAGATCAGTGAGTATAAAGGCCTATACGATAAGGTTATATGCCATCGTATACACGAAAATTCTGAAGCATCAAAAACCATCGCACTTAACACCCGTGGTAAAGAAGACCTACCAATTCTTCTGGCCTATTTGGATTGCCAAGTTGTTGATGAGACAATATTTGAAGAGCCAACATTAAAATAATTAGTTTGTTTATGATTAGGAGGAAAAAATGAAAAACAGTAAAAGATTTTATTTATTATATATTTATTGTGACTGTGTTGTTTGCAATACAGTATTAGAAAGTACTTAGTGTACATTTAAGATTAATTTTTATAATAAAGCGAATCTAAATCTTTAGAATAGTCAATGCTATCGGAATGAAATCGTTTAATAGCTAAATAGTGTTATTATCTTTCTTACATTACGTTCTAAAAAGTATATCTTACCAAATTTTGAATAGAAAAGGTCTATTATTCAGGCTTAGTTAAACACACATAAAAAAGGTCGATACAATGAAAACTTTTAACAATTTTAAAAAAATAACATCATTATTTTATAAATTTATCTTCTATTTAACATCCGCTATTCTTTCAGGTCTAATTTTATCTTCTTTAGTGTTTACAGTGTATATGCCCCTATCTGCAAACGAAAGAATTGAATTTTCTTATTCAAATTGGTATTTTCCACTATTAATTCTGCTTTTTATACTGTTACTTTTTAAAAGTAAAGATTTAATAGAAAAAATTTCATCGAAAAAATTATTTTTAATCCTGTCCATTGTCTATTTTGTTTTAGGACTCTTTCTTATTATTCGTATAGTTGGTGGATTAAGAGCAGATGCTGCCATTGTTTATAATGCTGCAACAGATTTTAATAACGGTGTTTTTAATAGTTTAACTGAAAAAGGTGATTATCTGTACGTAAACCCTCATCAATTAGGCTTAACCACATTAGACAGAATATACGTTTTATTCTTTAAGAATGAAAGATTTATTTACTTTTTTAACCTCCTCTTTATTCTAGGAACAAATTTCCTTATTTATAAAATTAGTTTCAAACTTTTTAAGAATAAGTTAATAACAAATTACACCATCCTTTTATCATTCTTATTTTTCCCACAGTTTTTCTTTCAACTATTTGTGTATGGAACTATCCCAGGGTTATTTTTTGTTTTATTGGGATACTATCATCTTTTAAAATATAATGAAACTTTACACTATTCTAATGCGATGAATAGTATACTAAGTTTTGCTTTAGCATGTCTGATTAGAAATAATTACTTCATTTTCGTTATCGCCATTACATTGATACAAGTTTTCAATTTCTTAGAAAATGTTAATTGGCGAAAATTAATTGTAACATTCTTAATAGTAATAAGTATTCCTATGTCATCATTCCTTTTGAAGAGCTATTATCAAAGTGTTACTCATGTTCCTGTTTCTCAAGGGACACCTATGCTTGCTTATATTACCATGGGAACACAAGATAGTCCTGTCGCACCTAGTATCGGAGGCTGGTGGGATGGTTACAATTCTTTGTTGCTAAAAAATAATGATTTTGATCGACCTAAAGCTGTCGAGCAAGCAAAAAATGATCTTAAAAAAAATTTGCTAACTTTCTATAATCAACCAATGTATGCAGTAAAATTTTTCTATAAAAAAATTCTATCCACATGGTTGGAACCGACTTTCCAATCAATATGGACTGGCCCACTTCCTGACTTAGGGAATGTCCAGAATTCTAGAATTTTGAAGAGTATTTATGAAGAAAAAAGTGGATACTATTTTTTGAATTCTTTTGGTAAAGTTCTTACTGTTTCAATCTATTTACTAACTGTGATTTCTGTAGTCTATAATATTAAAAGTAAAAAGTTTTCTGCTTTTGAGCTGTTTACAATTATTTTCTTCCTCGGAGGGTTCTTTTTCCATATCTTCTGGGAAACAAAGAGTCAATATGTTTACATATATGTTCTCCTTTTGATTCCTTCTGCTGCTAAAGGGTTAGAGAAAGTGGGATCAATACAATTTTTAAAAGGATAGCAGATGAGAGTCACAATCAAATCTCTAAAGTGCATAGTCTAATAATGGATGGAATTACTAGCCAGTCTGTAAAACCTATTAGTTTGATTACCAACTTAGGTGTCATAACTTCATTTTTTAGTTTCCCAATTTGTAAAATTAAGCTAGACGGAAAAAGCCATCTATGTTAAGCTCAGATAAACACCACATTTGTCTGAAAGGAACTAACATAAATGACCTATACTCATCTTACCACAAACGAACTTAATGATAGAGGCTTACTATCAAGAAAACATAAAAGTTTCAGATATTGTGACTTCACTTGGCAGATCAAAACAGACAATCTACAATGTCATCAACTATCTGAAAGAGGGACACTCTGTTTATGATTACTATAACTGATATAAAATCAATAAGAAACGCTGTGGCAGGAATAAAACCAGTCTTGCGCAATCAGAAATAGATTTTATCCAAACTCATTTAGAACAAAATTAGAGCCTTGATGTCATTAAAGGAACTTATCCAGATAGGGTTTCTTGTTCTATGAGAACTCTCTATCGACTAGCAGACCGTGGTATTCTAAAGAAAGAGGATCTCCCTTGGAAAGGCAAAAGAAAACCAAATGGTCATAGCGAAAAACGAGGAAAACAAGCGTTGCGCAGAGATTTGCGTGAGAGAGCAGACAGTTATCCTAATTTTAAGACGGAATTCGGTCATCTAGAAGGGGATACAATTGTGGGAGAAAAACACAAAAGAGCAGTCATTACCTTAGTAGAACACTGCTCAATAGCCATCATCACACTGAAAACCAATGGATGGAAAGCAAGTGATATTGAAGCCTCCATCAATCAATGGTTGTCTCAAGTTCCCAGTCATCTTTTTAAGGCGATAACTTTTGATTGTGGGAAAGAATTTTCTAATTAGAAATCTATTTCGAATGAACATGACATTGATATTTACTTTGCGGATCCAGGATGTCCTGGTCAACGAGGTCTAAATGAACATTCTAATGGCTTATTAAGACGAAACGGATTACCGAAACAAATGGATTTTACGAATATTTCTCAAAATTATGAGAGTGGGACAGAAATCGGTAATTTGTTAGAATTCGATTTCGTCGTCCCACCTCCGCACAGTTGAGTAGGGCTGTAAAAGCTGATGAAATCAGCGTAGTAGAGCCTACTCAACCACTGCATCTTGCTCGACAATCCAAAGACAATTGAGAGGCTAGGACTTTTGTCCCAGCCTCAAGAAATAGAATTCCTAGGAAATCATTGAATTATCAATCACCCTACCAAGTTTTTCTGGGTTACTTGAAAAGTCTAACTTAATTTGACAATTTAGGAGAATAAATATCGAAATGGATAAAAAAATGACTAAATTAATATCAGTAGTTGTGACATGCTACAACCATGAAAATTACATTGAACAATGTTTGCGAAGTATTTTTAACCAAACCTATCGTAACATTGAATTAATTGTTCTTGATGATGGTTCGACAGATTCTTCCTCAGAAGTTATTCAGGAGGTTTTGAAAGAATCGCCTTTCGAGGTAAAGTTTGAATCTCATAAGAATATGGGGGTTGTAAAAACAAGGAATAAGGGTATAGAACTGATTAATGGAAAATATTTTCTCTTTGTTGATAGTGATGATTATTTGCCAGATGACTATGTTGAAGAACTTTATTCATGTGCAATAAATCAACAGGCGGATATTGTTTATTGTGATTTGTTTGATTTTGAAAAAGATGAAATTTATTTAAAAGCTAGAAATTTTGAAATATATAGCTTTTTGACGGCAAATTATATTTCCAATTGTTCGTTAGTTAGAAAAGATATTCTTGGTGAAATCAGATACGATGAACATTTATCAGGAAAAAAATTGGAAGATTATGATTTTTTCTTGAATCTTGTAATTAATAGAAATGCTAAAGCTTGTTACCAACCAAATACAAAGTTATTTTATCGAGTATTTGAAACAGGATCTATTTCTTTACGTAATTCAGTCAAATATCATTATGAAATATATCTTGAGATCCTTGAGAAGTATTTGGATAAACTTCCTCATGAGGTTTATAAAGCAGTTTGTGATAATCTCATGACTTTAGAAGATCGTTTAGAAAGTTTAATAAGTCACCATAATGATGTTTCTGAATATGTAAAAGAATTACAAAGAAAGCAGAAACAACTTTATCGTAAGAGTCAAACGCAAGTAGTAGAATTGAAAGAGGCTCGTAAAGAGATACAACTGATTCGAAGTTCTCTTTCGTATCGTATTGGGAATTCTCTGATTAAACCTATTAAAATCACGAAGGTTTTATTAAAAAATCCACGAAAAATCAAGTCTTATTTAAATGCTACAAAGGAGAAAATTGTTAGATTACGTCGTCATGTGACCCCACTTAAGGTTCATCGGTTACGTCGTCTTAGAAATAGTCAACGGTCTGCTCTGTCATTTACTGGTAAAAGAGCACTAGTCTATGTCATTTTCGAATCTGAAAATCGGTTGCAAGAATACAAATTACGTTTTTTACAGGCCTTGTCCCCGTTGATGGATGATGTCATTGTTGTTGTAAACGGTCAGCTTCATGTTGAAGATATCAATACACTTGAACCCTATGGACAGGTTTTGACTCGTGATAATAAGGGATATGACACAGCAGCCTTTAGAGAGGGGATCTTTTCTCTTGGTAAAGATAAGCTTAAAGATTACGATCAACTGTTCTTGGTCAATGATACCAATATTGGACCGATGAGGGATCTGTCTCAAGTTTGTCAAGAGATGACTGATAAGCATCTTGATTTCTGGGGTATTTCATTTGGAGAAGAGCAAGAAGATGTTACGAAGGAGAACCCATACGGCTATATTCCTAAGCACCTTCAGTCGTATTTTCTAGTTATTGAAAAGCTCATGTTAAATGATGATGCTTTTTATGAATATTGGACACATTTGACAGACACAGATTCTCGCGATAAGGCTATTGGTCGACATGAGACACGTTTTACCAAGTATTTTTCTGATTTAGGTTATCGTTTCGATGCTGTGGTGCAAGAATACGAAGATTCTGCTATGTATATTCACCCGTTGAGGATGCTTAAAGCAGGTAGCCCTTTGGTCAAATACACAGCTTTGAAAAATTATGATGAGGATCAATTCTTGTGGCAAGGTCTTGAGCGTGAGTCAGAAGTTCCGGATTTGCTAGAGTATGTTGCTGAGAAGACAGATTACCCAGTGTCAATTTTGCAAGATATTGTCAATAAATTAAAAGCTGTTCCTCGTGAACAATATATTTTATTGATTGATGGTGTTGAAAATATTATTCCACAATGTACGCGCTATCGTGTTTTAAATAAAGCAGAGCAATTACGGAAACATGGATTTAAAGTTAAGGTAGTAAATTTATCAGAATTCGAATTGACTCAAGCTCAAAATGCAAGTCATATTATCATATATCGGTCACCAATTTCTCCTGAACTTCTCCGTCTGTGCCATTTGGCAAAGGACTATGGAAAACCAATTTTCTTTGATATTGATGATTTGGTGTTTGATACGCTATATACTGATCAATTGAGTTATACTAAAGGATTACCACACCATGAGAAGGAAAATTATGATGCTAATGTTCGAAACTATGGTTACATGCTAGAGAACTGTGACGGTGCTATTACTTCAACGAATCAGTTGCAAAAAGAGTTGAAGAAGTATCAAAGCAAGGTTTTGCTGAATCGTAATCTAGCCTCTGATGAGTTAATCTCTATCAGTAGTCAATTTCTTAAGGACTATTCTCAAGTCTCAGACGTGGTTAAGATTGGTTATTTTTCTGGTTCAATAAGTCATAATGAGAATTTTGAATTGATTAAACCAGCAATTAAGCAACTGCTTAAAAAATACAGTAATGTTCAATTACATATTGTCGGAATTCTTGATATTCCAAAAGATATGAAGCCCTTTGAAAATCAAATTGTCACTCACGATTATGTGGGCTGGGACAAATTACCTGTATTGATTAGCGAGGTTGATATTAACCTGGCACCGCTTGTGGATTCTATCTTTAATCGTGCCAAATCTGAGATTAAGTGGATTGAAGCTGCTTTGGTGAAAGTACCAACAGTAGCAAGCAAGATAGGAGCTTTCTCGGATATGGTTATTGATGGTGAAACAGGTCTGTTAGTTACTGATGATCAGTGGTTTGACAAGCTAGAAGCTTTAGTTTTATCTCCAGAATTAAGGCAAAACTTAGCAGAATCAGCATACCGAGCAGTCCTTGAAAATTGTACCTTAAGCAAGAAAGATGAAATGGTGACTTATTTTGAACAGAATTAAACAGATAAAAGTTGAAAATTTATTTTTCATATTAGCAACGATTTTTATTTTCTCATTTATGTTTCTGTTTCCGATTAATCGTGTGCCAGATGAAATGAACCACGCGCGTATGACTTGGGAGACTTTCCACAAACCAACGGAGAATTCCTTTAAGTGGATGGATGAGATACCAAGTAATGATAAGGTTAAACCAAAGGAATATAAACAACTTCTAGCACGCAAAATTGAAATGAAGAATGAGCCATTTAAATTTGGTATTAGTCTAAAAACGATTTCTTTTTTACCTCAATTAATTGGGATGACGATAGGAAGTTGGATTAGTCCCTCGGTTGGGATGATCATTTATATGGGGCGTATCTTTAATGCATTAGCTTATATACTTGGGTTATACTTTTTAATACGTTATTTTAAGTATGGAAAGACAGCCTTGATGTTTATATCACTATTACCAATTATGGTCCAACAAGCTTCATCTCTTTCTTATGATGTGATGAATTACTTGGAAGTGATGTTGGCTTTTGGTTTTATAACGAATCTCGCCTATTCGAAACGATTTACCAATCGTAATTTTGTTCAAGTGATCGGCCTTGCGATTTTGCTTCTAGCAACAAAACCAAATAATATTTTGTTATTAGGTTTGATACCTTTTGTATCATTTGAATTTAAGGGTGTATTAAAAGTTTTAAATAGACCGTTTAAGTCATTAAAGATTATAGTTTCTAGATATAAGTTTGTCTTTTATCTTTTACTACTTATAACAATAGGTTTCATTTTACAATTTTTAATGAGAAATGAAGGTGGTCTCGTCCATTATATTCATGTCCTTTTAAATACACTTGTAAATGCAAGGCAAAATGGAGATTTAAATTCTATTCTCACAATAGGAGTTTTTGGTTATTTAGGAAACTTTACATTGCAGTTACCTCTATGGCTGATTTTTATAGATATAGCAGTATTGGTTTTAATTTTCTTAGCTAATGAAAAAGATTTCTTTTCAAAAGATTTTTCAATTTTTGCAGCCTGGTTGTTTCCAATTCAAGTTCTAGCTACTGTAACAGTTATGTACCTTCAATGGACACCGATTGTTCTTGGACACGGGGCTTCTGTTTCAGTTGGTTCTCAAGGGAGATATTTTACACCATTTTTAATCCTCTTTTTACCTTTAGTGGCAAATTTAGGAAATTTTGAAATCTCGCAAAATAAAGTTTTAAAAATTTCAACCATAACACTACTACTAAATTTTCTAATTTCCATTTTTTTGATAATTCCATTCTATTGGATGTAGGAGAAAATTATGGCCAAAACAATTCTATTCATTTCACCAACAGGAACGTTGGATAATGGTGCTGAAATTTCAATTGTGAATCTGATGGAATTTCTTGTGAAAAAAGGTTATCGTGTATTAAACGTTTTTCCTGATTATAAAGTTCCATCTCAAGAAGAGTATCAAGTAGGACTTCAGAAAAAAGGGATTGAGACCTATGGTCTTTCAGCTGTCAAATGGTGGTGGGAAGAAGCACCGGGTGGTTTGCCGGCTAGTCATTTTATACGAGTGAATTCTTATAATAAAAATGTCAAAGATATTCAAAATATTATTGTAGATAACAAGGTGGAACTTGTCATCAGTAATACAGTCAACGTCTTTCAAGGAGCACTTGCTGCAGCTTTTGAGAATGTCAAACATTTTTGGTTGATTCATGAATTTCCTGAGGGGGAGTTCGGTTATTACAAAGAAAAACTAGATTTTATAGATAAGTTTTCTGATGAAATCTTTGCTGTAACAGGAGCTTTAACTGAGGATTTAGAAAAGTATTTTCCAAATAGGAAGATTTATTCCTTTGCACCTTATACTCAAATTGAACCAAAAGAAGATGTAAAAATTGAATCTAATGATCAACATCGTATTGTTTCAGTTGGTCGCTTGACTCAGAGAAAGAATCAGCTTGAGTTAATTAAAGCTTTTCAGATGCTTAATCGAGCAGGAACCGAACTTGTATTTTTAGGCGCATGGGATGAGGATTACAAACAACTCTGCGATGATTATATTGCAGAGCAAGATTTGAAAAATATCTCATTTTTGGGGTATTTAGATGATCCTTGGTCGGAGATTACTGATAAGGATTTAGCTGTTTTTCCATCTAGTATGGAGACGTTTGGTCTTGTTTATGTTGAGTCTGTTTTAAATGGTATTCCAACAATTTTATCAGATAATGCGGGGCATAAATCTGCTTTTGAATATATGAATGAGCAAGGTCATATCTACCCTTTGGGTGATTTAAATGCTTTAACTAGAATGATCTCAGAGGTCCTTGATGGATTTGATCAAGAGAAATTTGAAGCAGTACAATCTGTTCCAAGTTTAAAAGAGAGATATTCTCTTGAGAGAGTTTATGCTAATATTACTGAAAAGATTGAGGTTGATGAATTGCGTAATAAAAAAGTAAATCAGAAAGATACGGATTTTTTAAACAGCCGAAAAGCTCTAATAAAGAGTGTAAAATCTGCTTTTAAAAAAATATTTAGACTGAAGAAACTGGGTTAGAATTCTTTATCATAGTGGGAGTGTTACAGAAGGAATTTTATTTAAAGCTCCTTCTGTGACACTCCCTTTTCTGTTTGGATTAGGCAAAAAGCCTAGAAAATGGTATAATTGAATAGACTGTGAATGATTTGAAAGGGAACTCTATGCAACATGTTTTTATTATCGGAAGTCGTGGGCTTCCGGCTCAATATGGCGGTTTTGAGACTTTTGTGGACCAATTGGTTTCGCATCAAGTGTCTCCAGATATCCAGTACCATGTTGCTTGCCTTTCTAATGATCAAGCTTATCAACATTTTGACTACAAGGGTGTGGATTGTTTTACGATTAAAGCCCCTAAGCTTGGGCCTGCGCGTGTCATCGCCTATGATATGATGGCCATCAACTATGCCTTGAAGCTTATTAAAAAACAAGGAATTGAACAGCCGATTTTTTACGTCTTGGGCAATACAATCGGAGCCTTTGTGGCGCCTTTTGCGCGTAAGATCCATAAATTGGGGGGACGATTCTATATCAACCCAGATGGACTGGAGTGGAAGAGGGCCAAGTGGGCCAAGCCGATCCAAGCCTATCTCAAGTATTCTGAAAAGATCATGACGCGTCATGCGGACTTGGTAATTTCAGACAATCCTGGTATTGAGTCCTATATCAAGGAAGCCTATCCTTGGTCCAAGACGACCTATATTGCCTACGGAACGGACTTGTCTTCGACCAGCCTAAATAGTCAGGATAATAAGGTCCGAGAATTCTATCACAAGTGGCAGACTCAAGAGAAA
Organism: Streptococcus parasanguinis; assembly: GCF_018499505.1. Taxonomy (GTDB): domain Bacteria; phylum Bacillota; class Bacilli; order Lactobacillales; family Streptococcaceae; genus Streptococcus; species Streptococcus parasanguinis_K. Next base: position 211,244 of record NZ_JAHDAC010000003.1, read on the forward strand.
AACTATTACCTAATTTTGGGCCGCTTTGTCCCAGAAAATAATTATGAGACCGCCATTCGTGAATTTATGGCCTCTTCTACCAAGCGGGATTTGGTGATCATTTGTAACCAGGAAGGCAATCCTTATTTTGAGGAGCTCCGATCTCGAACTGGATTTGATCAGGATCCTCGTGTTAAGTTTGTAGGAACCGTCTATGATCAAGACCTGTTGAAGTATATCCGTAAAGAAGCCTTTGCCTATATCCATGGTCATGAAGTGGGCGGAACCAATCCTGGTCTCCTAGAGGCTCTTGCCCAGACGGATCTGAATTTAGTTTTAGGAGTCTCCTTTAATCAAACGGTTGCTAAGGATTCGGCTCAATATTGGACTAAAGAAACTGGGAATTTGGCACATTTGATTAATCAGGTCGATCCTTTAGAAGATGTATCTGAATGGGGTCAATTAGCCAAAGCCAATATGAAACAAAACTTTACCTGGGAAAAAATTGTAGGTGAGTACGAGGAATTATTCTTATCATGAAAGTAAATATCTTGTTGTCCACCTATAATGGTGAACAGTATCTAAAAGAGCAGGTCAAAAGTATCCAAGACCAGACTTATCAGAATTGGCAACTCTTGATCCGAGATGATGGGTCAAGAGATGGTACGGTGGAGATCATTCAAGAGTTGGTTGCCCAAGATGAGCGCATTCGCTTTATCAACCAGGGAGCTATCGAAAATCTCGGTGTCATCAAGAGCTTCCATGCCCTCTTGAAATATGAAAAAGCGGATCTTTATTGCTTCAGTGATCAAGATGATGTTTGGCTACCAGAAAAGATTGCTCTTCAGGTAGCAGAAGCCGAGAAGCATTCTCAAGAAGTGCCTTTGCTGGTCTACACAGATTTGAAAGTGGTCGATGAAAACTTGAATGTGCAGCATGAGAGCATGATTCGCACCCAGTCTGATCATGGCAATACAGAACTCATTCAAGAGCTGACGGAAAATACGGTAACTGGTGGGGTAGCCACGATTAACCACGCTCTGGCTGACTTATGGACAGGTCAAGAAAAACATGCGCTCCTTATGCATGATTGGTATTTGGCCTTATTGGCAACGGCCTTTGGGAAGCTCATCTATATTGATCGGCCAACAGAATTGTACCGTCAGCACAGTAGCAATGTTCTGGGGGCTCGTACCCTTAGAAAACGGGTCAAAAACTGGGTTCGCCCTCATGTTCTTTTTGCTAAGTATTGGAATCTCATCGAGTCCAGTCAAGAACAAGCAAAAAATCTATTGGATCTGCCTGTCAGTCCCCAAAATAAAGAAATTATTGAAAACTTTGTGACCATTTTGGATGTTCCACTAAAAGAACGTTTGAGACGGATTCGTCAGTATGGTTACCGTAAGAACCGAGCTTTTCACACCTTAGTGTTTACCAGCTTGATTCTGACAAAGTTTGCATATCGAGGTAAAAAATAATGTTTGACGTTTTTAGTCAGAAAAATCGAATTTTATTACGAGAGTTAATCAAAACAGACTTTAAATTACGCTACCAAGGATCAGCGATCGGTTATCTTTGGTCGATTTTAAAGCCCCTGATGATGTTTAGTATCATGTATGTGGTATTTGTTCGCTTCTTAAGATTTGATGATGGAACACCGCATTATGCTGTTGGATTGCTTTTATCAATGATCTTTTGGACGTTCTTTACGGAAGCAACAAATATGGGAATGTTGTCTATTGTTTCAAGAGGAGATTTGCTACGCAAATTGAATTTTCCTAAGCAAACAATTGTTGTCTCTTCAGTTTTTGGAGCTGCAATTAATTTTTCTATCAATCTTTTAGTAGTATTTGTATTTGCTCTCATAAATAATGTTTCATTTGGTATTCATTCTCTAATAATTATTCCTTTATTTATTGAGATGTTAATCTTAGCTATGGGGTGTGCATTTATCCTATCGGCCTTATTTGTTAAATATCGAGATATTGGTCCGGTTTGGGAAGTTGTTCTTCAAGCAGGTATGTACGCCAGTCCTATTATTTATTCGATTACCTATTTATTGCAACGAAATCATTTGGCAGTTGCTAAAATGTTGATGATGAATCCAATAGCTCAAATGCTACAAGATATGCGTCATTTTATTATTGATCCAGTTAATCCACGTGGTTGGGATATCTTTGATCATAAAATGATAGCTTGTATTCCATATTGTATTCCAGTATTCATTTTTGTGATTGGTTTGATTGTATTCAATAAAAATTCGAAACGATTTGCGGAGATTTTATAATGTCAAGTAATGTAGCAGTTAAGGTAGACCATGTCAGTAAATACTTTAAGTTACCAACTGAATCAACCCAAAGTTTACGAACAACTTTAGTAAACCGTTTTAGGGGGATTAAGGGTTACAAGAAACAAGAAGTTTTACGTGATATATCTTTTGAAGTTGAAAAAGGTGATTTTTATGGTATCGTAGGTCGAAATGGTTCTGGAAAATCGACTCTCTTAAAAATTATCTCAGAAATCTATGTGCCGGAAAAAGGTTCCGTCACGATTGATGGGAAACTGGTATCCTTTATCGAACTTGGTGTCGGTTTTAACCCCGAGCTGACAGGCCGTGAAAATGTCTACATGAATGGGGCAATGCTTGGTTTTTCAACAGCTGAGATTGATGCCATGTATGAAGATATCGTAGAGTTTGCTGAGTTGCATGAATTCATGAACCAAAAACTCAAGAACTACTCATCAGGCATGCAGGTTCGTCTAGCTTTTTCGGTCGCGATTAAGGCCCAAGGCGATATCTTGATTTTGGACGAGGTCCTCGCAGTAGGAGATGAGGCCTTCCAACGCAAGTGTAATGATTACTTTATGGAACGTAAAAAATCAGGTAAGACGACGATTCTTGTTACCCATGATATGAATGCCGTAAAAAAATATTGTAATAAAGCTGTTTTAATTGAAAATGGGTTGGTTAAAGTAGTTGGAAACCCTGACGATGTTGCAAATCAATATAGTTATGATAATGCATCAAGTCAAAGGGTTTCGAATGATGATGTTACAGTTGAGGATTCAGCTGTAAGCAATTTAAATATAAAATTGCTTTCGAATAAAATGTCAAGTCCTGAAGATCCCATTGAGTTTGAGGTGTCATATGAGGTTAATCAGGAAATTAAAACTTACATAGCTTTCTCACTAACTGAAATTGACCGTGGACTTTGGGTATATAACGATAATTCTTTAGATTTTTTGACAGCTGGAAAAGGAAGAAAGAATTTCCGTTACTCATGTAGTTTATCAAGCTTGAATGATATCAAATTAAAACTTCAAGTTTCTGTAAGAGATAGTTCGAATACAATGCTTGCATTTGCAAAGGGCGATAATTCACCTATAATTTTGTTAAATCGAACAGATATTTCTGATGATGATATTTCTGCAAAAGACTCTGCTACTGGATTGATTCAGAGGAATGGTCATTGGGAGACTTTAGTTGATGAATAGAATTCTTTTGTACATTCATTATAATAAATTTGATGAGGTGAGTGAGCATGTTCTTTATCAGTTAGAGAAAATAAAACCACTTTTTTCTCGTGTAATTTTAATATCCAACAGTCATTTAGAAAAGAATTACATGCGAAAATTAGAAATGATTGGAATAACTGAAATTATTCAAAGAGCAAATATTGGATTTGATTTTGCAGCTTGGCGAGATGGAATGGAATACGTTGGTTTTGATCATTTGGAAAAGTATGATTCTGTGACATTGATGAATGATACATGTATAGGCCCTCTTTGGTCATTGGAACCTTATTTTAGATCATATGAATCTGCTATAGATTGCGATTTTTGGGGGATGACAAACTTTAAAAAAACGAAGTATTTTCAAGAACATGTCCAAAGTTACTTTGTATCTTATTCTCAATCGGTAGTATCATCTAAGGTTTTTCAAAAATTTTGGATGAGTATCAAAAATTTTGAAAATGTTAGACAAGTAATTGATCGCTATGAAACTAGATTGACATCTAAATTAAAAAAATCAGGTTTTAACTATCAAGTGGTTTTTAATACTTTGCACGAAAATTCTGAAGAAATGGTTCATCCTGATTTTTCTTACTATAGGCCGTTTGACATCTTGAATCATAGGGTACCATTTTTAAAATTAAAAGCGCTACAATCACATCAAGAACAAGCAAATCAATTAAAATGTGAAATAAAATCAATTTCAGACTTTCCTTCTGAAATCTTGGAAAATGTGTATTCATCAATAGAATTTTTCTCAAACGAAATTGTGAGAAATGAGAAAATTAGTATCTTTAAAAAAGTAGTTAATAAATTAAAGAGAGTAGTAGAGAGAAGTTAATGGAATTAAAGAGAAAGATAATAAAGGCTAAAGAGTTATATTATTTGAAGAATTTATTTTTGATAAAATATTTATTTTCACTAATAATTTCATTACTGGCTATCAGTAGTACAAAAAATTTTGGTTATACAATCATATCTTTAATTGAATTGTCATTAATTTTTTTTCTGAGTAATTTCTTTATCAAGAAATTTCAAGTTATCACTCAAATTTTCAATAGTGTGTTACTGCTGTTATATAATACACAAATACTTGTGTTAAATTTTGGAACTTCGTATGTTACATTGACTATGGTTGATAACATAAGTTCATGGGAAGCATTGGGTGGTAGAGCGTTTATCTATGGTTTTGCTATTTTACTATTATTGTTTTTTAGTTTTTTACCGATTAATAAAATTGAATTGTTAGATACGTCAAAATTCAAAAGAGCAAATCTGCAAGATGACCCAATATGGAAATTCCAAGATCTTATTTTTGCTATTTTGATTTTAGTATTTGAATTAATTGTATTACAATTTTTACCGGTAAAAATGTCTCCTACTGTTTCAACATATAATTTGGTACAAGATAAAATTGAGTTTGAAAAAGTAAAACGAGAGACCCTAATAAAATCAGAAAAGCTTAAACAAAAATTTCTTAAAGATGGAGTTCAAGATTATGTTAAAAAACCATCAAACCTCCCTGATAAGCCAAATATAATCTTAATTTTTACTGAGGGATTTTCACATCATATTATCGATGACAGTAGAAATATTACTCCAACAATTAAAGAATATGAGTCGAAATCTATATCGTTTAGAAATTATTATAATCATACGTTTGCAACATACCGAGGTATAGAAAGTCAATTATTCTCGGGTTATCAAATTGAGAATAATTCACGGAATTACTTAATTTCTCTTCCTAAATTTTTAAGTGGACAAGGATATAAAACTGAATTTATAAATACTGAACCTAAAAATAAAGAATTTACAGATTACCTTTCTGATTTAGGTTTTGATAATATCTATAGTTCAAAGTTGGAAAATGGTAGAAAAATCTCATTTGACAAAGAAGCGTACGAGGAACTGTTCTCACAAATAGAGAATTATTCAAAAAATAAATCTCCGTTTCTAATTTCAATGTACACATTTGGGACACATGTAGGTTCTGACGGATATAATTATAAATTAGGAGATGGTAATGATAGAGTTCTCAATCGATTCTATGAGATGGATCAGCAGTTTAAAAAATTCATGGATCGATTTAATTCAAGTCCAATCTCAGAAAATACAGTCCTTATTTTCACCACTGACCATGCGACGTATGTTGATGATGAATATAAAAAAGCATTCCCAAATGAAAACCGTGATCATGTAAGTTTGGATAAAATTCCATTTTTTATATACTATAAAGGTGTATCGTCTCAGACAATAGACGTGAATGGGAAAAATTCTCTTAATATGACACCAACTGTTCTAGATTTTTTAGATTATTCTTCGACAAATTATTTTTTAGGCACCTCCCTATTTTCACAAGATAACAATGACAATATGTTCAGTTCTATATACTCCGAAGGTACTGTTTTGAAAAAAACATCAGGGAGTAAGGTAGAGGAAATTCCTGAAAGTGAATTAAAAATGATCAAAGAAAAAGTTTATGAATACTTTAGAGTATCTCAAAATAAAAACTAGGACAGAATGAAACTTTTAAAAGGAGTGCAAGCAGTTAAAAATCTTTGTGATTTTGGCTGTCTGGCTCCCTTTTTTTTGTTTTTTATGCTAAACTATTAGATGGGGGTACGCTCATGATTAAGATATTTGGAAAGGTCCATTATCATTGGCAACCGGACTTATCTATTCTTGTGACTTATTGGTCCATTGCAGTGATTCCGGTCTTTATTGGACTGGCCTTGATGTATGAGAGCTCTAGTGTGCCAACGCTAGTTTTGTTTTCGTTCTTTTTATTTATGGTCTTGCTCGCGATTGGGGTCCATCGTTACTTCACGATCTATGAGGATGGGAACTTGCGGATTATTACAGCTAATCCTTTTACTCCAATCAAGGTGAAGATTGACTCGATTGAAAAGGTCGAAGTAAATAAGAAATCGATCAAGCTCATTTTTAATGATGGTTCGCGCAGTCGGACATTCTGTATGCGTAAATGGCCGAAAAAATACTTTATCAATGCGCTTGCCTTAAATCCTTATTTTAAGGGAGAAGTAATCTTGACGGACAATTTCATTCATGTGGATTACTACGAGATGTATTATGCAGACAAATAAAAAGCCCTCTTAATCTTTTAAGAGAGCATGAGTGGGGCATTCTTTGATAGCCTCGAGAACATCGTTTGTGACAGGAACTTCCTTTTCAAGGAGGTCGTCCTCTTCAGTAGCAAATTTAACGATGCCATTGTCATGGTAATCAAATAATTCAGAATAGGTCTGACAGAGACCGCAAGCGATGCAACGATCTGGAATTAACGTAACTTTCATACTTCTATTGTAATGATTTTTACGAGAAAAAACAAGGAGGAAGTCATGGCAAAAGAACCATGGGAAGAAGATATTTACGATGATGGAGAAGAAACATTGAAAAGAACGAGTAAGTTAAACGGAATCAAGGCAGATCGTCTATTGACGATTTTAGCCATTATTTTCTTTGTAGTAGTAGTGGCGATGGTCTGCTTGTTGATCTTCCTTTCAACAGGTGGCAGCAATAAATCAAAACAAATGTCTGGTTTCTACAATGGAGAGACTAAGGTTGAACAGAAATCATCAGTCCCTGCAGCACAGACGGACCAAGCAGCTAAAGACGATAGTTCAAAAGATGAGAACTCTGAAGAAGGTACGATCACTGTTCAAGCAGGTGAAGGGGAAGCAGCGATCGCTGCGCGTGCTGGTATTTCCATTGCCCAATTGGAACAGTTAAATCCATCTCACATGTCTACAGGATCATGGTATGCCAATCCTGGTGATGTCGTTAAGATTCAGTAGGAGTTGAGGACAGTATGAAACAAATTCAAATTGCCATTGATGGACCGGCTTCCAGTGGAAAGTCCACAGTTGCAAAGATCATTGCCAAGGATCTAGGCTATACGTATTTAGACACGGGAGCTATGTACCGTGCGGCGACTTATCTAGCTTTGCAAAATAATCTGACAGCTGAACAGGTTGATGACTTGTTAGCCCTTTTAGATCAGTATCCAATTAGTTTCGGTCGTTCAGAAGAAGGAGAGCAGCTTGTCTTTGTAGCAGATGTGGATATTACCCACCCAATTCGCGATAACCAAGTGACCAACAATGTTTCATGGGTTGCAGCACTTGCGCCAGTCCGTGAAAAACTTGTCACTCTACAGCAAGAAATTGCAGCAGAGGGGGGCATCGTCATGGATGGTCGTGATATTGGAACCGTCGTTCTTCCACATGCAGAGTTGAAGATCTTTTTGGTCGCTTCTGTTGAGGAGCGGGCAGAACGTCGTTATAAGGAAAATGTTGAAAAGGGTATTACAGCGGATCTTGAGTTACTAAAGAAAGAAATCGCTGAGCGGGACTATAAGGACAGCCACCGTGCCGTTTCTCCTTTGAAACCTGCAGCTGATGCCATTCATTTTGATACGACGGGTGTTGGAATTGCAGACGTTGTTGCATTTATTGAAGAAAAAGCAAAAAAACTTCTTGACAAAGAATAAAAAACTTGATATCATATAAAAGTTGAGAAAAGCAGAAGTGAGAACTTCTCGCCTTGTGACGCAAGTTGCCTGGCCCCTACGGATCAAGTTTCAGTAATGAAATACATCATGTAGTTCGGGCCTGTTTTGCAGGTCCGTTCTTTGTTTTTCTCGAATAATAAAAAAGAGGTGAAAACCATAGCAAAGCAAGACTTATTCATCAATGATGAAATTCGTGTACGTGAAGTTCGCTTAATCGGTCTTGAAGGTGAGCAATTGGGTATCAAACCACTTAGCGAAGCGCAGGCACTTGCGGACGACGCTAATGTTGACTTGGTTCTCATTCAACCTCAAGCTAAACCTCCTGTTGCAAAGATTATGGACTACGGTAAGTTCAAATTTGAGTATCAGAAGAAGCAAAAAGAACAACGCAAAAAACAAAGCGTTGTGACCGTGAAAGAAGTTCGTTTGAGCCCAGTGATTGACAAGGGTGATTTCGATACAAAACTTCGCAATGCTCGCAAATTCCTTGAAAAAGGAAATAAAGTGAAGGTATCCATTCGCTTTAAGGGTCGTATGATTACCCACAAAGAGATTGGTGCTAAAGTTTTAGCCGACTTCGCTGAAGCGACACAAGATGTGGCGATCATCGAACAACGAGCTAAGATGGATGGACGTCAAATGTTCATGCAATTGGCGCCAGCAACTGACAAGAAATAATCTGTCAGAAAGTTAAAAAAAGGAGAAAATATCATGCCAAAACAAAAAACACACCGCGCATCAGCTAAACGTTTCAAACGTACAGGTTCTGGTGGACTTAAACGTTTCCGTGCTTACACTTCTCACCGTTTCCACGGAAAAACTAAGAAACAACGTCGTCATCTTCGTAAAGCATCTATGGTGCATGCAGGAGATTTCAAACGTATCAAAGCAATGCTTACTCGCTTGAAATAATCGCGTATTCGTAAGTAAAGAATTCTAGGAAATATTGGAGGAAATATAAATGGCACGTGTTAAAGGTGGCGTTGTATCACGCAAACGTCGTAAACGTATTCTTAAATTAGCTAAAGGTTACTATGGAGCTAAACATATCTTGTTCCGTACTGCAAAAGAACAAGTAATGAACTCATACTACTATGCATATCGTGACCGTCGTCAAAAGAAACGTGACTTCCGTAAATTGTGGATCACACGTATCAATGCGGCAGCTCGTTTGAACGGACTTTCATACTCACAATTGATGCATGGTTTGAAATTGGCTGAGATCGAAGTTAACCGTAAAATGCTTGCTGACTTGGCTGTTAACGATGCAGCAGCTTTCACAGCTCTTGCAGATGCAGCGAAAGCAAAACTTGGTAAATAATGTTTATAAGGCTGAGAAGATTTTCTCAGTCTTTTTTTCTTGCTGATTTCATGCTATAATGAAATCAATTATAGGAGAAATCATATTAGATGGAGGACCTAAAGGTGACACATAATCGACTAGCATGGGATGAGTATTTTGCAGCACAGGCCTTACTAATTTCAAATCGGGCAACTTGTAATCGCGCTAAGGTTGGGGCTGTACTGGTTAAGGATAATAAGGTCATTGCAACGGGTTATAATGGGTCCGTTTCTGGGACAGATCATTGCTTGGAGGATGGCTGTCTAATGGTCGAGGGGCATTGTGTCCGGACTATTCATGCAGAAGTCAATGCTATTTTGCAAGGAGCTGAACGTGGTATTCCAAAAGGGTTTACAGCTTATGTGACGCATTTTCCTTGTCTCAATTGTACCAAGCAGTTACTCCAAGTTGGTTGCAAGCGGGTAGTATACATTCATCAGTATCGAATTGATGAATATGCCGAGTATCTCTACCGTGAAAAAGAAGTAGAACTGATGCATTTACCGATTGAAGAGGTGAAACAGGCAATTGCAGAGACAGAACTGGTTTAGTTTGTACTTCTTTTGAAGTGAAGATTGGTGGTTACTGTAATGAGGGGATAGGTATATCTTCAATTCTTCTGGATAAGTAGAAGAGAATGTCGGCCTCAATCTTCTTGAATTTATTTAGTTTATTTATCGAATTGGAAGGAATTTGGATTACAACCTTTTTTCCTATTCATATCTTTATTGCTAGTAAAGAAATATGTCTGCTACTTTCAAGAGTGATATAGATTGAAACTATATCAACTCTTTTTTTAAAACATAGTCTATCATAGTTGAAATGTGTTATAATGAAGTGTTATATGGTCCCGATAAGGTGATAGTCTTTCTATCAGTGCTTTGTAACTCTATAACGAATATTTATTTTAAGGGGGGACATTTTTATGTCAGAACGTAAACTTTTCACGTCTGAATCAGTATCTGAGGGGCATCCAGATAAGATTGCAGACCAAATTTCAGATGCTATTTTAGATGCTATTTTAGAGCAAGATCCAGAAGCACACGTTGCTGCTGAAACAGCTGTTTATACTGGTTCAGTGCATGTCTTCGGTGAGATTTCAACGACTGCTTATGTGGATATTAACCGTGTGGTTCGTGATACGATTGCAGAGATTGGTTATACCAATACGGAATACGGATTCTCAGCTGAAACTGTAGGAGTACACCCATCTTTGGTGGAACAATCTCCTGATATTGCCCAAGGGGTTAATGAAGCCTTGGAAGTTCGTGGAAATGCGGATCAAGACCCACTCGATTTGATCGGAGCAGGAGACCAAGGTCTTATGTTTGGTTTCGCAGTGGATGAAACTGAAGAACTCATGCCATTGCCAATCTCACTCAGTCACAAGTTGGTTCGTCGTTTGGCAGAGCTTCGTAAGTCTGGTGAAATTAGCTATCTTCGTCCAGATGCAAAATCACAAGTCACTGTTGAGTACGATGAAAACGACCGCCCTGTGCGCGTGGATACAGTTGTTATTTCAACTCAACATGATCCAGATGTCAGCAATGAACAAATCCACGAAGATGTGATTAACAAGGTCATCAAAGAAGTGATTCCAGCTTCTTATCTAGATGCTGAGACCAAATTCTTCATCAACCCAACAGGTCGCTTTGTTATCGGTGGACCTCAAGGGGACTCAGGTTTGACTGGTCGTAAGATCATCGTGGATACTTATGGTGGTTACTCACGTCACGGTGGTGGTGCCTTCTCTGGTAAGGATGCGACTAAGGTAGACCGTTCGGCTTCTTATGCAGCTCGTTACATTGCCAAAAACATCGTAGCGGCAGGTCTTGCTAAGAAAGCAGAAGTGCAATTGGCTTATGCGATTGGGGTAGCTCAACCTGTTTCTGTTCGTATTGATACCTTCGGTACTGGAACAGTCGCTGAAAGCAAGCTTGAAAAAGCAGCGCGTGAGCTCTTTGATCTTCGTCCTGCAGGGATTATTCAAATGTTGGATTTGAAACGTCCAATCTACCGTCAAACAGCGGCTTATGGCCATATGGGACGGACGGATATCGACCTTCCATGGGAACGTTTGGATAAGGTAGAAGCCTTGAAAGAAGCTGTAAAATAATTAGTTGAAATGGAAAAGTTAGGGTTAAGATGATCCTAGCTTTTTTTCGTTTTGAAAATTCCTACAGATGGAAAAATAGGTCGATCTGTGGTATAATAGTTGCAGTATTTTAAATACATTGTCCCTTTTATTTCCGTTGAAAAACGATAGTAAAAGGAAAAAGACTTGAAAGAGCTAATAATTATTAAAATGAAAAAAATTGTAATAAATGGAGGTCGCCCTCTAAAAGGAGAGGTGACCATTAGTGGTGCAAAAAATAGTGTAGTGGCCCTGATTCCTGCAACCATTCTGGCGGACGATATCGTGACCCTCGATGGGGTACCGGATATCTCAGATGTTGCAAGTCTGATTGAAATCATGACCATCATGGGCGCTAAGATCGAACGCAAAGAAGACAGTTTGATCATTGATCCACGTGGGGTGAAGGATATGCCCATGCCATTTGGGAAAATCAATAGCTTACGAGCTTCCTATTATTTCTATGGCAGTTTGTTAGGGCGCTATGGTCAAGCAACTGTTGGACTACCTGGAGGATGCGATCTCGGCCCACGTCCAATTGATTTGCATTTGAAGGCCTTTGAAGCGATGGGAGCCGCTATGACTATGGATGGCTCTAGTATGAAACTTGCGACAGATGGCAAGCCTCTTCAAGGAGCTAACATCTATATGGATACTGTTAGTGTCGGTGCAACGATCAATACGATTTTGGCAGCGGTCAAAGCTAAAGGTCGGACAGTGATCGAAAATGCTGCGCGGGAACCTGAAATTATCGATGTGGTGACCTTGCTCAACAACATGGGAGCTCATATTCGTGGAGCAGGGACAGATATTATTATCATTGATGGTGTTCCGCATTTGCATGGAACGAGACATCAGGTGATTCCGGATCGTATCGAAGCAGGAACCTATATTGCTCTTGCAGCTGCTATTGGGGAAGGTATCCAGATCAATAATGTCCTGTATGAGCATTTAGAGAGCTATATTGCCAAGTTAGAAGAAATGGGTGTGCGCATGACCATTTCTGAAGATAGTATCTTTGTAGAAAAGCAAACAGGCTTGAAGGCCATCCAGATCAAAACGTCTCCTTATCCTGGTTTTGCGACTGATTTACAACAACCGATCACACCTTTGCTCTTAACGGCTGCAGGACGTGGTCGAATTGTTGATACGATTTATGAAAAGCGGGTCAACCATGTGCCAGAATTGGCTAAAATGGGGGCTACCATTTCGACCTTGAACGACCACATTATCTATGAAGGGCCAAATCAATTGACAGGATCCAGTGTGAAAGCGACGGATCTTCGAGCTGGTGCGGCTTTAGTGATCGCCGGTCTTATGGCTTCTGGAACAACAGAAATTACAAATGTGGAATACATCCTTCGCGGGTATTCAGATATTATTCATAAATTGACCCAACTTGGAGCAGACATCCAGTTGGTCGAGGAATAGTGACAGAACTTGGGATCTGATAGTGGCGGCTGGATACACGAACAATGGAGTTTGAAATGAATATTTGGACGCACTTAGCTGCCTATTCACTAATTGAAACACAAAGGTTGTATTTACGACCTTTTCTCTTTGAGGATGCGGAAGATTTTTATAAGATTGCTTCGAATCCTGATAACCTGCAATTTATCTTTCCTGCACAAGCTGATCTTGCTGAAACTAAATATGTACTAGCCAACTATTTCATGAAAAATCCCTTGGGGGTTTGGGCGATCTGTGATAAGGAAACTAATCAGATGATCGGCTCCATCAAGTTTGAAAAGTTGGATGAAATTAAGAGTGAGGCTGAGTTAGGCTACTTTTTACGCAAAGATTTTTGGGGAAAGAGTCTGATGACAGAAGCGGTCAAAGAGTTGGTTTATCTATCATTTGAGAAATTTCAACTGAAGGAGCTTAAGATTGTCACCCATGTTGAAAATGCAGGGAGCCAAAAGGTCGCTTTAAAGGCTGGTTTTCGTCTCTTTCGTCAATTCAAAGGGAGTGACCGCTATACGCGTAAAATGCGCGATTATTATGATTTCCGCCTAGGTAGAGGGGACTTCTATGAGTAAACACCAAGAGATTTTAGACTATCTCGAAAAATTACCGATTGGAAAACGGGTCAGTGTCCGCAGTATTTCCAATTTTTTGAATGTCAGTGATGGGACAGCTTACCGTGCCATTAAAGAAGCTGAAAATCAAGGAATTGTAGAAACGCGTCCTAGAAGCGGGACTATCCGTGTCAAATCGAAAAAAGCTGTACTAGAGCACCTGACCTATCGGGAAATTTTAGAAATCACCGGTTCTGAAATATTAGCAGGTGAGGAAGGTCTCGAAAAAGAATTTAATAAATTTTACATCGGTGCCATGACGGAAAAGCACGTCCTAGACTATGTGTCTGAAGGTGGGCTTTTGATCGTGGGAGACCGCACCAGCATCCAACGATTGGCTCTTAAGCATGACAATGCGGTCTTAGTGACAGGTGGCTTTGAGGTCAGTGAGGATGTGATTGATTTGGCCAATCAGGTACAAATCCCAGTCATCCGAACTTCACACGATACCTATACCGTCGCGACCATGATCAATAAGGCTTTGTCTAACATGCAGATCAAGACGGATATCTTGACAGTGGAGCAGGTCTATCGGCCTTTCCATGAGTACGGCTATCTTTCTGAGACAGATACGGTCCGGGATTATTTAGATTTGGTTCGAAAGAATCGCTTTAGTCGCTTTCCGGTTGTGAATCAGCACCAGATGGTAGTGGGTGTCGTGACTATGAGAGATGCTGGAGATAAGGCGCCTCAGACGACCCTTGATAAGGTGATGTCACGGACCATTTTTACCACTAATTTGTCCACCAGCATTGCGACCATTAGCCAACGGATGATCGCTGAAGATTATGAGATGATTCCTGTTGTTCGTAATAACCAGACCTTGCTGGGGGTTATTACGCGTCGGGATGTCATGGATCGGATTAGCAAGGTGCAGTTTTCGAGCTTACCAACCTTTAGTGAGCAGATTGGTCAAAAGATTCAAACAGAAAACGACCATTACCAATTCACAGTGGAACCGAGTATGCTGGAGAAAAGCGGTGTTTTGGCCAATGGGGTCATGATCGAAGTGCTGATGAAGGTTGTTCGCAAAATGATGCAACACAGTGGGCGTAGTCTGATCGTAGAACAGCTGATCATCAATTTTTTACAAGCTGTGCAGGTGGATGATGTGATCCGCATTGAACCACAACTTGTTCGGCGAACCAGACGCTCTGCCTTGGTTGATTTTAGCTTGTATCTAGATCTGCAGCTGGTCGCGAAAGCAACCATTACGATTAAGATTAATTAAACAAAAGAAATGAGGAGACAATGATTACATTAAAATCACAACGTGAAATTGAAGCCATGGATCGTGCAGGAGATTTCCTTGCCAGCATCCATATTGGATTGCGTGACTTGATCAAGCCAGGGCTTGATCTTTGGGAAGTAGAAGAATATGTCCGCCGTCGCTGTAAAGAAGCCAACGTCTTACCACTTCAGATTGGTGTAGAAGGCAGTCTCATGGACTATCCTTATGCGACTTGCTGTGGTTTGAATGACGAAGTAGCCCATGCTTTTCCACGTCATGTCATTCTCAAAGATGGGGATCTCCTCAAGGTAGACATGGTCTTGTCAGAACCGCTGGATAAATCTGTTCTAGATGTATCGAAATTAGATTTTGATAATGTAGCGCAAGTCAAGAAATATACTGAGTCTTATAGTGGTGGCTTGGCGGATTCTTGCTGGGCTTATGCGGTTGGAAATGTTTCGCAAGAAGTCAAAGATTTGATGGACGTGACCAAAGAATGTCTCTATAAGGGAATTGAGAAAGCGGTCGTTGGCAATCGCTTGGGAGATATTGGGGCAGCGATTCAAGAGTATGCCGAAAGCAAAGGCTATGGCGTGGTGCGTGATTTGGTCGGACACGGTGTCGGGCCTACCATGCATGAAGAACCAATGGTCCCACATTATGGTCGTGCTGGACGCGGTCTTCGCTTACGAGAAGGGATGGTCTTGACGATTGAGCCAATGATTAATACCGGTACTTGGGAGATTGATACAGATATGGAAACTGGTTGGGCCCATAAGACCCTTGACGGTGGCCTTTCTTGTCAATACGAGCATCAATTTGTGATTACAAAAGATGGTCCAGTGATCTTGACTAGTCAAGGTGAAGAAGGAACATACTAAAAAATAGAGAGGAAAGAATGGAGCTGAAGGCAAGTGTCTGTTTTCGCTCTTTGCTCTTTTTTAGTAAAATGGGGAGGTGACGAATGAAAAAGGTCCTACAAAAAGTACTGGGACAGCCATTTATAAAGGGCTTCGTGCGGTTTTATCAGAGCGCAGAGTCTGATATCACCAGCATTGCTGTAGCCTATTATTTGCTGATCTCCATTTTTCCATTGATGCTGATTGCAGCCAATATTTTACCCTACTTTCATATTCGTCCCACTCAGATTCTTTTGAGCTTACAGAAAGTTTTGCCAGCCTCCTTATATCGAATAGTGGCACAGATGATTTCGAGTGTATTGACCAAGCCTTCGACAGGCTTACTGAGTTTCTCGATTATTTCTGCTTTGTGGATCTTCTCTCAGAGCATTGCCTACCTCCAAAAAGCCTATAACAAGAGTTATGGGGTGGAAAAGGAGCGTGGTATTATCTGGGGGCGACTCTTTAGCTTTCTGATCAGTTTTGCCTTGCAGGGTTTGTTTGGACTTTCGCTGATCCTTTCCATGTTTGGGAAAATGATCGTTCGCTATCTCTATCGGACCTTTTCATTTGATCGGACGATTTATGTGCGCTTACTGAATTTGACAGAGCCGACCATCTATCTCTTGCTCTTTGTCAGTCTGGTCTTGCTTTATTACACTCTTCCAAATGTCAAAATTCCAAAATTTAGATATGTATTGCCAGGGGCGACCTTTGTTGTTGCTGTCCTGTATGCGATCTTGAATATCTTTTGGAAATATGTGGATCGTTATGTGAGTCATTTCTTAGATGCTCGTTTCTTCGGATCGGTCGTCCTAGCGGTCATCATGTTCTGGTTCATCTTGGTAGCTAAAATCATGATTATTGGTTGTATTTTAAACGCCAGTGTCCAATTTGCCAGAGAAGCCAAATTCCAAACGCGTAATGGAGAAATTGTCTCTAAATTAAAGACGGAAGAAGTAGCCTTTCGGCATAAAGAAGTTTCACAAAAATTAAAGCATCGCTTACGCTTGATAAAAAAAGATAAAACGGAATAAGTGAGAGTGGGACAGAAATCGGTAATTCGTTAGTATTCGATTTCGTTGTCCCACCTCCGCACAGTTGAGTAGGGCTGTAAAAGCTGATGAAATCAGCGTAGTAGAGCCCACTCAACCACTGCGTCTTGCTCGACAATCCAAAAACAATTAAGAGGCTAGGATTTTTGTCCCAGCCTCTTTTTTTTGTTACCTATTTTGTTGCATTTGCAACAAAAGTGTGTTATGCTATTGTCAATAGGAAAGGAGGAGTGGGATGAGTATTTTGCGTGAGATTGGCATCATTGCGAGAGCACTGGATTCTATAGCAAATATTGAATTTCGAGATTTGGATCTGGCGCGTGGTCAATACCTCTACCTGGTGCGAATTGCCGAGCAACCTGGAATGATTCAGGAAGAACTCTCTGAAGTCTTGAAAGTAGATCGATCCACCGTTGCAAGGTCTGTAAAAAAACTAGAAGAACGAGGACTGATTCAGCAGCGTCCAAGGGGTGAAAACCTTAAAATCAAGGAATGGGAATTAACTGAAAAAGGTAAGCAGATTTACCCCTTCATTTTAGGGGAGCATCTTTACTCTGAAAAAACTGCCTTAAAAGGATTTTCTAAAGAAGAAGTCGCACAGTTAGAGGAGTATCTCATCCGAGTTCGTGAGAATATCACCTTGGATTGGGAGCTAGTCAAAAAAGGTCAAAAAAGAAATTATAGTGAGGTAAAGCAATGAAAGTGACAGTCGATCAAGCATTTTGGGATTTATTTCCAACAGCTAGAATTACAGTGATGTCTTTGTATGGTATTGATAATACAGTAGATGAAGCCAAGGATCCTTATTTCAAAGAATTGTTGGACAAGGGTACCAAGAGAGCATGGGAATTTATTGATGAAGAAAACTATACTCAGAGTGAGTTCGTTCAAGAGTGGCGCCAAGCTTTTAGCAAGTTTAAAACAAAAAAAGGAGCCCGATCTTCAATCGAGGCACTCTTAAAACGGGTTCACCAGGGACGTGAATTCTATCCGATTAATCCTTTGGTGGATCTTTACAATAGTGTTTCTATGGCTTATGCCCTTCCTTGTGGGGGAGAAGATATGGATAAATTGGTGGGTGGACTCTCTCTAGGCCAAGCGAAAGGAGGCGAACCTTTCTTTCCATTAGGTGCTGAAGAAGATGCTCCAGCTTTGGAAGGGGAGATTATCTACTACGACCAAGAAGGAGCTGTTTGCCGTTGTTTGAATTGGCGTGAGGCTCAAAGAACCATGTTAACAGAAGATACCAAGGACGCTATTTTGGTGATTGAGGCCATCAACGAAGAGCAGGCCAAACGAGCCCAAACAGCCATGCAGGAATTGAAAGATCTAGCCAAGGATTATTTTGGGGTTGAAGGCACCATCTATCAATTAAGTGCAGAGCATGCAAGTATAGAAGTTTAAAAGATAAAGCTTGAAACAATCATTTCAAGCCTTGTTTTTGTTTTTAAAGACAAAGAGTTTACTAAAGACGTAATTGAGGACCACAATGGCCACTTGTGCAAAGAGGGTTTCAATCAGATTGATCTGGCTCTTGTTATTGTGGACAAATTGCCCGATAATTCTTGGGAACTGCTTGACAAAAATCTCAGTCAAGGCCATGTCCAGTATAAAGGTCCCAGAGCGCGCAATTGCAAATCGGATCAAGCGCTGAAACCAGCCCTTTCTTTCTTGTTTAAAGACAATGGTATCATTGGTCGCAAAGGCAAAGAGGATCCCAGCAATGTTTCCAATTGCGGTCGCTAATCGTTCATCAAGAGACACTTGATAGATGAAGAGGCGGGTTCCGACGGAAACAATGGTTGTGGCAACTCCAAAAAAGAGATAGGATAAAATCTCATTATCAAAAAATTTTTTAATTAGTGTTTTCATAAATTCAGTCTACCATAAAACCTCAAAATATGCTATACTTGAAAAGTTGAAGAAATCAAACCTTCAACCCTTGGTGCTTAAGATCCTTTCGCCAAGCATATTACACGTGGGAAAACCGCTAAAGGAGAATAAATGAAACAGTTAACTGCTCGTGATATGGCACAAATTGCTATTGTTGCTGCGATTTATATCGTATTGACCATTACCCCACCTCTCAACGCTATGGCCTACTATGGCTATCAATTCCGTGTTTCGGAAATGATGAATTTCTTAGCTTTTTACAATAAGAAGTACTTGATTGCGGTGACGCTTGGTTGTATGATTGCTAACTTATTTAGTTTTGGATGGATCGATGTCTTTGTCGGTGGAGGTTCAACCTTTGTCTTCTTAGGACTTGGACTCATTCTATTTGGTCGATTCAAAAACAAGTTCTTGTTTGACGGCCTTATTCGCTTGGACCATTTCTTGTTTGCGATATTCTTTTCCATCTCCATGTTTACGATTGCCTTGGAACTTTATTACCTTCAAGGCCAACCATTCTTCTATAACTGGTTGACCATGGGATTGGGTGAATTTGCATCCTTGATTTTTGGAGCGATTGTGATCAATCAACTTTCTAAACGGATCGATTTTACAAAATAAGAAAAGGGAGCTTTGGCTCCTTTTTTAATGCTAAGAATGCAGTAAATTCAAGGCTAAATTAAGATTTTATGATAAAATAAGAACATGAAAACCAGAATGAAAGAATTAGTGGAATTACTCAATCGATATGCTTACGAGTATTACACAAAAGACGCTCCATCTGTTTCAGATAGTGAATATGATCAATTATATCGGGAGTTGGTGGAACTAGAAACCGCTCATCCTGATGAGATCTTACCAGAGAGTCCAACTCACCGTGTAGGTGGGGTGGTTTTAAAAGGCTTTACCAAATACCAGCACCAGTATCCCCTTTATAGTTTGCAGGATGCTTTTTCGCGTGAAGAATTAGAAGCCTTTGATCAGCGTGTCCGTAAGGAATTTCCTTCTATCAGCTATGTATGTGAGCTGAAGATCGATGGCTTGTCCATTTCCCTCACCTATGAAAATGGAGTCCTCGTAACGGGGGCGACACGTGGGGATGGTTCTGTCGGTGAGGATATTACAGAGAACCTCAAGCGGGTCAAGGACATTCCTTTGGTGTTACCAGAGCCAGTGAACATTACAGTTCGAGGCGAGTGCTACATGCCACGGGCTTCCTTTGATCGGGTCAATCAGATCCGTCAAGAAAACGGCGAGCCGGAGTTTGCTAATCCACGAAATGCTGCTGCAGGAACGCTTCGCCAATTGGATACGAAAATCGTGGCCAAGCGAAATCTCGCAACCTTCTTGTATCAAGAAGTGAGTCCAACGGATCAAAGCAGTCAGGAAGGCGTGCTTGAGAAATTAGCCCGCTTAGGCTTTGTCGTGAACCAAGAGCGAGTGCTTGCTGAGGATATGGAGCAAATTTGGAACTTTATCCAAAAAGTAGCCCAACTTCGAGAGGATCTTCCCTATGATATCGATGGGATCGTCATCAAGGTCAATGACTTAGCTGTTCAAGAAGAACTAGGCTTTACTGTTAAAGCCCCTAAGTGGGCTGTCGCCTATAAGTTTCCAGCTGAAGAAAAAGAAGCAAAAATCTTATCGGTGGATTGGACGGTTGGACGAACCGGAGTTGTGACCCCAACTGCCAATCTAACTCCAGTCCAGCTAGCTGGAACCACTGTTAGTCGGGCAACCTTGCACAATGCGGATTATATTGCTGAAAAAGATATTCATCAGGATGATACCGTCATTGTCTATAAGGCGGGTGATATCATTCCAGCGGTCTTGCGTGTTGTCAAAGATAAACGGGTATCTGATCAAGCATTAGCCGTTCCAACTCATTGTCCGAGCTGCCAGAGTGAGTTGCTTCATTTTGAGGATGAGGTAGCCCTTCGCTGTATCAATCCACTCTGTCCAGCGCAGATCAAGGAAGGGTTGAACCACTTTGCCAGTCGGGATGCTATGAATATCACAGGCTTGGGTCCAGCTGTTGTAGAGAAACTCTTCGCAGCTCAGTTGGTAGAGGATGTAGCTGGGATCTATCGTCTGACAGTCGAGGATCTATTGACCTTAGAAGGCTTTAAAGAAAAATCTGCTGAAAAACTCTATGAAGCCATTCAAGCTTCAAAAGAGAATTCAGCTGAGAAGTTACTCTTTGGTTTGGGGATCCGCCATGTCGGTAGCAAGGTTAGTCAAATCTTGCTCCAAGAATTTCATGACCTCGATCAATTGGCTACAGCTGATCCAGAACGAATTGCCAGCATTGACAGTCTCGGTATGGTTGTGGCTGAAAGCCTCAAGCGTTATTTTGCGCAAGAAGGATCCAAGCGCCTCTTGCAAGAGCTCAAAGAAGCTGGTGTCAATATGGCTTATTTTGGTGAAAAAGTCGCTGCTGATGCGGCCCTATCAGGAATGACAGTCGTTTTGACTGGGAAGCTAGAGCGACTCACGCGTTCAGAAGCCAAGGCAAAATTAGAAAGTCTGGGCGCTAAGGTAACTGGATCGGTTTCCAAAAAAACAGATTTAGTCGTTGCAGGTAGTGACGCTGGTAGCAAGTTAACCAAAGCACAAGAATTAGGAATCCAGGTAGAAGATGAGGCCTGGCTTGAAAGTTTATAGAGGATCTTTATGGTAGAACGAATCAAAAAAGCCCGTTTAATTTATAATCCGACCTCTGGGCAAGAAATTATCAAGAAAAATATTGCGGAAGTCTTAGACGTACTCGAAGACGTGGGCTATGAAACCAGCGCCTATCAAACGACTCCAGAACCATTTTCGGCTCAAAATGAAGCAGAAAGAGCCGCTAAAGCAGGCTTTGATTTAATCATTGCCGCTGGTGGAGATGGTACGATTAACGAAGTGGTCAATGGGGTTGCAGGTCTGGAAAATCGTCCGCAGATGGCCTTTATCCCGACCGGTACCACCAATGACTATGCGCGTGCCTTGAAGATCCCGATGGGCGACCCTGTGGCGGCTGCTCGCATTATCGAAAAGAATCAAACCATTCAGATGGATATTGGTCGTGCCTATGGCAGTAAGTATTTCATCAATATTGCTGCAGCAGGAACCTTGACAGAATTGACCTTCAGTGTTCCAAGTAGTGTTAAATCTCGCTTGGGTTACTTTGCCTATGTGGCAGAAGCTGCTAAAATGTTGCCACGAAACAAGGCTCGTAAGGTGCGGATTGAGCACGACAATGGTGTTTTTGAAGGGCCAGCGTCTATGATTTTCGTGGCCTTGACCAACTCCATTGCTGGCTTTGAAAGTGTCGCGCCAGATGCTAAGCTTGATGATGGGAACTTTACCTTGATTATCGTAAAAACTGCTAAGCTCTTTAACATGTTGTCCTTGATGATTCAGGCCATCAATGGAGGCAAGCATGTGCACGATGAAAATGTAGAATATCTCAAGACCAAGAAGTTGACGATTGAAATGTTAGGGAAAAATGCCCAACCATTCCGCATCAATCTAGATGGGGAATACGGAGGAGATACTCCAGTTGAATTGGAAGTCTTCCATAACCACTTGGAATTCTTTGCAAATATTGATGAAATCAACAACGATGCTTTGGTTCACCCATCTGAAGAATAAAAACAATAGTTGGAGTCCATTACGTGTTTTACAAGCGGATGGTTCCTTCGGTATTAAATTGGAAATAGGAAAATGTTATGCGACAATACCATGTAAAGCTTCATTTTCATAAGCAAAAAGGAAATTATTTTGCCTATGATATGTGGCAGTGGCAGGATCAAGTAGAAGGAAAATCAGTCTCTTTCTCCAAGTTGGATTATTTTGGAGTAGAGGGAAATCTGGTATACGAGAGTGAGGATGACTTGAACCGGGGTCATGTCCTGGTTAAAGAAGGGGATTGGCTCACTAAGACCCGGGACTTTGAAATCGAACTTTTACCAGAAGGGCATGTTCGAGAAGTATGGATTCTCGATGGAGACGATACAGTCTATTATTCTTTGCAAGCTGCTTTGACGAGTCATGCATACAGCCATCGTCAGCCTCATGCCTACGATATGGCCATGCGCCCTAGAGAGTTTGATGCTAAATGGGCGTATCAAGGATGGCTCGGTCATCGGGAGGAAGAAGGGGAGCATTGCTTTAAACTGTGGGCTCCAACGGCTAAGAAAGTTGAATTGTTGCTTTATCAATCAACAGACTTGGATGCGCCTATCTGGAAGAGCATGCCGATGACACGTGGCAAACAAGAGTCTAGCTACCACCTAGAAAATACCCATGGTGTTTGGATTTTAGATTTTCTTGGAAATTTAAGTGGCATGGCCTATCAATATCGAGTGCATTTTGAACACCATACTCAAGTGACGCGCGATCCTTATAGCATTGCAACGACAGCGGACGGGATGCGCTCTGCCATTCTTTCAAGAGCAGATCGTCAGTTTGATTGGGGCACTAAAAAAGGCGCCGATGCGACTCCTTGGCGCTTGGACAATCCTTGTCAAGCAGTGATTTATGAGATGCATCTTCGAGATTTGACCAAGTCACCGACTTCAGGTGTGGACGAGTCTTTACGTGGGACTTATCTGGGTGCTTGCCAAGAAGGAACTGTCAATAGCCATGGCGATGCAACTGCCTTTGATTATATCCGTCAGTTAGGGGTCAATGTCGTGCAACTTCAGCCCATTTCTGATCGCTATAAACAGTACGACGAAGAAGGCCAGGTGACCTACAATTGGGGCTACGACGTTCAGAATTATTCTGCACCAGAAACTAGCTTTTCAACTGATCCATCCAATCCGAAACAAACCATGAAAGAGCTCAAAACCATGATCCGGGCGTTTCATGAGGCAGGAATTTCTGTGGTCATGGATGTGGTCTATAATCATATCTACTCGACCGAGCATGGTCCTTTCCAAAATACAGTACCCGATTATTATTACCGGATGGAGCCAGATGGTCGCTTCCAAAATGGGACAGGTGTTGGGAATGAAACGGCTAGTGAGCATGAAATGTACCGCAAGTACATGATAGATTCCCTCACGCATTGGGTCAAAGAGTACCAGATCGATGGCTTCCGCTTTGATTTGATGGGGATTCACGATGTAAGGACGATGAATGCTATTCGGGAGGCAATGGACGCTCTGGATCCTCGGATTCTTCTTTACGGAGAAGGTTGGGACATGGGAACAGGTCTCGCACCAGAGGACAAGGCTAAGAAGGACAATGCAGCGCAATTGCCACGAATTGGATTTTTCAATGATACGGAGCGTGATGCCATTAAAGGGGCTGAGGTTTATGGCTCCATCAAACGTGGCTTTGTCAGCCGAAAATCGACAGGGAATATCGTTGCGCGTGCTGTTTTAGGTAGTGCAGAGCTTGGCAATTATTTAAGTCCCAATCAGGTCTTGAATTATGTGGAAGCTCACGATAATTATAATCTCTTTGACTTGCTTCAGACCCTTCATCCGAATGAAGAAGTAGCAGGCTTGGTCAAGCGCTCAGAGTTGGCTACAGCCATGAATCTGCTCTTTCAGGGTATGGCCTTCATGCAATTGGGTCAAGAGTTCATGCGGACTAAATTGGTAGCGACAGGTCCTGATGGAGAGATTACCCCCTTGGATCGTGAACGGGCCATGAATTCCTACAATGCTCCAGATTATGTGAATCAGGTTAATTGGGATCTGGTCAGTCAAAACAAGGAATCAATTGCCTATATCCGAAGCTTGATCGCCTTGAAGACAAGTCTTCCTGTCTTAGCGCTTGAAAGCTATGATAAAATCTACCAACAAGTCTTTATTCAATCTGCAACTGATACCAGTGGCCTTGTCATCTATGAACTAACAGGAGACAAGAAGTACTTGGTCATCTTCAACGCCAGCGGACTTCCTTACTACCTCCAAAATTCAAATAAATTGAAATTGATGGTTGGGAATAGTCGTCATAAACGACCATTCTACGTGGAGAATTTAACAGCTTCTGTTTTTGAAGTCCTAGACTAAGTTCTTTTTAAAGAAATCATAAAATCCCTGAGTTTTTAAACTCAGGGATTCTTTTTATTTAGAAGAACTGCTACTGGTCTCTGTTGAGGAAGAACTATCGTCTTCTGGGTGCAATTCTTTATAAGTTGGTGCCTTGAAGAGATCAACGGTAGACTGGTTGCCACGTTGGTTATAAAGGCTGGTTGATTTGTCACCTTTTTCCTTTTCAATCTTCTTCAATGCCTTGAAGGAATTGGTGTAGGAGTAATCTTCTGGATTGACTTTTCCAAGATCATTGCCCTTGAAGAAGCGAAGGAGGTCACCGGTCTGGATGCTATCGCTAATCTTCAATTGAAGGTTAGCAGCTTCCCTAATCTTGTCCAGTTCTTCCTTGGTTTTTTCGTCTGGATTCGTGATTTCCTCACCTGTTTTGGTGTAATAGGTCCGGCCACTATAGCTCGTATACTCTGGAGTAACAAAGTAGTTAGCAGAACGGAAGGCGACGATTTGATCATGTTCTGGTGAGAGCATATCTTGGCCAACTTGGAGGAATTTGTTGGATTCAATACCTAGTAGATGTTCCAAAGTTGGGAGCATATCAATTTCGCCACCATAGGTATCAATGATGCCACCCTTATCCATACCTGGAACGACTACCATATAAGGTACGCGTTGCAACATGGCATTGTCATAACTTGACCACGTTTCAGAGTTCTTACCAAGTAGAGGAGCAAGAGCTGGGTTACGAGAGTTTGAAATTCCGTAGTGGTCCCCATAGAGAACGATGATGGAATTTTTGTAAAGACCAGATTCTTTCAGGTAATCAAAGAAGGCCTTGATCGAAGAATCTAGGTAGTTAGCGGTCGCAAAATAGCCATTGATGGTTTCGTCCTGTGTCTTAGCTAGAGGGAAGCCAAGATCATCTCCTGACAAGCTGGTCGTATAAGGATAGTGGTTGGAAACCGTAATGAACTTCGTATAGAAAGGCTGTTGCAATCTTTCTAGGTATTTGATGGAATCCTTGAGCATGTATTTGTCATTAAGACCATACTGGAAGGAATTGCTGCTGTTTTGTTTGGTGAAGTAGCTGGCATCAAAGAAGTAATTGTAGCCCCATTGTTTATAGGCAGTATTTCGGTTCCAGAAACTTCCAGCATTCCCGTGGAAAACAGCGCTCGAGTTGTACCCATTTTTTGAAAGAATAAATGGTGCAGCCTGTTGGGTATTG
Source organism: Streptococcus parasanguinis (assembly GCF_018499505.1). GTDB lineage: Bacteria > Bacillota > Bacilli > Lactobacillales > Streptococcaceae > Streptococcus > Streptococcus parasanguinis_K. Next base: position 237,117 of record NZ_JAHDAC010000003.1, read on the forward strand.
GTTCCACCATAGTTCACCATAAAGGAACCTTGGTTGAGTCCGAAGAGGCCTGTTTCAATCATGGTCTCCGCATCAGACGTTTTTCCTGCCTTGACTTGGTTAAAGACGTTTGAAAAGGCAAAGGTTTCCTTCGAGTGGTAAAGTGAATTTAAGAATGGTGTTACTTCATATTCTTTACCATCTACTTTCAACTTGTAATCGATCAAGAATTGTTGGAAACTTTCCAAGTGAATGTAGATGACATTACGGCCTTTGGCCATTCCAAAGTATTCAGGATTAGGCTTGGCGTAATGCTGTTGGATATATTCTTCTACCGGCTTTAGATCTGCCTCGGAGGCTTTTGAACGTTCTTTATTGGCAGCATATGTCTGATTAGCGCTATAACCCAGAAAGGCTGGTAAGCCTAGGGCACGAACGACATAGTAGTTTGAGAACCCACGAGTCAAGAGCTCAGGTCGGTCAATTTCTGCGAGGAAAAGGTTGGCCGAAAAGAGCATGGCCGATAAAGAGGTAACCGCAAAACTAGCTCGTTTATTGAAGGGACGATTGTCCATTCGAATCCATTTCTTAAAGAAGAAGAAAGCTAGAATAGGGAAATCTAGAATGTAGATCACATCCCAAGGGCGGAACAATTCTAAAGCAGCAGCTCCGAGACCGGCAGAAACCTTGCTGGAAGCCAACATGGTATTGACCGTTACGAAGTCTGTAAATTCTCGATAATAGATGGAGTTGGAAATCAACCAAATAAATAAGAGAAGGTAGATCCCAAAGGCCAAACTATAAAAGAGTTTGGTTCGTTTGATATAAAGTGCAAGACCAATGAAGAGCAGACTGATCGGCAATGGGTTGATCACTGCTAGAAAAATCTGATAGGGTCCTTGAATGTCTAAATTAAAATCAACTGAATAGGCCCACATGGTTTTGAACCAGTAGAGCAACAGAAGGGTCAAGACAAATCCTAGTCTGGTACTCATGAAATTGAGTATCGAATTCGTAATTTTTTTCACAAAATGTTACTTCCTTGTCTTATTTCCTAAAAATTTTCATATATAAGTATACCACAATTTTATGGAGAAAGAAAAAAATGACTGTAAAGGATAGGAAAGAAATAGGAAAGATCAGGTATTTTATATCATTTGAAGCTAAATGATGAGAGCTAGGATAAAACGGTAAAAAAAGTTCCAGTAAATAAAGCCTCTCTTTGTGAAAACTGCAGACTTTTGCTATAATAGAGGGTATGAAAAAACTCACAGTCAGTCGCCAAGTCGCAACAAAAATCAAACAAGGACAATCTCTTCTTGAAAAGCAAGATTTTGACTTACTTCCTGCTTTGGATCAAGCGGTTCAATTGCTTTCAGGAGATGGACAATCCCTCGGAGTCGGATACTTATCTGAACAAAATAAAGGGATTGGATGGTTTGTTTCGCAAGAGTTGGTCGCTTTTGATCAAGACTTTTTTAAAAAGCTTTTCATCAAAGCCAAGCAATACCGTCGTTCTTATTATGTGGATGAAACGACGACAGCCTTTCGTCTTTTTAACCAAGAGGGAGATGGTTTTGGTGGCTTCACGGTTGACTTGTATGGTGAGTTTGTTGTCTTTTCTTGGTACAATCCCTTTGTATTTCAGATCAAGGAAACCATTCTAGCGGCCTTTCAAGAAGCTTTTCCAGAAGTCCGAGGTGGCTATGAAAAGATTCGCTTTAAAGGCTTGGACTATGAATCGGCTCATGTCTATGGAGAAGAAGCTCCGCAAGAATTTTTGATTCTTGAAAATGGAGTCTCTTACCAAGTCTTTCTCAATGATGGTTTGATGACGGGAATCTTTTTGGATCAGCATGAAGTTCGAGGTAGCTTGGTAGAGGGCTTAGCAGCTGGCAAGTCCTTGCTCAATATGTTCTCCTATACGGCGGCCTTCTCTGTGGCTGCGGCAATGGGTGGGGCAATTGAGACAACATCGGTCGATCTGGCTAAGAGAAGTAGAGAATTATCAGAAGCGCATTTTGTGGCAAATGGCTTGGCGCTGGATGCTCATCGTTTTGTCGTGATGGATGTCTTTGACTATTACAAATATGCCAAACGCCATGACCTAAGCTATGATGTGATCGTACTCGATCCGCCTAGCTTTGCGCGGAATAAAAAACGGACCTTTTCGGTCGCTAAAGATTACCATCGATTGGTCAGCGAGGCTCTTGAGATTTTAAATCCAGGAGGAACCTTGATTCTCAGTACCAATGCGGCAAATGTGACCAAAGATAAATTTAAAAAACAAATCGAAAAAGGATTTCAAGGACGTAAGCATCGCTATATAGCGCAATACGGACTTCCGGGAGATTTTCGATGGAACAAGAAAGAAGAAAGTAGTAACTACTTAAAAGTATTTACGATTAGGGTGGATGTATGAAGTTAGTTGTTTCGATTATGCCTCGCTCCTTAGAAGAGGCGCAACAACTAGATAGTTCGCGTTACGAGGATGCAGATGTCATTGAGTGGCGTGCGGACTTTTTAGAAAAAAGCGAGATCTTAACCGTTGCTCCAGCAGTATTTGAAAAATTTGCTGGACGCGAGATTTTATTCACCTTGCGGACTCGAGCTGAAGGTGGAGAGATGGAGCTGACCAACGAGGAATATGTTGGAATCCTGAAAGATATTCAATCCATCTATCATCCGGATTATATCGATTTCGAGTTTTATAGCCATCGTGACGTCTTTGAGGAAATGTTGGAGTTTTCAAATCTTGTACTCAGTTACCATAATTTCCAAGAGACACCGGAAAATATGATGGAGATCTTATCGGAATTGACCAGCTTTTCTCCAAAATTGGTCAAGGTATCCGTTATGGCACACAATGAACAAGATGTTCTTGACTTGATGAATTATACGCGTGGATTCAAGACGCTGAATCCTGAGCAAGAATATGTAACCATTTCCATGGGCAAGGTCGGGAAGATTTCGCGCTTGACAGCTGATTTGACAGGCTCTTCTTGGTCTTATGCTAGAGTCGGAGATGAAAGTGCTCCAGGTCAAATTCCTCTTGAAAATATGAGAAGAATTCGGGAGTTATTAAATGAAGATTGACGGATATACTCGGATGGCAGCGGTCATTGCCCATCCCATTCGTCATAGTATTTCTCCTTTCATCCATAATCTAGCTTATGAATTAACAGCGACCAATGCTGCTTATCTAGCTTGGGATATTGCTGAAGAAGACTTAGAAAGCACCATCAGCCAAATTCGTAAGTTGGATATGATTGGGGCCAATATCTCCATGCCCTACAAGCAGAAGGTTTTTCCTTATTTAGATGAAGTGGATGAGATGGCTCGAAAAATTGGCTCTGTCAATTCCATCGTTCACCGTGATGGCAAGCTTAAAGGCTACAATACGGATGGGATTGGTTTCTTTCGTAGTTTACCTCCTGCTTTCTCTATTGAGGGAAAAACAATGGTTCTCTTAGGTGCAGGTGGTGCAGCTTTAGCGATTATTGCACAGGCGATTCATCTAGGTGTAAAACGTATCCTTGTCTTTGTGAGAGAGGAAAGATTGGTTCATTATTGTTCAATAGTTCAGTTGATTGAAGATGGCTTTGATTTCTTGATAGAATTGTATGCGATTGAGAAAGATGAAGAAGTTCAAAACTCTTTTAATCAAGCTGATCTCATCTTAAATGCCACTGGTGTTGGGATGGATGGTCAGTCTCTTCCGATAGCGAGTCACTTGACCTTTCCGCCACATGCCTTAATCGTAGAGATGGCCTACTATCCGGCAGTGACCCCCTTTCTGCAATTAGCAGTGAATCAAGGAAACCAGAGGGTAAATGGGCTGGGAATGCTCTTTTATCAAGCTGAAGCAGCCTTTGAATTAATGACTGGGAAAGTATTTCCTACAGAGTCTGTATGGGAAGCATTGACAACAGAATATCGCCAATTTGTATGTGACTAAGAGAGGGTTTTACATTTTCCTATTGAAAAAGCTTTATGAGATTAGAACAGGAACTGATTTTTTAAAAAACAGTCTTGCTCTAGTCTCTTTTTCATTTTGATTGAGACATGTGCCCTATTTCATGATAAGATAGAATCAAAGAAAAACGTGAAGGAGATTCCTATGAACGTATCGGTACCTATTCCAGGACATTCCTATGATATTGTGATTGAAAGAGGTGGTCTCAACCAGGTTGGAGACTGGTTGCGCACTCTTTGGGGCGATAAAAAAGTCGCCATTATTTCCGATAACCGCGTGGCTAAGCTATATGCCTCTATCGTAGAGAAGAGCCTTGAGAAAGCTGGTTTTCAAGTGGTGCGCTTTGAGTTTCTTCAAGGGGAAGCCAGTAAGAATCTAACCACTGTTTCAAAAGTTTATGACTTTCTAGCTACCCAGGGCATGACGCGCAGTGATGGAATCGTTGCTCTTGGGGGTGGCGTAGTTGGTGATTTGGCTGGTTTTGCTGCCTCGACCTATATGCGGGGAATTTCCTTTGTTCAGATCCCGACTAGCTTGACCGCACAGGTGGATTCTTCTATCGGGGGAAAGACTGGAGTCAACACAGCACTTGCCAAAAACATGGTAGGAACTTTTGCCCAACCAGATGGTGTGTTTATTGATCCTGAAGTGTTGAGCACCTTGGGGCAACGTGAATTGATCGAGGGGATGGGCGAAGTCATCAAGTACGGTCTCATCCAAGATACTGAACTTTGGGAAGAATTGGAAGCCATGGATGGTTCTGTCGAGAGTATTTTAGAGCATGCAGAGAGCATCATTTCCCATTCTTGCCTGGTGAAGCGAGACCATGTGGTGGCAGATGAGTTGGACAATGGTATTCGACTGTATCTCAATTTTGGTCATACCATCGGGCATGCCATTGAAGCGACAGCTGGTTATGGGCAAGTTATGCATGGAGAAGCCGTCAGTATGGGCATGGTGCAGCTCTCCCGAGTTGCAGAAGAAAAGGGCTTGATGCCAAAAGGAATCACTCAAAAAATCGAAGAAATGTGCCGGAAATTTGGCCTTCCGGTAACCTATGAGAACTGGGATAAAGAAGCCCTTTATCAAGCCTTGACCCATGACAAAAAAGCGCGTGGGACGAACTTGAAATTAGTAATTGTTCCAGAGTTGGGGCAAGCAGCGATTCATCAAATCCCTCTTCAAGAAATGAAGGACTTTTTAGAAAGAAAGGAATAAGGTCGTATGAGATATTTAACAGCAGGAGAGTCCCATGGGCCTCGATTAACAGCCATCATCGAGGGCGTTCCGGCAGGCCTTCCTTTATCTGAAGAGGATATTAATAAAGAGCTCAAACGTCGACAAGGTGGCTATGGTCGTGGTGCTCGGATGAAAATCGAGAGCGACCGTGTCGAGATCACATCTGGGGTCCGTCATGGCTTGACCATGGGAGGTCCGATTACTCTGAATGTGACCAATCTGGATCACCAAAAGTGGTTGGAGATCATGAATGTAGCACCGGTCGAAGAGAAAAAGAAAAATCTGCGTAAGATCACCAAGCCACGTCCTGGTCATGCTGATCTAGTCGGAGGGATCAAATACCGTTTTGACGATCTTCGTAATTCGCTCGAACGTTCTTCTGCCCGTGAGACGACGATGCGTGTAGCCGTTGGTGCAGTTGCTAAACGGATTTTAGAAGAGATCGGCCTTGAAGTGGCCAGTCACATTGTTAATTTTGGGGGAATCGAGATTGCAATTCCCGAGAATCTAACTGTTTCAGAAATCAAAGAAAAGGCAGGTCAGTCGGAAGTTTCGATCGTTGTGCCAGAACAAGAAGAAGCCGTTAAGGCTTACATTGACCAAGTGAAAAAAGATGGCGATACCATCGGGGGAATTGTGGAAACCTTGGTTGGCGGTGTGCCTGTTGGACTAGGATCCTATGTGCAATGGGACAAGAAATTGGATGCAAAAATCGCTCAAGGAGTGGTCTCTATCAATGCCTTTAAGGGAGTTGAGTTTGGCCTTGGTTTTGACGTAGGTCGCCTAAAAGGTAGTCAAGTCATGGATGAAATCATCTGGTCTCAGGACACTGGCTATACCCGTCGCACCAATAATCTTGGTGGTTTTGAAGGGGGCATGACCAACGGTGAGCCCATTCTGGTTCGTGGCGTCATGAAGCCTATTCCGACCCTCTACACACCCTTGATGAGTGTGGATATTGAAACCCATGAGCCTTATAAGGCAACAGTTGAGCGCAGCGATCCAACGGCTTTGCCAGCTGCAGGTGTGGTAATGGAAGCAGTGGTCGCAACAGTCCTTGCTACAGAAGTGCTTGAAAAATTCTCATCCGATAACTTGGAAGAATTGAAAGAAGCCGTTGCTAAGCACCGGGACTTTACGAAGAATTTTTAAGAGAAAGAGTTTTCCTTTGGAGAAGAAAGTTGTATATATTGCAGGCTTGGGCTTGATTGGTGCTTCACTCGCGCTAGGCATTAAGAGAGCCCACCCAAACGTGACCATTCTTGGTTACAATCGAAGTGAAGCCTCTCGAACCATCGCCCTTGAAAGAGGAATGGTGGATCAGGTGACGTATGATTTCGCAGCCTTTGCCCCTTTAGCGGATATCATTATTTTGGCCCTTCCCATCAAGCAAACCAAGTCTTACTTAGAAACCTTAGCTGGCCTGAATTTGAAAGACCGGGTACTGGTGACAGATGCAGGCTCTACCAAGGCAGAAATTGTCGCACAAGCTGAAAAGGTATTTACAGACAAGGCTGTTCGCTTTGTGGGAGGACACCCCATGGCTGGTAGTCATAAGACAGGTGCTGCAGCAGCAGATGCAACCTTATTTGAAAATGCCTATTATATTTTCACTCCTTCCAGCTTGACGACAGGAGGTGCCATGGAAGAGTTGAAAGAGCTTCTGAGTGGATTGGGATCCCGCTTTATTGAAATCGATGCCGAGGAACATGATCGGGTAACCTCCCAGATCAGCCATTTTCCCCATATTTTAGCCTCGACTCTGGTCGAGCAGGCCGTAGCTTATGGGGAAGAGCATGAAATGACCCGTCGTTTTGCGGCTGGTGGCTTTCGGGATATGACACGGATTGCGGAAAGTGAGCCAGGCATGTGGACTTCTATTCTCTTGTCCAACCCTCAAGCGATATTAGAGCGGATTGCAGATTTCAAAGAGCGTTTGGACCAAGTGGCTGAAACCATCCAAGCAGATAACGAGGAGGCTATTTGGTCCTTTTTCCAAGAAGGGCGCAAGCACCGAAAAGAAATGCAGATCCATCAGCGTGCTGGACGCGATAGTGCCTATGATCTCTTTATCGATGTCCCCGATAAGGAAGGTGTGATCCTCGAAATATTACAACTTCTACAAGGGATTTCCTTAGTCAATATTCACATCAATGAAGAAAATCGGGAGGATATCCACGGGATTTTGCAGCTGACCTTTAAAAATGCAGAGGATCAAGAGCGGGCTCAAACATTGATCAGCCAGGCGACGTCTTATACCGTCCTTGCTCGCTAGGTCTACAGAAGGATTTGCATTAAAAGGCCTGCTTCATTTTAGGAATATTGAAGGAAAAACAGTATAATAGAAGTATCTTATCAGTAAAGGAGCCTAGAAAATGGCAAATATTTATGATGTAGCAAATGAACTCTCTCGGACCCTTCGAGATCTTCCTGAATACAAGGCTGTCGTAGAAAGCAAACAAGCGATCGAAGCAAATCCAGAAGCGAAAACACTGTTTGACGAATACGTCGCTTTCCAAAATCAACTGCAAGGCTTGATGCAATCCGGTCAACTTCCAACAGAAGCTGTGCAACAAGAAATGAAGGACTATATGGAAAAAATCCAAGCAAGTCCGATTGTGAATGAATTTTTCACTAAACAACAGCAATTGTCTATTTATCTTGCAGATCTTGAAAAGATCATCTTTGAGCCGATTCAAGATTTATACAAGTAGAAATTTCTACCAGAGTTGTCATTTCGACTCTGGTATTTTCGTTCGCCACTAGAGGAAAACAAGCTCAAAAAATGCTTGGAAACATTCGTTTTTTGTTCAAAATTTTTGATCAAAAATTGAATTCAAGTCCTATTTATGATAGAATATGTGGAAAAGCACTCTGGAGATGGCAATGAAATTAAGAACCAATAGCAAGGGTCTAAAGGGAACCATTCGTGTCCCTGGTGACAAATCCATCAGTCACCGATCCATTATTTTTGGAAGTCTTGCAAAGGGCGAAACCAAGGTCTATGATATCTTGCGAGGCGAAGATGTGCTTTCTACCATCCAGGTGTTTCGAGATTTAGGAGTCTCCATCCAAGATGACGGGGATGTGATTCGGATTCAAGGAGTAGGCTTTCAAGGTCTTCAAGCCCCGACATCTCCCCTTGATATGGGCAATTCAGGAACGTCTATTCGTTTGATCTCCGGTGTTTTAGCAGGTCAGGATTTTGCAGTGACCATGGTCGGAGACGACAGCCTTTCCAAACGGCCCATGGATCGTGTGGCGATCCCACTGCGTCAGATGGGAGTTGAGATTGCTGGTCAGGGAGAGCGCGATTGCCCACCTTTACATGAAAAAGGGACCCATCAGCTCCAAGCCATTCATTACCGTTTGCCAGTGGCATCGGCCCAAGTCAAGTCTGCTCTCATTTTTGCTGCTCTACAAGCTGAAGGTGAATCGACGATTATCGAGAAGGAAAAGACGCGTGACCATACGGAAGATATGATTCGCCAATTTGGTGGAGAGATCCAAGTGGATGGAAAAACCATCCGCATCCAAGGTGGACAAGAGTTCCAAGGTCAAGAAGTCATCGTTCCTGGAGATATTTCCAGTGCAGCCTTTTGGTTAGTGGCTGGCCTCATTCTACCAGAGAGTGTGATCAAGATTGAAAATGTTGGCATCAACCAAACGCGGACAGGGATTCTCGATGTGATTCAAGAAATGGGGGGAGATCTCACCATTGAGGATCGCGATGAAAAAGCGGTCTCTGCAAGTCTCACTGTTAAGACTTCGTCCTTAAAAGGGATTCGGATTGATGGGGAGTTGATTCCACGCTTGATTGATGAATTGCCGATTATTGCTTTACTAGCGACACAAGCAAATGGTCAGACCGTGATTGCGGATGCTGAAGAGCTTCGTGTGAAAGAAACGGACCGCATCCAGGTCGTAGCAGATAGCCTCAATGCTATGGGAGCCAATGTCGTGCCAACGGAAGACGGCATGATCATCACTGGACCGACTCCTCTACATGGAGCAGACTTAGAGACCTTTGGAGATCACCGAATTGGGATGATGGTTGCCATTGCTGCCTTATTGGCGAGAGATGGAAATGTGGTGCTGGATCGGGCAGAGGCCATCAACACCAGTTACCCTAGTTTTTTTGAAGATTTGGAGACCTTACTGCATGGCTAAAATTTTACTTGGTTTTATGGGAACAGGTAAAACGACCGTTGGTCGCATTCTTGATCCAAAATTCCATGATATGGATGAATTAATTGTTAAAGAGATCGGCATGTCGATCAATGATTATTTCGCAGTGGAAGGAGAAGCTGCCTTTCGTCGCCGCGAGGCTGAAATGTTAGAGCGTTTATTGGAAAATGAAGCGGCCATCATTTCTCCTGGAGGCGGGATTGTGGTCAATCCTCATAACCGTGCCCTCTTGGAAAAAAATCCTCACAACATATATCTGCGGGTAGATTTGGAGACCTTGTACAGCCGCATTCAAAATGACAAAGCCATGCAACGCCCCCTCTTTTTAAACCACACCAAAGAAGAATTCAAGAAGATTTTTGATGGTCGTTTGCCTTTGTATGAAGCGATTGCTACCCATATTGTGGATGTTGAGGACAAAACACCTGAAGAAATTGCGGAGATTATTCGATGCATGTAGGCTATCTTGGTCCCAAGGGATCTTTTACCCACGATGTGGTTACTCATAGCTTTCCAACTTCTGAACGAATCGCCTATCGGACGATCACAGATGTCATCAAGGCTTATGAGAATCAAGAGATCGATTTTGCGGTTGTCCCAGTTGAAAACTCTATTGAAGGCAGTGTCCATGAGACCCTTGATTACCTCTTTCACCAAGGGACGATTCAGGCCGTTGCAGAAGTGGTCTATCCCATCAAGCAACAGCTCTTGGTGGCAAAGAAAGATCGGCCTATTCGAACGGTCTATTCGCATCCACAGGCCTTGGCCCAAGGGAAGGCTTTTCTAAGGGCCCATTATCCAGATGCGGCTATGGAAATGACGGCTTCAACAGCCTATGCGGCTCGCTATGTAGCAGAGCATCCAGACTTGGAAATTGCGGCGATTGCCCCTCTGGCAGCAGCCAGTGAGTACGGCTTGGAAGTCCAGGCCAAGGACATCCAAGAAATCGAGGACAATTATACACGTTTTTGGATTTTAGGGGCCAAAGAGCCAGCGATCTCAGAAGCATTGAATCCCTCTCTTCAAAAAGTTAGCTTGGCCTTGACCTTGCCAAGTAACTTGGCAGGAGCCCTCTATAAAGGATTGTCTACCTTTGCTTGGCGGGGGATCAATTTAACCAAGATTGAAAGTCGCCCCTTAAAAACAGCTTTAGGAGAATACTTTTTCATTATTGACCTCCTAAATGAAGCGCCTGATCTTCTGCAATTTGCCTATCAAGAATTAGACAGTTTGGGCATTCAGACAAAAGTCTTGGGTCAGTATCAGGTCTATACCTTAAAAGATAACGGAATGGAGAAAAGATGAGTAACGAATCCAACTTTCTATCTCACCATGAGCGAAAGAGATTAGAGTACTTATACTCAAATTTTCATTATTTGAATGAACGAGAACAACTAGAATATAATTACCTGCTCAAGAAGAGCCAAGGAGCTTATGAGGAAGCAGAAGCCCTTCAACCGGAGGTAGACGCTACAGAAGAAGTGCAAGGTGAGATTGCTGAACCAATTGGGGATCTCCCTGTTTACCAATCACGTAGCAAAAAGTCTAAGAAGAAAGCAGTTGCTGCGACGAGCGATATACCTAAGAAACCACGGAAAAAGATCCGCGTCAAACGGATTCTCAAGTGGATTGCTCTCTTTTTCTTGCTCATTATCGGTGGCATGGTCTTCATGTTTGTGAAAGGCCTGAACAGCAAGCCGACAGGTCCAGATGCCAAACCGGCTGTCGTTGAGAAATTTAACGGCAAGAAGTCGCGAGATGGGGTCAATATCCTGATCTTGGGGACAGATGGTCGGATCGGTGAGAAGTCAGATGAGACACGGACAGACTCCATCATGGTGGTCAATGTCAATAACAAAGAAGGCAAGATCAAGATGGTCAGCTTCATGAGGGATACATTGGTCCATATCGATGGTGTTAGCCAGCAAAATATTCCAGAGTATGATGGCTACTACGACCAGAAGCTCAATACGGCCTTCACCATCGGGGAGCAAAATAACAACCAAGGGGCTGAATTGGTGCGTCAGATGCTCAAAGACAACTTTGACATTGACATCCAATATTACGCCATGGTCGATTTCAAGACCTTTGCGACAGCGATCGATACCCTCTTCCCAAATGGGGTCGAGATGAATGCGCAGTTTTCAACGGTTGATGGCGAAAAGGTCAGTGAAGTAGAAGTACCAGATGATTTGAACATGAAAGACGGAGTCGTTCCGCAGCAAACCATCAAGGTTGGAAAACAACGGATGGATGGCCGGACCCTTCTCAATTACTCGCGTTTCCGTAAGGATGATGAAGGAGACTTTGGTCGGACCCGTCGCCAACAAGAGGTCATGTCCGCTATCATGCATCAGATCAAGGATCCAACCAAACTCTTTACGGGATCTGAAGCACTTGGGAAAGTCTTTGCTATGACGTCTACCAATGTTCCTTTCTCTTTCCTATTGACCAATGGACTTGGACTAGTCGGAAGTGCTGGAAAAGGAATTGAACGAGTGACCATCCCAGAAAATGGGGATTGGGTAGATGCCTACGATATGTACGGTGGCCAAGGCCTGCTCGTCGATTTTGACGCTTATAAAAAGAAATTGTACCAAATGGGACTGAGATGATATAATAAGGGGATAGGAGTTGTGGACTCCACCCCTTTTAATTTGTAGAAAGATAGAAAACGATGTTAAAGAAAAATGAAATTGTAACGGTTGAGATTGTCGATTTGACCCACGAAGGAGCAGGAGTGGCTAAGGTGGATGGCCTGGTCTTTTTTGTGGAGAATGCCCTGCCAGGAGAAGTCATTCGCATGCGCGTGCTCAAGGTCAATAAGAAAATCGGCTACGGAAAAGTAGAGGAGTACTTGGAAAAATCTCCTCACCGCAATGAAGAGCTAGATCTGGCTTACTTGCGAAGCGGCATTGCTGACTTGGGCCACCTAGCTTATCCGGAGCAGCTGAAATTCAAGGCCAAGCAGGTTAAGGATAGCCTCTATAAGATGGCAGGAATCTCTGATATCGAAGTGCCCCTGACCTTGGGTATGGACCATCCCGTCCAGTACCGCAACAAGGCCCAGGTGCCTGTCCGTCGTGTCAATGGTCAGGTAGAGACAGGCTTCTTTCGCAAGAACTCTCATGATTTGATGCCGATTGAAGACTTCTATATCCAAGATCCAGTCATTGATCAAGTGGTCTTGGCTCTTCGAGATTTGATTCGTCGGTTTGACCTCAAGCCTTATGATGAAAAGGAACAGTCTGGCTTGATTCGCAATCTTGTGGTCCGCCGAGGTCACCATTCAGGAGAAATCATGGTCATTTTGGTCACCACTCGTCCCAAGGTGTTCCGTGTGGACCAGTTGATCGAGCAGTTGATCCAGCAATTTCCAGCCATCAGATCCGTCATGCAAAATATCAATGACCAGAATACCAATGCCATTTTTGGGAAAGAATGGCGGCTTCTCTACGGTCAAGACTATATTACCGATCAAATGTTGGGAAATATCTTCCAAATCTCTGGACCAGCCTTTTACCAGGTCAATACAGAAATGGCAGAGAAGCTCTATCAGACAGCTATTGACTTTGCGGAGTTAAGTGAAGAGGATGTGGTGATTGATGCCTACTCAGGAATTGGGACCATTGGCTTGTCCGTTGCCAAGCATGTCAAGGAAGTCTATGGAGTAGAGGTCATCCCCGAAGCAGTAGAGAATAGCCAGAAGAATGCTAGCTTAAACGGCATCACAAATGCCCACTATGTCTGTGACACAGCTGAAAATGCTATGAAGAATTGGCTCAAGGAAGGCATCCAACCAACCGTTATTTTAGTCGATCCACCACGCAAGGGATTAACCGAAAGCTTTATTAAAGCAAGTGCCCAAACAGGCGCTGACCGGATTGCTTATATCTCCTGTAATGTGGCTACTATGGCGCGTGATATCAAACTCTACCAAGAGTTGGGCTATGAATTGAAGAAAGTGCAACCGGTGGATCTGTTTCCGCAAACGCATCACGTCGAGTGTGTAGCTTTGCTGGTAAAAGCCTAGAAACCTTGGAACGAAAGGGATACTGAAAAGCCTTGATTGTAAGGCTTTTTTTGCATTTTTGTGATAGAATATAGGTAGTTATAATCGAGAGCAACTAAGAAGCAGAAAATATTACATTTAAAATAATCAAGATATGGAGATGAAATGACAGAAATTGATAAAAGGAATTTAAAAAATTATCTTTATATTACATTTGGAATTACTTATATAGCTTGGGGGCTTCTTGCCATAATTACGCAATCAAATATTTTGGGATTAGAAACGATTATAGGAAGAACATTTCATATAGTAGGTGCACTTGGACCAGCTATTGCAAGTGGCTTTTATTTGAAAATAAATAATATAAAATTTCAACATTTTGTATTTAGTAAGAAAGAAAATAGTAGTATTTATTTCATTATTCATTTGTTAGCAATTTTGATACTATTTTCTGTATCTTCCTTAGAATTAAACGGAGTGTCAATTTACCTGATGCCACTATTCTTTATTCAATTAATCTTTTTTGGTGGTGGACATGAAGAATTAGGATGGAGAGGAATATTACAACCCTTACTTGATAAAAAATATACTTATTGGCAATCTAATTTGATTGTAGGTTCAATCTGGGGAATTTGGCATCTGCCTTTATGGTTTATAGTTGGAGAGAGTCATCAAGGATTTCCTTTCATTTTATTTTTTATATATACATTATTTTTAAGTTTTGTTTTAGGACTTCTTTACCGTCAAACACAATCAGTGGGTTACTGTATATTATTTCATGCGTTCGCAAATTTGTTAAATCTCTATTTTGTGTTAAAGATTAATCTTACTTTTATTATCATTTTTATAGCTTATTTAATTTATACAATATTAGCAAGTAATCAAATTAGTAAGGAAAAGAATTTGTATCCAAAATAACTAGCTATACTCTAGAAAATGAAGGTGATTTTGTTCAAGGTTATATAGTAGAAATAACGAACATCTATATGAAAGGTTTAGAGTAAATATGAGTCTCTTATTTGAAGAATTTAAATCCATTTGTTTCCATTTAAATCGAGTCGGAATTACACCGACACTGATGGGCTCTTTGGGATTTGAGTTTAGAACGAAAGAAAATTGGGAGCCGTCTGACATTGACATTCATGTGCCTGGTGACCCTAGAGGTTGGGAAGTACCTGATCATCTCAGAATTAATGACTGGGACAAGATAATGAAAGTGATGAAAGACTTAGGCTACGTCTTAATAGATATTCATGAGCATGAATTCCAAAAGGATAGAGTGAGTGTTGAATTTGGAAGTATCGATTCCTTACCCGATTTTGCAGGAGTTTCGGAATCGGATATAGAGCTTATTCACATTGAAGGCATCACTTTTCGTCTTCCAAGTATGGAGCAGTATCTAAGTATTTACAAAGCTTCTTCTCAAGACTCCTATCGAAATGATCACAATAACAATAAGGATTTTAAAAAGATCGAGTGGCTGGAAAGACATTTGTAAATTATCATATGAACAGTAGTAAGTTGTAAGACTGGTTGCTTTTTTATTTTTATTTGTTATTTAATTTATACTATATTGGCGAGTAATAGAATTAGTAAGGAAAAAATATTTTAAATTTTTGATCAGCTTAACTATTATCGAAAGTAACGATTGATGTATTTAGATCACTGCTTCTTTAAACAGATTAAACAAGAACGTATCTATTGAAAGACTCACAGTAAGGACTTTATATATGAAATTCCATGAATTTGGTGATAAGAATTTGCCTTCTATCTTGCTGATACATGGCGGTGGCAGTTCTTGGTGGAATTATCTTCGTCAAGCACGGATCTTGTCAGAAGAATACCGTGTTATTCTACCCACGCTGAATGGCCACGGTGAAGAATATCAACTCGATTATGTTTCTACTGAAGATTCTGCTTTGGAGATTCTAGACTATATCAAAGCAAACTGTGGTGGGAAGTTATTTGCGATCGGTGGAGTTTCGCTCGGAGGTCAAATTGCCATGGAGCTTTTGTCATTAGACAGCGAGATAGCTGAGAAGGCCATCATAGATGGAAGCCTCTGTATTCCTCAACCAAGGTTAGCTAAAATCAGCATCTTTCTAGTAGCTCTATTTGGTAAACTGATGTTCAGTAAATTCTCTTGTAAACTTCAATTAAGCATGATGGACAAACTCTATCCTAAACTGGCTTATCCAGAGGAGATAAAAGCTTATTATTTGGAGGATCTGCCAAGGACGCCTATCAAAACATTGGTGACCATTTACAAAACCTATATGGGGCGTTACAAGTTGAAGGACACGATTTCTGCTAGCAAGGCCCAGGTTCTGTATATCTATGGTGAAAAAGAATTAAACTGTGTGAGAGCATCGGCTAAATTATTTCAGCAGCTACATCCTAACACGATCCTGTATGAAGCAAAGGGCTATAACCATGGCTATCTATCAGCTTACCTGCCTCAAGAATGGGTTGATTTGGTTGAGCCATTTTTAAAGAGTGATCCATTGGAAATCTGATATGCTGTAAGGAGGAATCTTATGCTAGGAGCAATAGTAGGAGACATTGTAGGTTCTGTTTACGAATGGGGCAATATTAAAACGAAAGACTTTCCATTATTTCGTGAGGATTGTTTTTTCACTGACGATACGGTTATGACCTGTGCTGTTGCTGAAGCCATCATGAACGGTGGTCAGAAGGATGACTTTATTGATGCCATGAAGAAATATGGCAGAATGTATCCCGATGCTGGGTACGGGCCTAGGTTTAATATATGGATTCAAAGCAATGATGGTTCCCCTTATAATAGCTTTGGCAATGGCTCTGCCATGCGTGTTTCTCCTTGTGCTTGGGTGATGGATTGTGGTTTCTGTGCAAGAACAGGTACTTGGCCATCTAGTAGAAATCTTGCGAGAATTTCTGCAGAGGTGACTCATAACCATCCAGAGGGTATCAAAGGAGCTATGGCGACGTCTGATGCTATCTTTCTGTGTCGTTATTACTTTGGAGGCTATTGTGGCGACTACGAGCAACCAATCAATGATCATCCTACAGAGTGTAAGAGACGCATCAGGGAATACATAGAGGAAGAGTACGGATATAACCTTTCTCAATCACTCGATGACATTCGTCCTAACTATCATTTCAATGAAACCTGTCAGGATACGGTACCTCAGGCCATCATTGCCTTTCTTGAAAGTACAGACTTTGAAGATGCTATTAGGAATGCCATCTCTCTTGGTGGGGATAGCGATACTCTTGCTGCTATTACAGGAAGTATAGCAGAAGCAGCTTATGGCATACCTGATTGGATTAAGGATAAGGCCTATACCTATCTTGATGAGCCCTTAAAGGATGTGCTTAGACGATGGGAGCAAGAAGTTTCAATAACATAACAGAGATTAGATAAAAACAACCAAAAACACTAAAGCGACGGGATAAGTAACAATCTCGTCGCTTTTTGCTTTATAGTTAATGTTGCTATGGATTTATTCAGGCACCTAGTTAGATTTTTGCTGATTTAAGAGGAGGATACAAGTCATTACTGAGATACAGGATACAAGAATCAGATACCAAAGATTTTCAAGACCAAAACCATGATCTAGCATCAAGCGGTATCCCAAAGAAGCGGGGAAAAGACGCCCGATTGCTTGAAGAAAATCAGGTAGTAAGATGCTAGGAAACATGATTCCTGAGAGCATAATTGAGGGTAAAAATACAAGTTGCGCTATCATGGTAAGCTTTGCTTGATTTTTTACAGTAAGGCCCAGTATACTTCCGATACTCAAAGATACGAAAATGTAGATGGCCAGTGCGAGAAAGAATAGGGGAAGTTGATTTGGTAGACTTGCTTTAAATAAAATTGGAGCAAGTAGTAGGATCACCATGCAAGTCATTATCAAATGAACAAAGGCAGATAGAACCATGGTCACCAATCCTAAGTGAATAGGCACACCATTTGCTTTATAAATCTTTTTTATGTCGCTTCCGTATGTTTCAATCAAGGAAGGCGGTAAGCCGAGAAAGGCCCCCATGGAAACACTCATGACAATCATTGACTGTATGAGTGTGCTACCCATTTCAGGCATAACGGAAGTAAAAATACCCCCCATGAGAAGAAAGAAAATAAGCGGTACAATATAGTAAGTAACCAAGAGAGACTTACTTCGTATGTCCAATTTCCACTGTAATGCTAGGCTATATAAGAATCCTTTCATTCCGATCCCCTCCTTGCCATTTCGATGAAATGCTGCTCCAGTGTGCCACGATCCACCTTAATATCCAGTATTTGGATATGTTTCTGTTTGCATTCTTCCAATAATGAAATCAAAGTGTCCTCGATCGTATCTGTTTCAAAAGATTCTTCTCCGTCCCGGGTCTTTAAATGGATGAAATATTTTCTTCCCAACCTGTCTGTCAGTTCTGAAGGAGTACCACAAAAGACAATCTTTCCACTATTCAAAATAGCAATGCGGTCACATAAGGTTTCAACTTCGGCCATATCGTGGCTTGCCAAAACAATTGTCTTGCCCTGTGATTTGAGCTTTCGGATTTGTTCATGGAGGGATAGTCTTCCTTCAACATCAAGTCCCGCTGTCGGTTCATCGAGAAAAATAATATCCGGATTACTGATAAGTGCAAGAGCAAGATGTAATCTTCTTTTTTGACCGGTGGATAATTCTATGTATTGCGACTCCTTCATTTCTTTTATGCCAAGGGCCTTTAGCATAGCATCATCAATGTATGTATGATTCCATTTTGCAAAGAGCTTTATGGCTTCCATCGGTTTGATGTGAGCGGGTAGAGAGGAGGACTGTAGTTGAATTCCGGTTTTCCCGTTTACAACTATAGTGCCTTCGTCATATTTTCTCAGACCTTCGATAGCTTCAAGCGTTGTTGTTTTACCAGCTCCGTTCACTCCGAGTAGAGCAAAGATTTCTCCTTGTTTGATTTGAAAATCGAGACCTCTAAGAACCATATTGCTACCATAACTTTTCTTTAATCCAGAAACCTCTATTGCGTCTTTCATGGTTCTACCTCCTCAAAGGGATTGGTTCCAAGCCTTGAAAAATAGACTTGTAAAGCAGGCCCTAAATAATCATTAACGATTTTTTGCTTTTCTTCCCAAGCGTTTGAGGCGGTATCAATATTCCCAACCTCCATCAACTTCGGAAGCATGCTCATATCACCATTTGTAAACTCCATAATCAAGCTCCAGTATTCTTGCACAACCTGTTGGCATTGTTCGCTTTCAACTGGCACGTTTTCTTTTTGAAGCTCCACGATTTGATCACTTAGGTGGTTCAACCTGTCCATAAAGTCTTGTCCGCTTTTCTTGTCAAATCGACTGCGTATCTGGTCGAGCGTATCATCATCAAAGCGCTTAATGAGAGAGTAGGAGTCATTCTTCATCTGTAGATTGACAATAATATCTGCATACTTCTTAAAATTGACCGTTTGTATTTGTAAAACTTCTACCTTTAACTGCTCTATTGCGATCAAAGAATCCTTAAGTTGCTCTATATTTTTACGAAGAACATCTGCCTGCTCAGTAAGAGCTTTAGCAACATCATCAGGTGTTTTTAAAGAGATCAAACGGCTCTTTATATCCTTGAGAGAAAAGCCTAGTGATTTTAAAGATAGAATTTGATGGAGTAGCACTATATCTTTATCGGTATAAAGCCTGCGACCTCCCTCACTTTCTGCCGATGGGGAAAGTAGCCCCTCTTTATCGTAATATTGTAGAGTACGGATGGTAACGCCCATTTTCTTAGCAAGTTCCCCAACTGTCATAAATCCTTCCGGAATTGCTCTATATTTAGCCATAATTACTCCCCTCCTCATACCTATTATACATCGTTACGTAACGTCATGAACAAGATTATTTTAAAAAAATTTGATTGAAAAAGACCTTTTCATTTTCGAGAAAAGAAAGAGAGGTCATAGATAAAATGAAGCATGTGACAAAATATTGACATAATTCCTACCCTTTAGAATATTATTGATGAGTATGTGTCATGATTTAGAAAAGCAAAGCACAATTACAAGATGATCAATAGCAAACACAAGGTGATAGACAGAACAATCTATCACCTTTTTCTGTTTAAAACTATTTGTCGCTAGTCATAAACTCAGCTCTCTTATCTATCTCACCTTATATTCGGTGAAAGAAGAATCTATTTTTCACTTGAATCCCTTCTCTTTCGTATGGTAGAATGTATATACAAATTGTATGTACAAAGGAGAGGTAGAAATGGCAAACACGAAAGCAGTGAATTTTCGCGCAGATGCGATGTTTTACCAGAAAACAAAAGAAGTACTTGCAGATGAAAAAATTTCTGTGTCAGATGTCCTGAATGCAGCACTTCGAAAAATTGCCAACGGGACTGTGGATCCAAGAGAATTTGTTTCGAGTGATTTGCAGAACACGCAGTATCAAGTGGCCTTTGAGGATTTGAAGAAGGAGATTTTAGTGGGGCACCAGGAAATTGCTCAAGGAAAAGTCACTTCTGTAGCCGATGTGAGAAAGGAATTTGGTCTTGACTAAGTTGAAACGCTATCAGGTCTTTCTTGCAGATCGAGCTAAGCAGGACTTGCGAGAGATTCACGACTATATTCTTGTGAATTTTTATAGCCAGCAAGCTGCAGATGGCAAAGTCGATTTGCTATTAAGCGCTCTTGAGACCCTAGAACTGTTTCCAGAAGCATGTCCTCTGGTATCAAGCCGGGGGTATGGTGATATGACAAATGATGGAAAACCCTATCGTTATATGCCAATAGAGAACTATCTCGCATTTTATTATATGGAGAAGCATACAGTGTATGTTGCTCGTATCCTAAGTGCAAAGCAGGATTGGGTCAAGATTTTTTATAAGTAGGATGAGGAACTTTGTGTTGCACTTCATTTTACAACGTGGCTCTTATAAAAAAATAAGACTGAAACCAAGGTGAAAACTATATGGTTCAGTCTTTTATCCTATTTATGTAGTATAATGAAGGGAGTAGGGGTTCTCCTTTTTAATAGATTTTTTCCAAGCTGATATTAGTCATTAAAATCTAGATTAGAGATAAGAAAGTTAAGTGAATTCGAGAGATTGTTTCTTATTTTATTTTAGAGAATTATCTTATCAGGGAATCATTTCCCTACACTTGGATGACAGGGCTTTTTTTAGGTGTGGGATCTCTCTATCTGTCTATACTTTGGGTGATCCTTTATTTTAGTGCTTTTGTCATCGAATAGGCCCAAAGGAATATCTGGCTATGGATTGTTATCGGTATAGTTGTTATGGCATCTATAGTAGCAACTCCAATAAGGAGATACTACTTTGATTTATAAGTCATTTTTAATTTTAAGTTAGTTTCTGATGGCAATTATGTAGAAAGAGGAAAAGCATGAAGCAATCACTTGAATTTTTAAAAGATAGAATCACTGATAAGATGCCTTTAGAGGATATGGTAGAAATCTTTGAAGATTTGTGTAGCGTTCCTATTGAGGATGAGATGATTTTATTTGAGACAGGGGCATATTCAGCTATATCTAATAAACCCTTATTTCAACTATCGTTAGTAAGGCAAGCTCCAAATGAAGATGAAGAGTTTTATCAAGTTCACCTTGATATTTTCTATGAAGCTAGTCAAGATAATCAAATCTTCAGTGAAGCGACCTGGGACGAAGATATCGAGGAAAATATTTTTGATTATATTAGAGCCTCAGATGTATTTGCTTATGCTAAAAAGCAAGAATACCTAGCAGTCAATATTTATCTGGATGAAACTTAAGAAGAGTAGTAAAGGAAGGAAATCTGGTGGGAAAAAATGAACATTCTTGATCTTAATTCTAATCAGAAGGAGACGATATTATTAATCCATCCAATGTTATCTTCTGCACAAGGGATGAAATCGCTGATTGCAGATCAGATGGGGCAAGAGTTTAGATATATTATTCCGGATTTATCTGCACATGGGCAATCAGCTTCGACCATTTACGAATCGGCTCTTAAGGAAAGCAAAATGATTTATGAATATTTAAAGGATCATCATATTAAAGACTTGCGTTTAGCGTTCGGTGCTTCCTTGGGTGGAGTCGTTTTACTAAAATTATTGAAATATAAGGATATCGGGTTTGGTAAGGTTGTTTTTGAGGGGGTAAGTTTATGGACAAAATCAGCTTTGCTTGATGTATTTACTAGGTACCTATTGTTAAAAAAACATAGAAAAGCTATACGCAACAGAGATCTAGCTGTTCATAAGATGGTTTCACTTTATGGAGAAAAAGGAGTGATGATGGCAGATTCTTTCATTGCTATGGATGAAGAAAGCATCAAACATATTTCCCATGATTGTGCATTTGTGGATTTGCCCAACCTTACGCCAGAGGAACAAAAAAGTTGTGTATTCTTTTATGGTTCAAAAGAATTCGACTTGATAGTTGCTAAAAAAGTTCTCCCCCAAAAGTATCCTCAAGCCAAATTTCATATTTGGCAAGGATATGGTCACTGTCGCAAGATCACTGAAAATCCTAGAGCCTACTCTAAGATTCTGCGAAATGAAATATTAAGTTCGAACTGTTGATTGGGTAAGCTTATTACTGAAATAGTAATAGAGTGAAATAGCGATAGATTAAATAATGACTAAACTAAGGAATTTGCAAGTGATTTCATTTTAAAATTTAATTGTTGGACTTTTTCTCAGAATAGACTCAAAATTTTGTACGGTTAATGGAGGATTTTTCCAATCACAATCCCTCCACAGTTTTATTTCGTATATGAATTGCAATCGGTGTGATGAGTAGATATAGCAAGGTCAAAACAATAAAAAACCCGATATCAGCATCCAAAAATACATAAACGATATTAAAGCCAAAATGCATGAAAATAGAATAAATCAGGTTATTATATTTTTCCAAAATAATATTCATACAAATAGTAATAGATGTAATCACAACTATATTAGCAATAATATAAGGAACGGCCCGCCAGTCCGTAAATTTTGAATCTACAACCCACAGAAGTGTATGCCAGAAACACCAGACTAGGCCTTGGTAAATAGAGGATTTTAAAAAATGATATTTTTTATTAAATTCTTCTCTCATATAACCACGCCACCCTAATTCTTCACCAGTCGGACCTGATGTAAATGATAAGAAAATACTTAGTGGCAATGATACGGTTCCTAGATTGATGTAGGAGAGCATTGTTTTTTGGGTCATAAGTGAGTAGAGGAAGAGTGATAAAATACTGAGCCCAAATGTAAGACTAAATGAAGATAGAAGTGGGAGTAACGACACTTTAGCAGAGAAACACCGCTTAAGGAAAGTTGTTCTTTTTTCATCAGTCCTGAAATACTTCCATCCAAATAAAAGAAGGTATGATGGAGACCATGCGACGATATTTCGTACAATCCACATGATAACAGGTGGAACCTTAAATATTAAACTTGCAGGAGCTGCTACAAAAATAATGAGTGCCCAAACAAGTACATAAGAACTGATGATGTATCTTTTTAAATAATTTACATTCATTTAGTTACCCTCTTTCTTCAGCTGTATAGATAACTAGTTCACTCTTAATACCATTCAATTCAATTATATTATCTGCATCGGGTGAATCGAATGGTTCAGTTTTTTGCCCATTTTTTTCATAATAAATATTTGTTCCAATCCCTTTGGTAACAGCAGTAAATAGGCTGTTTTCAGGAATACGAATTCTGGATGTTGCTGAAATCTGGTTAATGTCAACTTCACCGTTTAATGAATGACATAATACTTCCATATCAAGATTACAGTTTATTTTTACTTTACCTGAAATATCTTCTAGGGTAATACGAGATGTTTTAAGGTCAAGTTCGATATTGTCACATTCTAGGGAGTGAATTTCTACAGACTCTGCACGAACCGCGCATTCAATGTGACTAATATAGCGAGTTGGGATTTGCACAAAGATACTGACCGTTTCTTTAGCCGTTGCCTCTGTTACACCATTGTAACGTTTTACATCTAGGTCAATTCTTTTTCTACTATCATCAATTTTTACTTTAAAATCATTTTGAAGTGTAGAAAGAAGATTGGATACCAGACGAACTCGAATCTTTTCTCCCTTGTATCCGGACAATACAAACTTTTCTGCGCCTCCAAATTTCATATCATAGCTCTTGATCTTATCGATATCATACTCTGTGATACTCTCAAAAAGATATTCGCTTGTCTTAAGACTAGTTCTTTCATTACAGATTAGCTCATCGATAGAGATGTTAAATAGGTTTGAGATGGAAATCATATTTTCGATATCCGGAATACCAGCACCAGTTTCCCACTTTGTTACAGCCTGTCTTGATACACCGATTTTTTCAGCTAAAAGTTCTTGTGACATCCCTACTTGTTTACGTATGGATTTTAATTTTTCAGCAAATGTCATGTTGTATGACCTCCTCTATATTCTATGATGTAATTTGTCATAAAGTAGCAATATGACTGATTTTAGTATAGAATAAACGATGATTACAGCACAAGCAAGTAGAGGTTGCATTCTCATTATTTTTGCTACTTTGCGTGGCATTTATCGTTTTAGCGTTGATTTTTAGCATTATTTTAGTTATTTTACCATACATTCAAATAATAGAATTAAAAATAATATTTTGAAATCTGAACTGCACCCCAAAAGTTAGACAGAAAAAAATCTAACTTTTGGGGTGCAGTTCATAGCTGCAGAAGTCTATCGTTATTTTATTTTTTAAAAATTGAGAAAATATTTTTAAAAAATGATGTCAAATATAGTTGACATTCAACAACTAATATTGTAAAACAAATGTATCAAATATATTTGACACATTTGTGATTAGGAGGTGCCAGGTGAACCGGGTGAAAGAATACAGAGTCAATCTTGGTCTTTCTCAATTGGCTTTGGCAAAAAGTATTGGAGTTTCCAGGCAAACGATTAATATGATTGAGAATGGGAAGTATAACCCTTCTTTAGATCTCTGTATCAATCTGGCAAAAGAGCTTAGGACGGATTTGAATTCTTTATTTTGGAGGATCGATGATGATGAATAAAAACTGGCAATTGAAATGTGTTAAAGCCTTCTACGATATTACAGGTGAGCTTGACGAATACAAGGAAAAAGAATTGAGTACCTTTGGGAACAACATGTACATGCTCTTTATGTCGGGGATTATCCTTGGATTCCTGCTCAGTTTCATGTTCACTACAGATTGTGTCGGTGTGATCACGTTTTTAGTATTTTGCTACTCTCTGTACCAACAAGAGCAGGTGATTCATCGTTTGGAACTCGATATCTATGAGGTTTCAGAAGATGAAGTAGGAGAGGCGACGAAAAAAATGCTAAAAAGAACTTTCCTTCAAACTTTGATTGTGATGGGACTGGCTATTTTTGTTGCTATCGGTCTTTGGAGAACAGGATTGCTACAAGAAAATAAGATAAGCTTTGAAATGTATTTCACTTTTATTTTCCCTCTGGTCATTGGGCTGATTACCATTATCAGTTTCTTGAGTAGTTTCATTGCAAATAGAAGAAAAATCAAGGTGATTCGGGAGTAGATCCATCAGAGATAAGACTGGATATTTATATTAAGATTAACTAAAAGTAAATGGAACCCATTATGATGAAAGAAATGAGTAAGTATGAATAGAATAGTAGACGATCAGATAGTACTTATTCCCTATTATAGGAATGATGAGATCTCCCTTCTTTGGTATCAAGATAGTGAGGTTTGCAAACAAGTGGATAATACTGATCAGATTTACGATGTAACAAAACTTCATAAAATGTATGATTACCTATCTTCACATGGTTCTTGCTATTATATCCAATATGAGGGAGTGTTAGTTGGAGATGTGACACTTCAAGATAATTCAGAGCTTTCTATAGTGATCAGCAAAGAGTATCAGAATTTACATATCGGAAGACGATGTGTTTCTGAAATGATACAGTTGGCCAAAGAGAAAGAAATGGTTAAGGTAACTGCTCAAATTTATCCTTTTAATACTCAAAGTCAAAGAATGTTTTTGGCTTTGGGATTTCAGAAAGTAGATGAAGAGTGGTATGAATATAAGTTGATTTAGAATAGTTGTGTATCATTTTATGTATTAAAATAATAGTCAATATTTTATACACTAAAGAATATTAAAGTAAAAATAAACTTATTAAAAAATCTAATTGACATAGGAGAAGAAATTGCCTATCTTCTATGTTTGTAACCGCTTTTTTCTGCTATAATATCACTAGATAGAAATGTGGGAGTTTCAATCATGGTTACAAAACGATTTTTGAAAAATGTTATTGTTGCGATGGTCACGGTTTTTATGTCCTTGGTCATTGTTCAAGGGGCTCAAGCCCAGCAAACAGGTCTCGATTACCAGAGTCTGAATCTATTGCCTTTTAATGGCAATAAGCAGCTCGTTCTAGGTGAGTTTGATCATTTAGGTCGGGCGACTTCCGCTCATATTCAGCTTCAGGACAAGGATGAGCCAAAGAAAAAAAGAGAACCACGGCTCAGCTATAATCCGGTTGGCTGGCACAATTATAAGATTGCTTATGGAAACAAAGGGAAGAAGGCCTGGCTGTTCCATAGAGGGCATCTGATTGGCTATCAGTTTAGCGGTCTGACCGATGAAGGGAAAAATCTGGTTCCTCTAACTGCCTGGACCAATACGGGGAATTATAAAGGGACAGCGGATAGTAATGTGGAGGGCATGCTCTACTACGAGAAACGACTCGATAGCTGGCTGGCCACCCACCCCAATTATTGGCTGGATTATAAGGTGACGCCTGTCTATACGGGGGATGAATTGATCCCTCGGCAGGTGACCTTGCAATATGTAGGAATTGATCGAGATGGCAACCTTCTGCCTATCCATCTAAGTAGCCCCAAAGAGTCAGTAGATGCTTATGGGATCACCACCGTTACCTTGGATAATTATTCCAAGAATGCGACAATTGATTATCTGAAGGGAACCGCCAAGCCATCTTTAGTGCCGACGGAACCAAGTAGTCAACCACAACCAGCCAGTCCTTCTGTAGAGACGCAACCAAGTCAAGCCCCTCAACTGAGTCAGTCAGCAGTGCCTGCACAGCCAATTCAACGTGTCCAGCCTACAGAGCCAACTTGTCAACTAGCTCCAGTTGTTTATGTGGCCAGAAATGGAAGTGCTGATGTTTATTGGTACTCTAAGGATAGCATGCCACGAAATACCAACTTTGCGAAAGTAGTTGAAATGTCAGAAGAGCAAGCGCTCAGTCTTGGAAAACGGCATACAAGTAAGGAATGAGTATCAGTCATTTAGATGATGAGAAAGCCCAATCGCTGGGCTTTTTGTGTAGGGTAAGTTCTAAATAGGAGAACTAAAATGATTGAAAATATGCTATAATAATAGGACGGAGGTAGAATATGACCTTAGATGTAGATAAAGAAAAAATGATGATTATGGGTGTGATTTTTGACAACAAAAAGGTTTTTAAGAGCGTCTGGTTTGCTCTTAGCACCAATATGATTGAAGGATGGCATCCCACGGTAGAAGACGTGGAGCGACTGAGAGAAGAGGCAGTTGCATTAGGAGTTGGATAATGGTCAGAAAAATATATGATGGGTATGATTATATAGACCCTGATAATTTATACACCTATCCCTATTCATCTGTTCTCATAAATAAATTTAATGAGAAAAATGATAATAAAGCACGAGAATTAGAATATCGTTTAGTAGCAAGCCAAAGTTTAAAACTGTTTATTAATCCAATTGAAGTAAATACTGTTTCAGATATTTTAAAGATTCACAAGTTTCTTTTTGAAGGGATGTATACTTGGGCAGGTCAATACCGTCAAGTAAATATCTCTAAAAGTGGAAATGCTTTTATGCCAGTTCAGTCTTTTGATATGGCAGAAAAATATTTAAATACTTTGATTTCAAACTATCTACTTAACGCAAATAATAAAATTGAGATTTGTAAAAGTTTAGCTGGGATATTAGATAATCTAAATTATTTTCACCCATTTAGAGAAGGAAACGGTCGTACTCAACGAGAAGTTATCCGTTCTTTAGCTTTGATGAAAGGCTATGAATGTGAAATTTCAATTGGTTTAGATGATGATATCTATCACTTATATATGGATGGAACAGTTTATGGAGATACTAGTAAACTCGAACAACTGTTCAATAAACTATTAACAGAAATATAGATCTGTAGTATATTTTAGTAGGAAACAGTATAAAGTGATGCTTATAATGTAAAGTCATTGCTTCAACAAAGAGCTTTAAGCCCAATCGCTGGGCTTTTTGTGTTGCACTAGAATCTTAACAAGTTAGTAGTCTAAAATTATCTCACAAGATCTTGCAAACCTTTTTCTAAAGTTGTATACTAGAGTGAGTTTTGTGTAATCGTTTGCATAAACTGATGAATGATGAGAAGAGAGTATAGTAGGAGACGAGACAGATGGAATTAACAGCGATTTATCACCGGCCTGAATCGGAGTACGCCTATCTTTATAAGGACGGCCAGCTCCACATTCGTATCCGAACCAAGAAAGAGGATATCAAACGGATTGTCTTGCACTATGGGGATCCTTTTATTTTTATAGAGGATCTATATGAAGCAACCAAGGAAATGGACAAGGTGACGACCGACGATCTCTTTGATTATTGGCAAGTGTCGGTATCTGTTGCCCATGCACGTATCCAGTATCTCTTTGAATTAGAGGACACAGCGGGAGAGAAGATCTTGTATGGAGACCGGGGAGTGGCAGCCTACACCAAGGAGAACCTGGACTTCGTCATGAATGGCTTTAAGCTTCCTTTTATCCATGAGATTGATGGGTGTGCTGTTCCGGATTGGGTGGCTCAGACAGTTTGGTACCAGATTTTTCCTGAGCGTTTCGCCAATGGCAATCCAGCAATTTCACCAGAAGGTGTCCGTCCTTGGGATGCCTCAATTGCCCCTAAAATGTTGGATTTCTTTGGTGGAGATTTGCAGGGAATCATCGATCACTTGGACTACTTGCAGGAGTTAGGAATTACAGGGCTCTACCTTTGCCCGATTTTTAAGTCTCCAAGCAACCACAAATACGACACCATTGATTACTTTGAAATTGATCGACATTTTGGTGATAAGGAGACCTTCCGCCAGCTGGTGAAAGAGGCTCACGCGCGTGGGATGAAGATCATGCTGGATGCCGTCTTCAATCATATTGGCTACGATTCACCTCAATGGCAGGATGTGGTCAAACACGGGGAGAATTCGATTTACAAGGATTGGTTCCATATTAAAGAGTTCCCTGTCTCCTCAGAAAATCTGTGGAATAGTCGCGACTTGTCTTACCATGCTTTTGCCTTTGCGGGCTATATGCCCAAGCTCAATACGGCTAATCCAGAGGTGAAGGCCTATCTTTTGAAGGTGGCGACTTACTGGATTGAAGAGTTTGATATTGATGCTTGGAGGCTGGATGTGGCCAATGAAATCGATCATCAATTCTGGCGAGAGTTCCGTAAGGCGGTCTTGGCCAAGAAGCCAGACCTCTATATCCTCGGGGAAATCTGGCATTCGTCCCAACCTTGGCTTAATGGTGATGAGTTCCATGCGGTGATGAATTACCCCCTCTCTGAGAGTATCAAGGATTATTTCCTGCGGGGGCATAAGGAGACGCAACGGTTTATTTGGGAGATCAATAGCCAGTCTATGTACTACAGGCAGCAGATCTCTGAGGTCATGTTCAACCTCTTAGACTCACATGATACAGAACGCATCCTGACGACGGCCAAAGGGGATCTCCAGTCTGTCAAGTCTGCTCTCGCCTTCCTCTATCTGCAACGCGGAACGCCATGTATCTATTATGGGACGGAGCTAGCCCTCATCGGTGGCCCAGACCCGGATTGCCGGCGTGTCATGCCTTGGGAGCGCGTGTCAGAGGACAATGATATGCTGAACTTTATGAAGGACTTGATCCAGCTCCGAAAAGAAGTGGCAGGAATAATCCAACATGGTAAAGTAAGTCTGGAAGAAGTAGAGCCGGATGTGGTGTCAGTAGAATGGCAATATGAAGGACAGCTCCTTAAAGCTTACTTTAACCACTCCAAGAAAGACGTTGTCCTAGAAAGAGAACAAGCAGATCTGATCAGTCTTGGAAGCATTTCCGATGATCGATTGATCATTCAACCAAATGGATTTGTTATTTATAGAGAAGATTAGTATGAAAGAAGCTGGAATCGAAAGATTGCGGGCTTCTTTTTTATAAATAGTATCTTTATTCGCACCCTTATATTATAATAGGAGATGAGAAAGGGGGAGACAGTGATGAAGATATTAGCAATCAATCCTATTTCGTTGAAAAAAAGAATGAAGGAATTTCTTTTCGATTATCTTTTCATTCTAGCTTATTTAGTACCTCTGTTTTTAGGTTCGATGCTTATTTACATTATCTTTTTTAAAGGTGTCCCAGAGTTTACAGAGATTCAGTCGCAGTGGCTTGTATTTTTCACCTCTGTTTTGCCAATCACGCTCCTGTTCACATTCTTGGATTATAAAAATGATGGCAGTTTTGGGAAGGTGAAAGCGGGACTGGAACTGGTCTACCAGAAAAAAACAGTGCAGGCAAGCTTGATTAGAAATGTCATCAAATTTTTACCTTGGCAACTCGGTCATATGGGCACGATTCATGGCTTTTATAGTGATTTTGATGTGTTATCCATTATCCTCTCGTTTTCAGCGACTTTACTCGCAGTTTCCTTACTGGCAATGACGATGTTTAGGAAAGATAAGAGGCATCTAGGAGACTTGCTAGCCCATACGCAAGTGCAACCAAAAAAAGCATAGGGTACAGATTGTTTATCCTATCCTTAAAGAAAAAGACAAACATAGTTAGGAAGTATCTGTATGAATGAGACTGTTGAGTTTACAAATCTTTGTATGGTAAGAGACGGCGATAGAGTTCTTGTTATTGATCGTAAAAAAGAGGACTGGCCAGGCATTACATTTCCTGGTGGTCATGTCGAAGTGGGAGAATCATTTACGGAAGCAGTAATCCGTGAAGTGAAGGAAGAAACTGGCTTAAGGATCGCTTCTCCCCAGATTTGTGGAATGAAAGATTAGGTGGAAGAAGGGATTCGTTATGTAGTTCTCTTTTATAAGACAGAAAAGTTTGAAGGAGACTTAATATCCTCTGAAGAGGGGGAAGTCTGGTGGGAGGACCTGAAAGAATTGCCAAATCTAGACCTCTTCTTAGATATGGAGGATATGCTTCGTATCTTTTTTGAAGAAGACTTGTCTGAATTTTTCTACTACCAAGATGGAGAAGACTGGAAGTACGATTTAAAGTAAAATTGAACGCTGATTCTTAAAAAAATAACCTGATCCAAATGTAATAGAGCAAAGTCCCAAATTAAAAGTGATGAGTGACTTAGTCAAGAAATATGATCGGAATTGGGATAATAACTGTCTTAGATCTCACCATGATAGCATGCTTAGTCTATTAGAAACTGAGATAGAAAAACACAAATAAGTGTGGCTTACCCTTGTTCTATTTTTCAGTTCCTTTAATTGTACTTTCCTCTACATAGGTGTATAATGTGTCCTTAGATAAACAAATGAGGAGTTTACTATGGAATTAAAAGATTTTACAGAAAAAGAACAAGAACAAATCAAGCAAGGATTGAGCACGGCTGAGCTTTCTGATAAGGAAGCAGCTAAGAAATTGCTTGCTCTTGTACCGCAAGAATGGATCAAGCGTATTCCTTTCTTTGTCAGAGGGCATGCGACGACCAAGACAGTTGAGCGTGTAGCCAAGCAATACCCTGAACTTTATGCCGTGGCGAAACGTCAAGGAGACCTTCCTGAAAAAGAAGGAGAAGAGCTCCGTAAGATTATGACGGCCATCTTTGAAGAAAAGATGAACAAACATAAGATTAAATAAGATTCATTATCATTGAAGAGCTGGACAGTTTGCCAGCTCTTTTTTGCTACTTATAAACTTTTCTCATTTCTTAAAAAATAGTTGGAGCAAAGTCAGTTTTAAACTATAATATAGGAGAAGGATTATCGATATGAAAAATTTATAGAACAAACATTTTAATCAATAGAGAAGGAACCAGTTTATGAAACCATCTAAAAAAATCATGCTCCTTACTAGCTGTGCCTTGGCGATCTTTGCTTTAGCGGCTTGTGGTAGCAACCAAAAGCAATCTAAGGAAAAGCAGGAAAGTTCCACTGTGCAGAAATCTAGTTCAGATAAGGAGCGCTACAAGGGAAGCTACAGCAACCTCAACAGCAAGGCAAGTGTCGAAGAAGTGCGGACTCTTTTGTCTGCTTATTTGGATCAGGACAGTGTAGATAAATTTTTGGGTCTAGTAACGGATTACGATAGCATTGTAGGCTCGGTCGGCTTGACGGGTGACTTCAGCACCTTCAAGAAAACAGACTACAATGTTGAGAAGATCAGTGACTTGTGGACCAAGAAAAAGGGCGATTTCGTTGGGACCAACTGCCGGATCAATAGCTATACTCTTCTGAAGAATCGCATCGAGATTCCTAAGATGAAAGCGGATAGTGAACTTTTATTCGTGGACAATGATGCCATTGACAAAGGGAAGATCTTCGATGAGGCAGACAAGGAAGCCTTTAACATTCTGTATTCACGGGTTCCGACAGAGGCGACAACGGATGTAAAGGTCCATGCCAAGAAGATGGAAGAGTATTTTGCTCATTTCAAGTTCAATGAAAATGCGCGTATGCTTTCCGTTATTGTTCATGATAACCTAGATGGAAATAGCCTTTTTGTCGGTCACGTCGGTGTCTTGGTTCCTGCCAAGGACGGCTATCTCTTTGTTGAAAAGCTAACCTTCGAAGAGCCCTATCAAGCAATCAAGTTTGCGACTAAGGAAGATGTCTACAAATACTTGGAGACTAAATATCAAGACTACACAGGCGAAGGTCTGGCTAAGCCTTTTATCATGGATAATGAAAAATGGGTTGAGATGAAGTAGAGGATGAAAGACGGCGTGTTAGAATTTAGAAAGATAATGGAGTATACTCCGATTCTATACGTGCTCATTTTGTTGCTCTTTTTCAGTCTTCTCCTTTTCCTGAGAAGAAGGGCAATTGTGAGACGTAGTGGAGGTCCCTTCTTTGCTCCTTTCCATATTAGCTATGGAATCTTCTATATCCATGTCGCTCTGTGTTTCAGTCGTCGCAGGATCTCACTGAAAGAGATCAAGCAAATCACCTATGCAATTTTTCGTGGACGATCTGGTGGCGGGGCTCGCTATGCTTTTTATATCGAGCTTAGAAATGGAAAGACTATTCCCTTCTTTTTTGGAATAAGCAAGCGGAATGAAGAGCTAGTGGAGAAGCTCAAACGAAATGCAGGCAAGTATGGGGTTAAGGTAGATAGCACTGGAAATTAATTGAAAGAAAAAGGAATCACGAATGAGTAGAAAGCAAGCCCTATCTATGTATTTGTTAGGGACCTTTGGTCAAGTATTAGGAGTAAGCCTTCTGGTGTGGTTTTTAAGAGCAGGAGGAGTCAAGGTTGATTTTACATCACCAATGGGGATCATCGCTATTATTGTAGGTGGCTTGTCATCAGCTTTTTGGGGTAGTCTTGTCAGTATTGGCTACCATCAATCTAGTTTCAAACAAGTTCTAAAAGATTTTTTTCAAGTCAAAGACAGTTTAACTAATTATTGTTTAGTGCTCGTTTTCTTGCTGCTCGACTTTTTCCCCTTTATCTTTGGTGGTAAGATCACCACTCAATCGTTGGTCTTGCCAGTAGTGCTCTTTTTTAAGGCTCTTCTTTTTGGTGGGATTGAAGAAATTGGCTGGCGTTATTTCTTTCAACCAACTTTGGAGGAAAAAATATCTTATCTTTCAGCTACTTTGATCACCTTTTTAGCTTGGTCTAGTTGGCATCTACTATACTTTTATATCGATGGTTCTTTAGGTGTCATTCAGTTGCTTCCGTTTCTAGTAGGTCTGCTAACTAACTGCTTTATCTTATCGGCCTTGTATCATAAAACGCAAAATTTATGGATCTGTGTCATGACTCATGCCTGTATCAATTCCTTGTCTCAGATTCTAGTGAATGAAGAGGTATGGCTATCTATCGTCAGTAAAATTCTTATTATTAGTTTAGCAATCATGATTGCAAGAAAGAAGTATGTAACTGTAAAGGAGGAAAAATGAGAAAATTTATTTCAAAACAATCAGTCGCTATCTGGTATGCATTGACTGCCCTCCTTGCTACATTTCTAGTGGGGCAAGTGATCCTTTGGTTTTTCCCGGATGGAAGTAGTATGGGTGCCTCGCTACTGTTTATCCTAATGAACTTGATTCCCCTGATTATTGCGGCTGTCTTTTCTCTTGTGTTGAGGGAAGTTAACTCCTTGGGTGATTTTTTCAAAAAGGTTTTTCTTCAAAAAGAAAGTTCCCTATCCTGGATCCTAGCTTTCTTCATCCCCGTCATCTATTATGGGATTTCCATCCTGCTTATGAATGTTCGCTTTACTGGGAACTCCCTCTTGGCCTTCTTCCTCTATTTCCCTTGGACCTTTTTATATGGAGGTCTGGAAGAAGTAGGTTGGCGTTGGTTTTTACAAGAGCATCTTTCCTTTAGCAAGCACTTTATATCTAAAATGATGGTTCTTTCCATTGTCTGGTTCCTCTGGCATATTCCTATCTATCAACTCCCTTGGATTACAGCAGGTTCGTCCAACTATCTCATCTTTTACCTGATGATTTTAGGGAATACCTTCCTATTTGGAGCTCTTAAGGAGTACTCGAAAGGAGCAGTTCCTTGTATCCTTGCTCATATGCTGATCGATAGTCTAGCTGTTCTTATGCTGGTTCAGAGCTCTCTTCCTCAGATTATCCTTCTGGTTAGTTGCGAAATCCTAGTAGCCTCTTGGCTAGTGGCTATACGAAAATCATAAAAATAGAGTTGTACCTCTTTCGGTGGGAGTCTGTCATCTTTAGCCTTTAGGACTTCAATGTAAAGTCCATAAAATGGTATAATCAGTTTAATGAAGATGCTAGAGATAGGATCAAAGTATCAACACAGTTTATTCTTATCCATAATGAGAGAGGGGAAAGACCATGCAAAAAACCTTTCAGTTGTTGCGAAGAGGAGATTTAGAGGGAGTCCGTCAGATATTGGATAAAAAGCCTGAAGAAGTCAATGCTGTTTCGGGTGACAAACCTAAAAGAGATCAGGGACAGTCGCTCCTTCAAGTCGCTATCAAATCGGGACATTTAGATATTGCAGACTTACTCATTGATAGAGGAGCAGATCTTAACTTTATTGAAGAGCCGACAGAGCTGAATCCATTTTGTCAACCGGTCCTCCAAACAGCGGGTGGACGAGCTGTATTTGACTGTAGGCGCATGATCAAACGCTGGAATGGCCAATATGAGATGTATTCGTCTAAGGAAAAAGCTGACAAGTCTTTCAAGGTTTTTGAGAAAATGTTGGAACTTGGGGCTGATATATCTCAGAAGGACAGCCATGGTGGGACTTTGTTGCAAACTATTTTAATTGAAACCAAGGAAGTGTTGCCATCTTATTATTGGAAAACAAAAGAAACAAGCGATAACGTCCTCATAACGGATGAATTACGTCATGATTTAAATCGTATTTATGATCTATTAATTCGTTACGGTGTGACTGCGGATGAAATAGCGGTTTATCAGAAGATTCCCCTCAAAGAGCTTTACCAAGACAGTCCGACCATGGAGTTCTTAAATCGGTTAGATCAAAGTAAATCTTGATAAGTATTTGAACTACTAGTTAAAAGAGCCTCAGGGCTCTTTTTGCTTGGTCTGATAGAGCTGGAAGTACTAGGAAAATGTTAGACCGGATTTTCTTAAATAAATGGATACAAATCCTAGATGAAATAGAGTATACTAGTTTATGAAAGAACAAGATTTTTAAGTATCTAATTTAGGAGGGCAGTTTATGTCTCAAGAAACTTTCATCATGGCGATTGACCAGGGAACCACTAGTTCGCGGGCTATCATTTTTAATAAAAAAGGCGAGCAAGTTAGCTCTAGTCAAAAGGAATTCACTCAGATTTTTCCGCAGGCTGGTTGGGTGGAGCACAATGCCAATGAGATTTGGAACTCGGTTCAGTCGGTGATCGCTGAGGTCTTTATTGAAAGTGGCATCAAGCCCAATCAAATCGAGGCGATCGGCATTACCAATCAACGGGAGACGACAGTTGTTTGGGATAAGAACACAGGCCTTCCTATTTACAATGCCATTGTCTGGCAATCTCGTCAAACTGCTCCACTGGCTGAAGAACTTAAAAACCAAGGCTATGTAGAAACCTTCCACCAAAAGACAGGTCTAGTCATTGATGCCTACTTTTCAGCAACTAAAGTTCGTTGGATCTTGGACCATGTAGAAGGGGCGCAAGAGCGTGCGGAGAAGGGCGAATTGCTCTTTGGAACCATTGATACTTGGCTGGTCTGGAAGCTGACGGATGGAGCTGCCCACGTGACAGACTATTCCAATGCTGCCCGTACCATGCTTTACAATATCAAGGAACTGAAATGGGACGATGAGATTTTGGAAATCCTCAACATTCCTAAAGCCATGCTTCCTGAAGTGCGTTCAAACTCTGAAATCTATGGCAAGACAGCTCCTTTCCATTTCTACGGTGGACAAGTGCCGATTGCAGGGATGGCGGGAGATCAGCAGGCTGCTCTCTTTGGTCAATTAGCCTTTGAACCTGGTATGGTCAAAAATACTTATGGAACTGGATCTTTCATCATTATGAATACGGGTGAGGAGATGCAGTTATCAGAAAATAACCTGCTGACGACGATTGGTTATGGGATCAATGACAAGGTCTACTATGCCCTTGAAGGATCTATCTTTATCGCTGGAAGTGCCATTCAGTGGCTTCGTGACGGTCTGCGTATGATCGACAGTTCACCTGAGTCAGAGGCCTATGCTTTGAAGTCCCAGAACCAGGATGAAATCTATGTGGTCCCTGCCTTTACGGGTCTTGGAGCACCATATTGGAATCAAGAGGCGCGTGGTTCTGTCTTCGGACTTACCCGGGGAACGACCAAGGAAGACTTTATCAAAGCAACCCTTCAATCCATTGCCTATCAAGTACGCGATATCATCGACACCATGCAGGTAGATGCTAAAACCTCTATCCCAGTCCTAAAAGTAGATGGAGGGGCAGCGAAAAATGATTATTTAATGCAGTTTCAGGCAGATATTCTTGGGATTGCGATTGCTCGCGCCAAAAACTTGGAAACCACTGCTTTAGGAGCGGCCTTCCTAGCAGGTCTGACTGTAGGCTATTGGAAGGACTTGGAAGAATTAAAATCTCTTCATGGAGCAGCCCAAATCTTTGAACCCAAGATGGATGAATCTCGTAAGGAAGAGCTGTACAAGGGATGGAAGAAAGCAGTCAAAGCTACTCAAGTATTTGCGGAGTCTGATGACTAAAGGGATCAATCAAATGAATAGTTTATGAGAGAGAGTGGGACAGAAATCGGTAATTCGTTAGAATTCGATTTCGTCGTCCCACCTCCGCACAGTTGAGTAGGGCTGTAAAAGCTGATGAAATCAGCGTAGTAGAGCCCACTCAACCACTGCGTCTTGCTCAACAATTCAAAGACAATTGAGAGGCTAGGACTTTTGTCCCAGCCTCATGTAGTTTTTACAGAATAGAACAGTTATCTGTTTTGGTTATAAGCCATATTCTATTTCACTTATCACTAAATAAAAATATCATATAAATAAACTTTTTTTAAAAAATAACAGGCCAGAGTTTGACACTTTTTTCACAAAGGAGTATACTGTTAGCATAGTTTTGTCGGAAATTTATAATAGATCCCATCAAAACTAGTTGTCAACCCTTGCTGTTCTATATGAACGTTTGCTGGTATCGTTGATACCAAGGAGGAATCATATGTCTAAAGTAGCTATTGTCACAGGTGCTGGTCAAGGAATCGGTTTTGCAATCGCAAAACGTTTGGTGCAAGATGGCTTCAAGGTCGGAGTATTGGACTACAATGCTGAAACAGCTGAAAAAGCAGTTGCTGAGTTGTCAGCAGATAATGCTTTTGCAGTCGTAGCTGATGTGTCTAAAAAAGAAGAAGTGGCTGCAGCTTTCCAAAAGGTTGTTGACCATTTTGGAGATTTGAATGTTGTCGTAAACAATGCAGGTGTTGCGCCAACTACACCACTTGATACAATTACAGAAGAACAATTTACACGTACATTTGCTATTAACGTTGGTGGTGTGATTTGGGGTGCACAAGCAGCTCAAGCTCAGTTCAAAGCACTGGGTCATGGTGGGAAGATCATCAATGCGACTTCACAAGCAGGGGTTGTCGGAAATCCAAACTTGACTATTTATGGTGGTACTAAATTTGCAGTTCGTGGTATCACACAGACTTTGGCGCGTGACTTGGCGGATTCAGGAATCACTGTCAATGCGTATGCACCAGGTATTGTTAAGACTCCAATGATGTTTGACATTGCTCATGAAGTTGGTAAGAACGCGGGCAAAGACGACGAATGGGGTATGCAAACATTCGCTAAAGATATCACTTTGAAACGTCTTTCAGAACCAGAAGATGTAGCAGCTGCGGTCAGCTTCCTTGCTGGACCAGATTCAAACTACATCACAGGTCAAACCATTATCGTGGATGGTGGGATGCAGTTCCATTAAGATAAAAACAGAGGTTGGGATCAACATCCTAACCTCTTATTTTGTGCGTTCACAATAAAAGAAACAGAGATCAAAAAAACCACTTCCGAAAGGGAAGTGGTTCTGTGTTGGTTCTTATTTGAGACCGTATTTTTTGTTGAAACGATCCACACGTCCATCTGCTTGAGTGAACTTTTGACGTCCAGTGTAGAATGGGTGTGAGTCTGATGAAATTTCAACACGGATCAATGGGTAAGTTTCACCTTCGAATTCAACAGTCTCGCTAGAGTACTTAGTTGAACCACTAAGGAACTTGTAACCAGTAGTAGTGTCCATGAAGACAACAGGGCGATATTCTGGATGGATATCTTTTTTCATTTTGCAATATTTCCTTTCTGCCATGGTCTCTTTCCGAGCCATAGATTGTTACTAAGCTAGTTTACCAAATTTCCAGGATCTTGACAAGTATTTTCACTAATTTTATTTAAATTAATGATCAAAAAAATCACCCTGGCAGGACCAAGGCGATTCTAATCTTATTATTGTTCAGATTGATTTGGATCTTTTGGTGCTTCCACTGGTTGATCAGCTTGTCCCTCAGTGTGTTCGTGTGATTCTTTTTTGATTTCATTTACAGCAGTTTTTACAGTAGAAGTTGTCACGCGTCCAACAGATTGTGCAAATCCTTTACCAGATTCAGCAAGTTCTTCGAATGTTCCTTTAGTGATTTTACCACCTGACATCGCCAAGAGACCAGTTACAACAATAGCGATTGATGCGATTAAAGCAAGGATCAAACCAAAGCCGATTGAAACGCCATATCCATTGAAGTCAACAGCGTACTTGTTCACACCGAAGACATCGATCAATGTTACGATAGTTGAGAGAGCTCCTGCTACGATAACACCAATTGCAAAACCTTTTGGTAGTGAAGATTTAACATCGTTCAAGCAAGCAAGGACAATCGCAACGACTGCGAAGATAATAACAAACCATCCATCTCCGCGAAGGCCATTCCAGCTGTATGAACCAAAATTTCCAGCATTAAGGCTTGCCCATGGCAAGAAAGAGCTAAGAATCGCTACCGCAGCAGAGATAATGATAAACAAACGATTTTTTTCCATAATAAGTCTCCTTAAAAATTTTATTAGCTTTATTTTACCATAAGAAAGATCAAATGAAAACCCCATGACCAAGATAAAAAGGCTGAGAAACTGTTCTCAGCCTTCGTTCGTACGAGCCACTTCTTGTAGCTCTTTGTAGATTTGGTCGTTTTCTTCGAGGGAGTAGGAGTTGGCTCCACTCGCTAGTGGATGGCCACCACCATTATGACGTTTGGCAATTTCGTTGATCACTTTTCGTTTGCTACGCATCCGGACACGGAAGTGACCGTCGGCTTGCTCGACAAAGATGGCCCAAACAGATACGGTATCAATGCGTCCAGGAGCTCCGACAATCGCAGCAGTCTCTGAATCACGTAGATCGAATTTCTTCAAGAGCTCTTGTGTCAAGGTCACACGCGCAGCGCCATGTTCATCGATTTCGAGATGGTCGTAGACATAGCCTTGAAGCTTAGCTGTCTTAAGGTTGATCGTATCCATCTGCCGAGCAAGTGCTGTAAAATCAAAGGGAATGCTTCGAAGAGTTGCAGCGATCTCAAAGGTCCGAGTCGAAGTAGCAGGATAAAGGAAGCGACCTGTATCGCCGACAATCCCAGCATAGAGGAGACGCGCAGCACTTACAGGAAGTTCGAGATCCAATTCTTTTGCAAAAAGTGCAATTAACTCACTGGTAGAGCTTGAGTCAGTATCGACCCAGAGCAGATCGCCATAAGCATCGTCATTTGGGTGGTGGTCGATCTTGATCAGGAAATCACCCGTCGCATAACGCTTGTCATCGATGCGGGGAGTATTGGCCGTATCACAGACAATCACCAAAGCTCCAGCATAGTCCTCATCGCTGACAGTATCCATCTCAGCAAGCCAAGTCAAGGTTGGTTCATCATAGCCAGTTGCCAAGACTCGTTTTTGAGGGAAGTGCGCACGCAGGAGATCCCGCAAGCCCACCTGGCTACCAATCGCATCCGGATCCGGATTCTGATGACGGTGGATAATAATCGTGTCATAAGCTTGAATCTTTTCAAGAATTTCATTCATTACGTTCATACATTACCTCATTTTCTCTGTCAATTTTAACATAAGAAAGGCCCATCCAGCAAGCATTTATCACTAATTAGGAGCTGCGGAAGCGGTTTTAGAGAAGTTCAATATTTTGGTAGAAAGGATGGATATGATGAAAGAAATGGAACAGTCAATTAAATGAAAACGAGGGTGATTAGGTTGAATCGGTCCAATTTCTTGAAACGTGTCCCTTCTTTCACCTTATCGGGAAAGGTTTCGTGCAAAATACTTGAAAAAGTGATATAATACGGGAAATAGCTTTTGGGAGGAAATTATGACTGTAGCGAAGATTGTTTTTGCTAGTATGACTGGAAATACTGAAGAAATTGCGGATATCGTAGCGGACAAATTCCGTGATCTTGGTGTCGAAGTAGATGTGGATGAGTGTACAACTGTGGATGCGGAGGACTTCCTTGATGCGGATATCGCAGTGGTAGCGACTTATACTTACGGTGATGGGGAGCTTCCAGATGAGATCCAAGATTTCTACGAAGATTTGGCTGGCCTTGATCTCAAAGGCAAACTTTACGGTGTGGTAGGATCAGGTGATACCTTCTACGATGAATTCTGTAAAGCAGTTGATGATTTCGACCGTTGCTTCGCTGCGACTGGTGCTGAAAAAGGCTCTGAGTGTGTCAAAGTTGATTTGTCTGCAGAAGACGAAGACATTGAAAAATTAGAAGCCTTTGCAGAAGAACTCGTAGCAAAAGCAAATTAATGACAAAGAGGCTGGATTGATGGATTACAGCCTCGATTTATATCCAAAATAAAGAGGAGACACATGGATTTAGATCAGATTCGTAAGGACATTGACCAGATCGATCAAGAGCTAGTAGCCTTGTTGGAAAGACGGATGGTCTGTGTCGGTCAAATTGTAGAATATAAGAAGCAACAGGGTTTACCTGTGCTCGATCAGGGAAGGGAGAGAGAAGTGATTGAGAAAGTCGGCTCTCTTGTGACGGATGAGCAGTATCGTGCGACCATTCAAGCTCAGTTTCAAGATATGATGAAGCGCTCGAGAGACTTCCAAGAGGAGGTGAGGGCGCGTGACTAGTCTATCTATCAAGCAAAAAGCACAACAGTATGTGGTCCTAACAGGGATGGCGCTTTTCATTGGTCTCTTGGTCGGTGCTATTGACATGATTTTTGGTCAAGTATTGCTCATGATAGGGGATTTCCGAAGCCAGCATTGGCCCTTGATTCTTTTTCTAGCCACAGCGGGTCTTGTCATCGTTTATCTTTATAAACGTTTTGGTGGTAAGGCTTCAAAAGGGATGGGCCTCATCTTTGATGTTGGACACGCGCGTGAGGAGAGAATCCCCTTGGTCTTGGTGCCTTTGATCATGCTGACGACCTGGATGAGCCATCTCTTTGGTGGTTCGGTCGGTCGGGAAGGTGTAGCGGTCCAGATCGGAGCGACCCTTTCGCATCGTTTTGCGCGTCATATCAAGATTCCAGATGCTTCGCGTATCTTTCTCATGACCGGGATGGCAGCCGGTTTTGCGGGGCTCTTTCAGACGCCACTGGCAGCAACCTTCTTTGCCCTTGAAGTCTTGACCGTTGGGGAGTTGCAGTTGATGGCTCTCTATCCTGCTCTTATCGCTTCGATCGTGGCTAGCTTAACCTCTCATGCCCTTGGTTTAGAGAAATTTGCTGTGCCACTAAGAGAAACTCTGAGCTGGACACCAGAGACCTTGATCAAAGTTGCCCTTCTTGGCCTAGCTTTTGGCCTTGCTGGGAAACTCTTTGCAGTTAGCCTTTCCTGGTTGAAGAAAACAGTCGCTCAAGTCTTGCCTAATCCTTATATCCGGATTGCTCTTATAGGGGCTGGACTTAGCTTGGTCCTCTTGACCCTCCAGCTGACCAAGGTCGGCACTTATAGTGGACTTGGAACCAATCTGATTGATGTGGCTTTTCATCAGGGCAGTGCGCAGAGTTATGACTGGATCTTGAAGCTCCTCTTTACCGTGGTGACCATCTCTGCTGGATACCAAGGAGGAGAAGTGACACCGCTCTTTGCGATCGGAGCTACGCTTGGTGTCTTTCTTGCTCCTATGCTGGGCTTACCAGTCTTAGTCGTGGCTGCTATCGGATATGCCAGTGTCTTTGGCAGTGCGACGACGACCTTGCTCGCACCGATCTTAATCGGAGGAGAAATCTTTGGCTATGCCAACCTGCCATTCTTCGTCATTGCTTGCGCCATCGCCTATTGCCTACCAAAAGAGTGGAGTATTTATTCCGGTCAAAAAGTTGCGAAAAAGTAGAGAAAAGAGCTTTACAAACCTGAAATTATCTGATATGATAGTTTCTGTGCGTAATGGAAGCACAAAAATACAGTTTATCCGCTGAGGGAGGTCCCTCAAGATTGACGAAGATAGGAGAATAAAATGAATCCATTAATCCAAAGCTTGACTGAAGGTCAACTTCGTACTGATATCCCTGCATTCCGTCCTGGTGACACTGTTCGTGTACACGCGAAAGTTGTCGAAGGATCTCGTGAACGTATCCAGATC
Organism: Streptococcus parasanguinis; assembly: GCF_018499505.1. GTDB lineage: Bacteria > Bacillota > Bacilli > Lactobacillales > Streptococcaceae > Streptococcus > Streptococcus parasanguinis_K. Next base: position 279,868 of record NZ_JAHDAC010000003.1, read on the forward strand.
TTTGAAGGCGTTGTTATCGCTCGTAAAGGTCAAGGACACACTGAAATGTACACTGTTCGTAAAATCTCTAACGGTGTCGGTGTTGAACGTACATTCCCAGTACACACTCCACGTGTAGACAAGATTGAAGTTGTACGTTACGGTAAAGTACGTCGTGCGAAATTGTACTACCTTCGTGCATTGCAAGGTAAAGCAGCTCGTATTAAAGAAATCCGTCGTTAAGACGAACAAGGAGGCGGGAGTGATCTCGCTTCTTTTTTTATAGGTCCCCTTAGTTCAATGGATATAACAACTCCCTCCTAAGGAGTAGTTGCTGGTTCGATTCCGGCAGGGGACATAAGTAGAAAGAAAACACTGAAGCTTCAGTGTTTTTTTGTTGGATAATGTTAGGATGCATCTTGGGGAAGTGCTTGTGTGGTATAATAGTGGAAGATGAGAACAATGATTTTTAAGGTAGTCCTATCATTTTGGAATACCAAATTAAAAAGATTATGAGTGCTCTACAAGTTTAGTCTAAAAGGGATATAAGAAAAGGAAGTTAAATTAAAATTTCTGGTACAAGGTCTATCATCACATTTGACTATAAAAATGATTATGTTTTAAAGCAAATAGAGAATTGTTAATTGATGGAAGTTTTACTGTATATAGGTCAAGTATACAGAATTGGGAGCCATCATTCAATCACATTCGTATCACACAGAACGATATAGATAAACTTGTTGAGGAAGTGCAGTCCATGATGACTGAGCAAACAATACAGGCTCATTGTCAACTGTAGTGGGTTGAAGAAAAGCTAACATCTGGAGAGGACAATCGTTGTCCTCTCCATTTTTATA
>NZ_JAHDAC010000012.1 GCF_018499505.1 Streptococcus parasanguinis
CTAAAGTTAAATGGACTATCTCCAGTAGAATATCGGAAACAGTCCATTAAATAGTTCAACTTTTGGGGTTCAGTTCATCTATTACAAGTGCCTTTAAGAAACTAAAAGAATACGGCTTTTATCAAGGGACAGAACATCGTACCATTAAATACCTGAATAATTTGATTGAACAAGACCATCGTCCAGTAAAGAGACGCAATAAATTCTATCGAAGTTTACGCACTGCCTCTACCACGATTAAAGGCATGGAAGCCATTCGAGGATTATATAAGAAAACCCGAAAAGAAGGCACTCTCTTCGGGTTTTCGGTCTGTACTGAAATCAAGGTATTATTGGGAATCCCAGCTTAAATCATAGATACCGTAAGGGATTTTATTCTTTATTTAAAACTTTGCAACAGAACCACTTTGACGATAAAGCAGAACAAGTAACAATGGGAAAAGTAGAAAGCCTGCATAGCCTAGCCCAGAACCTGTATTATGGATCCAAGTCGATAGATTCCAAGAGCTTTCATTCGTATTGATACTGAATAACCCAGTAAAAATACAATCACCTATCCCATATAAACCAACTGTTGCAACAGCAAGTATTGCAAGTGTTTTTGATGTTCCAACAAATAGGTGATACAACGCAGGCAACGAAAGAACAAAAAAAAGTCCAGATACAACTGACCAGACCAAGAAAGCACGTCTGACTGGACTATCTACGTCACCAAACACACTAATTACGGTAGTCATTTGATTCAGTTTGGGATAAAAAAGGCCAAGGATATACGGTGTCGATAAATCACTAATCACACCTAATAATAAAAAATAAAAACCATATTTTGGCAAAAAAACGTAAGTCAGATGTTGTTGACATCTCACTTACGCATCCATTGATTGAAAATTTCTTAGTAAAATCTACTAGCCTAAAAATTTGAAGACTTCTTCTCGATCATACAGTTTAAATACTTTCTCGCATAAAAATTGAGTAATTAGTGCCGCAAAAACAGGGATGACTAACCAACAAAGAACAACAAGAAAGCCATTTAGCCCTGCATCTAAAGAAGCCAACGGACCAACAAGTCCGACCACACCGAAACCAGCAGAAGCAGGCGTACCTGAAATAGAAAATAGAGCGACAGGAATAGCTGTAATCACTGCACTAACTAAACAAGGAATAAGAATCACAGGTTTTCTAAATAGATTAGGCATCATCATCTTCATAGCGCCTAAAGCAATCGCAATTGTCACACCTGACTTATTAACCTTCCAAGAGTTCACTACTAAAACAAAAGTGGTTGCAGCTACGCCCATCGCAGCCGCACCAGCAGAAACACCATCTAGTTGGATTGCCATTCCGATTGCTACTGTTGAAATAGGAGAGATAATCAAAAAGGCAAAGGAACAACCAATCAAGATAGACATTAACAGCGGTTGTAAGGTAGTGAAGTTATTAATCAATGATCCAATTGCAGAAGTAATTGCTGTTACAAAAGGGAATAAATAAAAACCAAGTAAACCTGCACCTACACCTACAACAATCGGTGTTAACACAATCGACACTGACCCAAAACTATTTCCAATCAGTAAAATCAGCCCGACAGCAATCGATGCTGTCAGCATCGTATTAATAATATCGCCTGTACCAGCACCAACGTAAACACCCGTTTCACCCAAATCAGGTGTGAATTTGACTACACCAGAACCAACAAAAGAAGCTCCGGCTACAACCATCATTCTCATCGGATCAAATCCAAATTGTAAGGCAATCAAACCACCAATGATCAAAGGTGTTGCTAATTGAAAAATAACTGCTAACTGTGCGATCGTTACCGCAAAGGGATACGCACTAAAATATTTTAAAATAGCACCTAATACTGCATTAGGAATCAATCCAATAATGATTCCTGTTGCTGTACCAGCGAGGACTTTATTCAGAAAAATTTTCGGTGATATTTTTTGTGAAGTTTCCATTCAATCTCTCCTTTATTTTACGTTCAAACTATCTTCTTTTGCATGGACAAGCTCAGTCAAGAAATCACAATAAGGCGTCGCAACACCATATTTCTTCCCTTTTCTAGAAATTGCGCCATTGATATAATCGATTTCTGTTAATCGATGGTTCTTAATCAAGTCTTGATACATTGAAGGATAATGTAACCCAATTGTTTCCGGGTCAAAACAAGATTCACAATGTGCAATGACTTCTGGGACATCTAGTTCAATCTTCTCTACTGCTGCTACTTTGGCAAACTCATTGACAATCGTCGCCACCATTTTATGAGCAGTCGATGTTTTTCCTAGCTCAGCCATATTAACGTCTAAGATTGTGCATAGTCCGTTCATTGTTCCGTTCACACATGCTTTGCGATAAATAGAATAGTGAATATTGTCAGAAAAATGAGCATTTAATCCTGATTCAGACAATTTGTCTGCTAATTTTTTTGCAGCTGCTTCTTTTCCATCACCTAAATTTTGTAATTCTACTGAACCACTTCCAAATAATTTGACCTGACCAGGACCTTCAAGACCTGCCGTCCACATGGTATTTCCAATATAGATATTTTCCATTGGTACAAATTTCTCAATAATATCTTCATGCCCGATACCATTTAATAGACATAAGACCTCTGTATCTTTTTTGATTAATGATTGGATATCCTGCAGCATTTTTTCCAGCTGCATCGCTTTGGTAAATAGAATAATCAGATCAACTTGATCTTCTTTTTCTACTTCGGATTGAAGAACGATTGGTAGTTTTGCTTCTACCTCTTTACCATTAAAATTTGCTTGTAATCCATGTTCTTTGATTTGTTGGACATGTTCTGCCCAGCCATCGATTAATAATACTTCGTTCCCACTTTGGTGAAGCATTAACCCAAAGCGACTTCCCATTGCGCCAGCGCCTGCAATTGCTATTTTCATTGATTCTTCCTCCTTTTTCTTTCTATTATACTTATTTGAGAATCATTTCACAACCTTGTTTTGTTATTCTTCTCTTATTTATCATGTTTATATCCACCATTCAAGTTATTTTATCAGCAAATCAATAAAAACTGGAATAGAATCCCAATTTCATCGTAAGAGAAACTAGACTAGCAATAAGAAAATAGAAACATTCATAGAAAAAACCTCACTCCTCTGATTATAAAAGAGGGGACATTAACCTCGTGTATACTAAAACCTTCCATTCATTCGATGGATGATTTTCTTTTTGTGAAAAAATATTCATTGTAGTACGATGTTGCGCAACACAGACGGATGGTATTGCTTATTATTTATTAAAATCGAACAATACACTTATTTAAAAACTTCTTTCCCAGATTTTCTTCCATTTTTACAGTTATAACTAGTATTATCATGAAAAATAGCCTTTTATTGTCTATGGGAATAATAATTTAAAATTGGTACTTTTTTATTAATTAGTTCATCGCCCAATAATCTCTCCAGTTTCTTAGCATCTCCTGACTCAACCGGAATTATCCAAGCCCAGTCCAAATAATTTTTTAAAATCTCATCATATTTTGCAAATATTTCATTGCCATATTCCGTCCTTAAAATTATATTTTCAGTGCCAGACAAGTGATTTGTATTGAGTTGATAAAAAAGATCTCCATCTAAAAAAATATCATTAGAAGAAGATTTCCCCACAGTAATGACCATTCCATCAGCTCTATGTGTTACATACAAATAATTGTATGACCTCACTTCACCTAATGAATCAATTATTTCTTGCCCTTTAGCTCTAATATATTGATCTCTATTACCTATCTCACTCTTATTTAACAAAAGTTTTTTCATGTCAAATTTAATCGGCTGTTTTATTTTTGTAAATTCGCTTCTACTACTAATCCAATCCGAGATTAATTTTTCAACATGTCCCAGAGTAAACTCTGATTTATTCGCTAAATACTTTTTTTGTTGTATTAAAGACATCTTTCCCCGAAGCTCAAAATTGAGCCTACATCGATTCTCTATCTCTTCAAAAAGCATCTTATCTTCATCATTCTTATATTCATCATTCATAAAACCAATCCAGCTCCTCGATTAAGATAATATTTTAATCTCATACAAAAACTAGCTCTCATCAAAACAACCATTGTTTTGATTTCTCATGAAATTTCTTTATACTTTTCTCCGATTATAAATTCCTAACCCCTTGAGAAAATTACGCATATATTTATCTCCGCAAGGCTTAAAATTTCGTTGGCCTTCTTTTCTCAAAAATGCCCCGATTTCGCCTTTTGATGGATAGAGTTCTGCCTCAGCAAAAACTTCTAAAATATCATCAGTGGTCATAGACAAGGCGATTTTTAATTTTTTTAGCAACACATTGTTGATATATTTGATTTCCTTGCTTTTTTGCGGCGTGTCTACTATCGGCTTATCTTTTTGCGGACCACGCGCCAAGAGAATCAGGCCATTTAGGAATGCGTCAAAAACTTGGTTGTTGATGGTTTTTTCATACACATTATTTTCTGCATTATCTTTGTTCTTATCCTGTACTTTGGTCAGTACCGCCTGAGCTTCTTCTTTAGTCAGTGGTACACCGCCTAGCTCAAAAGCTTTAATCAAATCCGTATCTTTCAAATCAATCGCATAACGCAATCGCAATAACCTATCATTGTTATTCATTTGTTCCTCCGAAGTATTTAGTCTTTACTTTCTTACGTACTTTTTGTCTTGCTAAGATTTTTAGGATCAATGATAAAAACCGCATCACTTATGATACGGAGCTGGGTATCATGAGTGAATGATATTTATAAATCACTGGATATTGAAGTATATTCTGTTTTCTCAACTTATTTAGTCAGATTTTTTAATGAAGATTTTTTGAGTAAAATTTCTATAATTCCTACTTATTGAAAAGTAGTTTGTAGTGCTGCTTCTACCTCTCTCATCTGTTCTACAAATTCCAAATAACTTGACGCAGCTTGCGGAATGAAAAAATGATATGTGAATATTTCTCCTCCTAGCCCGCTTAATATGCCTATTTTTTATACCCATGATTTGCAGGAAGGGGATCGGAAGTAGGTTGCAGAAAGCCGCCTTTCATAATCTGTCGGAAACCGGACATCAAAACGGATTATTTTACTTGTCACATTTGTATTTTCTTGTGAGGAAGTGCCAAATACATTATTTACTTGAGTGACATTCTCATTGTCCTGTCTGATATTGCTTCGTATAAAAGTACCAGATCCACGTCTCGTATATAACAAACCTTCATCAATAAGGAGTTGTATAGCTTTGCGGATAGTAACACGGCTTGTTTTAAACTCTCTAGCCAGACTTTCTTGCTCAGGTAATTTAGAACCTTCCTGATATTTTCCCTCAACGATCCTCTCTTTTAGAGCCAAGGCTATTTCTTTATATTTTGGCATATTTTCCCCTCATTTCATTGATCCTACAAAAAAATTAGTATATATACAAATTTTTGTAAAGTATATATACTAATAAATACAAAAATATTTTTATTGTTGGATACAGAAATCTATTTTTAACTGGGGATATCTTTGCCAGCTAATATCTTTGAGACTACACCTATCTTCATCTAAATGGATCAATTACTCGCTTTTTCCATTGACCTTCGTGGTACTTCTGCTTTCTGATAGTAAAAAACATTACTGAATGATCTTACTATATAACATACAGCGGAGATCTACTTCTTTATTAAGGATCTTCATGACGTTATCTTTTTCTTTTTTCCGTTCGAAACCGCGTCGTTCATAAAATTGATACGTACAGCCGCTATCCGTGAACAGAAATACTTCTTTTCCTTGCTCTCGGCGTTCAAATTCTTTTAATAATTTACTACCGATCCCCTTGATCTTTAAATCAGGGTTGGCAGCTAAAAAGACAATTTCTCCATCTGGGGAATGTTTTTTTAAATAGTCTGAAAGCAATTCGTCATTGGTGTCGTCATACCCGCCTTTGCTGTCTTTCACAAATGCATTTTGTAAGAAATCAAATAGTTTAACATATAACTTTTGACTAAATGAATGATGCTTTTTTGATTTTCCTTTGATGTCTGCTAATAAAACACCTGCCAACTCATCATCCGCATATAAAGCAATGATTTGTGTCGCGCGATTCAATTCTAGATACCAAAAGTATCTTCCATAAAGATTCAAAAGGAGTTTGTTCTTGGTATACCAATCAAAGTGCATACCTTTAATCGCGAATTGAATGGCTTTTTTGTAGTCTTTCTTTTCCAGTTGCTTAAAGGCTAATTCCATCACTTATTCTCCTATTCTTTAAATATTGATATGCTATACTTATATTATAATAGACAAGGTGTCGGTTATCTATGTTCAGATAGCGGTGAAATTGTCGGATAACCGACACAATTCCTTGATTATGTTGATTAGGAGGCTGCAAAATGAAAAAAGAGGATCGCCGCGTCAAAAAAACAGAAAAAGCGTTAGCAGAAGCATTATCAAAATTATTAGTAGATAAAAAAATTCAAAACATCACCATCCGTGAACTGACCGAAACTGCTGATCTTCACCGTTCGACATTTTATACACATTATACGGATATCTATGATCTTTATGAAAAACTGGAAAATAGCTTTTTCCAAGACTTGGATGAAATCATTTCCTACGATACGACACATAGCTACGAGGATCTATACGCTCAATTGATCGACTATGTCTATACGAATACGTTCGTATACAAGTTATTCGTCATCAACCACGGAGATATCCAATTTCAAAAGAGATTAAATAATCTGATCGAAGAAAATTATTTAAAAATCTGGCTACAAGAAGACAAAAAAACCGTGATCACAGAAGAAATGCGTTACTTCACCATCTACCATATCCAAGGGTGCCTCTCCGTTTTAAATCATTGGGTAGAAAAGCAATTTTGCATACTCTAAGAAAAAAATGCTGACCTTCTTGCGCTTATTGAACGACAACATAGAACCTATCATGCCTTAAAAACAAACGAAAAAGGAAGCGTCGGGACGCTTCCAATTCTTTATTTAAAAGCTCAAATTGATTATTAAAAATCATTAGGTTACAAACTTAAGGTTATAGTTAAAGCTTTCTTACAATTTAATAGCTGTTGCTGTTTCTTTCAAAACATTATTCAGCTCTTCGATGTTCTTGCGTCCTTGTGTCTGCATCCATTCTTTGGCAGCATATTCACCTTTAGTAACGAATGGTTCTACACCATTCGCCCAAGTTGCGCGCCCACAGAGTACCCCATTGAATGTAGAGCCAGCCTCTTTTGCAAATTTCAAGGTTTCTTGGAACAATTCAGCAGTTACTCCTGCGCTCAAGAAAATAAATGGCAGGTTGGTAGTCTCGGATTGTTCTTTGAAATAAGCAGCAGCTTCTTCTTTGGTATAAGCAACTTCATTTTTAGTGTAACCATCCACATAGTTCATATTAACAGGAACTTCCACTTTCAAAACGTCAACTCCATAGCGAGGCTTAGAAAATTCCTTCATCATTTCATTTACTTTATGCGGTTTTTTCAAGGCATATTCCTTCGAAGAAGTATCAGGATCGTTGGCATCATAAGAAACCAATTCTAAGAAAAATGGCAAATCTTCAGCAACACATTCAGAACCAATCCGCTCCATAAACGCCTTCTTTTGGTCATTGATGTCATCAGATTCATCTACATCGTAGTATAACAAGAACTTACAAGCATCGGCCCCTTGCTCCTTTAGACGTTTTACAGACCAAATAGATAAAATATCCGGTAAACGTCCTGGAGTTGAAGCATCGTAACCAGTTTTTTCATAGGCCAACAACAGACCAGCATTTTTATCGCGAACTTCGGCTGCCGGCAACCCATATTCTGGATCTAATAAGATTGCTGAAGCATATGGAGTCAATTCAGAAGAAATGATTTTTTTGAAATTGATGATTTGTTCATCGGTTGCTGATTTATTTTGAAATTTACCGATCATTTTTTTCAAGGCACCACGTTGATCGATTGCTAACGCACTGATGATGCCACTTTCATTACTTAGTTGACGAATATAAGTTTTCTTTTTTTCTGTTAAAGGCATGATTTCACTACTTCCTTTTTAGTTTTCTTCTAATTTTTGGTTTAAAAGTTCAGCTATTTCTTCAGCAGACTGGGCTTGTTTCAGACCTTCTGTCACATCTTTGTGCATCAAAAGTCTGGCTACCTGAGATAAAAATTTTAGATGGGTTGTTCCAGCCTCTGAATCTGGAATAAACAGAGCGATTACAAAATCCGTTCCTTCTCCATCTAAACTTTTCCAATCGACCTTACCGTTTAACCGAACAATCACAATATCGGCATCCTTGATACTAGCATCTTTGGCATGAGGGATGGCAAAACCATCCATCATACCAGTCGTGCTTTCTTCTTCTCTTTCCATCAATTTTTCGTAAACTGCATCTCGGTCTTCACTAATGCTCAAGACAATTGACTGATCTGCAAGGAAGTTCATTACCTCATCTTGCGTCGTAAAATTTTTATTCATAAAAACTTTATTTGTTTTGATCAAAGTCATTTGAAATCCTTCTTTCTAGAATAACCTTTAGTTGTTGGTTGCTTCTTTCATTTCAACAGCAGCTGCTTCTGCTTCACGTTTTTCTACACTACGTTTTTGGATCAACCCTAAAATTACTCCGCCAACGATTGAACCAAGTAAAATCGACCCTACCCATGCAACCTTACCAGTAACAACAGGTAATACTAGAAAACCTCCATGAGGTGCGGGAACTTGGACACCAAACATATATGTCAGTACAGCAGCAATTGATGAACCTAGCATCATAGTTGGCAGAACACGCAGCGGATCTTTAGCCGCAAATGGAATTGCTCCTTCGGTAATGTGCGTTGAGCCCAAGATAAAGTTGACTAAACCAGCGTTGCGATCATTCGTGTCGAAATATTTTCCAAAAAACAGTGCGGCAAATCCAGTAATCAATGGGGGCGCGATACAAGCTGCCGAAACCCCTGCCATAAATGTATGGTTACCTTGTGCCAACAACGCAGTCCCTGTAACATAAGCCGCTTTATTGACTGGACCTCCCATATCAAATGCTGACATACAGCCAACGATAATCCCTAAAATTAATGGATTAGAATTTTGGAATCCTGCCAAGAAATTCATCATTCCTTGGTTGACTGCTTCCATTGGATTTGCTAATAAAGACATGACTACACCAACAAACAAGACACCGATCACCGGATATAAGAAGATCGCCTTCAGACCATCCAATTGTTTAGGCAAGCCTTTCATGACCTTTTGCAATAGTAAGATAAAGTAGCCTGCTAAGAAACCTGCAAAAATTCCGCCTAAGAAACCGGCTCCGCCAGAATTGGCTAACAGTCCGCCAACAAACCCAACAACCAAACCAGGACGTTTAGCGATTCCTTCAGCGATATAAGCTGCTAAAATAGGAACCATCATTCCCATTGCCGCATCACCAACACCCTTTAACATAGCGGCAGTCGGATTGTAAGTAGGATCATTGGGATCAAAAGAGTACACACCCCAGATGGCAAACGAAATTGCAATAATTACCCCACCTGCCACTACAAACGGCAGCATATGAGAAACACCGTTCATGAGATTTTTATAAATACTGTGACCAATGCCTGCTGCAACCCCCATCTCCGCTTTCTCACCAGCAGCGTCAACTGTTTTGTTTTCTGCAGTGATTGAACCTTTACCAGCCAACGCATCTTCGATCAATTGGTCAGCATCTTTAATCCCCTTGCTGACAGGCACATCGATTACACGCTTACCTGCGAAACGTTCTGCTTGAACATCTTTGTCAGCTGCAATGATTACAGCGTCAGCGTTTTTTATTTCTTCTGGTGTTAATTCATTCTCTATCCCTACTTGACCATGGGTTTCAACTTTGATAGATACCCCTTTGCGCTTAGCTGCCTGCTCCAATGCTTCTTGAGCCATATAAGTGTGGGCAATTCCTGTTGGACATCCTGTTGCGGCAACAATTTTGTAAGTTGTCATTTTTTACTCGCTCCCTCTTTGATTTCGATTTGTTTTTCCAACTCTGCAACATCCGAAAAATCTGTTAATCCTTTACGAAAAGCGGTTGAACTTCCAGCTGCTAAACTTTTCTTCAAATTAATATCTACCTGTTCACCTTTTAAATATCCTGCAAGAAATGTTCCCAACAAAGTGTCACCAGCACACGCTGTATTGACTACTTTACCTTTAGGAGAATTCCCAGAATAAACGATATCCTTATTTAAAAATATTCCTCCCTCTCCTCCTAGAGAAAGGAGAACATTTTTCGCTCCATCGGCAATCAAGCGTTCAGCATAATGAATATATCCTTCACGATCACTAAGCTCGACATTATACCAAGATTGCAATTCCTCCTCGTTTGGTTTTAATAAGAACGGCTGATACGGCAGACAATCAATTATTTCCGGATAGCTTGAATCAATAATCAGATGGACCTTATTTTCAAAACAAATACGACTGATATCAATAAGAATTTCGGGTGAGACCCCTCGCGGCAAACTGCCAGAAACACACAAATAATCGTCAGCTTGCAGCTTTTGTATTTGATTTAGAAAAGTTTTGATTTGTTCCTGAGGAATCTCAGGTCCTTTATTAACCAATTTGAATTCTTCATTGGTTTTATTAACTTGTGTAAAAACGTTGATTCTAGTCATTCCCGGTACGCTAATAAAATCAGTGCTAATATCTTTTTGATGCAAATAATCCTCAATATAATTCCCGGTAAAACCTGCTTTAAATCCTAAAGCTGTACTATCGATACCTAATTGCTTCATGATCAATGAAACATTCACACCTTTTCCATTAGCTTGTATATCATCATCGTTTGTTCGATTGACTTGGGATGGTTTCATTTCATCTGTTTCGATAAAAAGGTCGATTGCCAAGTTTAAAGTACATGTATAAACTGACATTTACGCTCCTCCTTTCTTACATATTCATTATGTATCAAGATCGAATGTAAATGTTTTCATAAATGACTAAATTCATTGAAAACTTTTACAAAATATATTAAATAAACTTGAAGTAAAGGAAACTCCCGCTTTACAATAGAATTATCCTAACTAATCGGAGGCAAAATATGGATACAAAATTAAGTGAATCGGAGAAATATCTCTGGGATTTTATTCAAAGTCACATACTCGAAATCCCCTCCTATTCCATTGTAAAACTAAGTGAATATGCCAACGTTTCAACAGCAACCGTCGTTCGTACTATGAAGAAAAAAGGATATGAGGGGTTTACGTCTTTTAAACATTCGTTAAAAGAAAAAGAAAATACAAATATCAATTTTGCCGCTCTTGATAAAGTTGATGAAGGAATAAAGACTGCTATTCTTAAAAATGAGCAAGAGGTAATCCGCACCATCAATATGGTAGAAAGCGGGAATATTGAAGATGCTATTCAACGAATCAAGGCTGCTAGAAGAATCATGATTTTTGCCCGAGGTTTTTCAGAATTGATTGCTCAGGAAATGATGGTCAAATTTCAACTTACCGGTAAATATTGTGAGATGCATACTGATCCCAATATCATAAAAAACATTAGTAGAAAATTATCCAAAGATGACATCGTGATCTTTGTTTCACTAAACGGTGAAACAAAGGAATTGACTACCGCAGCTGAAAACTGTTATAAAGCTGAGATCGGGACAATTTTGCTTACTGCTAATCGTCATTCAAGTTTGATGGAACATATCGAGATTCCTTTTGTTGGCTTTAAATCAGAAGGCTCCTTCTTCCCAGATTATGAGGTACGCTCCAGACTTCCACTTTCTATACTGGCTAGAATCTTACTTGACTCCTATGCACTGCGAACATCAGGATTCACACAGCACTAACTCTATATCTGTAAGACTGTACCTAAAATATATCTGTGTGAATTAACTAAGGTTGTCTAGAAAAATATTTAATCGCTATTTGTATTCTCGTGCTTTCTATCATTGCTCCTTCTATAACTTCTTAGTTTCAAGATAGAATAGTGCATTGAGACTACCAGGACTACTTACGCAAATATATAATAATAAGAATGTGATAAGCAGTTCGAAGTTCCTGTCTAATATTTCTTGTTAATTATTATCAATTTCCAACAATTCTAGAATTATAATACGCAAAAAAAGGAGACCGTCTAACCGTCTCCTTATAGTTTATTATTCAGATTACAATCAGTTATCTAAAATGTTACAGAAGTTTTATTAGGGATATTTTCTTATCTTTTTAGATGAGGTTTCTCAATTATTTAGAAATGCTTACTTAAGTTATTCTCGTTTTTTGTAATTACGCCAATAATCACTATATGTTATTTATATAAAACTAGTATCTAAGTATTTTTATGCTACTCAACAAGAGAATCACTATCGTTTCCTGTCTTCGGTATTTTTCGAATGCCCAAAATAGTTAATAAAGCACCTAGCACCGCAAAACCAGTACCGAAAATCAGCATCTCCCATACACCGAAATGCTGCAGCAGACTGCCGCCCAAGACATTTCCTATCACCCCACCAAGAGTTGTGGCGATGATGATCATCGTTTGTCCAAATACACGATCATCATCCGCCAGAAATTGATTGAACAAATAAGCCGAAGCTGGAATAAACAAAGCGAAACTGAAGGCTTGTAGGAGATGCGTCATTTCCATCATCAGGATCGAACTGGCCAGCAGCATCATGAATCCTCTGACAGCAAATGAAATACTGGCAACAGACAGCCAAAATTTGCTGGATTTCTTTTTGACAAGCTGTTCAAAAAAGATCATTCCCGGTAATTCGCATAAAGCGGCGATCATCAATGCGATGCCAACTTCTTTACTGCCGCCGTGGATATTTTCAAAGATCTGTGCCAAAAAGCTGTTGATCATGGTGTGGAAAGTAAAAAGAAAACTGAAACCTAAAAATAACAAAATCAGGAAAGGATATTTTTTTCTCAAAGAAACTGAGCGATCCTGTTCTTTTGTCATAGGAAAAACTTCTTGATTTTTTACATCCGGCAGCAGATGCAAAATAACGAAAAATATCACTGCTTCAACTATAACCAAGATTGGCAAAATCGCGGCAGAATAAATCGCTAACAGCTGTCCCAGTAAAAAAGAAGTTACAGCATAAGAAAATGAACCACCAGCTCTTGAAAAGCCAAAGTTGATCCTGTAGCCGGTATTTGAATACTCAAATGCCAGCGCATTGAGAAATGATTGCATAGAAACTACTAAAATCCCACCCAAGATATAAGTAATGATCGGCAAATTCGGAATCAATACCCCAGCTAAGAGAATCACTCCTAATCCTGCTATCATCGTCTTCAGCACGGTGATCAGTGGGATCTTTCTTTTCTTGATGATCACTTGACTGACAAAAGGCTGAAGCACCGTTGAAACAATATTGACCAATGCTAAGATCCCTCCGATTTTAGCTGGATCAATCTTGAAATAAATCAAAAACAATGTCGCAAACCCATAGACAGAACAAAACATCATCCAATAAAGAAAATGCAAACTTGTATAATAAAAACGAATCATTTTTCCGCTTGTTTGATCGCGCACACATCTCCCACCTTATTGGTTTTTCTTTAGCAATTTACTATAGCATACTTGTAGGGGTTTTACTATTTTTAAAAGTGGTGAAGAACTATGGAAATTAGGGTAGATTACAATATGCGTTGATCAATTAAAACATCTGTTAATAAAGACGGAAAAAAGATCATAGAAGCATCGTACTTTTTTAGCATACTAGCTTGGTCATTTTTTTCTGGAATTGAAGAAAATATATATATTCTAAAAACTATCCATCATCTCTTAGATTACGAGCTTTTTTTGCTGCAAAGGAAGTTAAAAAAAGCAGGGATCGAGTAATCGATTCCTGCTATATCTTGTACCAATATATTTCTTTCCAAAACTTAATATACATTGTATACTTCAATCAATATGATTCATTAAAACAAGTTTCATTATTCGTGATAAAGAAATCATAATTTCGGTAGTAGAATCATTCATTATCTTTTTTTACAACTGCTCTTTTTTCTTCCGAACTTTGATCTAAAGTAATTTTGGAATGGATATCAAGTTCTTGAAAGACATCCATCATTTCAGTTTGATCTTTATCAAAAATCATTGAAAAAGAATTATTCTTGCTTTTGTAAAATGAAATAAATGATTTATCGTCACCTAGTTTTTCTACTTGGACTTGAGGATATCGATTAAAGTTACCGTTCAATACTCCAAATCTAACAACAGAATCTTTTGCTAGACCCTCCTTCAAAAAACCATTGATCAAAATGACAGAAGCAAAAGCAACCAGTTTAATCTGATCAGTCAGATGTTCCGGCCAGAAAATCAACAGGATGGCGACTGTCAGTAAAATACTCAAACTCTTCCTTACAGGACTACTCTGAGCAAACACGATAATTTTCTTTTGATCGATTATTTGCAAAATAATCAGCAGTCCTAAAAAAACTGTGATCATAAGTGCTTCTGCCATCTTTCATCATCCTTTATTTTCATTTATCACCACTCAGCGATCGTACCGTCATAATTTTTCCATTGCGGATTGGTCCAAATCAAACCTTCTTGTGCAATTTCTTTGATTTTGTCTTCATCCATTTCCAAGCCCAGACCTGGTTTTGAAGGTAGATCTACGTAGCCGTCTTTATATTGGAAAACTTCTTTGTTCTTCACAAAATCTAACAGATCAAAACCTTTGTTATAGTGGATCCCTAAGCTTTGTTCTTGGATAAAGACGTTTGGCGTACATGAGTCTACTTGCAGAGTTGCTGCTAGTGCAACAGGACCATATGGCGCATGAGGCGCAACAGCCATGTCGTAAGCTTCCGCCATCGCTGCGATTTTACGGGTTTCCAAGATTCCCCCACAAAGAGCCACATCTGGTTGGATAATATCAACAGTACCTTGTTTAAAGAGGTTCTTGAATTGCCAACGAGTGTACAAGCGTTCACCAGTAGCTAATGGTACAGCCACAGAATCAGCTACTTCTTTAAAGTGTTCTTCATTTTCAGGTAAAACGACTTCTTCCAAAAACATTGGATGGAATGGCTCCAAAGCTTTTGCTAGCACTTTTGCCATCGGTTTATGGACCCGTCCATGAAAATCAACACCAATATCCATTGCATCACCAAAACGTTCGCGAATAGACGCAACTCGTTCCACCACTTCATCAACTTTTTGGTAGGAATCGATATAATGCAGCTCTTCTGTCGCGTTCATCTTGACGGCCGTAAAGCCCCGATCAAACCGATCTTGTGCTTGTTCTGCAACTTCACTTGGTCGATCTCCACCAATCCAAGAATAAACCTTGATTTTATCACGTGCTGCACCGCCCAATAATTCATAAACCGGAACATTAAACGCTTTTCCTTTGATATCCCACAGAGCCATTTCTAAACCCGAAACGATGGTTCCATTAATAGGACCGCCTCGGAAGAAAGATCGATGCATTTCTTGGAAGAGGCGCTCGATTTCAAACGGATTACGTCCAATCAGCCGGTTTCCTATCTCATAAGCTCCAGCAACAACCGTTTCTGTTTTAGTTCCTGAGATCATTTCTCCCCAGCCTTCGATTCCTTCGTCAGTCGAGATCTTAACAAAAATCCATCTTGGTTTTACTTTATACACTGTGACATCTGAAATTTTCAATTTAAACCCTCCTACTATTGTGCCTTCAATGGTTCATCCATTTCATGATTAACTTTTTTGATACCATCGAAGTAATACCATGCGCCCGCAAAGGCTAATAACAACACTGGAATACCGATGATTGGTTTGTAAGCAAATGCGATAAATACCAAATAACTTTGGATCATGGAAGTCGCAGCAAATGATGAGATTAACATTGAAGAAGTTCCTAAGTTAATACCAACCGATTTGGCAATTGCTGTCAGCATTGGCGCAGTAGCTGACCCACACCATAGCAATGAAGCTGTCACAACTAAGCCAATAATGATATTTTTTAATAAATTACCACGAGTCAAGGCAACGACCATTGCCACGCGGAAAGGAACAACCGCTAAATCTGCGAATGGTAACACACGGTTTCCTGGCAATACTAAAGCTAATGCAATCGTTAGTGGAATAATGATCAATGCTGTTGTGATAACATCTGGATTACCTACAACAACTGCAGCATCCAATCCGATAAATAAACGTGTACCTTTGAATTTTTTTTGTGACCATTTTTGTGCAGCATCTGAAATTGGCATCAATCCTTCCATAAATAATGAAGTCATCTTAGGAATCAAAACCAAAACAGCTGACATGCTGACACCTAATTGTAAAACCGCTTTGATATCATAGCCGGCTAAAACACCAATCACCATCCCAATAACTAACCCCATGATCATAGAATCACCAAAAAATCCCAAATATTTTTGTGCATCTTTGATGGTGAATTTTGATTTTCTGAATAACGGGATACGATCCAGCAGCCAATTTAACGGCCAAGCAATAACCAGTGATGAAAGCGCAGAAACAGTTGGTAAAGAAACACCAGGGATTCCGAAGAAACTTTCTACCATCGGTTGCGACCAGTCTGAAATCTTAAAAGTCGCAATTGCCATCACTACTGATGCACCTACACCTAAGAAGACATTCTTAGTCACAAAATACACTATAACACCAACGATTGCCATATGGTGATAGTTCCAGATATCAACATCCAGCGTATGTGTACGTTTCAAAATCAGCAAAACGATATTGACCAATAGAATGGCAAAAATCAAGATTGGAATGATTGGCGATGCCCAAGTAACAGCCGCAATCGAACCCCAGCCAACATCCAAAGCATCTAGTTTAACACCAGTTCGATCAACCATCGCCTTGGCAGCTGGTCCAACATTGGTCGTCATAAAGTCCAATATCAACTTGATCCCGGCAAAACCGATACCTAATGTCAAACCTGATTTAAAAGCACGAGAAATCTTTAACCCAAAAATCAAACCAATAATCGTGATGATGACTGGCAACATAACTGTTGGTCCAGCATCAATAAAGAAGTTAAAGACGTTCATAATGATTTTCATTTTTTCAGCTCCTTTGATCAGCTATTATTTCAGTAAGTTCAAAATCTCTTCCATTGTCTGATCGGCACCGATACCTGTTAAAATCGGCATCCCTTTGATTACTGGTACACCACCTGTTTGACCATCAAATTGACCAGTCGTCACCAATAGATCATAGTCTTGAACTTTTCCTGGAACTTCCATCAATTTTGTTTGAGTCGTTGAAACATCAATGCCATGTTGTTGCAAATACTCTCTAACTTTTGTTGCTACTACTGTTGAAGTGGCGATACCATTTCCGCATGCTACTAAAATTCGTTTCATTATGATTTCCTCCTTATATTAAAAAACCGCTTTCTTTAATAGTTCTAATAATTCAGTATCATTGCCTGCTCTGATCATTTCTTGCCGCAGTGGCTCATCTTGTATGATTCCAACAATTTTTTGTAACATTTCAACTTGCCCATGTGGTTCCCCAATCGCCATCATGATCACAATTTGGATTGGTAACTGCTCATTGTTATCTTCCATATTATGAAATAGGACCGGATCTTTAAGAGTCGCAATTGCTAAAGTTGTTTTATTGACCATTTCATAGTTTGCATGGGGAATTGCGATTCCTGGTGGTGTTGATGGTAATCCAGTAGGGTATTCTTTTTCCCGTTCTTGGATTGCTTGAATATATTCCTCCTTCACGTAGTTTTTTTTGTACATCTCGCTTGCTAAAAACGCTAAGACTTCACTATCTGTTTTTGCTTGAACATTTCGAAAAACGAGTTCCTCATTCAAATAAAGTTCCAAAGTCCTCACTCCTATTTAATAGCCTCAATTAATTCTTTCATCGAACGTGCTAAGTTTTTAACATTTAGCTCTTCGATGTCTTGCTTGTTGAACATACCGGAACCAAGACCTAAATAGCTAGCACCTTGTTCAAAAAACTCTTTCGCATTCTCCTTACTGATTCCACCAACCCCCATTAGTGGTAACTTACCTAAAGGTGCTTGAATATCCTTGAAAAAACGTGGAGTAACAACCGCTGCAGGAAATACTTTTACAATATCAGCTCCTTCTTTAAACATACGGTCGACTTCTGAAGGAGTCATTGCGGCAGGTACCGCCAATAATCCTTTCTTATTGGCGTAAGACAACATTTCTTTTGTGAACATATGTGGTCCTAATAAAAATTTTGCACCAGCCTCATAGCAGGCTTGGGCTTGTTCTAATGTCCTTACCGTCCCAGCGCCGATATAAGTCGTGTCACCATAACGTTGATTTAGTTCATGTATATTTTCAAGAGCTCCTTTTGTGTTCATTGTCATCTCTACGGCAAATTGATGGTCAAATTCCTGCATTGCTTGTAAAATAGCATCTGCCTGATCAAAAGTATAACCACGCATGATCACTGTCAATTTAGGATAATCTGCTAGTCTCATGTTTTCCTCCTTAAGATCTTTGTCTTAATAGTTGATAAACTGTCTTTTCGTCATCAGCAATCAATAACTGCTCAATCAATGAATCATCTTTGGCGATATCAGCGATTTGATTGATGGCTCGCAGATGCTTCGTTAAATCAAAAAATGAAAGCGGCAAAATCAAGCTGACATCTTCACCATTAGGAAATCGTATCGGCTTTTTACAAACTAAAATGCTGACACCGTCACTGATTACACCTTTATCGACCGTTGTATGGGGAATGCAAGTCTTCATTCCCAAGTAACCTGCATATCCCGGTTGTCTGATTTGATCCAAGCAATCAGCGATAAAACGCGAGTCAATGATTTGATGTTCCAATAACGGTCGGCAAGCCACCTCCACTGCTCGTTCCCAAGACATCTCTTCTTCAACGATTTGTACATAACTCGGCCGCAAGTAATAAGTCAATGAAGGCAATACATTGAAGTTGTCCAGCGGCGTGCTTCCATCTTCCTTGATCAAAAAGTACTGCAGTTCTTCTCGCAACGAAACTGGATTGGTGATATTTGCATATTTCCTAATGATTGTTAACAATTCATCCATTGCTCGATCAACCTTAGTAATTCCTAAATCACTCAAAACTCGATATCGTAAACTGATTTGTTGCTGATATGTCATGATTGGCTCGATCATAAACTGCAGCATAGAACTTTTTAGTGGCGTCGTAGTAAAGACCAGATCATAATCAGCTTCAAATTTGTAGAAATCACGCACAGATAGGGAAGCTAAAAAATGGATCTCTGGAAAAAGTTTTTCCATATTGGCTCGTACTAACTTTGAGACCATGACACCATTAGTACAAACAACTACAGCCCTTTGTCGTTGCTTATTCAATTTATTATGATTACTTAATTGATAGCCAAAGTAATAGGATAAAAGATCTAATTCATCATTTGGAAAGGCCTTATTTAGCCAATTCTCAATAGGAATAATCAATTCTTTCATCAAATCAATCAAAATCGCATGATTACTATCCTTGATCAGACTATCTATTGAATAAACTCCTAAACTCAAGTTATAGCGTATTCGAAAACAGGCTGGACGCAGATGACTCAGTATCCTACGTTCAAAGTCTTCTCGGTCATCGATCAAAATCAACGTTTGATTTTGGAAATTTTCAACCATTTGGCTGATCAATTTTCGCAATTCTTGATCCGAATCATAATTTTGAGTAGTTTTGCTCTCAAAAATATTGGAAGTTAAAAATAATAACGTGAACCACTCCATATAACTTTTGGATAGACTCCAACCTGTTTCATGTACCAAGATCATCAGCATTCGGAATTCAGGAGTATCCGTCACATCATCGGGAAAAAACGCGTGCTTATCTGACATCTTGATCCCACGGCTTACTAAAAATCTCGCTGATGTCTGCAAATAGTCTACCGACTCATCAGAATAACTAAGATGCAACATTTGTTCCATGTTATGGATCAAATGGACGATTTCTTCTTCAGAAACATCTTGTGCCAATTTTCTGCGAATCATTTCTCGGCGAAAAATCGGAAACCGTTTTACTAGATCCGATAACAGCTGTAAGATACGGTGTTCCGAACCAACCAATTGGTAACCATTCATCCGATTATATCGAATTGTCAGACTATAATTTCTGATGAACGGTTCCGTTCGTTTGATATCTTCCATAACAGTCGTCTTACTAACATCAACCGCATCTACCAAATGATCCAGACTGATGTAATCGATATTAGCGATCAGAGTCATCACTATCAATGCTTGTCTTTCACTATCAGTGAGAACGACAAGTTCCTGATCATCACCTATGTCGTAATCAGGCTGTGATATCATTTGGATAACCTCGATTGGTACCGTAATATTTCCAGAATGACTTCTCTGAATTAACGGAATGTTCTTTGTTTTCAATTCTTCATTAAATTGATTGATCGCGTAATTGATTTGACGACGTGTCAAATCAAGTTCACTTGTTAAAGTGGAAAGTTTCATTTCAGGGTTTTTAATAATCAGTTTGAGTATTTCACGAATTCGTTTATTCATTTTGACTATCCTCCTGACAAAATCATTATATACTTGTTCACATACGTTTCCGGAAAGCTTTCATCACGTTTTTTGTCACACTTGGTTTAATGTTTTGTCACACTAACAGCTATTTTTAAAATGAACGCTGTTATATCAAATGTAACATGGTATGACAATTATTTTAGGGCTAATGTGAATATTAAATATTCGGTAGAAGGTTCTGTTGCAAAGTTTTAAATCTACTATCAAATAAGGTAGAATAATAGAAAAAGATAGCAGGAGGAATGACGATGAATCATTTTAAAGGAAAGCAATTTCAGCAGGATGTGATTATTGTAGCCGTGGGCTACTATCTTCGTTATAACCTTAGCTATCGTGAAGTTCAAGAAATCTTATATGATCGTGGCATTAACGTTTCTCATACGACGATTTATCGTTGGGTGCAAGAATATGGCAAACTACTCTATCAAATTTGGAAAAAGAAAAATAAAAAATCCTTTTATTCATGGAAAATGGATGAAACGTACATCAAAATTAAAGGAAAATGGCATTATTTGTA
>NZ_JAHDAC010000004.1 GCF_018499505.1 Streptococcus parasanguinis
TTTCTCTTCTAGACATAAAAATACCTCTTAAGTAGATTTTGGTTATTTACCATGTCTACTTAAGAGGTATCATATCAAAAGTTAGATTTTTCTGTCTAACTTTTAGGGTGCAGTTCAGGATTAAGACCCTCTCGTCAAAGAGCGTTGAGGGAGTGGTAGTTGGCTATAAGAGGGCACAGAGTGTAGCGGCTCCAATTGTAGAATATAGAGTGGATGGTCAGACCTATCGAAATAGCCTGAAATATTATCGGGTGGTGCGAGTGACCCTTCCTTGGAAAACGAATCAAGCGGCTAGCGACATCGATTTGATGGCACAAAGGATAACCATCTACACCAATTCTACAGTCTCAAAGGGCAATCTTTTTCAAGATGCTTTTCCACTGGGATCGAGCATGACGGTCTGGTATAATCCAGCCTGTCCAAAAGAATCATACGTTGAACGCTATGGTTGATTAGACAGGCTTTTTAAACGGCAGATGTGGATTGGAATCTGGATGTTAATTTTATTTCCTATTTTGGCAGTTGTGGCCATCATCATGGGAATGAAGTATAAATGATGGATCAGCCCTAACTGAATAAATGAAACATGAAAAGAAATCACCGTCCTATCGGTGGTTTTTTCGTCTTCACTTCTCCCTCGAATTAATCCTTAAATTGTGATAAAATAAGGGTTACGAATGTTTTTGAATGGTCTATTTTTGTTTAGAGTCGGGCCACTCAAAAGCGAGCAAAAGAATCAAGATCAAGGGAGAAACAATGTCCAACACCTTTGAAATTTTAATGGATCAGCTGGATATGCCGCTGGAGATGCGATCTTCCAGTGCCTTTTTGCATGCAGAGATTCAAGAAGTCGTGGTGCACAAGGTCAGTCGGGTCTGGGAGTTCCGCTTTGCCTTTGCGGAAGTCTTGCCGATTGCTTTGTTTAAGGAATTGCGCCAGCGCTTGAAGGATGAATTTTCAAAGACAGGAAACCAGGCGACCTTTACCATCCAGGTGGCCAATCAGGATTTTTCTGCGGATTTATTGCAGGCCTACTACCGGGAGGTTTTTGAGGAAGGACCTTGCGCTAGTCAAGGCTTTAAGGGACTTTACCAAGACTTGCAGGTGCGCGCAGAAGGGCAGGAATTGATCATCTCAGGGCCTTCTTCGGTTGATACGGAGCATTTTCGTAAGAATCATTTACCAAATCTTGCCAAGCAGTTGGAAGCCTTTGGTTTTCCGCATTTCACCTGTCGGGTGGAGTCTGATGAGGAGTTGACAGAGCAAGAAGTAGCGCGCTTTGAGCAGGAAAATGAAAAGATCTTCCAAGCGGCCAATGAAGAGACCTTGCGAGCCATGGAATCCTTGGCTCAGATGGCTCCGCCACCAGCGGTTGAAGAAAAGCCTGCCTTTGACTTTAAGGCTAAGAAAGCTGCAGCTAAACCTAAGCTAGACAAGGCTGAGATCACTCCTATGATCGAGATCACGACAGAAGAGAACCGGATTGTCTTTGAGGGTGTGGTCTTTGACGTGGAACACAAGGTGACACGGACCGGTCGGGTCTTGATTAGCTTTAAGATGACCGACTATACCTCGAGTTTTTCCCTTCAGAAATGGGTTAAAAATGAGGAAGAAGCCCAGAAGTTTGACATGATCAAGAAGAACAGCTGGCTCCGGGTTCGGGGAAATATCGAAATGAACAATTTCACGCGCGACTTGACCATGAATGTCCAAGACATCCAGGAAGTCGTGCATTATGCCCGCAAAGACCTGATGCCAGAAGGCGAGCGCCGGGTGGAATTCCACGCGCATACCAATATGTCGACTATGGATGCCCTGCCGGAAGTCGAAGAGCTGATCGCTAAGGCAGCTGAGTGGGGACATAAGGCGGTGGCCATTACCGACCATGGCAATGTGCAGAGCTTCCCACATGGCTTTAAAGCAGCCAAGAAAGCTGGGATCCAGCTGATCTATGGGATGGAAGCCAATATCGTAGAGGACAAGGTGCCCATCACCTATAACGAGGTGGATCTGGACCTCAATGAAGCGACTTATGTGGTCTTTGACGTGGAAACGACGGGACTTTCAGCCATTTACAATGACTTGATTCAGGTCGCTGCTTCTAAGATGTACAAGGGCAATGTCATTGAGGAGTTTGACGAGTTTATCGACCCGGGCCATCCTCTGTCTGCCTTTACGACCCAATTGACAGGGATCACCAATGAGCATGTCCGGGGTGCCAAGCCCTTGGTGCAGGTTTTGAAGGAATTTCAGGCCTTCTGTGAGGGGACGGTTCTCGTTGCCCACAATGCTACCTTTGACGTGGGCTTCATGAATGCCAACTATGAACGTTATGGCCTTCCTAAGATCACCCAGCCAGTCATCGATACCCTGGAATTTGCCCGCAACCTCTATCCAGATTTTAAACGGCATGGCTTGGGACCATTGACCAAGCGCTTTGGGGTAGGCTTGGAACACCACCACATGGCCAACTACGATGCGGAAGCGACGGGGCGCCTGCTCTTTATCTTCATCAAAGATGTCGCTGAAAAGCATAGGGTGACCAATCTCAAGGATTTGAATATCGATTTGATCGATGAGAATTCCTACAAGAAGGCGCGGGTTAAGCATGCGACCCTCTATGTCAAGAATCAGACTGGCCTTAAGAACATGTTTAAACTGGTCTCGCTTTCTGGGACCAAGTATTTCGAAGGAGTTCCACGGATTCCTAAGACCGTGCTGGATGCCCACCGAGAGGGCTTGATCCTCGGATCGGCCTGCTCGGAAGGGGAAGTCTTTGATGCGGTCATGTCGCAAGGTGTGGATGCGGCGGTCGAAGTGGCCAAATACTACGACTTTATCGAGGTTATGCCACCGGCTATCTATACACCTCTCATTGCCAAGGAGCAGGTCAAGGACATGGACGAGCTCCAAACCATTATCAAGAGCTTGATTGAAGTAGGAGATCGCCTCGGCAAGCCTGTTCTCGCGACAGGTAATGTCCACTATCTGGAGCCAGAAGATGAGATCTATCGGGAGATCATTGTCCGTAGTCTCGGTCAAGGGGCTATGATCAACCGGACCATTGGGCACGGAGAAGATGCCCAGCCAGCGCCACTGCCAAAAGCGCATTTCAGAACCACCAATGAAATGCTGGATGAATTCGCCTTTTTGGGAGAAGATTTGGCGCGCAAGATTGTTATTGAAAACACCAATGCGCTCGCAGAGACCTTTGAGCCGGTCGAAGTGGTCAAGGGTGACCTCTATACGCCATTTATCGACAAGGCCGAAGAAACGGTTGCGGAATTGACCTATAAGCGGGCCTTTGAGATCTATGGTAATCCGCTTCCTGATATTGTCGATCTGCGAATTGAAAAAGAATTGACCTCTATCTTGGGGAATGGCTTTGCCGTGATTTATCTGGCTTCACAGATGCTGGTGCACCGTTCCAATGAGCGGGGCTACCTGGTTGGATCGCGTGGATCCGTTGGATCCAGCTTTGTCGCGACCATGATTGGGATCACCGAGGTCAATCCGCTTTCGCCTCACTATGTTTGCAGCCAGTGCCAGTACAGTGAATTCATCACAGACGGTTCTTATGGATCTGGTTTTGATATGCCGGACAAGGATTGTCCAAACTGTGGTCACAAGCTCAGCAAAAATGGACAAGATATTCCTTTTGAAACCTTCCTTGGTTTCGATGGGGACAAGGTACCCGATATCGATTTGAACTTCTCTGGGGAAGACCAGCCGAGTGCCCACTTAGATGTCCGGGATATCTTTGGGGAAGAATATGCCTTCCGGGCAGGAACGGTAGGTACGGTCGCAGCTAAGACCGCCTATGGTTTTGTCAAGGGCTATGAGCGTGATTTTGGCAAGTACTACCGAGATGCCGAGGTCGAGCGCTTAGCTCTTGGTGCAGCTGGGGTCAAACGGACGACCGGTCAGCACCCGGGGGGAATCGTTGTTATTCCAAACTATATGGATGTCTATGACTTTACTCCGGTTCAGTATCCAGCAGATGATGTGACAGCTGAATGGCAGACCACCCACTTTAACTTCCACGATATCGATGAGAACGTCCTTAAGCTCGATGTCCTGGGACATGATGATCCGACCATGATTCGCAAGCTCCAAGACTTGTCGGGCATTGATCCAAATGATATCCCTATGGATGATCCAGGGGTTATGGCCCTCTTTTCTGGGACAGAAGTGCTAGGGGTGACAGCCGAGCAGATCGGAACGCCGACAGGGATGTTGGGGATTCCAGAGTTTGGGACCAACTTTGTTCGGGGCATGGTCGAAGAGACCCATCCGACGACCTTCGCAGAGTTACTTCAGCTCTCTGGTCTGTCTCACGGTACCGACGTGTGGTTGGGAAATGCCCAAGACTTGATCAAGGCGGGCATTGCCGATCTATCGACCGTTATCGGGTGTCGGGACGACATCATGGTTTACCTCATGCACGCGGGTCTCAAGCCTAAGATGGCCTTTACCATCATGGAACGCGTGCGGAAAGGGATGTGGCTCAAGATCTCAGAAGAAGAGCGCAATGGCTACATCCAAGCCATGAAGGAAAACAATGTTCCTGAATGGTACATCGAGTCCTGTGGGAAGATCAAGTACATGTTCCCTAAAGCCCATGCGGCGGCCTATGTTATGATGGCCCTTCGTGTGGCCTACTTTAAGGTGCATCATCCACTTTATTACTACTGTGCTTACTTCTCGATTCGGGCTAAGGCCTTTGACATCAAGACCATGGGAGCAGGCCTTGAAGCTGTGAAAGCGCGGATGAAAGAAATCTCTGAGAAACGCAAGAACAACGAAGCTTCTAACGTAGAGATCGATCTCTACACCACCCTTGAGATTGTCAATGAGATGTGGGAGCGGGGCTTCAAGTTTGGCAAGCTAGACCTCTATCGCAGTCAGGCGACAGAATTCTTGATCGATGGGGATACCCTGATTCCACCATTTGTCGCTATGGATGGTCTGGGAGAGAACGTTGCCAAGCAAATCGTGCGAGCGCGTGAAGAAGGAGAATTCCTCTCTAAGACCGAGCTCCGGAAGCGCGGCGGTGTTTCGTCTACCCTAGTTGAAAAGATGGATGAGATGGGCATTCTTGGCAATATGCCAGAGGATAACCAGTTGAGCCTCTTTGATGATTTGTTCTAGAAACAAAGGAGGAGAACATGAAGTTAGAAATTTTTGCAGAAGACAAACCAGCTGAAAAAGTCTTTGAGTACAAGCTAGAGGTGGCAGACAATGTGCTGCTCCTTTCCACCGCCCTGCTCTCAGGAGCGATTGCTCTAGCCGGCTTGTTTTCAGCTTTGAAAGATTAAACCGAGAAACTCTGTTTTCAAAATGAAAATAGAGTTTTTCTATTGTAATATGGTGGTTAACCGTTTTCAGGTGTTTTCATTAGTACTGGATTGTGTTACAATTTTATTGCGTGGTGTTTATGGACATGATTTGGAAAATCCATTCACTTTCATAGATAGTGAGACGAAGAAAAGGAGAAGAGAGTGGCGAGATATTTAGTAGGTCCCTACAATAATAGTTGGAACTTTATGGATGCAGTTGAAAAAGCTCAAAATGGAGACACGATTGAATTTGAGGATGGGTATGCCTTTCAATGGCCGACAGATAAAGCCATTGTGATAAAAAAGAACCTTCATTTTGTGGGTCATGTGGTTCCAAATCCAAATGGCAATGGGCGCTTATTTAATAATACGATTGAAGCGTCATTTCAGATTACAGGTGGCGCTGAGGTTTCCTTTGAAAATCTATGGTTTAAAATAACAGGGAATTATGCGGCCTTTTCAGTATTAGCTGGCTCTAAAATTTCCTGTAATCAGATTTATTTCGAAACAACCATCTCAGAAAATAAAAAATGCATGGTTTATGCTGAGGCAAATTCAACGGTGATGTTAAATGATGTAGGAATGTCTACCCCTGAAAAACACAATAGTGTCATCAAAATAGACCGTTCAGAATTATCTATTAGTGATGCGACGGTTTTATCTCGTATCTATGCGTTTAATGGCTCTAGTATATCTTTAGATAATGTTTATCTTCAAAAATATGATTTTAATACGATCGATGTCAGAAATTCAGAAGTCAACTTAAAAAATTGTACAGTCGAAGGTGGTAATCTGGAGAAGGATTACCCAATGGTCTGGCTAAGAAATGTTATCTGGCAGTCGGAAAATTCGATACTAAAGATGCCTAGGGGAACAGCTGTTTATTTGAACAGAAACGTACGGTTTTGTTCTGAAAATGACACAATCACAACTCTACAAGCTTATGAGAGCACTGTTCGGACTAACCATGCAACAATTACAGAATTTTTAGGAATCTATAAAGAATCGTTTGCTTCCTTAAACGGAGAAACGGATTTTCTTACAGAAAGCCAGGATACGATTCCATTTGGTACTTTTACAAATAGTGTAGTACACGCAGATCAGATGATTTTTCACAGAGTAGCTTCTCCCAATCTTCGTATCAAGGGTTCCTCTTTTGTGAAAACAAATGCTCTTTCATATACGCAAGGAGATGCTCGGGATCTCGTTGTTGAATTAGAAGATGGATCAGACTATAGTGTTGGGAAAGAATCTGCTCAAGGTGGTAGCGCAGCTCATTCTGCAACAGGTGAAGTCGGAGTTGAAAAACGTGATGCTCTTGAGGAATTGAACAATCTAGTTGGTCTTGAGAAGGTCAAACACGAGATCAAAAAGATAATCAATATGGTAGAGTTCAATAAAAAACGGATCGCTAGTGGCAAGGCTCCTGAAAAACAAACCTTGCACGCTGCCTTTATGGGAAATCCTGGTACAGGAAAGACCACTGTAGCTCGTCTGTTAGGAGAAGCTCTGTATGAAGCAGGGGTTCTTTCTGGTGAAGAGTTCCGATTTGTCGAAGCGACAGAATCTGACTTGATCTCTTCTAGTGTCGGTGGTACAGCTGAGCAAACGCAACACCTGCTTGAAAAAGCGCGTGGGGGGATCCTCTTTATTGATGAAGCTTACAGTTTGGATAAAAAAGGTAGCAGCGTCAACTTCGGAATCGAAGCGATCAACACCATCCTCAAATTTATGGAGGATAATCGTGATGATATCATGATTATTTTTGCGGGCTATACCAAAGAGATGGAAGAGTTCTTCAAGACCAATCCTGGACTACGTTCGCGTGTACCAAACAACTTCATCTTTGAAGATTACACAGGGGATGAGATTGTTCAACTGGGTGAAATGATCTTGAAAAAAGGAGACTACAAGCTCGAAGACCGTGATTACTATGCTCGTCATGTCAAACGTGCTTATGATGGCTCGCTAGATAAGAGTAATGGCCGCTGGATCCGTAACCTGGATGAGCAATTGACCAAGACCTTGGCGGATCGTGTTGTAGCCCAAGGGTCTGATGATATCGAGACGATTCTTAATATCGATATTGATGCTGTCCTCAATCAAGGCAAGTACCAGGAAGGTGCAGACAAGGAAGAAGACGGTATGGCAGCCCTCAGCCGCTTGATTGGTATTCCAAAAGTCAAAGAGCAAGTGGAACAATTTGTAGCCATGGCTGAGTTCAACCAAAAACGGGCTGAACAAGGGGGCATTGTCGAAGATACGACCTTGCACTCACTCTTTCTTGGAAATCCTGGTACAGGGAAGACGACCGTTGCCCGCATTTTGGGTAATATCCTCTTCCAAAAGGGAGTGATCAAACAGAAGAAATTTATCGAAGTTTCACGGAGCAATCTAGTTGGCGGATACCAAGGTCAGACAGCCTTAAAGACGCGCGAAGTTTTAGAAAGTGCCCTTGGTGGTGTCCTCTTTATTGATGAAGCCTATGCTCTTTATAAGGATTCAAACGATAGTTTCGGAAAGGAAGCTTTGGATGAAATCCTCAAATTTATGGAGGACCATCGTCGTGATATCGTGATTGTCTTTGCTGGATATACCAAGGAAATGTATGAGTTTCTACAAGTCAATTCAGGATTGCAAAGTCGGATTCCGACTACTTTCGATTTTGAAGACTATACACCAGATGAGATTGTTGAGATTGGACTTTTAGGACTTCATAAACAAGGTTATCAGGTCAATGAAGCTCTTTACGCGGATGTTGTGAAATCAAATTACGAACGTTCTAATGACAATAGCAATGGTCGCTGGGTTCGGAATTTTAACGAAAAACTTTTGCGCCAAGTTTCTACACGTGTAGCACGTGACGGAAGTAGCGATTACAACTCTATTTTGGATCAAGATTTAGAAGTATTAAGGGAGAATTGAAATGGCAGATAAAAATGATTATGTAGCTCCTCCTGGAGTCAGTAGCGGACAATCCGATTATGTAGCTCCGCCAGGTCAGACAGTCCAACAAAATGACTATGTAGCGCCACCGAGTGCTCAATCTTCACAGCAAAGTGATTATGTAGCACCTCCTGGTGCACAGGGAACAAGACAATCAGATTACGTGCCTCCTCAACAAGGTCAAGCTAGTTCCCACCAAGAACAAGGCTACTTTGATACACCATCAGCTCCATGGACCATGTATCTGACAGGCTATCTTTTTATCATGTTAATGATTGTCTGGAACGGAGAAAATGGCTTGTTTATGAAATTGTTAGGAACAGCCTACACCCTTCTTTCTAACTACACCTTGTCTTGGTATTCGGATTACAAACGTTTTGAAAATGGACCTTTTGCTTGGTTCTTTACCCGCTTTGGAAGTGCCAAGTTTGGCTATGCTTCCTCTGCATCCATGAACTACCAAAAAGTTCGTGTATCTCGTGGTGTGTTTGGGAACTATACAGGGACATCCAGCACGGATTGGGGCCAACATATTTTGACCGCAGTCATTGTTACTGTAGTAGCTGAACTATTGCGATTCTTTATCTGTATCCCAATCGCCTTTATCACACTCTTTACTCATAAAACCACTGTCGCAAAATATACGTATGCTTTGCAACAATGGCTTAATCAACAGTAAGTGAATCAGGATTCTGCAGGAGCGGAATCCTTTTTGCATGGACTTATGGTATACTAGGAGGAGATCATTCACTTATGAAGGAGAAAGCAATGGTTTTACCAAATTTTAAAGAAAATCTCGAAAAATACGCTAAATTGTTAGTTGCGAACGGCATCAACGTGCAACCTGGTCATACCTTGGTCTTGAACATTGATGTGGAACAAAGAGAATTGGCCCACTTGATTGTAAAGGAAGCCTATGCCTTGGGGGCGCACGAAGTGATTGTCCAATGGGCAGATGATTTCACTACCCGGGAAAAATTCCTCCATGCACCGATGGATCGTTTGGACAACGTGCCAGACTACAAGATCGCGGAG
This sequence comes from Streptococcus parasanguinis, assembly GCF_018499505.1. GTDB lineage: Bacteria > Bacillota > Bacilli > Lactobacillales > Streptococcaceae > Streptococcus > Streptococcus parasanguinis_K. The sequence continues at coordinate 9,321 of NZ_JAHDAC010000004.1, forward strand.
ATGAACTACCTCTTGGAACACAAGGCTAGTCGCTTGGGTGTGCGCTCGTCTGATCCAGGTGCTTTAAACGGCGTTGATGCAGAGAAGCTTTCTGCTTCTGCTAAGGCTTTGGGCATGGCCATGAAACCAATGCGCATCGCTACTCAATCCAACAAGGTCAGCTGGACGGTTGCTGCAGCAGCAGGACTAGAATGGGCGAAAAAAGTCTTCCCAAATGCGGCGAGCGATGAAGAAGCAGTGGATCTCCTGTGGGATCAAATCTTCAAGACTTGCCGAGTTTACGAGGAAGATTCAGTCAAGGCTTGGGAAAAGCATGCAGCTATTCTCAAGAGCAAGGCAGATACACTAAATAAGGAACAATTCTCAGCCCTTCACTACACAGCCCCAGGGACTGATTTGACTCTTGGCTTGCCGAAAAACCACGTCTGGGAATCTGCCGGAGCCATTAATGCCCAAGGCGAAGGCTTCTTGCCAAACATGCCAACAGAAGAGGTCTTCACAGCCCCTGACTTCCGTCGTGCTGAAGGTTATGTAACTTCTACAAAACCGCTTAGCTACAATGGAAACATCATTGAAGGCATCAAAGTGACCTTTGAAAATGGAGAAATTGTGGATATCACAGCAGAAAAGGGCGATCAAGTCATGAAAGATTTGGTCTTTAAAAACAAAGGAGCGCGTGCCTTGGGTGAATGTGCCCTCGTCCCAGATCCAAGCCCGATTTCCCAATCAGGCATTACCTTCTTTAATACCCTCTTTGATGAAAATGCCTCTAACCACTTGGCCATCGGGGCAGCCTATGCAACCAGCGTAGAAGGTGGTGCAGAGTTCACAGAAGAAGAACTCGAAGCAGCCGGCCTTAACCGCTCAGACGTCCACGTTGACTTCATGATCGGCTCAAGCCAAATGGATATCGACGGTATCCGAGAAGACGGCACCCGCGTCCCAGTCTTCCGCAACGGAGATTGGGTAATATAGGGAGCAGGACAGAAATCGGTAGACGCAGTCTCGTAAAAAAAGTAAGGTAGTAGTGAATCATCACTACTACCTTACTTTTTTGTCAGTTACGCCTATTCTAATATCAAAAGTCCTTCTTTGATTTCAAATGGGTTGTTTGGGTTGATGCGGTCATAGAACATAATACCGTTGGTGTGGTCGATTTCATGTTGAACGACGATAGAGTTGTAGCCTTTGAGTTTGATGCGTTTCTTTTCACCGTCTTTTGTGAAATACTCAACGGTCACGCGGGCGTGGCGAACCACATAGCCTGGGACGTTGCGGTCAACAGAGAGACAGCCTTCCCCGTCTCCAAGAGCTGCATCTTGCACAGAATGGGCGACAACCTTTGGATTGTACATAACTTCTTGAAGGCTATAGGCTTCTTTTGGTGGGTTGCCATCGGCATCTTCTGGATTGGGAACCAAAACAGCGATGATTCGTTTCGAGATATCCAGCTGAGGGGCTGCGAGTCCCACTCCTCCACGGAGGCCAAGCTTTTCAGCCATAACAGGATCTTGAGAATGGTGCAAGAATTGCATCATTTTTTCACCCAGGATAATTTCCTGGTCAGACAAAGGGAAGGTCACATCTTCTGCAACAGCTCGAAGTGTTGGATTTCCTTCGCGGATAATGTCATCCATATCAATTAAATGGGATGCTCTTGTAACTTTTTCAATTGCTTTCATCGTTTTACTCTCACTTTCTTTCTACCCTCCATGATAACACAAAAGAGCCTAAAATTAAAGTTATCTGTCGACGGTTTCCGCATGTTTAATGGACAAATCATTCATCCTTTTTGCATCTAAAATCGTATAGATCCGTCCTTCTCTTTGGACTAAGCCCTCTTCGATCATCTGCTTGATGACGCGGCTAAGGTGGCGGTAGCTGATTCCAAAACTCAGAGCCAGCTGATTCATCTTGGGCTTGAGGTTCCCATTTTCATCGCAATGCTCCAGAAAATGTGTAGCGAGGCGTTCCTTGACCGAATAATGAAAGTTGGCAGGAGCTAAATAGTTGATCTGGTGCAATTTCTCAGCCAAGGTCTTAGCCGTAGAGCGCAAAAAGGTTGGATCAAGCAGGAGGCGCTTCTTAAAGTGTTGGGCTGGGAGCTGAACGACTAGCGAGTCTTGGTCTGCAATGACCGATGTGATACAGACCCGATCGAGCAGGAGCTCAATCTCTCCTAACAGTCCAGGTTTTTCTTGGATTTCAAGGATGGTGTCGCTGCCATTTTCAAGACTGTGGATAATCTTGAGCCGGCCTTTGAGAAAATAAGGAATGACATCTTGCTCTGAGCCTTGGCGACAGATATAATCTCCAGCCTGGTAGAGAACGAGGTCCAGCTGGCTGAGACAGTCGCCTGGAAAGATCTGGTCCAATTGGTAGTCTGTGATGATTTCCTTGAGTCTTGTAGATGGGGAAATTTTTTTCATCTCAATCTCCTAAAATAGGACAAATGTCCTGTTTTTCTATTTCTAAATTGATTATACTAGGATTCTATTGAAAATACTAGCTTGAATCTTTTCTGAAAGAACTAGTAAAATCAAAATGTTACCAGTAAAGTGTAGGAAATAAAAAATGAAAAAAACAATGGAAAGAATCAGTCTCTTGAGTTTGTCGCTCATGCTGATCTCATCCTTTTCAATTACAGCCGGTTTGCCGGCTATGAAGGCCTATTTTAGCCACTTCGGATATTCAGCAGGCCAGGTGGAACTCTTGGTTTCCCTGCCAGCCTTTGCGGTCGTAGCCATGCTCTTTTTAAATAGCGTGATCGAGCGGTGGATGAGTGAGCGCCAGATGATTGTCACAGGGCTCTTGCTCTTTTCAACTAGCGGGCTCTTGCCTTTGGTCGTACAGGACTATCCTCTCATCTTTCTGAGTCGTTTGGTTTTTGGCTTGGGGACAGGAATGATCAATGCCAAGGCCATTTCAATTATCAGTGAGCGCTACTCAGGCAATGACAAGACCCGGATGCTGGGCTATCGGGGGTCTGCTGAAGTGGTGGGCTCTGCCATCTTGACCTTTATGGTAGGGCAACTCTTACCCTTAGGCTGGCCAGCGATCTTTGTCGTATATGGTGGTGGTTACTTGATTTTACTCCTCTATCTCCTTTTTGTCCCTTATCCTAAGGAGAAAAAACAGGCTAACTTGAAGGAGAAAAAGAAAGGTTCCGTACGCCTTCGCTCCCCTCAATGGCGTTTTAGTCTAATGCTAGCCGTGATTGCTGGTATCATCATTTGCTTCAATTCTATTATCAGCCTGCGCGTACCGGATATTATCGTTGATGCTCGTATGGGGACGGCGACAACAGCTGGAACCGTCTTGAGTCTGATGCAATTGACAGGGATTGTAGCAGGAGTGGGCTTTGCTAGTTTGACACATGTTTTCAAAAAGAACTTGCTCATGATCATGTGCTTTGGTTTTGGTCTAGCTCTGGCCTTGATTGGTTTGTCCGGACAGTTGTGGAGCTTGGTTCTAGGAACCCTTTTAGCAGGATTTACCTACAGTACGGGAGTCACCAGTATCTTCTATCATCTATCTGAAAAAATCCCGACCAATCTCTTGAACCTTGCGACCTCGCTGGTCTTGATCGGCTGCAATCTCGGATCAGCCGTCTCTTCTTTCTTCATCCAGTTGGTGACGCCACTAGCTCCTTCCAATCATCTGCTCTTTGTCTTGATTGGCGCTTTGATGGTTGGAACAGGAGTCTTTGCCTCACAATTGCTAGCACGAACGAAATGATTGAGAAATCATTTCGTTTTTTTAATTCAATCTATTGCGTCCTGTCACTAGCTCGTGTTATTATAGGAGGAGTGTGAAAAAAAGATTAGTTTAAAGGATAGAATAATGAAAAGAATCATGGAGAAAGTGAGTATTCTCGCGCTTTCATTTATATTGACGACTTCGTTTTCGATTTCAAGTGCGCAGTCGGCCATGTTTGCCTATTACAAGGGAATTCCTCATAGCATGATTGAGCTCTTGGTCTCGCTTCCTTCTGCCGGGATCATGGTTTCACTCATCTTCAATAAATGGATTGGGCGCCTATTTTCAGAGCGTCAGATGATTGTGACGGGCTTAGTTGCTTACGCTCTATGTGGCTTTATTCCCTTAATCAGTCCAGCTTATCCGGTTGTCTTTTTGTCTCGGATTATTTTCGGGATGGCAGTTGGTTTGCTCAATGTTTCTGCCATTGCCATTATCAGTGAGCGTTACAAAGGGAAAGAACGTGTCCAAACCCTTGGCATTCGTGGCTCTGCAGAAGTTGTCGGGACAGCTGTTTTGACCTTTGGAGTCAGCCTCTTGATTCGCTTTGGCTGGCAGGCTGCCTTTCTCGTATACGGTATCAGTATTCCTATCTTACTTTTGTATCTCTTATTTGTGCCCTATGGATCTACGACGGAAGCAGTGGAGGAAAAACACCGGGATGTCAAGATGACAGGAGGACAATGGCGGACTGCGCTCGGCTTAGCGGTCGTTGCGGCAGCTATCGTCTTGTCCAATGTCATGATCACCGTTCGGATTCCAAGTGTGGTAGAACAAGTTGGACATGGCACTGCCCAAACTGCTGGGGTTATATTAGCAGCCATGCAATTTGTTGGGATCTTGGCAGGTTTGGCCTTCTCGCCCTTGACCCATCTATTCCGTGATCGTTTATTATTGGTTTCGGGAGTAGCTTTTGGTGTGACCCAAATGTTGATCGGGGTCTCTCCAAATCTCTTGATTCTTGCCCTTGTAACCATTGCTTCTGGCTTCGCCTACAGTGTGGCTTTGACAACAGTTTACAATGTCTTATCTGATAAGATGCCAGCAGGGGTCTTGAGTCAGGCAACGTCCATTGCGGTTTTGGGATGTAGTACAGGTTCGATCGCAACGACCTTTGTCCTTAGTCTATTAGGGACGATCTCATCTGCTCCAGTATTCATTTTTGGATTTTCTGGTATCCTCATGATCCTGGTTTCCTTTTTTGGCCTTTGGATTGTGCGAAAGAGCGGGAAGTAATCATGCGGCTAGATAAATTTTTAGTGGATTGCGGCGTGGGGAGCAGGACTGAGGTCAAGCAACTCCTCAAGCAAAAGAAAATTGCAGTGAATGGAAAAAAAGAGACAGCAGGAAAGCTACAGATTGACCCAGGCAAGGATCGGGTGACCTTTATGGGGGAAGACTTGGTCCATGAAACCTTCGTGTATTATCTGCTTAATAAACCAGCTGGAATCATCTCTGCGACAGAAGATGACCATCACCAAACTGTGCTGGATTTATTGGATGAGACAGCCCGTCACAAGGAAGTCTTTCCTGTCGGGCGCCTAGATATCGATACCCATGGCTTGCTGCTTTTGACCAATAATGGCAAGCTCGCTCATGCCATGCTTTCGCCGAAAAAGCATGTGTCGAAGATTTACCGTGCCCAAGTAGCTGGGATCATGGATGAGGCAGATGTAGCCCGTTTTGAAGCAGGCATTGCCCTCAAAGACTTCACCACCTTACCTGCGAGATTGCAGATCTTAGAGGTGAATGAGGCAAATGCCAGCTCCTACGTCGAAATCGAAATCGCTGAAGGAAAATTCCATCAGGTTAAGCGTATGGTCGCTGCCTGTGGCAAGGAAGTGGCGGATTTAGAGAGGATCTCTATGGGTCCTCTAACGCTAGATCCAAGTCTAAAATTGGGAGAATGGCGAAGACTTCAGCCTTCAGAACTGGCCTCTTTAGAGGTGTTCGGAGTTCCCTTATAAGCGAAAAAACAAGCAGTCTGACTTTAACGGACTGCTATTTTTTATTTGTATCAATAAAATGAACTGAATAGGCAAAAATGAAACAATTCGCTTGTGCTATCAAAATAAATTGATTATAATGAAAAAAGATAGGTTGTGCGTAAATTCACAATATGTAGTGATAATTTTTTTACTAACATACCATATCTAGTAAACATAGAAAAAGGAGAAAAATCGTTTATGAAAAAGTGGCTCTATTCTGTTGTGACAACAGTTGCCCTATTTTTACTAGCGGCTTTAGGATTTGCAAGACCAAATAGTATAGCTAAAGTCCATGCAGATACTATTAATAGTGTGGTCAAATCTGTAAAGATTTCTAACTCTTCTGGTGGAGCGATTACAGATCCACTCGGTGTTTGGGAGAGTTTTCAAGTTGAAGCAAAATTTGAGTTGCCGAATGGACGTGTAAAAAAGGGAGACCAGACCGTTATCCAACTTGGAAATGACTTTAAGGTCTTTGAAATGGATACCATCGACCTGCTGGATTCAAGTGGTCAAAAAGTTGCGACGGCAACGGTAGACGATCAAAGAAAAGTCATCACGGTAACCTACACAGACTATCCTGAAAGAATGGCCAATGTGACAGGGAAACTGCGTTTCTTTGCGCGTGTAGACCATCAAGTTGTCAAAGGACAAAAGACACTTGATTTCAAACTTGAAATCGGTGAAAATGTGATTTCAGGTGGGAATGTCGATTACAAAGGGGTCAATCCGGGTGAGAATCCTCCTACTCCAGAAGTCTTTAGCAAGTGGGGTTGGACCAACTCAGACGATAAATTAAAATTGACCTATACCTTGAACATCAATCAAGGCCACACAGCCCTTCATAATATTGACATTAAAGACCAATTGGCCTTTACAGATGGGAAGATCAAAGCAGATTCTGTCAACATCCATACAGGAACTTGGCAGGTTAGTGACGAAGATGGGGCTTATCATTTAAAAGATACCACAAACGTCACGAAGAATTATTCTCCTGTTGTCAGTGCTGATGGTCGTTCTCTAACGGTTCATATTGGAGATCTAGCTCCTGAACAAGGGATGACTATTCGCTATGATGTCTATCTGGACAAGGTCCCAGCTATCGATACCAAATATAAAAACAATGCTAGCATAACAGCTACAGAAATCAAAGAGCAAAATAAAGTTGCCGTCATACGCTATCAATTTCTTGATGGACAATTTAATGGTGAGAAGTACTCCTTCACCATTCATAAAAAAGGTGAAAATAGTCAAGCGCTTGCCGGTGCCGTCTTTGCTGTGACAGCAGATGATACAGGTGAGCAAGTGGGAACCATTACGACAGATGAGAATGGTGTTGGAACCATTACGGGCTTGATCAAACAAGCTTATACAGTTCAAGAAATTCAAGCTCCAACAGGTTATGTTCTCTCAGAAGAACCTATCAAGATCAGCAAGGACGATTTTGGAAATGACCTCGCAATTTCTCGTGATGTTGTGAACCAAAAAGAAAAGACCAGCATCTCTGGTCAAAAAACATGGAATGACAATGATAATCAAGATGGCAAACGTCCATCAAAAATCACAGTTAATCTCCTAGCAAATGGTGTCAAAGTCGCTTCTAAAGAAGTGAAACCAGATGCTACAGGAACTTGGGCATATCATTTTGATAATCTCGATGTGGTCGATGATGCTGGCAATGTCATTGCCTACACCGTTTCAGAAGAACCTGTTGCAGGGTATGAAACAACTGTTGAAGGAACGAATATTACTAACAATCGTATACCAGACATGACAGAAGTAGTGGTTAAGAAAGTCTGGGATGATAAGGAAAATAAAGACGGTCTTCGTCCAGAAAAAATCACTATCCGCCTTCTTGCAGATGGTCAAGAAGTGGCTGTGAAAGAAATCACAACGACTGATAATTGGCAGGCAAGCTTTACGGATCTACCTGAATACAAGGACGGTAAGAAAATTGTCTACACCATTACAGAGGATCCAGTAGCTGGTTATACAAGCAACATTGATGGTTTCACGGTAACGAATCGTCATATCCCACCGACGACACCACCAAGCACTCCGCCAAGCACACCGGAGAAACCAGAAACTCCAACTACACCAAGAGAAGGAAAGAAAAAAATTCTTCCATCAACTGGTGAAGTTATTGCTTACGGGTTGACCATACTCGGTGCCCTCTTAGCAATTTTTGCTTTGGCTTTGCTCTTGCGTGGTAAACGGAAAGAGAAATAAGCTTCATACCGATAAAGAGAGTGGGACAGAAATCGGTAATTCGTTAGAATTCGATTTCGTCGTCCCACCTCCGCACAGTTGAGTAGGGCTGTAAAAGCTGATGAAATCAGCGTAGTAGAGTCCACTCAACCACTGCGTCTTGCTTGACAATCCAAAAATAATTGAGAGGCTAGGACTTTTGTCCCAGCCTCTTTTGAATAAGTTGCTTGAAGAATGAATTCGTTAAGCTGTCCAAATTATTGAGGTTCTTTATAGAAAAGAGAAAAGTTCCTCTCTTAAAAATTCATCTTGAAGGAAACATAAGTGTTTGACAGAAAGATGAAATCTTGGTAGAATAAGAAGGTCGAATAGACAACTAACTCTTTCTTGGTAGCAGGCTATGCCAAACCTGCCACTCGGATAGAGCATAAAGAAAAGGAGCTTATCATGGCAATCTCAAAAGAGAAAAAAAATGAAATCATTGCACAATACGCACGTCACGAAGGTGACACTGGTTCAGTAGAAGTACAAGTTGCTGTCCTTACTTGGGAAATCAACCACTTGAACGAACACATCAAACAACACAAAAAAGACCACGCTACTTACCGTGGTTTGATGAAGAAAATCGGTCGCCGTCGTAACTTGTTGGCTTACCTTCGTACAAACGACGTTAACCGTTACCGTGAGTTGATCAACTCTCTTGGACTTCGTCGTTAATTTAAGATACAAAGGCCGTCAAAAGCACAAAGCAAAAATAGGAAAATTGACGAAGAAGCTTCAGCTTCTAGGAGATTTTATCTTTTTTGCCAAGTGCTTAGGCCGTGTTCAATTGAATACAAAAGTTAAGTTACTCTATTATAGGGTGACTTTTCTTTTTTACTAGAATTATAGTACAATCTTCGGTTCGTCGCCTTGTCTAGAAACGTTTTATACAGCAAGAATTGAGCCCTCTGAATTCAGAGGGCTTTTCTGTTAATTTTGATAGAATATACTCAAGTATAATCTTCGGCTTCGGTTCCTAGCATCGTAAGGTAAAATAGACCAGATCTGTCTCCCTTCGGGGAGATTTTTTGTTTTGTTGTCTTTTCCTTAACGAACAAGATCCATCATTCTGAGGAAGTCGTTTTGTTTGACAGATGTAATATATAGAGTTACAATTGATGCATCTAAAGAAATAGAGGTTATTGCTATGATTGATATTACATATCTAGACAGTGCAAAACAAGAAAGAGTCATGCATTTTGATTCCTACGAAGAGTTTGAACGCTCCCAACAAGCCTGCTTGATTGGGGTAGCAGATTTTTATCCTGTTGTGAAACTAACCTATAATGGTCATGAATTGGATTACCAAGGGACTTACGGAGATGTCTTCTTCTATTTGATGAAGCAAGATTTGACGCAGTACCAAAACTAAAGGAGAAGGAAAATGGCAAAAGCAATTACAGACGCAACATTTGAAGCAGAAACAAAAGAAGGCTTGGTCTTGGTGGACTTTTGGGCAACTTGGTGTGGTCCATGTCGCATGCAAGCTCCTATTTTAGAAAAATTATCCCAAGAATTTTCGGAAGATGAGTTAAAAATCCTAAAAATGGACGTGGATGAAAATCCTGAAACAGCGCGTGCTTTTGGTATTATGTCCATCCCAACCTTGCTCTTTAAAAAAGATGGGCAGGTTGTTAAACAAGTAGCAGGAGTGCATACTGCAGCACAAATTAAGGCCATTGTGGCGGAGTTGAGTTAATATCATAAGCACTTCCAGTAGTAAAATGGGAGTGCTTTTATATATCCAAAGAAAGAGCCTTACCTTCTTAAATGAGGAGCAAGGCTCTTTTGTCTTCAATAATTTTTTTCACGAAAAGTGATTTGAAAATATTTGGAGGGTTTTACATTCACTGTGCAATAGTTAGTATTGAAAAGATTGAATGGCTTTTTTCAACTCATCTTGTAAAACGTTTCTTTGATCAAGTTGAATATAGACTTCTAACAGACAGGATCTAAGGTTGGAAAATTTATAAAAATCTTCCCTTTCTTCTATCGGAAAGTCAAGCGTTTTTATCCAAGAAGCTACTTGTTCTTGCTCGATTTTCCCTTGCAAAATAGGCTCATAGAGCACTCTAGCTAAACGCCAATCTTCATCGTCAGTAAAACGAATTGAAATTCTTTTAAAGATTTGACCAAGTGTGTTAAAGACTTTATGAACTTTGTCATTAGGAAAGTCCGGATGACAAACTACTTCTGTCAAAAGATCAGCTCCATGCGCAAAAGCGTGAACCCAGCCATACTGACTGGAAAAACCTGTTGTATCCTTTTCTTTTTCAAGATAATGTAAACCTTGATCCAGTAAAATATATCTTATACCAGCTTTTAATCTTTGATAAAAAATCGATTGTTGGTTGGCATCTGCAGACAAGAGATTGGCATAAACGAGTGCTTTAAAAGAACGCTCAAGTGTTGATAGCCCAATCTTATCAATCTCTTTTTCTATTCCTTCGTCGGATGAAATCGTCTCAGCAATGAAATGAAATTGTTCCCGTGTAAAGAGTTCTTCCTGAATCCCTCTAGCCAAGCTTGTAAAAACGAGATCATCGCGAATTTCTGGTGAAGGATCACCCAAATGTTCCAGCAACCACTGGATTTCTTCTCGACGATAGCTTGGTTTTTCTTCTGTCACTTTACTTTGTAATTCTTGATACATCCCTAGCACCTCTGCATTTTTACTAGCTTATTTTAGAGTTAGCTGTAGAGGAGTTTATTCTCCCAATTCTGCACTATAGGCAATAATTTGATCCACAGTGTCTGAAAGGAATTGGATGGTATCGCGGAGTGGTTTGTCAGTTGAGATATCTGCTCCGATGATCATGGCTGACTCAAGTGGTGTCTTGCTACCACCTGATTTAAGGAGGTCTAGCCAATCTTTGGCTCCGTTTTCGGAGTTCTTCAAATGCAGGTAACCCGCTGTTGAGATAACCAAGCCAGCTGAGTAGGTGTAGCTGTAAAGCCCCATATAGTAGTGGCTTTGGCGCATCCAGGTCAAAGCCGCGTCATCATCGATCTCAACGGCGTCGCCCCAGAATTCTGTCAAGACTTCCTTCATGATGCTATTGAGCTTGCTAGCACCGAAGGTACCACCTTCTTCGATCAGGGTGTAGACCTTGCGTTGGAAGGCTGCTTCCAACAAGTGGGTGATGAAGTTATGGAAGTAGGTATCTGTCAAACGGTGAGCCAAAGCAAAGCGTTTTTGACGAGGATCGTCAAACTGGTGTTCCAAATAGTCGCTGAGGAGGAGCTCGTTAAAGGTAGAAGGAGCTTCCACATAGTAGGTCGACATGTGGGCGTTGAAGTAGCTTTGGTTGTTGTCTGAGAAGATGAATTGACCAGAGTGTCCGATCTCGTGGATCAGAGTGTAGACATCGCTCATCCGTCCTGTCCAGCTCATGAGGACATAAGGATGGACGCGGTATGGATCGGCCGCATAACCACCAGAATCCTTGCCTTCATTGGCCGCAAAGTCAACCCAGCGTTCAGTTTGGTAGCGGGCGATTTCGCGTGAGTATTCTTCTCCAAGAGGTGCTACAGATTTCATGACCAAGTCATAAGCGTCATCAATGGTGACATCAGGGTTGAGCGCGCTGTCCAAGTCCAGCTTCCAATCAGCAAAGGTCATTTTTTCAAGGCCGTTGACCTTGGCCACGTGTTTGAGGAATTTTTGAGCGACCGGAGCGAAGTCTTTCATGATCAGGTCAATCTGACGATCAAACATGGCACGGTCCACTTCCTGCTCGGCTAAGAGATAGTCAAAGACAGAGTCGTAGCCCCGCATATCCGCAATCAGTTTTTCAGACTTGACTTGAGCTAGATAGGTAGCAGCAGCCGTGTTTTGGTGCTTGCGGAGACCTTCTGAGAAAGAACGAAAGGCTTTTTCACGGATTTCCGCATTCTCATGGTTCTGGTAGAAGTTTTCATAGGTAACAAAGCTATTCTTGTAAACTTTTCCATCCACTTCAAAATCAGCCATTTCAAAGTCGCCTGCCCGCATCTTGGTATAGATGTCTTGAGGTCCGTAGAAGACTTCACCAAGGTTGGTCAAGGTCTTTTCCACATCAGCTCCTAAGTAGTGAGCTTTTTTAATTTTAGCTTGACGAATGGCAAAAGTGAGATGAGGGAGTTGACCCAGACGTTCGAGGACATCTTCATCCGCTTCGACCAAAGCATCATCAAAGAAGGAAAGTTCAACGCTGGCCCAAGTTTCGAAATCCATCCCCGCTTGGGCAATTTCCGCAAAAGCTTCATCACCAAAGTCAGTGGTTTGTGGCATAAAGCTGTAGTTACCAATGTGGCTGAGTTGGATCTGAATCTGTTCGAAGATCGCAAAGGCAGCCTCGAAGTCTTCAAAAGTGTGGAGGTTGCCCTTGTAGTTACGGACAAATTCATTGATTTCTTCACGTGTTTTTTCAATGGCGCGCAAGAAGTCTTCCTGGTCTTGGTAGAGGGCTGTGAGATCCCAGAGTTCGTTCTCAGGAAATTCAGAACGTTTTTTTAATTCCATAATTTTCTCCTTTTGATCGGTATTCTTCCTTAAGTATAGCAGAAAATAGGACAGAAACATAGAGGGAGAGGGGAAAATGCTTGTGTAAAAATCTTGAAAAGAGCTGGAAGTTCTAATATTCAATTGGTTGTTGAAATAAAAAATTAGCTTTGATATAATACTAATACGTAGTAATTTTTTGTTGCGATATATTATTAAAACTGTGGGAGTTTTAAAAAGGAGAAGGAAAATGAAAAAATCTACAAAACAAACCATTGCATTTGGAGCAAGTATCATTGCTGCAACTGCTGTAACTTCAGTTGTACAAGCTGAGGAAACGACAGTTGCTCAACCGCATACAGAAACACCGGTAACTACTTCAAATATCGATAAGACTGCTGAGGTTACAAAAGAGGTAGTCGATACAGCAAGAGAGAAAACTGATGAAGCGGCTAAATCAGTAGCTGAACAAGAAAAGGTTGTCAGTGTAGCTGATCAAAAGGCTAAGGAAGCTGAAGCTGCTGAAAAAACGGCTGCAGCAACCTATGAAAAAACAAAAGAAGTTGCGAAGGAAGCAACCCCTGAAAATATTACCAAAGCTGAAGAAGCCATTAAAACAAAAGAGGCTGGTGTGAAATCAGCTGATGAAAGTGTAAAAAAGGCTGAAGAAGGTGTGAAATCAGCTGAGACAGTAGAAGCTGAATCAGGAAAAACTTATGAAGAGGCTACTAAAAAAGTAGACGATGAAAAAGCAAAAGTCGCATTAGCCAAGGAAGAAGTGAAGAGGGCAGAACAAGCTCTTAATGAGACAACATTAACCAAAGCACAAGAGACAGTGACGATCGCAGGAAATAAGCTGAAAGATGCTGAGTCTGTGAATAAAGCAGCTCAAGACGAATTGACTCGCGCAAAAGACTTCGACGCATCTCGTCAAGCTAAAATTGATGAAACAAAATCAGCTCTCGATAAAGAACGCACTGAAAAGAACGTTCCTGAGCTTGAACAAGGTCTCACTGATGCAAAAGCTAACGTAGAAGCAAAAGAAAAAGCTCTCGCTGAAACAAAAGCCAAAGCAGGTGTAGCTCAATCTGAAGTCGATGAGGCTCAAAAAGCTCTTGACAAAGCAAACGCGGATTATCAAGAAAAAGTTGCTAAATTGCAACAAGATGAAGCACTTCGTAAAATCGTCGTTCCTGCTGAATACGCAAAACACGATATTACAGACTACGATTGGTTCAGTTCTCATCAAGATGAATACATGAAATTGCAACCAGAAATCGACTGGGATGCTTATAGCCAAACAGGCATTGGCTCTAATAAAGAAGTCGTCGATCTTGCAAATCTTACATCAGCTCAACGTAAAGAACTTGCTGAATTTGCGGCTCAAATGTTGAATGACCTTAACCAACAATATTGGTCTCAACGCGAACCTGGTAAAACAATAGAACCTCTTCAATTGACAGTAGGCGGTCAAGAAATGGCTGACGCTATCGCGCGTGGATATTCTAAATTCTACGCAGATAATGGTGGAACTCCTGATAAATTCAACTTTCTTAAAAACTGGGATCACCAATACGCAGTACTTAACCCATACCGTGCATCTGAATCCCTCGGTGGACTTATGCCAGAATGGCATAAAGAAAACATGGGTGGATACACTATGTTGAACTTGAAACAAGATATCGCAAGCGCTATTCGTCAAATGATGTTCGTTGATGGAAACCAAGCAAACGGTCACGCTAAACATTTGATTTCCCTTCATGGTACAGGTATCGGTATTGGTGTAAGTTCTGGTGCCGTTCACATTTTGTCAACAAGTCGTGCTATGAACGAAGATAAGGCAGACTATATTAGTACTGATGCTGAATACAAAGCCTCCCTTACTTCTTCGATTGCAGAGAAAGAACAAGCACTTCAGGCAGCAAAAGATAAGAAAACAGCAGCGGATAAAGCCGTTAAATCTGCTGAAAATGATCTTGCTTCTGCAAAATCAGCTCAAGTTGACGCTCAAACAAAATTGAACGCTGCTCAAAATGCTATTGCTAAAGCTCAAAAAGCATACGATGACGCGCTTGCGGTCAAAGAACAAACTCCAGCAGCTCAAGCTAAAGTAGTTGAAACTGCAAAAGCTCTTGAAACAGCTAAAGATGAACTTGCAACAGCTAAAACAAATCTTGCAAACTTGCAACAAGTTCGTGCACAACGCGAATCTGAATTAAAAAACGCTAAAGCTAAATTGGTTGCTCAAGAAGAAGATCTTAAACTTGCTCTTAAAACAGCAATCGACGCTGAAAACGATTTGAAAGCAAAAGGTCTTGCAACAACTGAAGCTAAAGCTAAAGTTGAACGTGCTAAACAAGCTGTCAAATCAGCAGAACAAGCCGTACAAGACGCAAAAGATTATCTTGAATTGCTCAAGAATGCTCCTACAAAACTTGCTGAAGCTGAAAAAGCATTGACTGAAGCAAAAGCTAAAACAACTGAAGCTAAAGCAACTCTTGAAACTGAAATTGCAAAACTCGAAGTTTTGAAATTGAAAGCGAAAGCTTCTCAAGAAGATTACACTCGTGTCTTCGAAGCTTACCAAAAACTTGTTAAAGCAAAACAATTGGAAGAAACAATTCGTCGTGAACAAGAACGTATCAAACACGAAGAAGAAACTTGTCGCAACGAACCAGTTCGTCATGAATCAACTGAAAACAAAGTGATGAAGACAACTACTCCAACCCCAACAGCAACAACTGGCGCAAACGCACCGGTTGAATTTCAAGTGAAACAAGCAAATACGAAGGAGTTGCCATCAACGGGTGAAACTACTAGCGCACTTGGGCTTATAGGCGTGGCAATGGCAACTCTAGGTCTTGCTGGATTGAAACGCAAACGCGAATCAAGATAATAAGATAAAAAAATCTTTGTAATTTAGTTTAAAGCAAACATGTAAAAATGTTTGCTTTTTAAATTAGGTCAGGTTTGGTATAATATTGAGAAGTTATATTAAGGAGACAAACATGAAAAAAATTGGAACATATTTACTAGCTGCAGCCCTCTTGCTTTCCCTAGCAGCTTGCACCCCAAAACGCTATGAGCGTAAGCACAGTCCGGTAGGGGCTTCATCGGTCAAAAAATCATCTGACAAAGCCCAAGAAAAAGAGCAAACAGAGGAAACTAAGTCAGATAAAAATGATAAAGAAGCCATTGGGACCTTGTCAAAAGCTGACCAAGCGGATATCTATTCGATTATTGAAAACAGTGCGTCTTTGACCTATTCACTTCAGGTGCAACCGACTCGTTTGCTGGAGTTGAACAATGATCACAGCGCAGTTGAAGGCTACTCGCAAGACATGTTCATTGATTACTACAATACCTACACGCCAGAAACCTATAATTTACAAGATATCATTGATAAATTGAATGCAGAAGAGACATCGGACTCTATCCGCAGTCTTTCACAAGAACAGCTGATCCAACTGACAAATGAAAAGAAAGATGGCTGGATCTATTCGACAAAAGACAAGGCCTTTTACGAAATTGTAGCTGGTGGTCGTGGCGGAGCGATGCCACCGATGGAAATTCCTTCACCAGATGAATGGGTGGTCAATGAAGATTCAGTTGAAGTGACAACGACTATCCAAGGCACTTCCGACCCATACAGACGTTTTGTCTTGAAACGCAACAACAAGAACTACAAGGGTGGAACCCACAAAACACGCTTTTATGTCGACAGCACAGAATTTGTGAAATCATAAAAATAAATAAAGGCTATATCTAGCTCTAGAATTTTAAAATAGGTGGAAATCAAATATTCCTCGAAAAAGGCTTTTAAAGCCTTTTTCTTTTGGACTTGAATATGGTAAAATAAAGGTTATACGTGCTTGGATACAAAGATGAGGATATAACATATAGATAGGCTGCGTCAATCGAATGCTATCATGCGTAATTGAACCCGCCTACAACTCTGTGGAAAAAGATAAATCTACCTAGGAGCGTTCGCTCCGTCGGTCGATTTCCTATTTTCCTTTGAGTTGCTTAACGGCTTGGTATCTTGATCTTTGTAGGCAAGTCGTATAATTTTATCAATCCAAAGGGGATTACAATGACAAAACAAGTGTTTCAAACGACTTTTGCGGGTCGTGAATTGATCGTAGAGACTGGTCAGGTTGCAAAGCAAGCAAATGGCTCTGTTGTCGTGCGTTATGGTGAGTCAACTGTCTTGACGGCAGCTGTCATGTCTAAGAAGATGGCAACTGGGGATTTCTTCCCACTTCAAGTCAACTACGAAGAAAAAATGTATGCGGCTGGGAAATTTCCTGGTGGCTTTATGAAACGGGAAGGTCGTCCTTCTACAGATGCGACCTTGACAGCGCGTTTGATTGACCGTCCGATCCGTCCAATGTTTGCGGAAGGTTTCCGTAACGAAGTGCAAGTCATCAACACAGTCCTTTCTTACGATGAAAATGCATCTGCCCCAATGGCAGCTATGTTTGGTTCATCATTGGCGCTTTCTATCTCAGATATTCCGTTTGACGGACCAATCGCTGGGGTACAAGTGGGCTATGTTGACGGAGAAATCGTCATCAACCCTACTCAAGAACAAGCAGAGCAATCGCTTCTTGAATTGACAGTAGCTGGTACCAAGCATGCTATCAACATGGTAGAGTCTGGTGCCAAAGAATTGTCAGAAGAAATCATGTTGGAAGCTCTTCTCAAAGGGCACGAAGCCGTTAAAGAATTGATTGCCTTCCAAGAAGAAATCGTTGCGGCAGTTGGGAAAGAAAAAGCAGAAGTTGAATTGCTTCATGTAGATGCTGACTTGCAAGCTGAAATCATCGCAGCCTACAACAGCGACCTTCAAAAAGCGGTTCAAGTAGAAGAAAAATTGGCCCGTGAAGCTGCGACTCAAGCAGTGAAAGACCAAGTAACGGCTGTTTACGAAGAAAAATATGCCGACCACGAAGAGTTTGATCGCATCATGCGCGACGTGGCTGAAATCTTGGAACAAATGGAACACGCAGAAGTGCGTCGTTTGATCACAGAAGACAAGGTTCGTCCAGATGGTCGTAAGGTCGATGAAATCCGTCCTTTGGATGCACAAGTGGACTACCTTCCTCGCGTACACGGTTCAGGTCTCTTTACGCGTGGACAAACGCAAGCCCTTTCTGTCTTGACCTTGGCACCAATGGGTGAAACCCAAATCATCGATGGTTTGGACCCTGAGTACAAGAAACGCTTTATGCACCACTACAACTTCCCACAATACTCTGTAGGGGAAACAGGTCGTTATGGTGCACCAGGTCGTCGTGAAATTGGTCACGGTGCTCTCGGTGAGCGTGCTCTTGCTCAAGTATTGCCAAGCTTGGAAGAATTCCCATACGCGATCCGTTTGGTAGCAGAAGTCTTGGAATCAAACGGTTCTTCATCTCAAGCATCTATCTGTGCGGGAACTCTTGCCCTTATGGCTGGTGGTGTGCCAATCAAGGCGCCAGTAGCAGGTATTGCCATGGGTCTCATCTCAGATGGAAACAACTACACCGTATTGACAGATATCCAAGGTTTGGAAGACCACTTTGGAGACATGGACTTCAAGGTTGCAGGTACTCGTGATGGGATTACAGCCCTTCAAATGGATATCAAGATCCAAGGGATCACTGCAGAAATCTTGACAGAAGCGCTTGCTCAAGCCAAGAAAGCTCGTTTTGAAATCCTTGACGTGATTGAAGCAACCATTCCAGAAGTGCGTCCAGAATTGGCACCAACTGCTCCAAAAATTGATACCATCAAGATTGATGTGGACAAGATTAAGATTGTCATCGGTAAGGGTGGAGAAACCATCGATAAGATCATCGCTGAAACAGGCGTTAAGATTGATATTGACGAAGAAGGGAACGTATCTATCTACTCGAGCGACCAAGATGCGATTAACCGTGCCAAAGAGAT
Source organism: Streptococcus parasanguinis (assembly GCF_018499505.1). Classification (GTDB taxonomy): domain Bacteria; phylum Bacillota; class Bacilli; order Lactobacillales; family Streptococcaceae; genus Streptococcus; species Streptococcus parasanguinis_K. Next base: position 27,735 of record NZ_JAHDAC010000004.1, read on the forward strand.
CATTGCTGGTTTGGTGCGTGAAGCCAAAGTGGATGAAGTCTACCATGCCAAAGTAGTTCGGATCGAAAAATTCGGTGCCTTTGTCAACCTCTTTGATAAGACAGATGCCCTCGTTCATATCTCTGAAATGGCTTGGACGCGCACCAATCGTGTTGAAGACTTGGTAGCCATCGGCGATGAAGTCGATGTCAAGATTATCAAGATTGATGAAAAGGGTCGTGTTGATGCTTCTATGAAGGCACTCTTACCACGTCCGCCAAAACCTGAACATTCAGAAGAAAAAGGTGAAAAGGGTCCTCGCCATGGCGATCGTCCTCGTCACCACAATAAAGACCACAAACCTAAAAAAGACTTTACCATTACACAAAAAGATTCAGAATAATCATTAGAAAAGGAGGAGCACGGTATGGGATGGTGGCGTGAAACCATCAATATTGTAAAAGAAAATGACCCAGCAGCGCGTACCTCGCTGGAGGTCCTTTTGACCTATCCGGGCGTCAAAGCACTGGCAGCTCACCGTGTTTCCCACTTTTTGTGGAACCATGGATTTAAGCTCTTGGCGCGGATGCACAGCCAATTTTGGCGTTTTTGGACCCAGATTGAGATCCACCCAGGTGCGACCATTGCTTCTGGTGTCTTTATCGACCATGGAGCAGGTCTCGTTATTGGGGAAACAGCCATTGTTGAAAAAGGCGTTATGCTCTACCATGGGGTGACCCTTGGGGGAACAGGAAAGGATGTCGGGAAACGCCATCCAACGGTACGTGAAGGAGCCTTGGTCTCAGCCCATGCCCAAGTCATCGGCCCGGTGGAAATCGGAGCCAAGGCCAAAGTCGGAGCAGGGGCTGTCGTCGTCTCAGATGTACCAAGTGATGTGACCGTTGTCGGTGTTCCTGCCAAGATTGTGCGGGTACACGGTCGAAAAGACGAACCAGTCATTCATCAAGAAGAAGAAAAACGGGAATACTACATGAACAAGCTGGAGCATGCTAAGGAAGCCAGTCATCGGTCTTCGAGCTTGTAAGGAGATCGCTACGTGATTCAATCAACCAATACATTGAATGACCACCAACTACTGGAAGCAAAGGCCCTTATTGCCACCTGTCAGAAGTATGACGGAACGTTTCGGGATCCTTATCTCTCCAATATGCTCAATTTTGATCCCGACATGCCGGCCTTTTTCCTTTATTATGAAAAAGGTGAACTTGTTGGCCTATTAACTATCTATGCGGATGACCAAGATGTGGAAGTAGCGATCCTGGTCCACCCTAATCACCGTCGGCAGGGAATTGCGCGTGCTTTGTATAGAAGTTTTGAGAAAGAAACGGCATCTTATCCAATTGAGTCTGTGACTTTTCAGACAGAGCGTATTTTTTTAGAGAATCATCCTGATTTTGCCAGCAATTGGGGACTGGTCGAGGATGAAGAGACTGAAACCTGGTTAGGACGTGATCGAACCGCTTATGCATTAGATTCCCGTTCGGATGTCGATGTGCTCTTGGCAGAACCTTCTTATCTTGAAGCCATTGCCCAGCTCCATCACCAAACCTTTTCAGATGAAGTGGAAGCACCGGAAGTGAGCCACAGATACATTTCAGAGGCTTTGAAGGATCCTGATAGTCTGCTGTACATATTACTCAAAGAAGGTCAAGTGATTGGCGTTTGTACGGTCGATGTATCTGGAAAATGCAATTACCTTTATGGACTTGCGATTGCTGAAGTCTATCGTGGGCAAGGCTATGGAAGCTATCTAGCCAAATCCCTCGTCAACCAAGTCATTGAGCAAAATGATAAGAAATTTCAGATTGCAGTGGAAGACAGCAATGTAGGTGCCAAACGCTTGTATGAAAAGATTGGCTTTGTCACACAGACTCAGGTGGTTTACTTGAAGCCAAAAGAGTAGAAACAGAAAGGAAATGAAGCGTGTTAAAAATTTATGATACCATGTCTCGTGATCTGCGAGAATTTATCCCCATCGAGGAAGGAAAGGTCTGCATGTATGTTTGTGGTCCGACGGTTTACAACTATATCCACGTAGGGAATGCCCGCTCAACGGTGGCCTTTGACACGATTCGTCGCTACTTTGAGTATCGTGGCTACGAAGTTGCCTACATTTCCAACTTTACAGATGTGGATGATAAGATCATCAACCGTGCCAAAGAAGAAGGCATTACTCCTCAGGAAGTGGCAGACAAGTACATTGCTGCTTTCCGTGAAGATGTGACGGCTCTTGGCGTGAAACCTGCAACCCGCCACCCTCGTGTGGTCGAGTTTATGGATGACATCATCCGGTTTGTCGCTGACTTGATCGAAAAAGGCTATGCTTACGAGAGCCAGGGAGATGTCTATTTCCGTGTGGAAAAATCCAACAACTATGCTAAGTTAGCTAATAAAACCCTGGAAGACTTGGAGCTAGGCGCTTCTGGTCGGACAGATGAAGAAACAGCTCGCAAGGAAAATCCAGTCGACTTTGCCCTCTGGAAAGCAGCTAAACCAGGTGAGATTTCTTGGGACAGCCCTTGGGGACCTGGTCGTCCTGGTTGGCACATCGAGTGTTCGGTCATGTCGACGGGAATTTTAGGGGATACTATTGATATCCACGGTGGTGGAGCCGACCTTGAGTTTCCACACCATACTAATGAAATCGCTCAATCAGAAGCTAAGACAGGAAAAACTTTTGCCAATTACTGGATGCACAATGGCTTTGTCAATATTGATAATGTCAAGATGTCCAAGTCCTTAGGAAACTTTATCACCGTGCATGATGCATTGAAGACTATCGATGGCCAAGTGCTTCGCTTCTTCTTTGCGACCCAGCACTACCGCAAGCCCATTAACTTCACAGAAAAAGCGGTGCGCGATGCGGAGACCAACCTCAAATATTTAAAAAATACCTATGAGCAACCGTTCACAGGGGAAGTAGATCCAGCAGAATTGCAAAGCTTTGTGGCCAAGTTTATCGTGGCTATGGATGAAGATATCAATGCGGCAAACGGCATCACCGTCGTCTTTGAATTGGCTAAATGGATCAATTCAGGTCACTACAACCAAGACGTCAAGGATGCCTTGACCAAGATGTTAGAAGTCTTTGGAGTGGTCTTTGTCGAAGAAGTCTTGGATGCAGATATTGAAGCCTTGATCGCTGAACGTCAGGAAGCGCGGGCTAAGAAAGATTTTGCGCGAGCAGATGCCATTCGCGATGAATTGGCTGCGCAAGGAATCAAGCTCTTGGATACAAAAGAAGGTGTAAGGTGGACACGTGATTGATGTCAATCTAATCAATGGGATTGCCCTTGCCTTTGAGGGAGATGCGGTCTATTCCATGTATATTCGCAGACACCTGATTTTTCAAGGGATGACCAAGCCCAATAAGCTTCACCAGGCTGCCACCCGCTATGTCTCTGCTCGGGCTCAGGCTAGCTTGATTGAAAGCATGTTGGAGCAAGAAATTCTGACGGAAAAAGAGTTGGAGATCTACAAGCGCGGTCGCAATACCAATAGCCATACCAAGGCCAAAAATGCGGATGTCGTGACCTATCGGATGTCGACAGGCTTTGAGGCTGTCATGGGTTATCTCCATATGACGGGGGAACTCTCTCGGCTAGAAGAGCTGATTGATTGGTGCATCCAGCAAGTAGAAGAAGGAAGAAAGCAGTGAAAAATATCAGAGAGTGGTTTCCTCATGCAGAGGTGACGGATCAAGCCAATCCACCAGCTGGTTATGTAGCCATTCCCCTTCGGGCTCATCAATGGTTGCTGCTGAAGGAAGAAGAGCTAACCGAGCGAGAAAAACAATTGATTTCCTGGTTGGGCGGTGAAGAAGAGGTTGCCCCAAATCCTTGGTACCAGTACCTGATCGATGGAAAGGGAGAAGCCCCTCAAGTCATCAAAAAAATGCAGCTTGTCTATTGCCACATCTCGCATTCAACAGCGGAAGGGACGGCTTCTTGGTTAGAGATGATGCAGACACTCTTGCCCAACTTCCGAGCAACCTTGCAACTGAGCGGACAAGATTATGTGCTTATTCTGGACCAAGATCAGACTTTGCCTGTGGCCGATATCTTAAAAGATACCGTCTCTGCCATGGAGTATGACTTCAATATTCGTTTATCTATCCTGGTCGGGCAAGTATGGACCGAGTCTAAAGATGGGAAAGTTTCTCCTGTCATCCGTGCAGAACAGGCGGTCTTTCGAGCTTGGATTCGAGAAGGCCATCAAGGTGTCTATCGCTTTTCTCAACTCTATCTGTGGGGAATCGAGCAGGCAGATCTGGATCTCAACCCGATCAAGGTACGCTTGCATCAGTTGATTGAAAGTCAAGATCAATTGCAAGACATCATTGTTGCTCTTTGGGACAATGGGGCAGTCGTAACCAAGGCCGCCCAGCAACTCTATCTCCACCGCAATTCGCTCCAATACAAGATTGATAAGTGGGAGGAGTTGACGGGTCTTCAGTTGAAAAATCTGACAGATCTAGCCCTGTGCTATCATTTGGTCTTACAAGATGTGATTTAAACGGAATCAATCCAGAGTTTTGTGCAACTTGCACAAAACTCTTTTTCTTTTTTGTGAGACTTGCCATAGATTTGTAAAACGTTTTCATTTACAATAGAACTATAAAAATCAAAGGAGTACCATCATGGTAGAATTGAATCTTAGTCACATTTATAAAAAATATCCAAATAGCGAACATTACTCAGTTGAAGACTTCAACTTGGACATCAAAGACAAAGAGTTTATCGTTTTCGTAGGTCCTTCAGGATGTGGTAAATCAACAACTCTTCGTATGATCGCTGGTCTTGAAGATATCACAGAAGGTGAATGTTCCATCGATGGTACTGTTGTAAATAACGTAGCACCTAAAGACCGTGACATCGCCATGGTATTCCAAAACTACGCTCTTTACCCACACATGACTGTTTACGATAACATGGCATTTGGTTTGAAATTGCGTAAATACAGCAAGGAAGATATCGACAAACGTGTACAAGAAGCAGCTGAAATCCTTGGCTTGAAAGAATTTTTGGATCGTAAACCAGCTGACCTTTCTGGTGGTCAACGTCAACGTGTGGCCATGGGACGTGCCATTGTCCGTGATGCAAAAGTGTTCTTGATGGACGAACCTTTGTCAAACTTGGATGCTAAACTTCGTGTATCCATGCGTGCTGAAATCGCGAAAATCCACCGCCGTATCGGTGCTACAACAATCTATGTAACCCACGACCAAACAGAAGCGATGACACTTGCTGACCGTATCGTTATCATGTCTGCTACTAAAAACCCAGCTGGTACTGGTACAATTGGACGTGTGGAACAAATTGGTTCTCCGCAAGAAGTGTACAAGAACCCTGTTAACAAATTCGTAGCTGGATTTATTGGAAGCCCTGCCATGAACTTCATTAACGTGAAGTTGGAAGGTGGACACATCGTTACTAACGGCTTGAATTTGAAAGTTCCAGAAGGTGCTTTGAAAGTTCTTCGTGAAAAAGGCTATGATGGTAAAGAAATCATCTTTGGTATCCGTCCAGAAGACGTGAATACAGAAGCTGCTTTCCTTGAAACATTCCCAGAATCAGTAGTAAAAGCAACCATCTCTGTATCTGAATTGCTTGGTTCAGAATCTCACTTGTACTGCCAAGTTGGTGACAACGAATTCATCGCTAAAGTAGATGCACGTGACTACCTTGGAACTGGTGAAACTATCGAACTTGGATTTGACTTGAACAAAGCTCACTTCTTCGACAAAGAAACTGAAAAAACAGTATACTAATACGTACTGAAACTGTAGAGACTGAGACGATGTGTCTCAGTCTCTTTCATTTTAAGGAGACAAAACATGGAAAAAGACTGGTGGAAGGGGAAGGTCGCTTATCAGATCTACCCAAAAAGCTTTAAGGATAGCAATGGTGATGGCGTTGGAGATTTGAAAGGCATCACGGAAAAACTTGATTACCTTCAAAAATTAGGAATTGATATTCTCTGGTTATCTCCTATTTATAAGAGTCCTTTTATTGACCAGGGCTATGATATTTCTGACTATTATGCCATTGATCCCATTTTTGGAACCATGGAAGATATGGAAGAGCTGATTGCGGAAGGCAAGAAGCGGGGCATTTCTATCATTATGGACTTGGTGGTCAACCACTGCTCCAGTCATCATGAGTGGTTCCAAAAGGCTTTAGCGGATCCAGATGGTCCTTATGCAGACTACTTTTATTTTATTGAAAGTGACAAAGAACCCAACAACTGGGAAAGTTACTTTGGAGGCAGTGTTTGGGAACCGGTTCCTGGCACCAACAAATACTATCTCCATTCTTTCCACAAGGATCAGCCAGATCTCAATTGGCAAAATCCTATCTTGCGCGAAGAGATTTACACCATGATCAATTGGTGGTTGGACAAGGGAATTGCGGGCTTCCGGATTGATGCCATTATCAATATCAAAAAAGATTTAGAATGGCGTTCGCTTCCGTCCGATCGTGACAATGGCTTGGTCCCAGTACCGGAGTCTCTGGTCAATGCGCAACCGATTGAACCATTCTTGCAAGAGTTAAAGGAGCGTACTTTTGCCAAGTACAATGCCTTCACAGTAGGGGAAGTTTTCAATGAAACCGACGAAGAGTTGCACTTCTTCATTGGAAAAGATGGTGTCTTCTCTTCCATCTTTGACTTCAAACAAACCATGCTGGGGCAAGAAGGAAAAGGCTGGTTTGACCATAGTCTTCCAACAGCAGATGAACTCAAGGAAAGTATTTTCCAAGCCCATGAGCGCGCAGATAGTATTGGAGTCCTCTCGACCATTATCGAGAATCACGACGAACCTCGTGGGGTGTCCCACTATATTGCGGAAGGTCCAGTAAACGCTGTCAGTAAAAAAGCTCTGGGAACCATTCAAATCTTGCGTAAGGGAATTCCTTTTATCTATCAAGGCCAAGAAATTGGAATGGAAAACCAAGTCTTTGAATCGGTGGAGGATTTTGATGATATCGCGACCATCAATGGCTACCATGTCGCGAAAGAAGCTGGTTTGAGCGAGGAAGAAGCCTTAGCAGCGATTGCCAAATACAGCAGGGACAATGCACGGACACCCATGCAATGGTCAGCAGAGCCAGGTCTGGGCTTTAGCGATGGAACAGCTTGGTTGATCAGTCCCAAACCAGATGTTGCCATCAATGTGGAAGACCAGGAAAAGGATCCAAATTCCATCTTGAATTACTATCGCCAGTTGACGGCCTTGTATCGCCATCCCCTTTATGGAAATACCATCCGTTTTGGAGATATGATTCCAGCTTATCGAGACCGTGAGAACATCATCGCCTTTGAACGCCGTGGGGACAAGCGTCTCTTGGTTGTCAGCAATTTCCAAAATCGCCAGGCCACCTTGGAGCTGCCAGCTCCGATTAAAACGGTCGTTTTAAATAATACAGCAGGATTATTCCAAGAAGGAGACCAAGTGCTCGAATTGGCCCCTTACCAAACGGTTGTGTTGGAATTGGTGGAATAAGATAAAAAATCAGCAAATATACTAAAACGCATCCTATCATGTTTTCTTAACAGTGATAAGATGCGTTTTTAAATAGTAAGGATTGTTGGAAATCCTCATTCCGACTCCTTATGGAATTGTTGGTAAAAATCAACCTTAACCTGGATAAAAGTTTCTAAGTCTCTTAAGAGTTGGAGCAAAGTAGCGCGTGTTTCGAATTCCTCGCGGGTCTTAGGAAGAGGACGTTCGCGGAAGATCGCCAAATACTGACTAATATCATCAAGAAGATCTTGGGCAGGATTTTCCTGGCTTAATTGTTGGGCTGTCTTCTTAAATAGTTGTGCCAGGATTATGCTTTCACTCGCCGCTAACTGACAGCGATTGACGTTTTCTGCCATATCCCGCAGGATATCGTTTTGCCGCTTGCGCATTTCGAAGTAGTGAATATGGTAGTTGGTTTGGTGAAAGAGGTGGTTGGAATGGTCCAGATAGACTAGATTTAAAGCATCCTTTAGGATGCTGTCCAACTCCTTAATCAAGCGAGCATCATTGCGACCATCCCCTTTACCAAGAAATTCCGCAAAACGACCAAGGATCTTCTTTAGTTGGTCTTCGACAACATCATGGTAATGATCGATCGCAGCCTGATTAGAAGGCATATAGAGATTGGCCAGCAGGGCAAAGCTGGTCCCTATCAAAAAGAGGGCAAGTTCATTGAGCAAGAGTCCCCAGGAAGTAGACTGCTCAATCAAGAGGTGGGTGACCAGCACCGTACTAGGCGTGATGCCGATCTGCCAGCCCAATAGAAAGGCACAAGGGACATAAAGAGCGATAAAGACTCCTAGTGCCCAAAGGTTGAACCCTAAAAAGGAAAAAGCAAGACTTCCGATAGCAAGGGCCAGCAAGGTTGACATAAAGCGCTGGTAGGCCTGCTTGATGGTACTGCGACGCGTATCAGAGATACTCAAGATGGCAATGACGCCAGCTGAGATGGCATAGGTCAAGCCCAGAGCATAAGCAAGGGCCGCTGCTAAACAGGTGGCCAAGGTGAGCTTGATGGTTCGTTGAAAAAGAGGCATGGCTTCCTTTCTAGTTCGGTTTGTTCATTGAGATTGATTTGATTTCATTATATCATGAATTGGCCTCTTCCTCCTTTCTTGTGGTATACTAGTTCTATGGAAAATAACGATATCGTATACGGTGTCCACGCAGTCACCGAGGCTTTACAAGCCAATACAGGCAATAAATTATATATTCAAGAAGACCTCCGAGGAAAAAATGTCGACAAAATCAAGGCCTTAGCAGCTGAGAAGAAGGTGTCGATTTCTTGGACGCCAAAGAAAACCCTGCAGGAAATGACAGAAGGAGCTGTTCACCAAGGCTTCGTTCTTCGTGTGGCAGCCTTTGCTTACACAGACTTGGCAGCGATTCTGAAGCAGACGGCCCAAGAAGAGAACCCGCTTTTGTTGATTCTCGATGGTTTAACAGATCCGCACAATCTTGGATCTATTTTACGGACAGCTGATGCGACCAATGTCTCAGGAGTCATCATTCCTAAGCACCGGGCAGTCGGGGTAACCCCAGTGGTTTCAAAAACGTCTACCGGAGCAGTGGAACACATTCCCATTGCGCGTGTGACCAATCTCAGCCAAACTCTAGACAAGCTAAAGGAAGAAGGTTTCTGGATCTTTGGGACTGACATGAATGGAACGCCATCTCACCAGTGGAATACGGCTGGCAAGTTAGCCTTGATCATTGGCAATGAAGGAAAAGGGATCTCAGCCAACATCAAAAAGCAAGTCGATGAGATGATCACCATTCCTATGAATGGCCATGTGCAAAGCCTCAATGCCAGTGTAGCAGCAGCCATCCTCATGTATGAGGTCTTTCGCAATCGACTATAATCCTAGAAAGGCAATGATATGAAACGAAAAATCTTATTGGTTGACGGCTACAATATGATTGCCTTTTGGCAGGAAACCCGCCAGCTCTTTCAAAAAAGTGAGCTCGATGCGGCGCGTGACATCCTCCTGCAAAAACTAAGCCACTATGCTAGCTTTGAAGGAATCGAAGTCATCTGTGTCTTTGATGCCCAGTATATGCCAGGAGTGCGGCAGACCTATGAGGAGTTCAATGTTCAGGTGGTCTTTACCGGTGAGGATGAGACGGCAGATGACTATATCGAGCGCTTGGCTGCAGAGCTTAACACACCCCTCCACCAAGTATCGGTAGCGACCAGTGACTTAAATGAGCAGTGGACCATCTTTGCTCAAGGAGCCCTTCGGGTATCTGCTAGAGAGTTAGAAAAACGGGTCGCAGTCGTCAAAGGAGACCTCAATCAAGCGCAGCGAGTGGTCAACGATCAAAAACCACCCATGCGACCGCTCGATCACGAAGTATTGCGACAATTACAAGAAATGATGGGAGACAAGTAATGACATTTGCTATTTTAACCGATTCGACCGCAGATTTAGACCAGAACTGGGCCAAGGAACATCAGGTGACCATTCTTGGGTTGACCATTGAGTTAGATGGGACGGTTTACCAGACAGTAGGCCAAGGTCAATTGACCAGTCCTGAGCTTTTAGAAGCTATGAAAAATGGAGCCAAACCGACAACCAGTCAGGTCAATGTAGGCCAATTTCAGGAAACCTTTGAACAATTTGCCAAAGAAGGAACATCCCTGCTTTATGTGGCCTTTTCATCAGTTTTATCGGGGACCTATCAGAGTGCAGTCATGGCACGAGACCTGGTTTTAGAAGAATATCCGGAAGCCGTGATTGAGATTGTCGATCCGAAGGCTGCTGGGATTGGAGAGGGCTATCTGGTTATGCGGGCAGTAGCTGCGCGTGATGCAGGTCGTTCATTAGCAGAAGCCAAAGAAGAGATCATGGACCTAGCGCCAAAACTGCGAACTTATTTCCTCGTCGATGATCTCTACCACCTCATGCGTGGCGGCCGTCTCTCAAAAAGTGCCGCGATCATGGGAAGTTTGGCCAGCATCAAACCCATTCTCTGGATAGATGCGGAAGGGAAATTAGTCCCTATTAGCAAGGTTCGGGGACGCAAAAAAGCTGTTCGAGAATTACTAGAGCTGATCAAAGCAGATATCGGTGAAAGCACAGCCTTGGTTTCTTATACCAATGATCTAGAAGGAGCAGAAGCATTGAAGGAAGAAATGCTTGCGCTTGAAGGGATCGATGAAGTCCTCGTGATGCCCCTTGGACCAGTCATTTCAGCCCACGTCGGCCCAAATTCCTTGATCGGATTTGTCATTGGAAAAGAAAATCGCAAATAATTTTCCAAATCGGTTGACTTTTATCTTAGAATTTTGATACAATAGTAGGCGGTATTGTTTACCCCATTTGTAAGGCCCCGGAACCTTTCAAATAACTTGCGGACCGGAACATCCGCCCTGTAAACAAAAACGACATTCATATAGGAGAAATCATGAACAAAACTACATTCATGGCTAAACCAGGCCAAGTAGAACGCAAATGGTACGTTGTTGACGCAACTGATGTACCTCTTGGACGCCTTTCAGCAGTTGTTGCTAGCGTGCTTCGCGGAAAAAACAAACCAACATTCACACCTCACACTGATACAGGTGACTTCGTAATCGTTATCAATGCTGAAAAAGTTAAATTGACTGGTAAAAAAGCAACTGATAAGATCTACTACACTCACTCAAACCACCCAGGTGGATTGAAATCAATCTCTGCTGGTGAACTTCGTTCTAAAAATGCAGTTCGTTTGATCGAGAAATCAGTTAAAGGTATGCTTCCACACAATACTCTTGGCCGCGCTCAAGGTATGAAATTGAAAGTATTCGTTGGAGCTGAGCACACTCACGCTGCACAACAACCAGAAGTTCTTGATATTTCAGGACTTATCTAAGGAAAGGAACAATAAAGTATGTCACAAGCACAATATGCAGGTACTGGACGTCGTAAAAACGCTGTTGCACGCGTTCGCCTTGTTCCAGGAACTGGTAAAATCACTGTTAACAAAAAAGATGTTGAAGAGTACATCCCACACGCTGACCTTCGTTTGGTCATCAACCAACCATTCGCAGTTACTTCAACTGTAGGTTCATACGACGTTTTCGTTAACGTTGTAGGTGGTGGATACGCTGGTCAAGCAGGAGCAATCCGTCACGGTATCGCTCGTGCCCTTCTTCAAGTAGACCCAGACTTCCGCGATTCATTGAAACGCGCAGGACTTCTTACACGTGACTCACGTAAAGTTGAACGTAAGAAACCAGGTCTTAAGAAAGCTCGTAAAGCATCACAATTCTCAAAACGTTAATCAATACGATTATATCAACGTTTCGAAACACTTCATGGTTCACACCATGGAGTGTTTTTTTGATGATTTTTAGTAAAATTCACACCACTTTTCACACCAAATTCACACCATTACTTTTTAAGATTACGAAAGGCAATTTCTCCAACAGCCATTGGAATTACGTTTGAAGTGTTGACATAAGTCTTAGTTGTAATCGTATCACTATGAGTGAGTGCTTCAGAAATAGCTTCCATAGAGGTTCCAGCCTGTTTAGCGAGTGTAGCTCCTGTATGTCGTAATTTATGAGGGGTTGCATGTGCGAGTTCTGGATGACGACGCTTAACAGATTTCATCTTGTTGTTAAGATAATCAGCATGGAGACAACTGTTTACATTTCCCTTTGTATCAATATACGTAAAAACATACTGTTCAGAAGTTTGCATGATGTTAAATGAAGCCAGTTCAGATTTTTGTTGCTTCTTCCAAGAATTTAACAAGTCGGTAAGTTCTTGTGGAATCGAAAAAATCGTCTTTTTATTCCCTTTAGTTGATTTTTGATTTTTATATCGATCTAAGGCTTGAACCAATTGAATTTGTTGATTTTTGAAATCAATATGTTTCCATTGCAAAGCGTAGCTCTCTGACTTTCTATCTCCTAAAAAGAAGGTAGTATAGAACAAAACATAGTCTTTGAATAGAATTTTTTCAGTCTCTAAATCCTTTTCAAAAGCTGTAAACCATGCTTGAAGTTCTTCTTGAGATAGATATAAATCTTCATCTTTTTTAGATTCCTGTAGCTTGATTTTCTTAGTTGCTTTGATACGGCTTATAGTTTTTGATAAGCGATTAGTTTCGATATACTCTAATTCTTCTGCCCAGTCAAAGATAGAGTTAACGTAGCTCCTGATAACTTTGAAATTTGCATATTCTTCAGCCTTTTGAGTCAATAAATTTAGTACAACTTGCTTATTTTGATTAAGAAAGTCTATTGAATAATTCCCAAGTAAGGGTAAGATGTGTTTTCTAAAAGCAATTTCTGTTCCAACTATAGTTGCTTGAGAAGGTGGTTTAGCAGTAGAAGTAGTCTGACCTGCTTTGTAGGATTCCCACCAAATGTTTTGATAGAAATCTGAAAAAAGGATAGAACCACTATTTTCTAATGAGACTGAATCTCCACTATGAATTTTATCAATCTTATTTTGAAGTTCTAGTTCATATTTTTTTGCTTCAATCCTTGTTTTGAATCGTTTTTCAATCACTTTCTTATCAACACCTAGTGAAGACTTCACATCCTCAGGAATATAGACACGTAAGCGATAGGTTCCGTTTTTAGTTTTTGTAATAGACATAGTATTCTCCTTTTGAATTGAGCTAGAAAATACCATGGTTACATTATAACAAACGACCATAGAATTTCTACTGCTTTTGTAACCAGCGATTGATTTCAGATTTGCTAAAGCGAACAGTTTTTCCAACCTTAATGCAAGGTAAGCCTTGCTTAATCCAGTTGTCTAAAGTATTGTTGGTTATATTCAAATATTCACAAGTTTGCTTTTTATTTAAAAATTGATTGGTATTTTCATTAATATCTAAAAATTTATCCAGTTCTTTCTTAACAGTATCTGATATTAGTAATTGAAATTGCCGAATCATTTCGTCTGGAATAAATAAATTCATAAATAGTTCCGTTTATTTCTTTCTATTAATATTTTTATAGGAGCATTAGTAAGTAACTATTATCAAGTACATTCTCTGTTTTCTGTTTATAGAATGTATAGATTGCTTCCCTACTATAAAAACTGGTATATAATCCTCTTGAAATTTCTAAATTTTATTGCGATAATAGTAGTAAGTAATAGGTATTATTACTGAAATATTTTGAGTTTGTTTCTGACACCGACCAAAGTTTGGAAACAAGCTCTTTTTTATTTTTACTTAAAGTAACTTTCATATCCTTATCCTTTTAAAAATATTCGAATAGCAGTCGCGGTACATATTTATACATGCTCCTTGATATATCAACGTTTTTTGACATTGAAGAATAAATTTGCTATTAAGATAGCTGCTAAATTTTTATTCCATCTCTTAATCTTTTTAGCTTTTTCTTTAGCTTCTCGTCGATCAGCACGACTACGTCTCTTCTTTGCCATAGTTCTTTCCTTTCTATATGTATATTGTCTACTTTTAAAGAAGATCTTAAGAAAAATCTTAAGGTCTTTTTTATTCAAGTTGAAGTAGTGCAGTGACTTAAGCTTATATTCACTGATGTAGTATCTTCCCTTTGCTTAGGGCGCTTCTTAATTGATGGCTAAGAAGATAACCAAGTCATTTTACAACATGACAAGTTGACTCAATTCAAATAAGATGTAGAGTTCCATCTTTCAGATAAAAATCTGTTGTTTTTTCTTGTTAGTCTTTTTCAGGTTTAAATGCTCTGAATTTAGCGACTGAGCTAAGCTAGTTTTTGTATTTGATTTTTAGACTTTTGTTATTTACTTTATATAGTTATGAAAAAAACTATGAGAAATTGTTGAAAGAAAAAACTAATGATATTTTTTGGAAAAATAGTTACTATGATTACGATAAAGATATGGAGGTCGAGTTTTTTGATTATCATCTAGGAACAAAAAAATATCTATATTTCTTATATTACGAAATTGGAGAATATAGTTTTCATTCCCCCATTTCTGAGAAAATTGCTGAAAAGAAAACTAATTTAGAAATTCAAGAAATCGACGAAAATTTCAAAACTCATGGCTCTAAAATTGAAGGGTTGCTGTCAATGCAATTTGTAAAAAAAGTCTTGGAATTGCTGCAAAGCGAAGATTATACAATTGGGAATCTAGTGCAAATAAAAACGCACCATTTTTGGTGCGTTTTCGTTTTTTGTGCTATAATAGAAATAAATAAAAGGAGGAGTTACATGATTGGAGATAATATAAAAACGTTACGTAAAACACATAAATTAACGCAGCCTGAGTTTGCAAAGATCGTTGGTATCTCTAGAAATAGTCTGAGTCGTTATGAAAATGGGACAAGTCGAGTTTCGACAGAATTAATCGATCGTATCTGCAAGAAATTTAATGTTTCTTATATCGATATCGTAGGGGAGGAAAAAATGCTCACACCAGTAGAAGATTATCAGTTAACTCTAAAAATTGAAGTGATTAAAGAACGAGGGGCGAATATCTTAGCGCAACTTTATCGTTTTCAAGATGAACAAGGAATTGCATTTGATGATACTTCTAATCCTTGGGTTCTAATGAGTGATGATTTGTCTGATTTGATTAACACGAGAATTTATCTTGTTTCAACTTTTGAGGATATTGAGCGATTTAATGGCTATTTGGATGGCATTGAACGTATGTTAGAACAAGCTAGTCATTTGGTGGTGGCTTAATGAAATTAGAAGAATTTAGTCAGGATGATTTTATCAAAGCTTCCAATCGGCTTGTCCGTTCTTTAACTCGTGGAAAAACAACCTCATCTCATCCTAAGGCTATTTTGCTCGGTGGACAGAGTGGTGCTGGGAAAACAACGATTCATCGTATTAAACAAAGGGAATTTCAAGGTAATATCATTATCATTGATGGGGATAGTTATCGCTCTTTTCATCCGAACTACCTTGGCCTACAGGAAAAGTATGGCAAAGATAGCGTGGATTATACCAAAGTATTCGCGGGACAAATGGTTGAATATCTTGTAGATGAGTTGAGTAAAAAAGGTTATCATTTGTTAATCGAGGGTACCTTGAGAACAATAGAAGTTCCCCGAAAAACGGCCCAATTATTGGCAACTAGAGGATATCAAGTCTCACTTGCACTGATTGCGACCAAGCCAGAATTGTCTTATCTCAGTACCTTGATACGTTATGAGGAGCTCCATGCTAAAGACCCTAGTCAAGCGAGAGCGACTCCCAAAGAGCACCATGATGGAATTGTAGAACATTTAGTTGATAACTTACGAGAGTTAGAAAATGACAAAATTTTTAATCAAATTCAAATTTATCAAAGAGATCAATCGTGTGTTTATGATTCGGAAGTAGATCAAATCTCAGCAGCAGAACTTCTACACGAATGCCTATTTGGAAAATGGAGTAAGGTGGAGGAAGAGATGTTGAAGATGGGACAGGAACGGTTGAGAGAGCTGGGTATGAGAACTCCAAAATAGGAGAGAATTTTTATGTATTTAAAAAGTTTATCAATAAAAAATTATAGAAAATATGGCGAAGAAGTTCAGGTAATTAACTTCGCTCATAGCAAATGGCCGGAAATTCCAGAAGATGAAGATGAAACAGAGAAAATAAATATAACAGAAGAGTATATATCAAAAAGTTCGTCATTAATTGTAGGTAAAAATAATTCTGGTAAAAGTACAATTGTCAAATTATTGAATACACTACAAAATAGTAAGTCAGGTAGTCGTAGTGTTTTTAAATATACCGATTTTAATTTAAAAACATTATCAGATTGGTATCACGAAAATATTGACAATAAATCTGAAGAAGAGATAGAAAGTATTGATCAATCTTATTTTCCTAAACTAGAGTTTCAGTTGATATTAGGAATCGATGATGGAAATGATTTGATTTCAAGTTTCGAAGATATATTAGTTGTAAGTGGTATAAAAACAGTAGAAACTCAAGAAAATCAAGATATTGCGGAAGTAACTATCGATATTAAGTATGAAGTGGCGGATGAGAAATCTTTTAAAGAAGAGCTTATTAAACTAAAAAAAAGTAATTCAGAAACAGATAATCAGCAAGATAAAAATATCGTATATAAAAAAGAGATTCAATATCGACAATTTTTAGGTTTATTTAGCAGTAATTATTTTGTATTAAATTTTTATCCTATAGGAAAAGAGGAGCCTGCTAAAGAATTTTCTCTATCTTCATTGCTAAAGGTAGAAACAATAGAGGCAAATACGGTTAAAAATGACAAGACACTTTCGCAAGCTTACAATAAAATAGTCTCAACTTATATAAAAAATAATGATATAGCTACAATTGATAAATTAGTTGGTGACATTAATTATCAAGTAAAGGATATGGTTGATACCAATATCAAGAATATTCTTCAGAGTGCAGTATCAAGCATTGAATCAACTAAGAATTTAAAGATGAATTTACATCCAGATGTAACTTTAGAGAAAATTTTTGCAAATAGTATTATTTATGAGTATCAAGAGGGAAATAATAATATACCTGAAAGCCAGTTTGGTATGGGATATACAAACTTGATGGTTATTATTGCAAAGATTGTTGACTACATTGAATTATACAGCAAGAAAGATATTAATGGTTCAGTAAATATTCTTTGTATTGAAGAACCGGAGTCGTTTATGCATCCCCAGATGCAGGAGCTGTTTATAAAGAATATTTCAAAAGCAATCGCTACCTTATTAGGAAAAAAACAGCAGCTAGATACATTTCAAATTATCATTACGACTCACTCAACACATATTTTGAACAGTAAGATTCAATCAGGAAATACACTTAATAATATTAGTTATCTAGGTCAAGCAGGTGTAAATAATATCATAAAGAACATAAGTGATGACGCAATAGTATCTGGTAGAAATATTGATAAAAAAGCTTATGAATATATCAAAAAATATTTAAGACTAGAGGTATCAGATATTTTCTTTGCTGATGCAGTTGTTTTAGTTGAGGGAGTTTCTGAAGAAACTTACCTGAGATATGAGATTGATAAACACCCAATATTGAAGAAGCATCATATTAAAGTTTACAGAATTGATGGAGCATACGCTCACCAGTTTATTAGTTTATTGGACTTATTAGAAATTAAAACTGTTATTTTTACAGATTTAGATTTAAAAAGATCTGAATCTGAAAAGAAAGTTGATATAAAAGATAATGATGATCCTGATCCTGATGTGATTCCACAAAACATATCAGATTTAGAGAGTAAATATGCAGTTGCAACGAGCTCCTTGAGTACGAATGGTACTCTGCAATATTTTATAAAAAAAGAGCTAAAAGATGAAGAAGCTAAATATGGTGAGATTAATAACAAGATAATCGAAAAGCTTAATAACAATGAAGAATTGATTATTGATTACAATAACATCACTATGTTCTCGCAAGGTAAAATAAATGGATATTATGCTACTAGCTTTGAGGAAGCAGTTGTTTTAACGAATGCAGGAAACGAAGATGAAAATAAATACAAGAAATCCTTGATTAAAGCACTACAATATGTCCATCCTAATATGAGGTATTTTGGTGATATTGATGAAACATCAGAAATAGCCGATAAATCTTATATGTATCAAGTTAAATTATCTGATGGAAAATCAAGGTTTTCTACTGGGATTGTATATTTATCTGTAACTGATGACGACTTCAGCCTTAAACAACCTCAGTATATTGAATCAGGTTTGAACTCACTTTGTAGTTATTTTAAGGAGTAAAATATGACATATACGATTAGTCCAGAAAATAAACAACTAGAGTTAGATATTCAGCAAAAAATTAATGAATGTTTAGATAACTTTGAGAGTTTTTGTTTTGATGCTGGTGCTGGTGCAGGGAAGACCTATGCACTTCAAAAATCAATTGAACATATTTTGAAGAGTGAGGGAGAAAATTTAAAGTTAAGAAATCAAAAAATCTTATGTATTACATATACTAATGCTGCAAAAGATGAGATTCTGGCTCGACTTGGAAAAAATTCTTCGGTAATAGTTTCCACAATTCATGAATTTCTATGGGGATTTATTTCTATTCAGCAAGAGTTACTGACTATAGAACATAAGAATAAAATAATTGATGAACTCCATGCTATTGATTATAAAATAAATGAAAATTCTCTTTCTAGTAATGTGGTTTTGCCTGAGTTTCAAAATGTTGTTTGTAAGGATGATTTTATAAAAACTTTTTATAGTTATTACGGTATTCCTGCTAGAGATTTTAGAGATGCAATGAAAAATTATGATACTTACTTTGAAACTTATCTCAGTAATATTTCTAATTTTAAAAATCTGGTTAAGGACATTAATAAAAAGAGTAGATTATCAAAAACATTGAAGGATATTGAGGATAAAGAATCTAAAAAAATTATTTATAATCCAGTTCAAAACCTTGATAAACTTGAAAATTATGTCATTAGTCATGACACATTATTACTTTACTGTAAAAATATAATTACCAATAAAGATATATTAAAGAGATTATTTTCGGATAGGTATCCATATATTTTAATTGATGAGTACCAAGATACAGATGAAAAAGTTGTTGCTATTATTGATAGTATCAGGGAATATTCAAATTCTCGGAAAAAGTTAGCAGTAGGATTTTTTGGTGACTCCTTGCAAAATATTTATGGTTCAGGAGTGGGGATTCTTCCAAATAAACATGAATATAAAATCATTGAAAAAAAATTTAACCGACGTTCTTCTAAGCAGATTGTCGAGTTAATTGAAAAAATTAGAAATGACAATTTTGGTCAACAGTCTATATATAATGATTTTGATAATGGTTCTTATAATTTTTATGTCGCTGGTGATGAGTTTAACTTAGATACTTTTTTACAGGAAAATCAACTAATTAATAATACTGCTTGCCTTCTTATGAAAAATGATGATATTTCCAAAGCAAGAGGATTTGATGAATTATTATCAGTACTGAAAAAGTTCCCCAGATTTAGTGGCAATAACTGGGATAATGTAAACAGTGAATTTCTACAGAAAAATCTACAACATATGGGGTGGTTCTTGAGAGAAATTCTAATTTTTATAGACTTTATTCAAAAATCAACAGATTGTAATTCAACTGTTAAGGAAGTTATTCAATTTATAGCAACGTCTAAATCATCACTAACTTTTGCAGTGTTGAAACAGTTTATTGACAATTTGAGAGAGATTAATCCATCAATACTTACAATCGATGAATGTCTTAGTAGAATCGTTAATATTCAAGAAAAAATATCAGGTAAAGAGATTTTAAGAAAAATATTTTCCATAGATGATACAGCAGACAACATTCTACTGAATATAAAGAATCGTGCTTATGATTATTTTTACTATTCTCAAGATTCGGAGGAATCAGAAAGAGAAACGGCAGTTGTTGATGAATTTTTTAATCTAGATATTTCTCAATTTATCAAGTGGTATAATTATATTTTTGATAATTTGAAAAATGAAGGAATTGGCTATTACACATTGCATGGCTCAAAGGGGCTAGAATTTGAAAATGTAGTTGTTGTGCTACAAGATAAATTTGCAAAAAAAGAAAATTATTGTAAGTATTTTTTTGAAAAATATAATACTTCAATTGATTCTGATTCACAATTTCAAGAAGTTCGCAATCTTTTATACGTTGCTTTTTCAAGAGCCAAGAAAAATCTTCATGTAATTTATAAAAATAATAATCCAGAACATTTATTAGAGAATATAAAGGATATTTTTCAAGAAATTCACAATTTAAATTCATATTAGACCTATGTTTATGAAGTTTTGCTCTTTCATTTTTTATGTAAGTAGAAAATTTAAGTTGGACTATACTTGTAAAGCAATTCTAGCTGATTCCTAGATACGATTATATCATCAAACTGATTTTGAAAAAATATAAATACAAAATTTACAAAACAATAACAATTTAAATGGTGTGAACTTTTTGGTAAAATCTAGCTCAATTCGTGTATTTTTAGGGTAAAATTCACACCATTCAACTGAAATTGATTCAAATTAGATGAAATTCTGTTTTCTGTAAATGTGGGGAAATATTGATTTTAAACGGATATTGAAATCTATTCAAATAAAAATGTTTCCAACCAGGTCTTAAGAAAGCTCGTAAAGCTTCACAATTCTCAAAACGTTAATCAATACGATTATATCAACGTTTCAAAGCACTCAAGAGTTTACCTCATGGGTGCTTTTTTTATGTTTTTTGAAAAAGTTCACCTCAAAGTTTACCTTATTTTAACCTTATTGTTTTAGAGACTTTAAGGCAAATTCACCGACTGCCATAGGGACTACATTAGAAGTATTGACATAAATCTGTGTTGTACCTGTGTCGCTATGTGTCAGAGCTTCGGAAATAGCTTCTAAGCTCATTCCTGCCTGTTTAGCAAGTGTTGCTCCCGTATGACGTAGTTTATGTGGTGTAGCGTGTGTAAGCTCTGGGTGTCGCTTTTTGATAGTTTTCATCTTATTATTAAGATAGTCAGCATGTAAAGGTTTATTGATATTCCCTCTGGTATCTATATAAGTGAAAATGAATTGTTCTGAATTGCTGATGATGCCAAACTTTGCAAGTTCATATTTTTGTTGTTTTTTCCATAAAGTCAGAAGTTGAAGCAAGTCACTAGAAATAGAAAAGATAGTTTTTTTATTTCCTTTGGTAGATTTTACTTGTCCGTATCTGTCTAAAGCCTGAATTAACTGAATCTGAGATTTTGAAAAGTCGATATGTTTCCACTGGAGAGCATATGTTTCTGATTTTCTATCTCCAAGGAAAAAGGTGAGATAAAAAAGGACGTAATCTTTGAGTGAGATTTTATCGTTCTCTAAATCTTCTTTAAAAGCTGAGAACCATTCTTGGAGTTGTTCATGAGTTAAATATAAATCTTCATCACGTTTTGATTCTGCAAGTTGAATTTTTTTGACGGCCTTAATTCGTCTTAAAGTTTTTGCAACTCTATTTGCTTCAATATATTCAAGTTCTTCTGCCCAATCAAAAATAGAAATAACGTAACTTCGTAAAGTTTTGAAGTTGGCATATTCGTTGGCTTTTGCCGTCATCAAATTTAGAATAACCTGTTTATTTTGGTTTAAAAATTGAATCGTATAGTTGCCAAGAAGTGGTAGTATATGCTTTTCAAAACATGTTTTGGTATTAGCAATTGTTGACCTGCTTGGTGGCTTCGAAGTAGATGTAGTTTGTCCTGCTTTGTAGGATT
Organism: Streptococcus parasanguinis; assembly: GCF_018499505.1. Taxonomy (GTDB): domain Bacteria; phylum Bacillota; class Bacilli; order Lactobacillales; family Streptococcaceae; genus Streptococcus; species Streptococcus parasanguinis_K. Next base: position 49,428 of record NZ_JAHDAC010000004.1, read on the forward strand.
CCCACCAAATATTATTATAGAAGTCCGAGAAAAGAATATCTTCTTTTCCTAGTCCCGAAAAGACGTTATCTTCAATTTGGTTTAGCTTCGTCAGTAGGTCTATCTCTGCTTGTCGTGCTTCCTTTCTTGTTTTAAATCTCTTATCATAATAGTTATTGTTAACGATACCAAGAGGCATTCGTGCTTCTAATGGTATATAGACTTTTAAGCGGTAAGTTCCGTTTTTTGTCTTACTGATAGTCATGATATTCTCCTTTATATCGAACCAGAAAATATCATGACCATTATAAAATAAAAATCTTGATTTTTCTAGTTGTTACTGTTTAGCCAGCGGTCAATAGCGTCTTTGTGGAATCGAATTGTTTTTCCAATTTTGATTGATGGAAGCCCCCTTTGAATCCATGAATCAAGAGTATTGTTGGAAATTCCTAAATAGTCGCAAGTCTGTTGTTTGTTCAAATAGGGACAACTTAAAGTATTTTTTTCTATTTGCTGTTCAATTTCTTTTTGGATAAGGTTTGATAGCAATAGTTGAATCTGATGAATCTGTTCATCAGGAAGAATCACTTGCATTTATTATCCTCCTTCTTATCTTGGTTCCTCATTGGATTGCATCGACGTGAATCCAAATACTTAGCAAAAAAGTAGGTACGCTCAATGATAAGTCCAAGAAGTGGTGTGTGATTAGCTCGTGCATACCAGACGAGTTCTTCAAACTCTGTGAAGTCATTCTGCTCAATAATATCCACAACTTCATGCATGAAATCATCTGAGTTATTTTCTACAAGAAATTTATCAAGATTAAAACCACATCCAACTTCAATATCATCTATATCATATTGAGTTTTCTCCTTATTTTCGGCATGAATGAAGTAGTCAAAAAGTCCTTTGGGTGATTGTACGATTTCTACATGAGCAGGGCCATTCAACTTGTCCTTGATTAGCTCAGAAACTTGTTTATAACTTTTGAGAGAATCAAAGAAGAAAGCTCCGTGTTTGTGAGATTTTTTCAGTTCCCCAGTTTGTCGATTAATATCCTTATCGTGCCAAGGACTCAGGACGAAGGGGATGTGTAGTTCTTCAAGAACTTCAAGGTAGTCAGCAGGGGCACTTTCTTTGTAAAAAAGGAATGTCCACTTGCTAGAGCGTTGTTCTTTTGTCATTTTGATACGCCTTTCTGATTACTGATTATAGGATAATTGGGGGTCGTAGTAACCCCAATTATCTTGGAAAATGCTAGAAGGGGCTATCTGGCTACTGCTTAACGCAAGCCATAGCCCCTTTTTATCGTTTTTTACCAACTAACCATAGCTTATTATGAATCCGATTAGGTGCTGAAAAGTAGTAGTCAGGATGTTGACTCGAAACCTCTTCTTTCAGTTGAGAGGTCATGTCAGCCAAAATTTTTTGCCCCTGCTGGTCTCTAGGGACTTTGACAAAAACCGTCACATCATCTTTTCGTATGTCTACGACACTCTTATGTGCACAGTGATTAAAACTACTATTTATGGGATTAAAGGTAGTTATATTCTGATTGTCAATCGTTGTTATTTTTTCTGATTTCTCACGTTGCGTTAAAAACTGACGAAGTTTGAATGTAAAGTATACGGACTTAAAATAGTTGAATAGACTATCAAATCGAAATCGATTCAGAATTTCAAACATTACAGAAACAAATAGTGTAAGTAGAAGGAAGGACATTGCTGTATAAGAATATTTGCTTCCTAAATCTAAATAGCCATTGAACTGGGAGAGGTCAAAAAAACTCAGAGGATTTAGTTTAAACTGATTTGATAGAAAATCCAGAGACCATCCTATAAATCCTGCTAGAAATGAAACTAGAATTAGATTGATATTGATGTTGAATGTCCTCATGAAGTAAGATTTTTTCACCATTAAAGAATTCCTTTCTTTGTGTAATACGTTGGACATAGTAGCGGAAGTACCTGATAAGGATGTTCGTTATCAATTACTTGAATCAGACCTGTTCCATGCCCGATAGGGATAACAATACCTTCTGGGTCGAGGTCAGGGAATAGAAATTGTGTCGTCTTCTTGTTAATGTTGCCAATCTGGATGAGGACATTAAGTTGTTCACGAACAGAAATGGGAATCGTAGTGTGATCGAATCTTTGTGAAACAAGTAACAAGTGAAGTTTTGTAGCACGTCCGAGAAGTGCGATAGAAGATAAGAGTGAGAAAAACGATTCTTTAATCGTCTTATTGACTCCCTCAGATAATGCAAGAACTTCATCAATCACAATTGTCATATGGCTGAACTCATGACGTGGATTCTCGTATAGGATTGATTGACGTTTGTGAATCAGTTCTAGACATTGACTTAATTTCTCATTGATTTCTGATACAAAGTCGGACTTAGAGCGATTTTCAACGGGGTGAAGCACTGCAATTTGATGTTCACGAGCCCAACGACTAGGTGTGTCAAATTTTGGGTCTACTATAATTAAATCAGATTGATGCTTGAGTACACTCAGTAAATAGGTGAGAGCATAGGATTTACCCGAACCACTATTTCCACAGATTGCCATGTGATTGACCTTATCAAGATTGAGAGTGAAATTTTCCATAATTGGAATTTGATTTTTTGGTAAACTTGTTGTGTATCTATCAAGGTCAGGAATGACTAATCGTTTTGAAATTCCCACCCTCCACGGAAAGAAAAGTCCTCGCTGAATATGGATATCATCCGTTTTTAGAGGGACGAAGTATGTGGCATTTTGCTTCAATAATGTGTAATGTGGATATAGGGTTGCGTTAGCAATCAAGAAGATTTTATTATAGAGCTCATCATCTAAAATATAGGCACAGGGAAGCCGTGGGATGAAAATGAAACCGTTTTCTTGAATAACGATGTTAAAACTGTTTGTATAACTCGTTTCGCCTTGCATCAAGGCTCCAAGAGCCATATTAAGGCTCTGGAGCAAGTATGAATGCAAGACGGTATCTGTTTTAGATACCATTATTTGACCTCCTTAACATTGTCAGCTTTGAAGTAGACGTTAAAGCCAACTTCGCAGGCTTGAAGATTATCAAACCGTACCAATGACATATAAGATGGTAGCTCCACTTCAGTTTCGAATTTGACAGTGAAGGGCGGGAGTCCTTTTTGTGAGAACCAAGCTTTATAAGAGATAATTTCCCCTGTTGGTTGACCGTCTTCAAATTTAATTTGTGCTTCTAGTTCGGTGCTTAAGCTGAGAATTCCCTGCTTGTTGTCAATATATTCATTAGCAGTATTAGCTGAGTAGCCACCTTTGCGATTGCGTGTTTTCATTAGATTTACCTCGTGTTTGATTATTTGTCTTAGCTAAGAACAATCTTAGTTTAACGTAATTTCATGAAGCAGACTGTCAATTTTTATGACAGTCTATCTTTAAAATTGTGATATGAGGCAAGCAAATTCAGATAACCAATCAGTTAATTTTTCAGCAATTTGATAGGATGTCTCTTCTTCTGGAAACTCAGAGATAAAATTTAATAGAGAAGTAATAAGAGTTTCTTGATAATAGTCAGTAAAGTCGGATACTTGCTCGTTTGACGAAATGGAATAATTTCTAAGTTTTTGTTTTAAAATTTTTTTGAGTAAACTATTATCAAAAATGGGGTCTGTTAAAATTGCAATTATCAAGTTTTGAAAAAGTTGGAGCATAAACTCTTTGTTTGGAAAGAATAGTTTTCTTGGTGTTGGGTAATTGAGGCTAGTTTGAAAAGCTAGTGAAGCATTAAAACTAAGATTCCTTTTCCCTTTGATAATTTGCCCAACAGTTGTTTCTGATAGAAGTTCAAATTCTCCCTCAGGTGTTTCAAAACCAATTTGATTTTGTAAGATTTGTAATTCTTTAAGACGCTTGTGTATTGATTCTCCGAGTAGTTTACAATATAATTTCGTCATAATCTTCTTATAAGTCATTTTCTTCCTTATCGTCCTTGGACGGAAAGAAACTTAATAGAGTTTAACCGAATAGTACAAAAAAGCACACCAAATAAACGGCGAAACTTCACAAAATATAGATAACTAATATGACTGTCTATATTTTGAGTTTCAATCCGTCAATTTGATGGCCATCAAAAAGAACTATTTAATTATTTATCAAGATTTTTCTTGATAATTCTATTTTATCTGAAAAAAATAATTTATTTTTCTACCAATAAGATTATTAAATCAATGATCAGGAAGTTTTGTAGCTTTTTAAAAAAGGAAACTTCCTAAAAAATGATATAATTAAATTATGGAAAGTAAAAATTTTGATTATAAGAAGTTAAATACCATTTTACAAAATAAGAATATCTCAGTTGAGCAACTTGCCAAAATGACAGGAAAAACGACCAGAGCAGTTCGTCCATGGTTAAATGGAACCAGTACACCACATAAAAGTACCTTAAAAAAAATAATTGAAGTTCTACATATCTCTGAAGAGAGTATTTCAAAGACAGGTGTATCAATAAGAAATAAAGAGTACGAAGTGATAACAGAAACACTAGATTTTCTTTTTGACTACTACCTACCGTTATTTGCATACTATACTCGAAGTAATGAAGGATATCAGTTAAATAAAAATATAGACAAACTCAATAAATTAAATTCAATACATAGCGATTCTATTAGATATAGATCTAATAAAGAATTATACAAAAACAAGACATCATTAGATCGCTCTCTAGATAGCATTATTAGTGAGATAAAAGAGTATGTTCAGAAAAATGATTTCCCCTTGGAGGAGATGAAAGAGATTTCAAAGAATATGATCTATGAGATAGCAAAATCTAGTATACGTAAAGAATATAGCAATCTTGATAAATATGAACTTTACCGCTCTACTTGCCTTGAAAGCATAACGACAATACGTTATATTAAAAACAATAAAACATTAACTATTGATATAAATTATCCTGAGTTAAGTAATATCAATTCTTACGATAGTTTAGCACGCAAAATATTTGATTCCTGTCCACGTCATATGGGGGGGACAGATATTTAAATTTAATAAATAAAATATTATGTTTATCAAATGGCGTGATTTAAATGTTAAAAAAAGACCTCTTGAGGTCTCAGACTGAAGAAAAGTCCATTTTAGACAATTTTCTCCGGTCTTTTTCTTTTATTAGAGAAATTAAAAAACTCTTAAGAACAGCGTAATATCAACATTCCTAAGAGTTTTCACTATATGTTAACCAACCTACAAAATGATAATTTTTCTATTGCTGGTAGGGTTTGTATACGTTATGAAAGATCTCATAAGGTTTTTTTGTTTAATGTAGGTATTTTTGAACTTCCTCAAATGGCTTACAAAAAGCAGTTGCCCGCCCACCTAAAGGATGAATTGATTTCCCAACAAGTTGTTCAGTATCTTCTGCTAGAGTCATGGTATCAAACGTTATTTTTCTTGTAGTTCTAACATTTTCCCCATCAGGAGTCTGAGTTAGAGTTCGGTAATACTTAACAGTGTAACTTCGACGATAATCATCAGTCCATAGCTTTGCTGTTGCTAAAATTCTTCCAGAATCCTCTCCTGTGGAGATAATTAGAACACGCTGAACGTCCTCACTGTAATCAGGTGCGATCTTCCACTCGCCTCTAGCCCTAGTTAAAAGATCATTCAAAGATAAATCTTGAGCTTGCGAAACCTTTAGTATAAGTGTTTTATCCTTCATGGGATTTGTAGCCATTTAAACCACCTCGATTCGTATTTGATACATATATATTACCAAACAAGAACTTAAATGTCAAGTAAAAACTGTAAGTTTCTCTAAAGATTACAGTTTATATAAAGTTGGAGTATTTTGAATTTATAAGACTACCTTTTCTATTTATTTCTTCCTTTAATTCAGGAGAATAGTAACGATTCTTCCCTTTTTAACGAATTCCGTAACTATCAATCAATTTAACCATGTACTGAAGATTAGAAATGTTTATCTCAAATTGGTTTGAAAGACGTCTAAAGCTTTCTCAATTCCCTCATAAGTTGATTTCATAATAAAATAGTCCAAAAGCTAGATTTTTTTCTGTCTAACTTTTTGTATGCAGTTCATTACATTCAAATTAGAGTGTTGCATGTTAAAAAACACAATATATTGTGTTTTTTAAATAGCAGTACACAACATATTGACAAAAACTAATATTTAGTAGTATAATCATCTTATATAAGTCGCTAGATAAAAAACTTTTAAAAGTAAAGCAATGATAAAAAATTAAAACAGAGGTACAGATGCTAGAATTTGATGTAATTGAACACTTTAAAACGTTTGAAAAAAACTTGAGGACTTCTGATGATGATGTAAAGACTATAAGTGAGAGAGTAAAAGTAATTACCAAAATAATTAACAAAGCTTATTGGAATATAAATTCTGAAGTTTCACATAGTATATTGGTAGGTTCATATGGACGGGGAACGGCGATACACTTGAGTGATATAGACTTACTTGTAGAGCTTCCAGAAAATCAAAAAGATCGATTTGGTAAGTATAGCGGAAACGGTCAGAGTGCCTTGCTTCAGGATCTGAAAAGCAAATTATTGAAGCACTATTCAAATTCGATTATTAAGGGAGATGGACAGATTGTTAGTATTGAATTTTCTGACGGTATTCGCTTTGAGGTATTACCAGCTTTTAAAATATCTGGTACAGATAAGTATGAATATCCCAATGCTAATGACGGTGGTAGTTGGGAAGAGACAGACCCTAAACTAGAACAATATAAACTAACGGACCAGAATAAACAATATAATTATGCTGTAAAAAAATTTTGTCGTATGTTACGTGCATGGAACGATGCAAACGATGTTGGATTGCATGGAATTGCCATTGATTCATTAAGCTATAAATTTTTTGAAACTTGGGATGAGTCTAAGACAGGGTATATATATTTTGATCAGATGTCGCGCGATTTTTTCAGGTATGTAATAAAATTTATCGAAAATAATAATATTCTACTCTCACTAGATGGAAGCTACAGCATTGAGGTTGACACTGCTATAAAACGTAAGGCAGAGAGTGCTCTAAGGAATTGCGAAGCAGCTATTGTTTTCTGTAGGGATAATCAGAAATCAGAAGAGTATTGGAGTAAAGTCTTTGGAAAAAATTTTCCAAAACTGTTATCTGGAAAAAATTTCCAAACTGACAGAGTTTCAATCTCAAACCGTAGCACTAGAGAACCAATCGGCACTGCTACGGATACTGAGCAATTTGCAGATGAAATGGGGTGGGATATTGCTATAGAAAAGATTATTGAAATCCAATCAAGTTTAGAGATCAATGGTTTTAGGAAAGGTAGCATTTCACATAAATTTAGAATCCCAATAAAACCTAACTCAAAAATAATCTTTTCAGTTAAAGATATTCCTGGTATTTATTGGTATTGGAAGGTTAGAAATGTTGGAGCGATAGCCAATAGTAGAAATGCAATCAGAGGTCAAATTGTAAAAAGGACATATAAGATCGTTGAACCTATTAATTTCAAAGGCAATCATTATGTAGAAGTATACGGGGTACATCAAGGTAGAGTGAAAATTTATGGGAAAATAGATGTGCCTTTGGAGGATTTCTTATGAGTGAAAATATTATGTATCAAAAGTTATGGCAGCAAATCGTTGAACAACATGCCAAGTTAGTATATAGTTTTACTACAGATGAAAAAGAAATAGCTCGTATATTATGGTGGGCGAAATTTCGACAAGTAATATCTATTATTTCGTCTGCAATAACAGTTAGCCCCGCTCTTTCATCTTTGTTTGGTCATAATGTGTGGTGGAAGTTTTTTTCTGCAATAGCTGGTATCGTTTTATTATGTTTATCTACTTACAATCTTAAAACAGATAATGACGGTAAGGTGATCGCTTTAAGAAAGTCAGCGGATACTTTGTGGGAAATTAGAGAAAAATATATATCTTTATTAGTTGACTTTGATAATTTTACGATAGAGGAAATTAGAGATAGAAGAGATGAGCTGATTAAAGAGACTGCTAATGTTTATAAAAATAGACCTAAGACAAGTCTACGTGCTTATAGAAAAGCTCAAAAAGCTTTACAAGTTGAAGAAGAGCAAACATTTAACGAGGGAGAAGCAGAGCAACTATTACCCAGGTCGCTAAGAAACAGGTATCCAATATCTAATCATTGATATATAAAAAGATAACAGATTTACCTCTGTTGTCTTTTTATATATCCGAACATCTAATTTATTTCACAAAAAATGTAGTCAAAAATGTAGTCATTCGGTTGATTTTTATTGCAATACATTGAAATTCGAAAACTCAAGAATTGCATTAAATCAAGGTTTTTTCGTCTCTACTGAAACGTAATGACCTATTATTTAACTTCTGTAAAAACTAAATAAGGTAAATTTTTGATATTCTGGTTCGATTTTCGCTTATTTTTTATGAAAGTTTACCTTATTTTAATGAAACTGATTGAAATTAGTTAAAATTTTATTTTTTGAAAAGTTATGAAAACGTTGATTTTAAAGCACTTTGAAATTAGATGAAATAAGTGGTGCCCCAACCAGGTCTTAAGAAAGCTCGTAAAGCTAGCCAGTTCTCTAAACGTTAATTCGTTACTGGACAGCAGAATACAAACGAAAACACTTTGCATCTTGCAAGGTGTTTTTTGTATGAGAACTGGCGGTGCGCAATTAGGATAGCTCTAGCGACTTTAGTCGCATAGAGATATGCTATGCACAGTTGCCCCAAGAAAACAAGCGAAGCGATGTTTGATTGGATGGCAACCACTGCACTCAAAACGTTAATTCGAAAGAATTACTATACATACAAAGAGCACCTTTCAAGGTGCTCTTTTTTAGATTTTTTTACTAAATTGGTGCAATTGACACAGTTGTTGCGAATTTAGTCGCTTACAAATATGGCTGCAATTCGACGAAGTTAATTACCTTAAATTTTTAGTTGATATGATATATGATTGTCGTCTTAATATCTTTTGATTCTTTGATACTTTTGTATGAGGACAACTGAATTTTTGAAATAGAATATGATGGATATTGATAGATGAAGCTTATTTGGCATTTTCTTTTATTAAGACATATTGCTTATGCAATAGTTGAAATAGATGTCTAAGGGATTCTTATATTTTGTCAGGATTTCTTATAAATGTTGGCTATAAATTAATAATTCTTTCAATGGCCTCAGTTTCTATTAGAATATTAGTTGTCATAAAATATTTGCAATTATCTTTACGTAGTGCTATAATCAAGGAAATAACATAGTGACTATAATTAAAGGAGTTGCGCAATGAGACACAATTTTTTTGAAACAAAAGAACGTTTTTCTATCCGAAAGTATTCTGTCGGAGTTGCTTCTGTTTTATTATCGACGTTATTTTTTGCTTGTGGAAGTGTTTTTGCGGACGAAGTGAAGAATAATACAGATTCACAAACTTCAGTTGTCGCACAAGAGAATCAAGGTGAGAGACACAAGGAATCTGGTCTTGAAGCAAATGAAGCTGTAACGCAAGCTAACACTAGTGTTACGCCGAGTGAATCAGCCTCTCCAACGTCACAAGCTAGTGCCGAAAACTCTGCAAATGTGATTAAAGAGGAAAAGACTGAAAGACAATCAAATGAAGTTGTAGCACCAGATAGAACTAGTGCTACAACAGCTGAGTCAACCTCTCCAACTTTACAAGCTAGTGCCGAAGCCCCTGCACATGTGGTTAAAGAGGAAAAGACTGAAAAACAATCAAATGAAGTTGCAACACCAGCTAGCACTAGTGTTGCACCAGTTGAGTCAGCTTCTCCAACTTCAAAAACCAATGCCGAAGCCTCTTCATCTGCAGCTAGCGAGAAAAAAACTGAGGCGCAACCTACAACTAGATCAAGACGGTCTAAAAGAGAACTGCCTTCATCAGGTGGTGCAACAACCTATGTGAAAACAGGTGATACAATTACCGTACAAAATCCAGATGTTGAAGTGAATTTTCCAAATGGTAACGGATTGTATGCCCCAGTAGAAACTGTCATTCGCATGAATATGCCTGATAGTTTAACCATCAATCGTAATGATAAACTGGTGGTTGATATTCCGGAAGCTATAAGAATTCCTACAAGTTTGCACTATGATGTGACGGGACCAGGTGGTCAAGTTATCGGGAATGCTTTCTTGGATTCAATCAATAACAAAGTGATCACCACTTTTACAGATTACTTTGAAAGAAATAATCTTGGAAAAAATTATACGTTAAACATTAGTACAGGTTGGAAATCAACTGTTAGACCAAATGTTCCAACAGAACTAGATTTCAATGGAACCAAGATTACAGTAACAGTAGGCCCCGAAAATGCTCCAACACCAGCAGCAAAATCAAAGGTTGAAAAATACGGAGAAGCAGTAACAGGACATCCTGAATTAATCAGATGGACCCTCCGTTTAAATGCAGGAAGTCTAGTGGCTCCACAGGTTTTAAACAACTACCAATTGATTGATAGTCTTCCAGATGATCAAGAATTGGTTCAAGATGGTGATCCCGTATTAAAGGAGTTTGATGACCAAAGAAAAGCTGCATGGCGATTAGGGCATGCTGATGATATTCCTTCCGATCATGTGGATTTGTGGAATGGAAAAGCTCTTAGAGCCGAAAAGGTTCAGTCAATTTCACCGTGGGTATCTAAAGGAAATGCAATTCAATTATTAGAAAATATCAAAACAAGTTCGTCTGGTTTTTCATTCAAGATAGCACAACTGAACGAAATGATCTACGTTCGTTATATGACTAGATTGAAGAATGTTTCAGCGAACCCTACACTTGAAGAATTGCAACAAAAACACGGAAATGATATTAAAATCACCTATAACAATGGAGAAGAGTATAGTTACCAAGCAACTTTTGCCTTTAAGGCAGGGGGATCTGGCTCAGCTACAAAAGCAAAAAAACCAGCAAGGGTCGATTTATCATTTACGAAACAATTGGAAGGAAGAAATTTAAAACGTGGCGAGTTCACTTTTAATTTGATTGACGATAGTACGGGTCAAGTTGTTGACACTCAAAAAAATGATAGTTTGGGAAATATTACTTTTGATCCACTCTTGTTTAATTCTGTAGGGACCTATCATTATACAGTTGAGGAAGTCACTGGTTCAGAAACTGGTATGACTTATGATCCAATGAAAGCTAACGTAACAATCACGGTAAATGCTAACGGAGATTCCTACGTAGCTCAAACAACTATGCCAGCTGATACTGAGTTCAATAATACCTTCACACCAGGTGCAACTACAGCACAATTTAATTTCACTAAGAAATTGGAAGGAAAACCGCTTGAAGCTGATGCCTTCGCCTTTGAATTGCTTGAAAATGGCAATGTCATTCAAACGAAGAAGAATAAAGCTGACGGAACGATCCAATTTGATGCGATCTCATACGCAACAGAAGGAACTCATACTTATACAGTTCGCGAAGTAGCCGGAGCAGATACAGACATTGATTATGATTCCATGAACGCAGAAGTGACTGTTAATGTCACTAAGAATGCGACAACAGGTGTCTTGACAGCCAATGTCACAATGCCAGCTGATAGCGAATTTAACAACTATGCGGTAGCTCCTGTCACTGCACAATTTGACTTCAGTAAGGCTCTTGCAGGACGTACCCTTAAAGCTGGTGAGTTCAGCTTCGTCTTGAAAGATAAGAATGGTACGGTTCTTCAAACGAAGACTAATGACGCCGATGGTAAAGTAGCCTTCGATGCGCTTACATATAAGAACAATGAAGTTGGCGAGCATAAGTACACTGTAGAAGAAGTAGCTGGTTCAGAAGCAGGAATGACTTATGATCCAATGAAGGCAGAGGTTACAGTGACTGTAACGAAAGCAGGTCATACTCTTACAGCAACCAAAGCCCTTCCAACAGATACTGAGTTCAATAATACCTTCACACCAGGTGCAACTACAGCACAATTTAATTTCACTAAGAAATTGGAAGGAAAACCGCTTGAAGCTGATGCCTTCACCTTTGAATTGCTTGAAAATGGCAATGTCATTCAAACGAAGAAGAATAAAGCTGACGGAACGATCCAATTTGATGCGATCTCATACGCAACAGAAGGAACTCATACTTATACAGTTCGCGAAGTAGCCGGAGCAGATACAGACATTGATTATGATAGTATGACTATCGCAGTTAAAGTTACTGTTACTAAAGATATTACTACAGGTCTTTTAAGTGCTAAGACTGAAATGACTGCATCGGGAGGTGAAGCAACTGGTACAGATGACACAATTTTCAATAACTACTTTGTAGCTCCAGTTAAAGCACAGTTCAACTTCACCAAGAAATTGGAAGGTCGTGAATTGAAAGCTGGTGAGTTTAGTTTTGTTCTGAAGGACGAAAAAGGAAATGTAATTGAAACTGTGAGCAACGATGCTGAAGGTAAGATCAAGTTCTCAGCTCTTGAGTTCAAACGTGGTCAAGAAGGTACTTATATCTATCATGTAGAAGAAGTGAAAGGTACTGAAGCCGGTGTCATTTTTGATCACATGATCGCTACTGTAGGTATCACAGTGAAGAAAGATGGTAAAGTGTTGACAGCGACGACTCAATTACCAGAAGATACAGAGTTTAATAATACTGTTATTCCGCCAACGCCGCCAACGCCGCCAACGCCGCCAACGCCGCCAACGCCGCCAACGCCGCCAACGCCGCCAACGCCGCCAACGCCGCCAACGCCGCCAACGCCGCCAACGCCGCCAACACCATCAACGCCACCAGCTCCGGCACTCCCTGAAACTGGTGAAGTACAATCAGCATCTGCTGTATTGTTAGGTGCTGCACTTGGTATGGTTGGCCTTGTGGGGATTGTAAAACGCAAAAAAGTTGAAGATTAAAGTTGATATGATCCCTATAAATTAATTAAAGAGTCAGAAATGGATGTTCATATTTGAAAATCTATATTATACAGTTTTCTAATCTTTGATTAATAGAGATATATCAACGTTTACAGACATTCAAGAGTATTCTCTTGGATGTCTTTTTTGTTTCGCTTAAACATTTAAAAAGGATAGAAAACAACATAATAGCAGTACTTATCAGAGTTTCGTCGTGTTGTCGTCAAATATCTAAAGCTCCGATATTACTATTTTTGAGAAGATTTGTATGCATTTTAAATGCACCAAAAATGGTTCGTTTTTTATGCTAAAATAGGAAATAATTAATGCAGTGCTTTTTTTCTTGGAGAGGATATTAAAGTATAACATCAACAGATGATCTAACCAAATTTGGGCCTGCAAAGATTGGTGATAATTTACAAAATCGTCAGTTTCGATAGTCTGAATAGACTGTATCAGAGAAAAGTGTAAGTTTTTATTCAGCGAGGATTTAAGGTACGCAGTAAGGGAGACGTATGAGAAAAATTTTAATTGGGCTAACTCCACCTACCTGTTTGATAGCTGATCTAGTAAGTTACCATATAAGCAAAGATGGACTTCTAAATGTCAGAGTCCTACGTCCATTCAATAGAATAACAAACATGACAAAGAACACCCAACACCCTTCGGGGGTGTTCTTTTTGTATAACTGAATTTGAAGCAAATAAAAAACCACCCTATCTTCCACGGTCAAACATGACTGTAGAAAATAGAGTGGGTCTAGGATGTTAAAGACTATTTGTCGTCTTTATGAAAGATATTTTTAACGCCCTTGATAGCTCCTTCGACAGCTTCTTTTGCATCTTCAGCAACTTCTTTTGCTTTTGAAGCAACTTTTTCAGCAGTGCCTTCAGCTTCTGTTTTTTTATCGCCGGTTAATTTACCGAAGCCTTCTTTAACAGAGCCTTTTACTTGGTTCAATTTATCTTCTAATGACATAGCGTCACCTCCATGAAGTTAGTCGTTTATTTCTCTGAATACAATACAGTTGATTTAAAAAAATTAAAAATATTCGTCTCAGATTAGAATGAGTATATTCTTTTAAAAATTGAAAGTCAAATTTTTGCTACGGTATTTTGAAAGCAGGATCGACGTTTGATCTGATGGCAAATCGTGAGCGACTAATAAGTCACGACATTTCGTTTTTCCAGCAAAGATTTGAAACGAAAGCAGCAAAAAACTTTTCTATCTCCATTGAATTAAATGGTATAATGGTCGTGGATGGAGACGTCGTAACGCTGTTTTTTGAAAAAGAGAAGATGAACATGAAAAGAATCCTCAAAACCTACCCCGTTGTCAGTACTTTGTCTTTAACTTGTTTGTTGCTCGGTCTATTGACTTCCTTTTATGGGGATGCTATGTATGACCTGTTGGCCTTTCATTCGAAGCCGGTCTATGGTTGGCAATATATTAGTGGGACCCTGATGCACGGTAGTAAAGGAGCCCCTATCTGGTTTTTATGGGTTCATTTGTTGTTAAATGGACTCATGATCCTTCCCTTCGGAGGACTGCTAGAAAGAAAAAGAGGCTCCAGACAAGTCTTGATCGTTTTTGTGACGGCGACAGTCCTCTCTTCCATCGTTTTTCACCTTTTAACCCAGGAGCAAGACATTCAGGCAACAGGAATCTCTGCTGTAGGATACGCCTTTGTGACCGGAGGGGTTATGATCCTGCCAAACGTGTGGAAAGAATTTTCACGTACCGTAAAATGGCTTTATCTATTCTTAATTTTTCTATCTGGCCTCATGCTCTTACCAGTAATCACCGGATGGATCTCAACGCTATTGCATCTTTCGGGGATTGCGAGTTATCTGTTGGTCTTTATCGGAAGTAAAGTCTTGAAGAGGAGGAGCAAAGGTTCCTGATATAGTAAACGCGGATAGGGTCATTCCTAACAGACACTCAAGAGAAGAATCTTGGGTGTTTTTTTGATAAAAATTTTTTGCATTCTTTTAATTGAAGCTATCATTGAATAGTGGCCAGTTGTATGCTATAATAATCAAAAATTGAGTGATCACTCAATTTTATAATGGAGGTATGTATTATATGACTGTAAAAGCGGTTCAATTTCATCGGTTTGGTAATATAGATGTCTTAGAATTAGCAGAAGTAGAACCAGAACCACTAAAGGAAAATCAAGTGAGGGTCAAGGTAGCTGCCGTGGGATTAAATCCGGTGGATTATAAAATTTTTGAGGGTGTTAAACAGCTTCGGATGTTATCCCTTTTAATGAAACTAAAGCATCCTAGTAGATGGTTTGAGAAAGCTTCTTCTTTATTCCCTAGAGGAGTTGCACGTGATTTTGCTGGGACAATTATTGAAGTGGGTACGAATGTGACTCAGTTTTCGGTAGGAGATAGAGTCTTTGGGACGATTATAAGTGCACCTGGTCTTGGCTCAAAAAGAGGAGCATTAGCAACTGAGATTTGTGTGAAGGAGACGGAGATCGCTTCTATGCCATCTAATATTGATTTTCTGCATGGCTCAGTCTTGGGGGTTAGTTCCTTAACGGTAGGAGGAGCTTTTCGAAAAATTAATATTGGAACTAAGGATACAATTGTCATTTCAGGTGCATCTGGAGGAATTGGATCGATTGCAGTACAATATGCTGTTTCAAAAGGTGCCAGAGTTATCGGAATAGCTAGTGCTGGTAATGCGGACTACCTCAGAACGATCGGGGCCATCCCGATTTCCTATCATGAATCGATCAAAGAAAAAATTCAAGAACTCTCAGGAGTAACTGTTACTAAGATGTTGGATTGTTATGGGGGAGACTATGTAAAATTAGGCTTCCAATTGGGTTTGCGAGGTGATCAAATTGCTACCCTGGTTCCATCACCTTCTGCTATCTTAAAAGGAGCTCAATTTACAGGCCCACGGCATTCACAATATGATGACTTCCTATCACTTGCAGAACTTGTTTCCGAAGGGGAAATTTCAGTTCGTTTGGATAAAATCTATCCATTTTCATTACCCGAAATAAAAGAAGCATACAAGGATCTTGAAAAAGGACATACCAGAGGAAAACGTGTGATTGTGATTCAAGAGAAGTGAGGAGGAAAGGAAAATGGTTGATCTAAATCAAGCTTGTGTTCGTCATATTCAACTCATGAGATTGAGTGATAAACAAAAACGTGTTCTAATTGCCAGTTTAACCTTGTTTTCTGAAATCGGTTTTGAAAAAACTACATCGCTTGACATTGCACGCCGAGCGGAAGTATCAGAAGGGACTGTTTTTAGCTATTTTAAAACAAAAGAAGGCATACTCAATACGCTTCTTCTCTTGTTTTTTGATCAGGTCATACCTGAAACAATTGAATTGTTTACTGATCAAAAAGTTCTGTGTAACGATGAAAGTGTTACAGTTTTTTTTCGGAGTATGATCGAAGATCGACTAAATTTTCTGATCAACAATAGAGATATTATTAAAATTCTCTTTTCAAGGTGTTTAATTGATTCATCTTGGTTTGAAAAAACAGAGAGCATTGTTCAGAACAATATTGTAACGCCACTCAATCCTATTTTAGATAACTATAAGGGGAAAGGGGAGTTGGTTAATTGGCCTAACGAACGAATCATTCGTAATCTTATCTCCTTAATGCTATCTTATGCTGTGCCATCCATACTAAATAGTAAAGCGATTGATGTGGGAAAAGTTTCAGATGAGATGATTGAAATTCTAGCGAATAGGATAGTCTTGTGATTCCTATTTTATACTAACGATGTTACAGTGAGAGAATTCTGATTTTAGTTCAATAAGGAGCTCAAAAAATGAAATGAACTCCTCTTCCTTGACTCTTCCTCTACCAGGCCGTATAATATTCTATATCAATGAAGAAATCACCTTTTGTCATTGTACAAAGGGTGATTTTATAACGGTAAAAAGGAGACACAATGGGGTATATCTCTACTATTAAAACGGCTGTTCAGCTCTTTCCTTTCCTGGCATTTTTGCTGACCTTGCCCTACATGATTTTGAATTATCGAAAATATGGTTCGGTCAATAAATTGCGGGTGCTGATTTTCTATTCTTTTATGCTTTACTTGATGACGGTCTATCTGCTGGTGATCTTGCCTCTGCCGGATCCAAGTAAGATTCATACTAGCTACTCGGAAATGGTCAATCTCCATCCCTTTGCTTTTGTGGTGGATTTTTTCAAGGAGAGCCCCTTTGATTTAGCGCAGACTGGTACTTGGATTCAAGCCCTTAAGCATCCGACTTTTTATGTGCCTGCCTTTAATGTCCTGATGTTGATTCCTTTTGGGATGTATCTACGCTATTATTTCAAGTGTGGTTTTAAGAAAACGATTCTCCTGACAGCCCTCTTTAGTCTCTTTTTGGAGCTGACCCAGTTATCAGGTCTCTATTTTATGTATCCGGGCCCTTACCGCCTAGCAGATGTCGATGATATTATTCAAAATACCACCGGTGGTGGAGTGGGTTATCTGCTTGGTTGGTTCCTGGTTTGGTTATTGCCGACACGAGACGAAATTGACGAACATTCTTTCCGAGTAGGAACCAGAGTATCTGGTTTCCGGATGGGTCTTGCCTTCTTGATCGACTTTGTGATGCTATCCTTGCTTTACGCGGTAATCGAGCATATAGAGACGGTTCCTTATGTAGCGGTTTTGGCTGTTTATTTTGGTTTGATTCCCTTGTGGCGGGGCAAAACCTTGGGAATAGCTTTGTTGAAATTCCGCTTACATTTTGATAAGCAAAAATGGCTTCGCACCATCTGGCGGGGAATCCTAGTAGTAGGTTATTTCTACCTGATTCCTCAAGGGTTGTTCTATTTGATTTCGCTCTTGAATAGCGACTTGACGGACAATTCCCTCTTAACTCTGTCTATGATTTTATTGCTCTTCTTTATGCTTTTATTGTACCTGATTCTCACTCTTGCCATCGTCTTGCTCAATCGTCGCTTTCCCTTTGACCGTCTAGCTGGGGCTGAGTATGAGAGTACGGTGCGCGTGAAGAAAGAGCTCTTAAAAGATGAAACTGAATCGTCAAAATAGAGAGAGTGGGACAGAAATCGGTAATTCGTTAGAATTCGATTTCGTCGTCTCACCTCCGCACAGTTGAGTAGGGCTGTAAAAGCTGATGAAATCAGCGTAGTAGAGCCCACGCAACCACTGCGTCTTGCTCGACAATCCAAAAAAAATAAAGAGGCTAGGACTTTTGTCCCAGCCTCTTTATTTTTTTATACACGTTTAATATATCCGAACGTTCCCAGTTGAGAAGGGCGATTTTAAGGGGATTGTGCTACAATGGAAGCAAATAGATAGAATGGAGCAGTGACATGAAAGCAATTATTACAGTCGTTGGAAAAGACCAAAAAGGAATCGTAGCGGGTGTTGCAACGAAAGTGGCAGAATTAGGACTCAATATCGATGATATCTCTCAAACCGTATTGGATGAATACTTTACCATGATGGCAGTCGTATCGTCAGATGAGAAAAAAGATTTCACACAGCTCCGTTCAGAGTTGGAAGAATTCGGTCAGTCTCTGCATGTGAAAATTAATATCCAAAGCGCAGCGATTTTTGATGCCATGCACAATTTGTAAGATAGGGGTTGAGAATTTATGGACATTAAACAGGTAACAGAAACCATTGCCATGATTGAGGAGCAGAACTTCGATGTTCGGACTATCACCATGGGGATTTCGCTTCTCGATTGTATTGATCCGGATATCGAAAAGGCAGCTGAAAAAGTCTACAATAAGATTGTGACAAAGGCCAAAGATTTGGTGGCTGTGGGGGACGAGATTGCGGCAGAACTTGGGATCCCTATCGTCAATAAACGGGTTTCGGTCACTCCGATTTCCATTATCGGAGCCGCAACAGATGCGACAGATTATGTACCATTTGCCAAGGCTCTGGATCGTGCAGCGAAGGAAGTTGGGGTTAACTTTATCGGTGGCTTCTCAGCCCTTGTTCAAAAAGGCTACCAAAAAGGGGATGAAATCCTCATTAATTCCATTCCTCGCGCCCTTGCAGAGACGGATTTTGTCTGCTCTTCAGTCAATATTGGATCGACCAAGACGGGGATCAATATGACAGCTGTCCGAGATATGGGCCGTATCATTAAAGAAGCATCCCAAGCAGATCCAATGGGGCCTGGTAAGCTCGTAGTTTTTGCCAATGCAGTAGAAGATAATCCTTTTATGGCGGGTGCCTTCCACGGTGTCGGTGAAGCGGATGTTGTCATTAACGTTGGGGTTTCAGGACCTGGTGTCGTCCAACGGGCCATTGAAAAAGTACCAGGCGCTAGCTTTGATGTATTGGCGGAAACAGTCAAGAAGACAGCCTTCAAAATCACCCGTGTTGGGCAATTAGTAGGTCAAATGGCTAGTGAACGTCTCGGTGTTGAGTTTGGGATTGTCGACTTGTCTCTCGCACCAACGCCAGCTGTTGGGGATTCGGTTGCCCGTGTCCTTGAAGCCATGGGGCTTGAAGTAGTAGGAACCCACGGGACAACCGCAGCCCTTGCACTGCTCAATGACCAAGTGAAAAAAGGTGGCATCATGGCTTGTAACCAAGTCGGTGGTTTGTCAGGTGCCTTCATTCCGGTCTCAGAAGATGAGGGGATGATTGCGGCGGTCCAATCAGGCCATATCAACCTAGAAAAATTGGAAGCCATGACAGCTATCTGCTCAGTTGGTCTTGATATGATTGCCATCCCAGCAGATACACCAGCAACAACCATTGCAGCCATGATCGCCGATGAAGCAGCTATCGGAGTTATCAACCAAAAGACAACAGCCGTCCGGATCATTCCTTATGGAAAAGAAGGCGATATGTTAGAGCTCGGTGGACTTCTTGGGTCTGCTCCGGTAATGAAGGTCAACAAGGCTTCGTCAGCTGATTTCATTGCCCGTGGTGGTCAAATTCCAGCTCCGGTTCATAGCTTTAAAAACTAAGAGAAATCTAGTATAATAGAAGAAAATAGAAAAGTCTGTGATGGTGAAACTCCAGACTTTTTTCTTGCAAAAGGAGACAAGATGGCTAAAACAAGATTATTTGTGATTCGTCATGGGAGAACCATGTTTAATACCATTGGCCGTGCTCAAGGTTGGTCCGATACGCCCTTGACAGCAGAAGGAGAACGAGGGATTCAGGCTCTAGGGATCGGCTTGCGTGAGTCTGGTTTGGAGTTCGCTCGAACGTATTCTAGTGACTCAGGCCGTGCCATTCAGACCATGGGGATCATTCTCGATGAATTGGGCTTGAAAGACCAGATTCCTTACCGCTTTGACAAACGGATCCGCGAGTGGTGTTTTGGTAGCTTTGATGGAGCCTACGGTGGGGAGCTCTTTCACGGTGTCGTGCCGCGCGTGCTAGATGTAGAGGATTATAAGACCTTGACCTTGGAAGACTTGGCCAATGGAATCTGCCAAGTAGACACAGCGAATTGGGCAGAACCTTGGGAAGTTTTGAAAAGCCGAATCCTAGAAGGTTTTGAAGCCATCGCCAAAGAAGTAGAAGAAAATGGTGGAGGCAATGCCTTGGTGGTCAGCCATAGTTGGACCATTCAGACCTTGGTCTGCTTGATCGAAGGAAAACCAAATCTCAATCTGCCTCTTTCAAACGGTAGTGTTACCCTTGTAGAATATGAAGATGGAAAATTGACGGTTAAGGGGGTTGGAGATAGCAGTTACCGTGAGGTCGGTGAAAGCTTGCAAGAATCCTAGTCCATTCCATAATGAAAGGCTGACCCTTTGGTCATGGCCTTTTCTTTTTCTCAAAACTTGTAAGAGCTTTCCTACTTTCTTTTTGCAAAAAATGATATAATGAAAGAGATACATACGGAGGTAATACAATGACAAAAACCAGATTATATATTGCTCGTCATGGAAAAACCATGTTTAATACCATTGGGCGGGCACAGGGCTGGTCAGACACTCCGCTGACAGAAGCAGGAGAGCGTGGGATTCGAGAATTAGGACTTGGTCTCAAGGAAGCTGGGCTTTCTTTTGAAGAAGCTGTTTCGAGTGATTCTGGACGCACCATTCAAACCATGGGAATTATTCTTCAAGAACTTGGTCTGACAGGGAAAATCCCTTATCGTTATGACAAACGGATCCGTGAGTGGTGTTTTGGTAGCTTCGACGGTGCCTATGATGGCGATCTCTTCATGGGAGTTTTACCCCGTGTCTTTAAGGTCGATGATTTCCATCAGTTGAGCCTGATGGAGTTAGCAGAAGGGATCGTCGAAGTGGATACCACTGGTTGGGCTGAATCCTGGGGTACCTTGAGTAGTCGGATCAAAGAAGGATTTGAAGCCATCGCAAAAGAGCTAGAAGCAGCTGGCGGTGGCAATGCTATTGTGGTTAGCCATGGCATGACGATTACGACCTTGATTTATCTCATCGATCCAAAAGCGGTCGAAGAATTGGTCTTGGACAACGGAAGCGTGACGGTTTTGGCTTATGAGGATGGTGTCTTTCATATTGAAAAGATTGGAGATATGTCCTATCGTAAGGTTGGAGCAAAACTTCTAGAGGGTGGCCATGACGAATAAGTATAGACGCGCACGAAAAAAACGTAAAAAGTGGTGGCCTTACCTATTGAGTTTCTTTCTTCTTGTGGTCCTTGGATCAGGAATTGGTGCTTATTTAGCAAAACCGAGCTTGTTTTCAGGGCTTCAGTTTTGGAAGACTAAAAAAACAGCTGTAACGACTCCTTCTTCTTCTAAGAAAAAGAAAGAAAAATCAGATTTACCAGCCGTTTCGACAAAAGACTGGCAGTTGATCTTGGTCAATCGTGACAATGTGAAACCTGAGCTGAACCCACAATTAACAGATGTGGATGCTATCAAAGTGGATAGTCGGATTGTAGAACCAACTCGTCAATTCTTAGAAGCGGCTCGAAAAATTGCCCCAGAAGAAACCTTGATATCAGGCTATCGAAGTGTGGCCGAGCAAACAGAGCTTTATAATGAGCGTGTTGCGCAACTAGAAGCTAGCGGCCTTTCGCACGAAGAAGCTGAAAATCAGGTGCAGACCCAGGTACAGGTCCCTGGTGCGAGTGAACACCAGACAGGGCTTGCGATTGATATGAGTGTCGAAGCTGGTCAAAGTGATGAGTTGGGCATGCAGCTGGCTGCCATCGCACCGCAATATGGCTTTGTGCTTCGCTACCCAGATGGCAAGAGCAACATCACGGGTGTGAATTTTGAGAATTGGCATTTCCGTTATGTTGGCGTAGAAAATGCTCAGTATATGGCCAAGCATCAGCTAGTATTGGAAGAATATATTCAACTCTTGAAAAAAGCTGGCAAATAAGAGGAGATTCACTTCTCTAGGTCTTAAGAATGATTTTTAGCACTCTTGAAAAAAGAGTGCTAATTTTTTGGATTTTTCTCTTGACTTTCTTTTGGATGGGTGTATAATAGAATTATGGCTTAGCACTTAAGTGTTTAGAGTGCTAAAAAATGAAAGAGAGGTGAGGTCATGGTTACAGAACGTCAAAATGAGATTCTCAATCTTGTTGTCGATATCTTTACCAAGACCCACGAACCAGTCGGTTCAAAAGCGCTACAAGATGTGATTCAATCTAGTAGTGCGACCATTCGAAACGACATGGCTGCCCTCGAAAAACAAGGCTTACTAGAAAAGGCCCACACTTCGAGTGGCCGGATGCCTAGCCGAGCTGGTTTTCAATATTTTGTTCAAAACTCGCTTGATCTAGAGTTGATTGATGAACAGGATGTCTACCAGGTGGTGAAAGCCTTTGATTTCGAAGCCTTTAAGTTAGACGATATCTTGGATGCTACGGCCAAGTTATTAGCCCAGATGACGGATTACACCGCAGTGATTCAGGATGTTGAACCGACACGTCAGCGCTTGACTGGTTTTGAAATTGTTCCGTTATCCAATCACGATGCCTTAGCAGTTCTGACCTTGGATGAATCAAAGCCTGTCACCGTCCAGTTTGCCATTCCAAAGAATTTCTTAACTAGTGATTTGGAAATCTTCCATCAGCTGGTTCAAGAACGTTTCATTGGAAATACAGTCTTGGATATCCACTACCGCTTGCGGACAGAGATTCCACAGATTGTACAGCGCTATTTCAAGACGACAGACAATGTCTTGGATCTCTTTGATTACGTCTTCTCGCAACTGTTTCAAGAACTGGTCTTTGTAGAAGGAAAGGTTTCATCATTAACCTACGCCGATCTTCAGACCTATCAGTTCTTAGATAATCCCCAACACGTAGCCTTGGAGTTACGAGGGGGAATGCCAGAAGACCAAATGACCCAGATCCTGGTTGCAGAATCCCAAGAAAAGGCCTTGAAAAATGTGACAGTGATTAGCCACAAGTTCCTGGTTCCTTATCGTGGGATGGCCCTCATGCATGTGATTGGTCCCGTAGAGATGGATTACAGGCGTGTGATTAGCCTGGTCAATGTCATCGGACGGGTCCTAGTCATGAAGTTGACGGACTACTACCGTTACCTCAACAGCAACCATTATGAAGTAAATTAAGATCAAATGAAAGGGGTGTATGCCTTGACAGAAGATATCAAAAAAGAAGACGTGAAAGAAGAGGAAGTTGCCCAAACAACTGAAGAAGTTGTAGAGGAGTCCAACCAACCTTCTGAGTTAGAAGAAGCACAAGCGCGTGCCGAGGAATTTGAAAACAAATACCTTCGTGCTCATGCAGAAATGCAAAACATTCAGCGCCGTGCCAATGAAGAACGTCAACAATTACAAAAATACCGTAGCCAAGATTTGGCAAAAGCGATCTTACCATCACTGGACAACCTCGAACGTGCCCTTGCCGTAGAAGGATTGACAGATGATGTGAAGAAGGGCTTGGAAATGGTCCAAGAAAGTTTGGTACATGCTCTGAAAGAAGAAGGAATCGAAGAAATTCCAGCGGACGGAGCCTTTGACCATAACTACCACATGGCCATCCAAACCTTACCTGCAGATGACGAACATCCAGCAGACACCATCGCGCAAGTCTTCCAAAAAGGCTACAAACTCCATGACCGCATCCTACGCCCAGCCATGGTAGTGGTTTATAACTAGGCTACCTTGTCCGAAACGACACTAAACTATGAAAGAAAGATTAACATTGGTTTGGCTTGGCCAATAGTGAGCGAAGCGAACCAAAGGCGATACTCTTCGCCGTGGCGGTATCTTCGCAAACTTTGAGACCTTAGGCTCAAAGTTTAGTCAAAGAGATTGACGAAGTCAAGCTCTGACGGCGTCGCCACTTAAGAAGAGTATCAAAAAGAAAAAAAGAGAAAAAATAACAAGGAGAAAAAACATATGTCTAAAATTATCGGTATTGACTTAGGTACAACAAACTCAGCAGTAGCAGTCCTTGAAGGAACTGAATCAAAAATCATCGCAAACCCAGAAGGTAACCGCACAACTCCATCTGTTGTGTCATTCAAAAATGGTGAAATCATCGTTGGTGACGCTGCAAAACGTCAAGCAGTTACAAACCCAGATACAGTGATCTCTATCAAATCTAAGATGGGTACTTCTGAAAAGGTTTCTGCCAATGGTAAAGAATACACACCACAAGAAATCTCAGCTATGATTCTTCAATACTTGAAAGGTTATGCTGAAGATTACCTTGGTGAAAAAGTAACGAAAGCTGTTATCACAGTTCCAGCTTACTTCAACGATGCACAACGTCAAGCAACTAAAGATGCTGGTAAAATCGCTGGTCTTGAAGTAGAACGTATCGTCAACGAACCAACAGCAGCAGCCCTTGCTTATGGTTTGGATAAGACTGATAAAGAAGAAAAAATCTTGGTATTCGACCTTGGTGGTGGTACATTCGACGTATCTATCCTTGAATTGGGTGATGGTGTCTTTGATGTATTGGCAACTGCAGGGGATAATAAACTCGGTGGTGACGACTTTGACCAAAAAATTATCGATTACATGGTTGAAGAATTCAAGAAAGAAAATGGTATTGACTTGTCAACAGACAAGATGGCGCTTCAACGTTTGAAAGACGCAGCTGAAAAAGCGAAGAAAGACCTTTCTGGTGTTACTTCAACACAAATCAGCTTGCCATTCATCACCGCAGGCGCTGCTGGACCTCTTCACTTGGAAATGACTTTGACTCGTGCGAAATTCGATGATTTGACTCGTGACCTTGTAGAACGTACGAAAACTCCAGTTCGCCAAGCCCTTTCAGATGCAGGTTTGAGCTTGTCAGATATCGACGAAGTGATCCTTGTCGGTGGTTCAACTCGTATCCCTGCCGTTGTAGAAGCTGTTAAAGCTGAAACTGGTAAAGAACCAAACAAATCAGTGAACCCTGACGAAGTTGTGGCTATGGGTGCTGCGATCCAAGGTGGTGTGATCACTGGTGACGTGAAAGACGTTGTCCTTCTTGACGTAACTCCATTGTCACTTGGTATCGAAACAATGGGTGGTGTCTTCACAAAATTGATCGACCGCAACACAACGATTCCTACATCTAAATCACAAGTCTTCTCAACTGCAGCAGATAACCAACCGGCCGTTGATATCCACGTTCTTCAAGGGGAACGTCCAATGGCAGCAGATAACAAGACTCTTGGACGTTTCCAATTGACTGATATCCCAGCTGCACCTCGTGGTATCCCACAAATCGAAGTAACATTCGACATCGACAAGAACGGTATCGTATCTGTTAAGGCGAAAGACCTTGGAACTCAAAAAGAACAAACGATTGTTATCCAATCAAACTCAGGTTTGACAGATGAAGAAATCGATCGCATGATGAAAGATGCAGAAGCAAACGCTGAAGCAGATAAGAAACGTAAAGAAGAAGTTGACCTTCGTAACGAAGTAGACCAAGCTATCTTTGCGACTGAAAAGACCATCAAAGAAACTGAAGGAAAAGGCTTTGATGCAGAACGTGACGCAGCTCAAGCAGGACTTGATGATCTTAAGAAAGCTCAAGAATCAGGTAACCTTGAAGAAATGAAAGCGAAACTTGAAGCCTTGAACGAAAAAGCGCAAGCATTGGCTGTTAAACTCTACGAACAAGCTGCAGCAGCGCAACAAGCACAAGCAGGAGCAGAAGGCGCACAAGCAACAGGCAATGCAGGCGATGACGTCGTAGACGGAGAGTTTACTGAGAAATAAAATAGTCCAGTGGACTATTTTATCCCGAGCTTGAAAATTGGAGAGCGAGGCGTTAATAATGGATAGTCACTCTTGTGATTGTCATTCTACGGCACTCACTATGGCGCCTTTCCTAAACGCCTAACTAGTAAATGATAAAAAGAAATCCAGAGGTTGCAACCCAGCCTCTGTTTTTCGGTAAAATAGAGGATGTTGCCTATGAAAAAAGTACTTTGCTTGATTTATCCTAATTTTTCTCTTTATGAGATAACTGCTTTAACGAGTACTTTAGCTCTGTCTTTTGATGTTACGATTGATTATGCCGCTTCAGATCATTCGATGGTGGTCTCTGAGGATGGCTTGCCCTGTCAACCAACGAAAACACTAGATCAAATTCGTATAGAAGAGTATTCTTGCGTGATTTTGCCAGGAATGGTCAACATAGGACCTGCCCTACAGGATGAGAAATTGATTTCGTTCTTGAGGGACCTTGGTGAGCAAGATATCCTCATTGCAGCCATTTCTTCAGCGCCTGTTTTATTAGCGAAATCAGGTCTGTTGAAGGACACGAAATTTACAGGTGGAGTTTGGCAAAACTTCTTTGACTATTTTGAATTTCTTCCACGTGAAAATTTCCAACTCAAACTGGTTGTGCAAGATAAACAGATCATTACGGCTATCGGTTTTGCCCATCAAGAGTTTGCAAGAAGAGTGATTCTAAGTTTAGGCTTGGCAGAGAATACGGACAACTATTTTAAAGAACGAAACGACTACTCAGAAGAGGATTTGATATTTACTCTATCGGACCAAGACTTTGATCAAGTGAAGCGAAGTATAGAAAACACCCTCTAAAGATTTACATGAAAATTATAGAAAGGAACAAAGAGTGTTCATAACTGAACACGGGTTCCATAAATTCTTACTCAATATGAAAGAAAGGAACAAAGAGTGTTCGGGGAATTGAACCCGAGCGGAAAGCTTGGAAATTAGATAACCCGCCTAAGAAATCAGGATTTCTTGTCGGTTTCCTAAATTTCAGTCGCTTTCTGTTCGCTCTTAGTATCTTGTATGAACAATACTGAATTTTATGACCGTTTGGGCGTTTCAAAGAATGCATCTCAAGACGAGATCAAGAAAGCCTATCGGAAATTATCTAAAAAATATCACCCAGATATCAACAAGGAGCCTGGTGCTGAGGAAAGGTACAAGGAAGTTCAAGAAGCTTATGAGACTTTGAGTGACGAGCAAAAACGGGCTGCTTATGACCAATATGGTGCTGCGGGTGCCAATGGTGGCTTCGGTGGCGGAGCAGGTGGTTTTGGTGGCTTTGATGGTGCTGGTTTTGGTGGCTTTGAAGACATCTTCTCTAGCTTCTTTGGTGGTGGTGCAAGTCGTAATCCAAATGCACCTCGTCAAGGGGATGACCTCCAATACCGCGTCAATCTCAAGTTTGAAGAAGCGATTTTTGGTGCGGAAAAAGAAGTCAAGTACCATCGGGAAGCTAGCTGTCATACCTGTCATGGTTCTGGGGCTAAGCCAGGGACTAGTCCGGTGACCTGTGGACGCTGTCATGGTTCTGGAGTCATCAATGTGGATACGCAAACCCCTCTTGGGATGATGCGCCGTCAAGTGACCTGTGATGTCTGTCATGGTCGTGGTCAAGAAATCAAAGATCCATGTACGACTTGTCGTGGAACAGGTCATGAAAAACAAGCTCATAGCGTGAACGTCAAGATTCCTGCAGGAGTTGAAACAGGTCAACAAATCCGCTTAGCTGGTCAAGGAGAAGCTGGCTTTAACGGTGGACCATACGGGGACTTGTATGTTGTTGTCAATGTTGAGCCGAGCGATCGTTTCGAACGTGATGGTTCAACCATCTATTACAAGTTAGACTTGAACTTTGTTCAAGCAGCTCTTGGAGATACGGTCCATGTGCCAACTGTTCACGGAGATGTCGATTTGGTCATTCCTGAAGGAACCCAAACCGGTAAGAAATTCCGCCTCCGTGGAAAAGGGGCTCCAAGCTTGCGTGGTGGTGCCATGGGGGATCAATATGTATCTGTCAATGTCGTCACCCCAACTGGTTTAAATGACAAGCAAAAAGAAGCCCTTCAAGCCTTTGCGGAAGCAAGTGATTTGAAGGTCAACCCAAAGAAAAAAGGGTTCTTTGACAAGGTCAAAGATGCTTTAGATGATTTATAAAAATGAACGAGTTTCCTTTTGAGTAAGGAGCTCGTTTTATTTTGGATCGAATCCAAGGACTTCCTCTCCTAATTAAAGAATAATGAGAAGCCTCATTGAATTTATTAAGATATCGTGGTAAATTTAAGAAAACGATTACAAAGACAATTTAGGAGGTCCTGATGAAATCACATCAACCACGTTATGCGATTCGCAAGTATGCAGTAGGAGCTGCTTCGGTGCTCATAGGATTTTTTGCTGGCGCTCAGGTTGTAGCGGCAGATACGCCAACGGCTACAGACAGTCCTGCAACGACAGTTCCAACTCAGCCAAACGAGGGTGAGGCAACGATTTCTCTTAATGAGGAAGCTTCTCAGCCAACAGTAGAAAAACCAACGGCTCCTGCCCCAATCGTCGATCAAAGTCAACCGACACTGCCTGCGGGTATCAGATCTTGACCGTTTGATTCGCGAAGAAGCAAGTTCTGTAGCAGAGTCGGATGTGGCAGCTCAACCAGCGACAGCAGCGACGGAAACGTCTGCTAAAGCTCCTGACCAAGAAGAAAAATTAGCCAAGAAAAAGATTGTTTCGATCGATGCTGGTCGCAAGTACTTCTCACCAGACCAAATCAAGGAAATCATTGATGAAGCAAGTAAGACGGGTTATACAGACTTGCATCTTCTAGTTGGAAATGACGGCTTGCGCTTTGTTCTAGATGACATGTCTTTGAAAGTGGGAGATACTTCTTATTCTAGCCAAGCCGTGACGGATGCGGTTGAAAAAGGAACGAAAGCTTATTACGATGATCCGAACGGGACAGCTTTGACCCAAGCGGAAATGGATGAACTCCATGCTTATGCGACTGCTAAAGGAATCGGCTTGATTGCGGCAGTCAATAGTCCTGGACACATGGATGCTTTGTTGGTGGCCATGGAAAAATTGGGCATTGAAAATCCACAAGCCAGCTTTGATACGGTTTCAAAAACAACCATGGATTTGACCAATGAAGCAGCTGTCAACTTTACCAAAGCATTGATTGGCAAGTACATGGACTACTTCAAAGACAAGTCTAAGATCTTTAACTATGGAACGGATGAATATGCCAATGACGCTACTAGTGCGCAAGGTTGGTACTACCTCAAGTGGTATGACCTCTATGGTAAATTCGCGGAGTATTCCAATAGTCTTGCAGCTATGGCGCGTGAAAAAGGCTTGCAGCCAATGGCCTTTAACGATGGCTTCTATTATGGAGATGAAGATGATGTTGCCTTTGACAAGGACGTCTTGATTTCATACTGGTCTAAAGGATGGTGGGGCTATAACCTCGCATCTCCACAGTATTTGGCAGATAAGGGTTATAAATTCCTTAACACCAACGGAGACTGGTACTATGTTTTGGGAAGAACACCTGAAACGGGTGGTGGTTATATTGAAAAAGCGATTGCCAATGCAGCTGCTACTCCATTTAGACAGCTCCCAAGTACAACATATCCAGAAACATCTTTACCGATGGTCGGTAGCATGGTAGCTGTTTGGTGTGATACCCCAAGTGAAGAATACATCGAAAAAAATGTCTTTGATCTCATGGAAGCTTTTGCCAACCATAACAAGGACTATTTCAAGGCGGACTTCACTGCTCTTAGAAAAGCAGTTGCTACGGTGCCAACAGATCTAGCTATTTACACACCAGAATCTCGCGCAGCACTTGCGAAGGTCTTAGATAGCTTGAATTGGAATGTGAGCCGTGCTCATCAAGATCAGGTGGATCAAGAAGTGGCTGCTCTGACCAAAGCCCTTGCGGGGCTCAAGCCAATCACGCAAGTAGGTAGCTTGGCTGAAAATGACGTCAAAGCCCTAGTGGAAGACAAACCAAGTCTTGACATCGTGGAGAAAGAACTTGATTTTGACCTTGTGGAACGCACCAATCCAGATCTCGCTAAAGGAGAACGCAAAGTAATCCAGGCTGGAGTTAAAGGGCAAGGTCTTGAGTATGTAGAGGTTTCGGCGCTTGATCAAAGTCGAAAAGTAATCGCTACAGAAGTTGCCACAGAGCCAGTTGCAGAAATTGTTGAAGTCGGTACCAAAGAAGTCGTGATCCCAACAAGCCCTTCCGTAGAAGCGCCAGTGAAATCAGACTTGCTCGTAAACAAAGTGGTTCCAGATCATTCAACACCTCAAGTGATCTCGAAAGATCAACCAGTAGCACCAGTAAATACCACAACGCCAATTCCAGCAGCTGTGGAAAAAGAGGTTCGTTCAGAAGCAGTATCTTCTAACAAGCAACTTCCAGAAACAGGAGTGGAATCTGCTCTAGGACTCGCTTTACTAGGGGCGATCTTAGGAGCAGCAGGAATGGACTTGAAAAATAAAAAAAGAGACTAAGACCTAGTAGATTTGTAACAGGTCGAAGTTAGGAGAGTGGGACAGAAATCGGTAATTCGTTAGAATTCGATTTCGTCGTCCCACCTCCGCACAGTTGAGTAGGGCTGTAAAAGCTGATGAAATCAGCGTAGTATAGCCCACTCAACCACTGTGTCTTGCTCGACAATCCAAAAACAATTGAGAGGCTAGGACTTTTGTCCCAGCCTCTTTTTGCGCTTGCAAAACTGTACCCGGACAGTTTGGGTTTTTCACTCTTGTAACCCCTTCTATATCCTGCTAAAATAAAACCATGACACGATACAAAGCAACCATTTCATATGACGGGACCTTGTTTGCAGGGTTTCAACGCCAACCGCATGCCCGTAGTGTGCAAGAGGAAATCGAGAAGACCTTGACGCGCCTCAATCAAGGAACCCCTGTTACCGTTCATGGAGCGGGGCGAACGGATTCAGGTGTCCATGCTCTTGGGCAGGTGATTCATTTTGATCTCCCCCAAGCGCGGGACGAGGAGAAGCTCCGCTTTGCCCTCGATACCCAAACCCCAGAGGATATTGATTTCATCCGAGTGGAGCAAGTAGAAGATGACTTTCACTCACGCTACAAGAAGCACAGCAAGACCTATGAATTTATCGTGGATTATGGTCGTCCCAAGAACCCCATGATGCGCCACTATGCCACCCACTATCCTTATCCTTTGGATGTGGAAAAGATGCAAGCAGCCATCCAAAAGTTGGAGGGAACCCATGATTTCACCGGTTTCACAGCTTCAGGAACCAGCGTGGAAGATAAGGTTCGTACGATTACAGAGGCTCGCTTGGTCGAGGATGCAGAATATCATCGCCTTGTCTTTACCTTTTCGGGCAATGGCTTTCTCTACAAGCAAATCCGCAATATGGTGGGAACTTTGTTGAAGATTGGAAATGATCGGATGCCGATCGAGCAGATCGATCTAATTTTAGAAAAGAAGGACCGCAATCTAGCAGGTCCTACAGCAGCGCCAAATGGCTTATATTTAAAGGAGATCCGTTATGAGTAATGAATTGATTCTAGCTATTTCAGGAAATGATATTTTTAGTGGAGGAGGTCTTCACGCAGACCTTGCAACTTATACGACTAATAAACAGCATGGCTTTGTAGCGGTGACTTGTTTGACCGCTATGACGGAGCACGGTTTCGAAGTGATTCCGGTGGATCCGACGACCTTTGCGCAACAGCTCAACTCTCTCAAGGATGTTCCTTTTTCTGCTATTAAACTCGGTCTTTTGCCAAATGTTGAAGTGGCAGATCTAGCCTTGGACTATGTCAAAGCCCATGCGGAGATCCCTGTGGTACTAGATCCTGTCTTGGTCTGCAAGGAAAGCCATGATGTAGAAGTTTCAGCTCTTCGAGATGAATTGATCAAGTTCTTCCCTTATGTGACGATCATTACGCCGAACTTGCCAGAAGCTGAGATCTTGACCCAAAGCAAGATTCAATCGCTCGATGATATGAAGGAGGCAGCGCGCAAGCTCTACGAATTAGGAGCAGCGAATGTCGTGGTCAAAGGAGGCAATCGTCTCAATAAAGAAAAGGCCATTGATGTCTTTTATGATGGTACAGACTTCACCGTCATTGAAGAGCCAGTCTTAGAAAAGAACAATACAGGAGCTGGTTGTACCTTTGCGTCTAGCATTTCCAGCCAGTTGGTGAAAGGAAAATCACCACTTGAAGCTGTTAAAGCCTCTAAAGACTTTGTTTTCCAAGCGATTCAACATTCAGACCAGTATGGAGTAGTACAATATGACATCTAATCGAACTCAACTTATTGCTCGCCTTTCCATTTTGACAGCCTTGACAGTTGTACTTGGCTACTATACAAAACTTCCAACTCCCACAGGGATCGTCACCCTGCTAGATCTTGGTGCCTATTTCACAGCCTTCTATTTTGGGCGCAAGGAGGGTGCGATTGTCGGTGGTGTCGGAGCCTTCCTACTCGACCTCATTTCAGGCTATCCTCAGTGGATGTTCTTTAGCCTCCTCTTTCACGGGGGGCAAGGATATTTCGCTGGCTTCAAGGGCAAAGCTCGTTACCTAGGCTTGCTCCTTGCGACAGTCGTCATGGTAGGCGGTTACGCACTAGCTTCTGCCCTCTTTTTAGGCAATGGCTGGGGAGCTGCTATCTCGGACATTCCGAATAACCTCGCTCAGAATTTTGTTGGAATGGCTTTAGGCTATGTGGTCTATTATGCATTTCAAAAGAAAGGAAGCTAATTCATGGATCTGGAGCAACTGAAGAAGGATACGAAAGAAATCCTGGTAGATGTCTTGGAAAAAAGCCGTCTCCGCCAAGGACAGATTCTAGTCCTCGGGATGTCTTCAAGCGAAGTTGCAGGAGGGCAAATTGGAAAGGCCTCCAACATCGATATTGCTGAAGCTATTGTCCAGACCTTGCTAGATGAGTTGAATCCAAGGGGGATTTATCTGGCGGTACAAGGATGTGAGCATCTCAATCGCGCCTTAGTGGTCGAAAGAGAGTTGGCAGACAAGAAGGAGCTAGAAATCGTCAATGTCCTTCCGAGTCTCCATGCAGGAGGTGCCGGACAACTCGCAGCTTTCAAGTATTTTAAGGATCCTGTTGAAGTGGAATTCATCACAGCTCAAGCAGGGTTAGACATCGGAGATACCTCAGTAGGGATGCATGTCAAACACGTGCAAGTTCCAATTCGCCCTATCTTGCGTGAACTAGGTGGAGCCCATGTCACAGCCCTCGCCAGTCGGCCAAAATTGATCGGTGGGGCCCGTGCTCTTTACCTCGATGATCCCATCCGAAAATCATAATCAGAACTAGCTTTAAAGGGCTAGTTTTTTTGGATGAAAAGAGAGGCAAAAACGTTTTAAAACTTGCAATTTCAAAGTTTTGTGGTAAAATTATAAGGAATGACTATATTATTTTAAGGAGAGACAGAATGTCTGTATCATTTGAAAACAAAGAAACTAACCACGGTGTATTGACTTTCACAATCAGCCAAGAGCAAATCAAACCTGCTTTGGACCGTGTGTTTGAGTCAGTTAAGAAAACTTTGAACGTACCTGGATTCCGTAAAGGTCATATTCCGCGTCCAATCTTCAACCAACGTTTTGGTGAAGAAGCTCTTTACCAAGATGCTTTGAACGATCTTCTTCCAGCAGCGTACGAAGCAGCTGTTAAAGAAGCTGGAATCGAAGTTGTAGCACAACCAACTTTCGATGTTGTATCTATGGAAAAAGGTCAAGACTGGACATTGACAGCAGCTGTTGTAACAAAACCTGAAGTAAAATTGGGTGCTTACAAAGACCTTGAAGTATCAGTAGAAGTTTCTAAAGAAGTAACAGACGCTGATGTGGATGCTCGTATCGAACGCGAACGCAACAACTTGGCTGAATTGGTTGTTAAAGAAGGTGCTGCAGCAGAAGGTGACACAGTTGTGATCGACTTCGTTGGTTCTATCGACGGTGTTGAATTCGACGGTGGTAAAGGTGACAACTTCTCACTTGGACTTGGTTCAGGTCAATTCATCCCAGGTTTCGAAGACCAATTGGTTGGACACTCTGCTGGTGAAACAGTTGATGTGATCGTAACATTCCCAGAAGACTACCAAGCAGCTGACCTTGCAGGTAAAGAAGCGAAATTCGTGACAACGATCCACGAAGTAAAAGCAAAAGAAGTACCAGCTCTTGACGATGAATTGGCAAAAGACATCGACGAAGAAGTTGAAACTCTTGCTGAATTGAAAGAAAAATACCGCAAAGAATTGGCAGAAGCTAAAGAAGAAGCATACAACGATGCCGTAGAAGCAGCAGCAATCGATCTTGCAGTTGAAAACGCTGAAATCGTTGATCTTCCAGAAGAAATGATCCACGAAGAAGTACACCGTTCAATCAACGAGTTCCTTGGAAACATGCAACGTCAAGGTATCTCACCTGAAATGTACTTCCAAATCACTGGAACAACTCAAGAAGATCTTCACAAACAATACGAAGCAGAAGCTGAAAGCCGTACGAAGACAAACCTTGTGGTTGAAGCAGTAGCGAAAGCAGAAGGCTTCGAAGCAACTGAAGAAGAAATCAACGCTGAAATCGAACAATTGGCAGCAGATTACAACATGCCAGTTGAACAAGTTCGCAACCTTCTTTCACCAGAAATGTTGAAACATGACATCACAGTGAAGAAAGCAGTGAACGTGATCACAAGCACAGCAAAAGTAAAATAATTGAGATAAAAAAGAAGAGCCGTGAGGCTCTTCTTTTTTTGATTTCATGGAGAATCCTGGAATTTTCCTTTGACGAAAGGGGAAATTTATCGTACAATAGAGTGTAACGATAAAATGCGTGATAGATTTAGTGACGAGAAGTTTTCAATCTATCATTGAGGATAGGATGAGGTTTAAGACTGGATCCTTCTCCATTTAGGAAATGAAACATAAGGAGATTTACCCTTGGAATTAGAAGTATTTGCTGGACAAGAAAAAAGTGAACTTTCTATGATTGAAGTGGCGCGTGCGATTTTGGAATTACGCGGACGTGACCATGAAATGTACTTTAGCGATCTTGTAAATGAAATTCAAAATTACCTTGAAAAATCAAACAGCGAGATCCGTGAAGCCCTCCCATTGTTCTACACAGAATTGAATGTAGATGGAAGCTTTATCCCACTTGGAGATAACAAATGGGGTCTTCGTTCATGGTATGCCATCGATGAAGTTGATGAGGAAATCATCGCTCTTGAAGAAACAGATGAAGATGAAACTCCTAAGAAACGGAAGAAAAAACGTGTCAATGCCTTCATGGATGGAGACGAAGATGCGATCGACTACAACGACGACGATCCAGAAGACGAAGAAGTTTACGAAGCAGATCCAGCTCTTTCATATGATGAAGAAAATCCAGATGATGAAAAGAGTGAAGTCGAAGCTTACGATGCTGAAATCAATGAAATCGTACCAGATGATTTGGGTGAGGAAGTTGAATTAAGCGAAGAAGACGACGAAGAAGAGGATTCTGAAGACGAGGAAGAAGAATAATTCATAAGAAGAGGCTGGGACAAAAGTCCTAGCCTCTCAATTATTTTTGGATTGTCGAGCAAGACGCAGTGGTTGAGTGGGCTCTATTACGCTGATTTCATCAGCTTTTACAGCCCTACTCAACTGTGCGGAGGTGGGACGACGAAATCGAATTCTAACGAATTACCGATTTCTGTCCCACTCTCTTTTTGTTTGCATTGAAAAAAGTGGCGAAATGGTATATGATAAACGTGTAAGGTTTCCCAATAGGAGGTGTTCCAGATGGACTTTCGTTTAGATCAAAGTTTAGTAGCTCTTGGTATTGATACAGTTGTGGTCGGAATTGCTAGAAATGTGGATCCTCAAGCAGTTTTGCCCCCTTCTTTTCTTGAAAAGAAGAAAGAGCTTGAACAATGGGCGCTCCAGTGTCAGACAGAAGAAGTAGTGGCATCTCCTGTCATCAAAGGGTATACAGATCTTTTGCAAACAGTAGGGCGTAGCATCAAGAAAAATCCACCAACAGTCCTAGCTCTTATCCGAAACATCCAGCATCGAGGAGCTCTTCCTCAGATCAATAGCATCATCGATATCTATAATGTCGAATCTCTGAAGTCCTTTCTCGCAATTGGAGGACATGACCTAGATAAGATTGAGGGACCGATTGAATTTACAGTGAGTCAAAGAGAAGATCTCTTCCTCCCGATCCTTTCTAGTGAAAAACATGTCGCACCGACAGATCCTGTCTACCGGGATCAAAAAGGAGTTCTGGCTTGGTTGGATGTACGCGATAGTGACCATTACAAATTTGAGGAGACTACGCAAAACGCCCTCTTTGTCATCCAAGGAAATACCGAGACGTCAGTCGAGATGCGTTTAGAAGCGCTAGAACGAATCCACAAGGACCTTACTCTTTGCATGCCTCAGCTTCAATTTGAGAAATTTCTCGTCACACAAAATGGAGTGGAAAAGGTCGTGTAAACAGCGAAAATCATTTTCATGAAATTTTCAATTTGACAAAGTAGACCATTTGCGGTAAGATATTGTTCGGGCACCTCATTTTGAGGTCGGAGCTCCCTAAGGATTAGGGAGCTATTTTTGTTTTTCTGCAAAGAGGAATGGCCTCTACAACATTAGAAGAAGAGGAAAGCACATGTCAACAAAATATATTTTTGTCACGGGTGGTGTCGTATCATCCATCGGGAAAGGGATTGTCGCAGCAAGTCTTGGTCGCTTGCTCAAAAATCGTGGATTGAAAGTAACGATCCAAAAATTTGACCCTTATATCAATATTGACCCAGGGACAATGAGCCCTTACCAACACGGGGAAGTATTTGTCACAGACGATGGCGCAGAGACAGACTTGGACCTTGGTCACTATGAACGCTTTATTGATATCAATCTGAATAAGTACTCAAATGTGACAACAGGGAAAATTTATAGCGAAGTCCTTCGCAAGGAACGTCGTGGAGAATACTTGGGTGCGACTGTACAGGTGATTCCTCATATTACAGATGCTTTGAAAGAAAAGATCAAACGTGCAGCGACGACGACGGATTCAGATGTCATCATCACAGAAGTCGGGGGAACAGTTGGAGACATTGAGTCCCTTCCTTTCCTTGAAGCTCTTCGTCAAATGAAGGCAGATGTCGGTGCTGAAAATGTTATGTACATCCACACCACTCTTCTTCCTTACTTGAAAGCTGCGGGAGAAATGAAAACCAAACCGACCCAACACTCTGTGAAAGAATTGCGTGGTCTTGGGATACAACCAAATATGTTGGTCATCCGTACAGAAAAACCAGCTGGTCAAGGAATTAAGAACAAGTTGGCTCAATTCTGTGATGTCGCACCAGAAGCTGTCATCGAGTCACTTGATGTGGAACACTTGTACCAAATCCCATTGAACTTGCAAGCACAAAATATGGACCAAATCGTTTGTGACCATTTGAAATTGGATGTTCCTGCAGCAGATATGACAGAATGGTCTGCGATGGTTGACAAGGTCATGAACCTCAAGAAGCAGGTCAAGATTTCCTTGGTTGGAAAATACGTAGAATTGCAAGATGCCTACATTTCTGTTGTTGAGGCCTTGAAGCACTCAGGATATGCCAATGATGCAGAAGTTAAGATTAATTGGGTCAATGCCAATGATGTGACAGCTGAGAATGTGGCAGAACTCCTTGGAGACGCGGATGGGATTATTGTCCCAGGTGGTTTTGGCCAACGGGGAACAGAAGGAAAAATTCAAGCCATCAAGTATGCGCGTGAACAGGACGTCCCAATGTTGGGTGTCTGCTTGGGTATGCAGTTAACCTGTATCGAATTTGCCCGTCACGTTTTAGGCTTGGAAGGGGCCAATTCATCCGAATTGGATCCAGAAACCAAGTATCCGATTATCGATATCATGCGAGACCAAATCGATGTGGAAGACATGGGAGGAACACTCCGTCTCGGTCTTTACCCATCTAAACTCAAACGAGGATCAAAAGCAGCCGCTGCCTATGACAATCAAGAAGTGGTACAACGTCGCCACCGTCACCGTTATGAGTTTAACAATGCTTTCCGTGAACAGTTCGAAGAAGCAGGATTTGTCTTCTCAGGCGTTTCACCAGACAACCGTTTGGTCGAAATCGTTGAAATCCCAGAAAACAAATTCTTTGTTGCTTGCCAATACCACCCAGAATTGTCAAGCCGTCCAAACCGCCCAGAAGGACTTTACACAGCCTTTATCACAGCGGCAGTTGAAAACCACGATAGCAAATAAAAATCAAGGGAGGCTGGGACAAAAGTCCTAGCCTTTCAATTATTTTTGGATTGTTGAGCAAGACGCAGTGGTTGAGTGGGCTCTACTACGCTGATTTCATCAGCTTTTACAGCCCTACTCAACTGTGCGGAGGTGGGACGACGAAATCGAATTCTAACGAATTACCGATTTCTGTCCCACTCTCCCTTTTTGTGAAAAAATGACAAACCCTGAAAAAAGTTTGAAAAAAATCTTGACAAAAAAGTCGTTGATTGATATACTAGTAAAGTACTCAATCGCGGGGATGGCGGAATTGGCAGACGCGCAGGACTAAGGATCCTGTGACCGCTTTAGGTCGTGAGGGTTCAAGTCCCTCTCTCCGCATCGGATCAAGATAGCTTCGGCTATCTTTTTTTGTTTTCAAATTTCTTTGTGGTAGAATAGGTGTGAGATGAGGTGAGAACATGAAGAAAAAGGATCTGGTATTGGCCGATGGCCTTTTTGCACTATTGGGAAGTGCCATTAATTTTTTCGGTCCTATCCTGATTTTAGCGATGGGGATAGGCGCATACAAGGATACTTTTAGATATTTTATCGCCTTAAACATATGGAATGTTTTCATTTTTTTAGTGGCGATTGCTTCTCAGTATATGCTCAGAAAAGAGAAAAGGATGAAAAGATGGATTCCCAATCTCTTTTTGATAGCAGGCTTTGTTCTCTTTCTTGCCTCAATCCTTGCTGTGTGTGAGAATATTCCCTTTCTTGAGGGATTGGTAAACGGACTTCTTGGGAAAATGTTTACCGACAGTCAGTTATTTGCTGCTTATTTCTATTCTCAATGGGTTGCAGCGGTATCCCTTGTGATTTGCGGGATTGCCTT
This sequence comes from Streptococcus parasanguinis, assembly GCF_018499505.1. Taxonomy (GTDB): domain Bacteria; phylum Bacillota; class Bacilli; order Lactobacillales; family Streptococcaceae; genus Streptococcus; species Streptococcus parasanguinis_K. The sequence goes on from NZ_JAHDAC010000004.1 coordinate 88,604, forward strand.
TCTCCTTTCACTAAAAAATTTTAAAGAAGAGAATTGAGAGTGGGACAGAAATCGGTAATTCGTTAGAATTCGATTTCGTCGTCCCACCTCCGCACAGTTGAGTAGGGCTGTAAAAGCTGATGAAATCAGCGTATTAGAGCCCACTCAACCACTGCGTCTTGCTCGACAATCCAAAAATAATTGAGAGGCTAGGACTTTTGTCCCAGCCTCTTTTACTTGTTTGCTAGGATGAGAGTCTTAGGAGATAGGAGATTCCGTCCTATTTATCGGAAGAAATCGCTTAAAGCTACAGGAAAAGCTAGCAATTTCATCTAAAAAGTGATAAAATAAACAATGTAAGTGGGATTAACCCCACAAAAATTTATAGGAGGCCTATAACAAATGGCAATCGTTTCAGCAGAAAAATTTGTCCAAGCAGCTCGTGACAATGGTTATGCAGTTGGTGGATTTAACACAAACAACCTTGAGTGGACTCAAGCTATCTTGCGTGCAGCAGAAGCTAAGAAAGCTCCAGTACTTATCCAAACTTCTATGGGTGCTGCTAAATACATGGGTGGTTACAAAGTATGTAAAGCCCTTATTGAAAACCTTGTAGAATCAATGGGTATTACTGTGCCAGTTGCTATTCACCTTGACCATGGTCACTACGACGATGCTCTTGAATGTATTGAAGCTGGTTACACTTCAATCATGTTTGACGGTTCACACCTTCCAGTTGAAGAAAACCTTAAATTGGCGAAAGATGTCGTTGAAAAAGCTCATGCTAAAGGTATCTCAGTAGAAGCTGAAGTTGGTACTATCGGTGGTGAAGAAGACGGTATCATCGGTGACGGTGAATTGGCACCAATCGAAGACGCTAAAGCAATGGTTGCTACAGGAATCGACTTCTTGGCTGCAGGTATCGGTAACATCCACGGTCCTTACCCAGCAAACTGGAAAGGTCTTCACCTTGACCACTTGCAAAAATTGACTGAAGCTGTTCCAGGATTCCCAATCGTATTGCACGGTGGATCAGGTATCCCTGATGATCAAATCCAAGCAGCTATCAAACTTGGTGTTGCTAAAGTTAACGTGAACACTGAATGCCAAATCGCATTTGCAAATGCTACTCGTCAATTCGTACGTGAATACGATGCAAACGAAGCAGAATACGATAAGAAGAAACTCTTCGACCCACGTAAATTCTTGAAACCAGGTTTCGAAGCAATTACAGCAGCTGTTGAAGAACGTATCGACGTATTCGGTTCAGAAGGCAAAGCTTAATTAAAAACAGGAAAGCAAGGTCCCATGTGGATCTTGTTTTTTTGTATGGGAAAGGTTGCTTCCAGAGGTTAATTTTTGTACAATATGGCTATGAAAAAATTCAAACTGTGGAGCTGGATCATTTGTGGCTTTTTCCTGCTCTTTTTAGGTGCTACATTTATTTTTCATCAATTCAGTTTACGAAATGAAAGTAAGCTTCTCACTCCTATCGGTAAAGAGGTCACGGTCAATGGACATCGAATGAATGTATACATTAAAGGTGAAGGATCTGAAACGATCGTTTTTCTTTCAGGTGCTGGTATCGCTTCCCCTGTCCTAGACTTTAAGAATCTATCAGATTCCCTATCCAAAAAATACAAGGTTGTTGTCGTGGAGCGAGCAGGATATGGTTTTAGCGAAGATAGTGATCGTTCAAGAGATGTGATGGAGGTCCTTTCTGAGACGCGTCAAGCTTTGGCGCAAGCTCATGTTTCAGGACCTTATGTGATTATTTCGCATTCTATGGCTAGTTTAGAGAGTCTTGCTTGGCAAGAGAAATATCCGAATGAAGTGAAGGCTTTGATTGGCCTGGATTGGGCCTTGCCAGCGAGTTATGAAGATTTAAAGGATAATCAGGCCTTGCTTACTGTGGCTTATTGGAGCAGTAAGATTGGCTTATTACGCTATTTCCCTGAGTCCTTTTATATAAAAAATCCAATTCTGACTGAAACTGAACGACAACAATATAAATTACTAGCATATAAGCAGTTGATGTCACAAGCCATGCTTCATGAATCCCGTTTGGCAAAGGAAAATGCCAAGAAAGTTCCATCTAGCATTAATCCGAAAATTCCAGCCTTACTCCTGGTTTCTAACGGTGAAGGCACGACCTTTAGCCAATCAGAGTGGCAACGTTATGCAGAGAGATTTGCAAGCGACCAGTCTAATGTTCAAGTCGACTATATAGATGCGCCTCACGACCTCTATCATTATCAAAGCGATGCTATTGTTTCTCGCATTAAAGAATTTTTAGAGAATAATTGAGGGCTTAAAAATCCATTGAGACTGATGATAATAATTAAATGCTGAAGGATTAACAGTAGAATCGTTAATTTTCTCGATTAAAAAATTCTTTTTCTTAACAATAAGCCTGCCCCTAAGGGCAGGTTTTTTGGTGTCTTAAGGAAACTATTTAACAGAATTTTTGATTAAAAGTTTCATTTTAAGAGAGAAATCTCTAATTTCATAATCAATAAGCAAGCGCTTGCATTCCTTTTTTTATTGGATTATAATAGGTTGGTATAAAGCCTTCTGTAATAATATTGAGTAAGTGTAGAAAGTAAGGATTTAGAATATTTGTAGTCAAAAATACAATGTTGCTTCTTACGATAGGGAGATAGATATGGCAATGATAGAAGTGCAACATCTTCGGAAAAATTTTGTGAAGACAGTTAAGGAGCCGGGGTTAAAGGGAGCCTTGCGCTCCTTTATTCATCCTGAAAAGCAGACCTTTGAAGCGGTCAAGGATTTAACTTTTGAAGTTCCAAAAGGGCAGATTTTAGGATTTATCGGGGCAAATGGTGCTGGGAAGTCAACCACCATCAAAATGCTGACAGGAATTTTGAAGCCCACATCTGGCTTTTGTCGGATTAACGGCAAGATTCCCCAGGATAATCGCCAAGATTATGTCAAGGATATTGGAGTCGTTTTCGGACAACGCACCCAGCTATGGTGGGATTTGGCTTTGCAAGAGACTTACACGGTTTTGAAAGAGATCTATGATGTACCGGACTCGCTTTTCCATAAGCGCATGGACTTTTTGAATGAAGTTTTGGATTTGAAGGAATTTATCAAGGATCCTGTGCGGACTCTTTCACTAGGTCAACGGATGAGGGCGGATATTGCGGCTTCCTTGCTTCACAATCCCAAAGTTCTCTTTTTAGATGAACCGACTATTGGTTTGGATGTGTCTGTCAAGGACAACATTCGTCGGGCCATTACCCAGATTAATCAGGAGGAAGAAACAACTATTCTCTTGACTACTCATGATTTGAGTGATATTGAGCAACTCTGTGATCGGATTTTTATGATTGATAAGGGGCAAGAGATTTTTGATGGAACGGTGAGCCAGCTCAAGGAGACCTTTGGAAAGATGAAGACTCTCTCCTTTGACCTGACGCCAGGTCAAAATCATCTAGTCTCTCATTATGAGGGTTTGCCTGATATGTCCATTGATAGACAAGGAAATACTCTCAATATTGAATTCGATAGTTCCCGCTACCAGTCGGCCGATATTATCAAGCAAACCTTATCTGATTTTGAGGTCCGTGATTTGAAGATGGTAGATACGGATATTGAAGATATTATCCGTCGCTTCTATCGAAAGGAGCTCTAAGATGGTCAAATTGTGGAGACGTTATAAACCCTTTATCAATGCAGGGATTCAGGAGTTGATTAGCTATCGAGTCAACTTTATTCTTTATCGGATTGGCGATGTCATGGGTGCTTTTGTGGCTTTTTATCTATGGAAGGCTGTCTTTGATTCCTCCCAGGAGCCTTTGATTCAGGGCTTCAGTATGGCGGATATCACCCTCTACATCATCATGAGTTTTGTGACTAATCTTCTGACTAGGTCGGATTCTTCCTTTATGATTGGTGATGAGGTCAAGGATGGTTCCATTATCATGCGCTTGTTGCGACCAGTGCATTTTGCGGCTTCTTACCTCTTTACGGAGCTTGGTTCCAAGTGGTTGATTTTTATCTCTGTTGGACTGCCATTTTTAAGTGTCATTGTTTTGATGAAAATCTTATCTGGGCAAGGGATTGTAGAAGTGCTGGGACTAACTACCCTTTATCTTTTTAGCTTAACGCTGGCCTATCTGATTAACTTTTTCTTTAATATCTGCTTTGGATTTTCAGCCTTTGTATTTAAAAATCTTTGGGGTTCCAACCTACTTAAGACTTCCATAGTGGCCTTTATGTCTGGGAGTTTGATTCCCTTGGCTTTCTTTCCAAAGGTCATTTCAGATATTCTGTCCTTCTTACCTTTCTCATCCTTAATTTACACTCCGGTCATGATTATTGTTGGGAAATACGATGCTAGTCAGATTCTTCAAGCACTTTTGCTTCAGCTTTTCTGGCTTATAGTGATGGTGGGCTTGTCTCAGTTGATTTGGAAACGAGTCCAGTCATTTATCACCATTCAGGGAGGTTAGTATGAAAAAATATCAACGCATGCATCTGATTTTTATCAGACAGTACATCAAGCAAATCATGGAATACAAGGTAGATTTTGTGGTTGGTGTGTTGGGAGTCTTTCTGACTCAAGGCCTGAACCTCTTGTTTCTCAATGTCATCTTTCAACACATTCCCTCCCTAGAAGGTTGGACTTTTCAAGAAATTGCCTTTATCTATGGATTTTCCTTAATTCCAAAGGGACTAGATCATCTCTTTTTTGACAATCTCTGGGCTTTAGGTCAACGACTAGTTCGAAAAGGGGAGTTTGACAAGTATCTGACTCGTCCTATCAATCCTCTCTTTCACATCCTCGTTGAGACCTTTCAGATTGATGCCTTGGGTGAACTTTTGGTCGGTGGAATTTTACTAGCGACAACGGCGACTAGCATTGCTTGGACTCTTCCAAAATTCCTGATTTTTCTAGTTTGTATTCCTTTTGCGACCTTGATTTATACTTCCTTGAAAATTGCTACAGCCAGCATCGCTTTTTGGACCAAGCAGTCAGGTGCCATGATTTACATTTTCTATATGTTTAATGATTTTGCCAAGTATCCTATTTCTATTTACAATTCGCTCCTTCGTTGGTTAATTAGCTTTATTGTACCTTTCGCCTTTACGGCCTACTATCCTGCCAGCTATTTCTTGCAGGACAAGGATGGACTCTTTAATATTGGTGGTTTGATTCTGATTTCCCTTGTTTTCTTTGTTATTTCCCTCAAACTTTGGGACAGGGGATTGGATGCCTACGAAAGTGCTGGTTCGTAAGAGGTAAAGTAAGACTAAAATCAAGAAAGGAACTTATGATGTTTGTAATTAAAGAAGTCAAGGGTGAAGATCAAAAAATGGCAGTTGTCGCTGAGATTTTAAGGGATTTGCCAGAATGGTTTGGAATACCAGAAAGCACGCAAGCCTACATTGAAGGAGCTAAGGATTTACGAGTTTGGGCTGCTTATCAAGAAAGTGATGTAGTAGGGTTTATAAGTTTATCATATTCGAGTGAAGATTGTGCTGAAATTGACTGTCTAGGCGTGAAAAAATCATTCCAAGGTCAAGGAATTGGAAGGGAATTAATTACGACTATAGAAAGAGAAGCAGTCAAACAAGTGGACTACCTACAGGTCAAAACAGTCGCAGAAGGTTCAAATAAAGATTATGACCGAACAAATGTCTTTTATCGCAGTCTTGGTTTTAAAAAATTAGAGATTTTTCCGCAACTATGGGATCCACAGAATCCATGTCAGATTCTGATTAAAAAGATCAACTAAAAGTGCTTGACATCCGCTATCAGAGTGCTATACTAAGAAGGTAATCGCCGATTTAGCTCAGTTGGTAGAGCAACGCACTCGTAACGCGTAGGTCACAGGTTCGATCCCTGCAATCGGCATAGAAAAAAACTGCTTTAAAGGAGCGAGACGACGAATGATGGTGATCACATATTCGTTCGGTCTCGCTCCTTTTTTTGACCGCATAGGCGCCATTTTTGACCATTTAGTCAAAAGTTCTTGTCGCCGTCGGGGCTCTCTGTTATCATAGAATCATCAAAGGAAGAAATACTTCCGAATAATCAAAACGAGGTATATGATGATTAAAAAATTACTTGGACTTGCATTGATTCTTGCTGCTCTTGCGGTTGCCACAATGGGAATGGTTGGCTTTCCAAAGATCGATGTGAATATCTGGCCCCTATTTCCTGTTCTCTTATTTGCATTCTTTACACTTGAAAATCTCTTGAAAAAAGATTACAAGGCAAGTGTTATCTGCGCCTTGATCGCCTTTATGGTTGCAAATGCGATTTACGATGTCCTGCCGGTTTCAAATGGTCTGGTCATCACAGCAGGTGTGCTCGCTTGCGTGGGTCTTAGTTTTCTTTTACCGGACAAGGAAAGCAATAAATAAAGAAAGGAGGCTGGGACAAAGGTCCTAGCCTCTCAATTATTTTTGGATTGTCGAGCAAGACGCAGTGGTTGAGTGGGCTCTACTACGCTGATTTCATCAGCTTTTACAGCCCTACTCAACTGTGCGGAGGTGGGACGACGAAATCGAATTCTAACGAATTACCGATTTCTGTCCCACTCTCTTTTTTACATCTCAAAAACTACCTCTTGATGGGGAAAACATGCCACTTACTGAAAAGCCCTTGTTTTGTTTTCAACAGCTGTTATAATGGTACTATCAAAACGTTGGGAAAGGAGTTTTATGAAAGTTAGAATCGAATTGGATCCATCAATGGATGAGCCTGAGATCTTGATTCGAGCTCCGCGCTTGACCCCGGAGTTGACCCAGCTGCAAGAGAGAATCTTAGAACAAAAAGTCGCTCCTTTGGCCTTCTACAAGGATCGAAGTGAGTATTTTCTGGATGTGGCATCGATCCTCTTTTTTGAGACGGACGGGGAGAAGATTTTTGGACACACCAAGGACGAGGCCTATGAGGTCAAGCAGAAGCTCTATGAGTTGGAGGAGCTGCTTCCCATCGCCTTTTGTCGGATTTCCAAATCCACTATTGTCAACGCCAAGCAGATCTACTCTCTGGAAAAGTCTTTTTTAGGGACCAGCATGGTCAATTTCTACCAGACCCATAAGCAGGTTCACGTATCCAGACGCTACTATCAACTCTTAAAAGAACGACTAAATGAAATGAGGTAATATCATGAGAAAAAAATTAATTGGAGTATTCTTAATCCTTTTAGCAGCCTTAATCCTCTTACAAGGCTATTTTGTAAAATGGGACATCAGCATCTGGACCTTGGCTTGGGTTACCTTGCTTGCCGTCCTGTCCCTCTCTAGTTTCTTAAAACGTCATTTTGGATGGGGCTTCATCTATGGACTTTTAGCTCTCTTTTGTCTCAATGGTCAATACCATTTCCTCCCAGTTTCAAATTCAGTTGTCATCCTTTCCTCAATTCTCGCTGTGATTGGGCTCAATATTTTGTTTAAACCCTCTAAGAAAACAAAAGCCCGCCTAGCTTCCTATTCTGATGGATCCATGAATAAGTCGGATGGCAATGACATCGATGTCACTTTTTCAACAGTGACAAAATATCTCAATGACCAACACTTTACACGCGGAAGTGCAGATGTAAGTATGGGAGAAGCTTCGGTTTATTTTGACAATTGCCGGATTGAGGGTCCTTCTGCTCAGTTTGTTGTTGATGTTTCCCTTGGGAGTCTGAGCCTCTATGTACCAAGCGATTGGCGCGTCCATGTAAATGTGGATAATTCCCTCTCAGCGATCCAACATCAGGAAAATCCAAGTGCTCTGACAAGCAAGGATTTCTACATTACGGGCGATGTTTCCTTAGGAAATCTGGAAATTATCTATGTCGGAGCGAATTCGTTTTCTTAAGTCGGAAATGAAAAACTTTGGCCAAAAGCTTGCCAAGAGAGATTTTTTTTGGTAATATAGTACGGTATGTGGTGCTAGCACATCCGTTATATTAGATCTAATAGGAGGAAACACAGAAATGGCTAAAGTATGTTATTTCACAGGTCGTAAGACTGTATCAGGTAACAACCGTTCACACGCTATGAACCAAACAAAACGTGCCGTAAAACCAAACCTTCAAAAAGTAACTGTCCTTATCGATGGTAAACCTAAAAAAGTTTGGGCTTCAGCTCGTGCATTGAAATCTGGTAAAGTAGAACGCGTTTAATAAAGAATATAGAACCTCATAGAGGTTCTTTTCTTTTTCTCTAGAGACAGCTGTCACAGCGGGAGAAGAATAATCCCTACCCTTTTACAGCTGATCTCTTTTATGGTAAAATAGAATATAAAATACTTTTGAGGTAGAAATTATGACAGTAAAAATCAATACAAAGGACGGTCAAATTGAATTGACTGATGAGGTTATCGCAACTGTTGTAGGCGGTGCCGCTACTGAGATCTTCGGTGTGGTTGGAATGGCCAGCAAAAATGCGATCAAAGATAATTTCCAAGCCCTCCTAGGGAAAGAAAACTTCTCTAAAGGTGTTGTTGTCAAAACAACGGAAGCAGGAACTATCGCAGTTGATGTTTACACTGTTTTGAGCTATGGAACAAAGATTAGCGAAGTCTCAAAAAATATTCAAGAACGTGTGAAATTTAGTTTGGAAAATCAACTTGGAATCACTACGGATACTGTGAATGTCTATATTCAAAATATCAAGATTGTGGGAGAATAATCGTGGCTAATATTACTACAAGTTTATTTCAAGAAATGGTTCAAGCGGGGGCTACGCGCTTAAATAAACAAGCGGAATATGTAAACTCTTTGAACGTCTTTCCTGTGCCAGATGGGGACACAGGAACCAATATGGGAATGACCATCGAAAATGGGGCCAAAGAAGTATCTGACCGTTCTGCTTCAACTGTCGGAGAAGCAGCAGGGATCTTCGCTAAAGGTCTCTTGATGGGTGCGCGTGGGAACTCAGGAGTTATCACTTCTCAATTGTTCCGCGGATTTTCTCAAAGTGTCAAAGACAAAGAAGAATTGGATGGAGCAGCACTTGCAGCAGCCTTCCAATCTGGGGTAGAAGTTGCTTATAAAGCCGTTATGAAGCCAGTTGAAGGAACCATTTTGACGGTTTCTCGTGGGGCAGCTATCGGGGCCAAGAAAAAAGCAGAATCTACTAATGATGCAGTAGAAGTCATGCGTGCCGCTCTTGAAGGAGCAAAAACTGCTCTTGCGAAGACACCAGATATGTTGCCAGTCTTGAAAGAAGTTGGCGTGGTAGACTCTGGTGGTCAAGGTTTGGTCTTCATCTATGAAGGATTCTTGTCAGCCTTGACAGGTGAATTCATCGCTTCTGAAGAGTTCCAAGCAACGCCTGCAACCATGTCAGAAATGATTAATGCAGAACACCACAAGTCAGTCGCTGGCCATGTGGCTACTGAAGACATCAAGTTTGGTTACTGTACAGAAATCATGGTCGCTTTGAAACAAGGTCCAACCTATGTCAAAGACTTCGATTACGATGAATTCCGTAACTATTTGAATAACCTTGGGGATTCCCTATTGGTGGTGAATGACGATGAGATTGTCAAAGTTCACGTCCATACAGAAGATCCAGGTCTTGTCATGCAAGAAGGTCTTAAGTACGGAAGCTTGGTCAAGGTCAAAGTCGACAACATGCGCAACCAACACGAAGCGCAAGTTGAAAAAGAAGAACGTCAAGCCAAACCAGTTGAAGAAAAAGAATATGCCATCATCGCAGTAGTTGCTGGTGATGGATTGGCTGATATCTTTAAAGCGCAAGGAGTTGATTACATCATCTCTGGTGGTCAAACCATGAACCCATCAACAGAAGACTTTGTCAAAGCAGTTGAAGAGTTGAATGCGCGCAACATCATTATCTTGCCGAACAACAAAAATATCTTGATGGCTGCTCAATCTGCAGCAGAAGTGATTGATCAACCTGCAGCAGTTGTTGAGACCAAGACCATCCCTCAAGGATTGACTAGTCTTCTTGCCTTTGATGAAAGCAAGTCGATCGAAGAAAACTACGAACGCATGAGCGCTTCATTGGGCGATGTTGTGTCTGGTAGTGTGACAACAGCGGTTCGCGATACCACTATTGATGGGCTTGAAATCCATGAAAATGATAATCTTGGAATGGTCGATGGTAAAATCGTTGTTTCAAATCCAGATATGATGGAAACCTTGGAAGAAACATTCGCTCATATGTTGGATGAAGACAGTGAAATTGTGACCATCTATGTTGGTGAAGACGGTAGTGAGGAGTTGGCAAATGAATTGGCCCAAGCCCTTGCTGAGAAGTATGAGGATGTAGAAGTGGAAATCCACCAAGGTGGCCAACCAGTCTACCCATACTTGTTTAGTGTAGAATAATTGAACAGAAGGTTCCTTTCGGAACCTTTTTTTGTATATAGATAAACGAGGAGATTCCCTATGAAATCAGCGTGATTCAGAGGGATTGAGACTGAAGTGAACCCTCCACTGAGGCTTTATTCGTGAGAAAAAGGAGTTTCTGCAAAAAGTCTCACATTCATCAGATTTTTATTCAAATTGAAGAGCTTGAAAAGAGGGGGAAATGGTTTGAGCAGTGGAGTTTTTAGACAAGAAAGACGCGATATGTTATACTGGTATCAGTATGTGAAAGGAGAGTTATAAAAATGAAGAAATTTTTTGTAACCCTTGGGCTAGCCGTTTTGGTATTGACTGGTTGTTCGCAATCCCAAACAAAGAAAACTACAACCGCTAGCTCATCTAGCAGTTCCTCTGTTAAAAAAGAAGTAAAAAATGAAGAAAAAACCATAACCTTAGTAGGAGATATCAATGGAACAAAACACCGGGATATCATCAAGTCTAAGGGAGATAAGGTTGAAAACCTTCGCATCGAAGTGACGGCCGATCTGCCCCAACAACTTGGGACTATCGCAGCAGAAAAGTCACCTGAAGAACTCACAGCAGCCATTCAAGCTTTGCTGGAGCAAAATGAAGACTATAAGAAGCTAAAAACCGTTCCCGGTTTTAGTTTGGAATACACAGTCACACCAGAAAAGAAATTGCTCTCAACTAGTGTGATTGACATCAACCAAATTGATGCCAAATCTTTAGAAGAAATTTCTTACTTCAAAGACGCCGGTCTCAATGATTTGAAAAACATGAAGGCAGATGCCTTGGTGAAGGCCTTGAAATTGCATGGCATGAAAGAAGAAGGTCAGTAAGAAGAATAGAAAAAGTCGAGTGAAGTCACTTGGCTTTTTTTAGTGACTTTTGTCATGTGAGCGAGTGACAAAATTATCTAGTGGCTGTTATTTTCTTTCGCTATAATATAGTCAGAAAGTAAGAGGTAAGGAAAAATGAAACAATGGTTAGTTAAGGTGTTTACGTTGACAGTGGTTGGGATGGTCGTCTATTTGATCTTTTCAAAGGATGATAGCCTCTATTACCATTTTCCTTGGGAAATATTTGCTGGACTTGGCATGATGAGCTGGGTGGTCCAGGAAGTTTTGAAAATGGTCAAGGCGGTAAAAAAGGAAATGGAGCAATGAAAAAAACGGGAGCGAGCTTGGTCGTCTTTGTCATCATTCCAGCTGGCCGAACCTGCTTGAAAGGAGAGTCTCATGAGCGTCATTAGAGTAGAGAACTTGAAAAAAAGTATCAAAGGAAAAGTCATTTTAGAAGATCTATCTTTTGCGGTTGAACGGGGGGATTGTCTGGCCTTGATCGGGCCAAACGGAGCTGGGAAAACAACCTTGATGAACTGTCTTCTGGGAGATATGAAGGCGACTTCTGGGATCATTGAAGTAGAGGGGAAGGCTCCTGGTCATCCTCGATTAAAGGCTAGTGTGTCTTATCTCCCTCAAGAGAATGCTATCGTTCAAAAGTTAACCGTGCAGGAACTGATCAACTTCTTTCGCTCTATTTATCCTAACCCCTTAACAGGGGAAGAAATTGATGATTTATTACGTTTTAGCTCAGAACAAAAGAAGCAATTGGCTAGTAAGTTGTCTGGTGGTCAAAAGCGCCTCTTATCCTTTGTTCTAACCTTGATTGGTCGTCCTAGTCTTCTGTTTCTGGATGAGCCAACTGCGGGAATGGATACGTCCACTCGCCAACGCTTCTGGGAGATTGTTGGGCATTTAAAGGAAGAGGGTGTGACCATTGTCTATTCTTCGCATTACATCGAGGAAGTAGAGCACACGGCCGATCGAATTTTGGTCTTGCATCAGGGGCATTTGCTTCGGGATACGACACCACTCGCTATGAGAAGCGAAGAGGTAGAAAAACATTTTACCCTGCCTTTGCGCTACCAAGCTCTAGTGGCAGAAATGGAAGGGATTGGTCAAGTGACGGTCAAACCCGATGCCCTTCAGGTTGTGACAGGTGATGCCAATCGTTTGTGGACTCGCTTGCAAGAAGAAGGATGTTCGATCCAAGAAATCGAAGTAACCAATCGAAGTTTATTGGATTCTATTTTTGAAAATACAAAGGAAGTAGGTAGAGAAGATGAAACGCATGAAAGCTCTCGGCGTGGTTGAGTGGCATTTGACCAGTCGCCAAGCTATTTATTACTTGTTATCAATTGGGATGCCCACGGCCTTTTATCTCTTCTTTTCAGGGATGTACCAGGACACGCCAGGGGCCCCCGCTCACTTTATGAGGGATTATCTCCTATCCATGACGGCTTTTTCCATGATGTCTACGGCTATCTTTTCTTTTCCAACGGTTCTTGAAACCGATCGACTCAATAATTGGCAAAAAGTCTTGCGCCATACCCCCGTATCTATGGTAGAATATTATCTAATAAAGGTTGTCGGTCTCTTTGTCGATTTTCTCCTATCGATTGGAGTTGTCTTTACCGTGGGCCATGTGGTGCGGCATGTGAATATGTCCCTACAGGATTGGGTCTTGTCGGCCTTTATTCTCATCCTAGGAAGCCTAGCGTTTGTGGCTCTCGGTCTGGTCTTGACCCTGCTTCCTTCTAGTCAATTGATGTCTGTTGTAGGTAATCTCCTTTACATGGGACTGGCTGTCATGGGTGGCCTTTGGATGCCCATTAGTCTCTTTCCAGAATGGATGCAAGCCATCGGCAAATGCCTTCCAACCTATCAATTGATGGAACTGATTAAGACCTTTTTAAACAAGGGGCAGGTCAATGTCTTTGCGAGTATCTATTTAACCTTGTTTACCCTGGTCTTGTTTGCCCTTGTTATCATCTATCGTCGTCATTCTGAGGTTCGTTCATGATTGAAAAACTCAAACATATTCACCATATGTTTTACGTAGGCCTAATCTTTATGGTCTTTCCCTTTGCTTCTATTTTCTTAGGGCAGATTCCCTGGTGGCATTTCTTTTTAGCTCTCTTTTTTATGATGAGCTATCTAGGAATCCTCATTGTTGAAAATAGGACACTGACCTGGATTTTTTGGATTTATCTATTGGCTTACATAGGTGGAAATACCTTATATGTTGGGACAGGCTTTTGTTGGTTTTACTATTATCTAAGCAATATTTTAGTTTATCGTTTTAGAGTACACAATTTTCGCTCTCCCTTTCTTTGGACGGCCTTTTTATCACAACTGATCCTTTTGGGAGCCTTATTATTTAATAGGGAGATGAGAGAAAATGATTGGCTTTTTGTACTGATCATCTGCTTGTTCATCGCGATTATGACCTATAGTATGGTCCGGGCTGAGATGATGGAAGAGTTGAAAGCTGACCATGCCAAGCAAAATGCCCAGATCAATCTTTTGCTGGCAGAAAACGAGCGCCATCGGATTGGCCGTGATCTGCATGACAGTCTAGGACACACCTTTGCCATGCTCAGTGTCAAGGCGGACCTAGCTGATCAATTCTTAGCATTGGGTCAGGTTGAGAAGGCGCAGGAGCAGGTGCAAGAGATTCAAGCCATCAGTCAAGAGTCCATGCACCAAGTCCGAGAGATTATCGAAAACTTGAAGCAGCGAACCCTGGCAAGAGAGCTAGAAACCGTCAAGCAAATGCTGGAAGTAGCTCAAATCAAAGTGGAGATTAAAAATGAACTTGATACGGCTAGTATCTCGCCGATTCTAGAATCTGCTCTGGCCATGGTATCTCTGGAATTAGCTACCAATATGATCAAACACGCTAAAGCGACGCAGGCCCTTCTCTCTTATCGCTCCACCGAAACAGGTGTAGAAATGGTCGCAGAAGATAATGGCATCGGCTTTGACAAAGTCTCTGACAAAGACCTGCACTCGATTCGCGAACGGATTGACTTGTTGGGAGGAGAGCTGGAGATCAGTCATCAACACAAGCCGACCCGGATAGAAATACGGATCCCCTATCAAGAAAGGAAATAAGATGCGTTTATTAGTTGCTGAAGACCAAAGTATGTTGCGCGATGCTCTCTGCCAGCTCTTGCTCCTGCAAGAGGATGTGGAAGATGTCTTGCAGGCAGGCGATGGGCAAGAGGCTATTCGCTTACTCGAAACACATCCAGTCGATATTGCGATTTTAGATATCGAAATGCCCATCAAAACAGGGTTAGAAGTGTTGGAATGGGCTAAAAGTCAACAACCCCAGCTCAAGGTCGTCATCGTTACCACTTTTAAGCGGCCGGGCTATTTCGAGCGGGCCCTCAAGGCTGGAGTCGATGCCTATGTCTTAAAAGAGCGCCGCATTACGGATTTGATGGCGACTCTTCATGCAGTATTAGCAGGGCAAAAAGAATATTCGCCTGAATTAATGGAAGGGATCTTGACCCATCCCAATCCTCTGAGCCCTCAGGAACAGGCAGTTTTAAAAGAAGTCGCAAAAGGGGCTTCTAACCAAGAAATTGCTGATCGCTTATTTCTCTCAAACGGGACCATCCGCAATTATATGTCAGCCATTCTGACTAAGTTGGATGCGGAAAACCGGACCGAGGCAGCAAAAATTGCGCAAGAAAAGGGTTGGTTATAAGGAAGAAAAGTTTCTAGGATTTCCTAGAGACTTTTTTTCTGATAGACCTGGCATTTTTAGAAAAACTCTCATTCTTCGGATTTGGATAGAAAATTCAGAAAATTTACTATTTTTCCTTGAAATATTTTCTAAAAATGGTATGATAGTAGCATGCTAATTTGATATACAAAGTACTGGAAAGGAGAGACATGGAGAAAATTACCTTAGAAACTGCAAAAACCGGTTCAGAGCTCGTTCTTGAAACCCTGCGTGATTTGGGCATTGACACGATTTTTGGTTATCCTGGTGGGGCGGTTTTGCCTTTATACGATGCCATCTATAGCTTTGAGGGTATCCAGCATATCTTGGGTCGTCATGAACAAGGATGCTTGCATGAGGCTGAAGGCTACGCTAAATCAACTGGAAAGCTGGGTGTTGCAGTCGTCACTAGTGGACCGGGGGCGACCAATGCCATTACAGGGATTGCAGATGCCATGAGCGATAGCGTTCCCTTATTAGTCTTCACTGGTCAAGTCAATCGTGCTGGGATCGGGAAAGACGCCTTCCAAGAAGCAGATATTGTGGGAATTACCATGCCCATCACCAAGTACAACTATCAAGTACGTGAGACGGCAGATATTCCGCGAATTATCACAGAAGCTGTCCATATTGCGACGACTGGACGCCCTGGTCCGGTGGTAATTGACCTTCCAAAGGATGTGTCTGCTTTAGAGACAGATTTTATCTATGAACCAAGTGTGAAGCTTCCAAGCTACCAGCCTACCATTGAACCCAATGAATTGCAGATCAAAAAGATTTTGAAGCAATTGAGTAAGGCTAAAAAACCAGTTCTTCTTGCTGGTGGTGGGGTGAGTTACGCTGGAGCTGCAAAAGAGTTGATTGCTCTAGCAGAGCGCTATCAGATTCCAGTAGTGACCAGTCTGTTAGGTCAAGGAACGATTGCAACCAGTCATCCTCTTTTCCTAGGGATGGGAGGAATGCACGGATCCTTCGCGGCCAATATCGCTATGACAGAGACAGATTTCATGATCAGTGTTGGTTGTCGATTTGATGACCGTTTGACAGGGAATCCAAAGACTTTCGCTAAAAATGCTAAGGTTGCCCATATCGACATTGATCCTGCAGAGATTGGGAAGATCATTGCTGTCGACATTCCTGTGGTTGGCGATGCAAAGAAAGCCTTGCAACAGTTGCTAGCAGAGCCAACGGTTCATAACAATACAGAAAAATGGATTGAAAAGGTGACCCAAGATAAGAACCGAGTTCGTTCATACGACAAGAAGGAACGGGTTGTGCAGCCACAAGCTGTGATTGAACGCATTGGAGAGTTGACCAAGGGGGACGCTATTGTCGTCACAGACGTTGGACAACACCAAATGTGGGCGGCTCAATACTATCCTTACCAAAATGAGCGCCAATTGGTAACATCTGGTGGTCTAGGAACGATGGGATTCGGTGTTCCTGCAGCTATCGGAGCGAAAATTGCCAATCCAGATAAAGAAGTTGTTCTCTTTGTCGGAGATGGTGGTTTCCAAATGACCAACCAAGAATTGGCGATCTTAAATATTTATAAGGTTCCGATCAAGGTCGTTATGCTCAACAATCACTCGCTTGGAATGGTCCGTCAATGGCAAGAAGCCTTCTATGATGGTCGGACGTCAGAGTCAGTCTTTGATAGCCTTCCGGATTTCCAATTGATGGCGCAAGCTTACGGGATCAAGAATTATAAATTTGATAATCCTGAAACTCTTGAGAAGGATTTGGAAGTCATCACAGAAGATGTACCAATGTTCATCGAAGTAGACATTTCTCGGAAAGAGCATGTCTTACCGATGGTACCAGCTGGTAAGAGTAATCATGAGATGTTGGGGGTGAAGTTTAATGCGTAGAATGTTAACAGCCAAACTTCAAAACCGCTCAGGTGTTCTGAACCGCTTTACAGGAGTCTTGTCGAGACGTCAAGTCAATATCGAAAGCATCTCTGTTGGCGCTACAGAAAACCCTAATGTATCGCGGATTACCATTATCATTGATGTTGCTTCGCATGATGAAGTAGAGCAAATCATCAAACAGCTCAACCGCCAGATTGATGTGATTCGCATTCGTGATATCACTGACAAACCACACTTGGAGCGCGAAGTGATCCTGGTGAAAGTTTCTGCACCTGCTGAGAAGCGAGCAGAAATCTTGGCCATTATTCAACCTTTCCGTGCGACCGTGGTCGATGTGGCCCCAAGCTCTATCACCGTTCAAATGACGGGAAATGCAGAAAAGAGCGAAGCCCTCATTCGTGTTATTCGACCTTATGGGATTAAAAACATCGCCCGCACCGGTGCAACCGGATTTACTCGAGATTAATTCTCACCTTAACATTGTTAACCCCGCCTTAAAAAGGCAAATAATAAAATAGAAAAGAGATTTTACTTATGGCAGTTCAAATGGAATACGAAAAAGACGTTAAAGTACCAGCACTTGATGGTAAAAAAATCGCCGTTATTGGTTATGGTTCACAAGGTCATGCTCACGCACAAAACTTGCGTGATTCAGGTCACGATGTCATCATCGGTGTACGTCCTGGTAAATCATTCGATAAAGCAAAAGAAGATGGATTTGAAGCTTACCCAGTTGCAGAAGCAACTAAATTGGCTGATATCATCATGATCTTGGCACCAGATGAAATCCAAAAAGATATCTACAAAGATGAAATCGCTCCAAACTTGAGCGCTGGTAAAGCTCTTGGTTTTGCCCATGGTTTCAATATCCACTTTGGTTACATCAAAGCTCCTGAAGACGTAGATGTCTTCATGGTGGCACCAAAAGGACCAGGTCACTTGGTACGTCGTACTTACACTGAAGGATTTGGTGTACCAGCACTTTACGCTGTTTACCAAGATGCTACTGGTAACGCGAAAGACATCGCAATGGACTGGGCAAAAGGTGTTGGTTCAGCACGTGTTGGTCTTCTTTCAACAACCTTCAAAGAAGAAACAGAAGAAGATTTGTTTGGTGAACAAGCTGTTCTTATGGGTGGTTTGACAAGCTTGATCGAAGCTGGATTTGAAGTTTTGACAGAAGCTGGTTATGCACCTGAATTGGCTTACTTCGAAGTCCTTCATGAAATGAAATTGATCGTTGACTTGATCTACGAAGGTGGCTTCAAGAAAATGCGTCAATCATGTTCAAATACTGCAGAATTTGGTGATTTCGTAACTGGTCCACGTGTTATCGGTCCAGAAGTAAAAGAAAACATGAAAGCTGCCCTTGCTGATATCCAATCAGGTAAATTTGCACGTGAATTCGTTGAAGACCACGATGCTGGTTTCCCACGTTTGAAAGCCTTCCGTAAACAAGCTGAAGAACTTGAAATTGAAAAAGTTGGTGCTGAATTGCGTAAAGCAATGCCATTCGTAGGTCAAAACGACGATGACGCCTTCAAAATCTACAACTAATTGTCTGTAGAAGACTAAGCAAGTTGGGACACCCTAGCTTGCTTTTTTGATCAATACACAGCAACAGAGGTAAGAAATGATAACAGCAAAAGATGTGGCCAAGGCCCATAAAATATTAAGTGGAGTCGTTGTCAATACGCCCCTTGAATACGACCACTATTTATCTGAAAAATATGGGGCAAAGATTTATTTGAAAAAAGAAAACGCCCAACGTGTTCGTTCGTTCAAGATTCGTGGAGCGTATTTTGCAATTTCTCAACTCTCAAAAGAAGAGCGTGAGCGTGGGGTAGTGTGTGCTTCTGCGGGAAACCATGCGCAAGGGGTTGCTTATACTTGTAATGAAATGAAGATTCCAGCGACTATCTTCATGCCGATTACAACACCTCAACAAAAGATCGGCCAAGTCCGATTCTTTGGTGGGGATTATGTAACAATCAAGTTGGTGGGGGATACCTTTGATGCGTCAGCTAAGGCGGCCCAAGAATTTACTCTCGCAGAAAAGCGGACCTTTATTGACCCGTTTGACGATCCACATGTACAGGCTGGACAAGGAACAGTGGCCTATGAAATTCTTGAGGAAGCTCGAAAAGAATCGATTGCCTTTGATGCTGTCCTTGTTCCTGTTGGTGGAGGAGGCCTCATTTCAGGTGTTTCTACCTACATCAAAGAAACAGAGCCTCGGATTGAGGTCATTGGGGTAGAGGCTGAAGGGGCTCGCTCTATGAAGGCTGCTTTTGAAGCAGGTGGTCCCGTCAAATTACCAGAAATTGATAAGTTTGCAGACGGGATTGCCGTGCAAAAGGTGGGCCAATTGACTTATGAAGTGACCCGCCAGCATGTGGAAACTTTGGTTGGGGTCGATGAAGGCTTGATTTCAGAGACCTTGATTGATCTTTATTCCAAACAAGGGATTGTAGCTGAACCAGCAGGAGCAGCTAGTGTGGCCTCCCTTGAAATCTTGCGCGAATACATCAAGGGGAAAACCATTTGTTGTATTATCTCAGGTGGGAATAATGACATTAACCGCATGCCTGAAATGGAAGAACGTGCCTTGATCTACGATGGCGTAAAACACTACTTTATCGTCAACTTCCCACAACGTCCGGGAGCTCTTCGAGAATTTGTAAATGATATCCTAGGACCAAATGATGATATCACACGTTTTGAATACATCAAGCGTGCTAGTAAGGGGACTGGCCCTGTCTTGATTGGGGTTACTCTGGCCAATAAGCATGACTATGCAGGCTTGGTCAACCGTATCGAGCGTTTTGATCCGTCTTTCATCAACTTGAATGGAAATGAAACTCTCTATAATATGCTGGTCTGAGTATCATGCAGAAATAATCGACTATTTAAGCAATATATTTTTATGGAATATATTGCTTTTTTATGAAGACTTGTGATATGATATGCGTAAATTAAAAGGAGGAACTTTTTATGTCTGGATTTTTTATCTTTATTTTATTCTTGCTAATGGTTGCAGGATTCATTGTGATTAGCTCACTATATGTGGTCAAGCAACAATCTGTTGCCATCATCGAGCGTTTCGGACGTTATCAAAAAATTAGCGATAGTGGCATTCATATGCGAGCGCCTTTTGGCATCGATAAAATTGCAGCGCGAGTTCAATTGCGCGTCTTGCAGAGCGAGATCGTAGTTGAAACAAAAACTCAGGATAACGTATTCGTTACCATGAATGTGGCAACACAATACCGAGTGAACGAAAGCAACGTAAAGGATGCCTACTACAAACTCATGCGTCCAGAATCACAGATTAAATCATACATTGAAGATGCTTTGCGTTCTTCTGTACCTAAGTTGACCTTGGATGAATTATTTGAGAAAAAAGATGAAATCGCTCTTGAAGTTCAAAAACAAGTGGCAGAAGAAATGTCAACTTATGGATATATTATTGTTAAAACCTTGATCACCAAAGTTGAGCCAGATGCCGAAGTGAAACAATCCATGAACGAGATCAATGCAGCGCAAAGAAAACGCGTGGCAGCTCAGGAGTTGGCAGAAGCAGATAAGATCAAGATCGTTACTGCTGCTGAAGCTGAGGCGGAAAAAGACCGTTTGCACGGGGTTGGTATTGCCGAGCAACGGAAGGCCATTGTCGATGGATTGGCAGACTCTATTAAAGAGTTAAAAGGTGCGAATGTAGACTTGACTGAGGAACAAATCATGTCAATTCTCTTAACCAACCAGTACTTGGATACCTTAAATAATTTTGCAGATAAAGAAGGGAATAATACGATTTTCCTACCAGCAAACCCTGATGGCGTTGAAAACATTCGTACACAAATATTATCAGCCCTGAAAGCAAAGTAAACTTTTTATCATTTTTTAAAAAAGGTTCGTATTTTCAGCGATTTTAGTTGACAAAATGTGCAAAAAAATTTATATTAGTATTGGAAATAATAATATAGGAGAAAGATCATGGCTAAATCGAACTTTGAAAAAGTAGAATCAGTTGTTGGATGGGTACGTGATAAGAAAATTACAGGGTATCGTATCAGCAAAGAAACAAATGCCCGTGAAATGTCTATCATTGCCTTGGCTCAAGGACGTGCAAAAGTAAAGAACATTTCGTTTGAAACTGCACTTGGATTGATTGATTTTTATGACAAAAATCATCAAAAATTTGAAGATTAATTTGTTGTTCCAATTGAAAACCAGAGAGTTTGCTCTCTGGTTTTTTTGATGCCTCACAAGCAGAAGCGGTACAAAAAACAGCTTGCTTCCATACTGGTAAGCAAACTGTTTCAAGAGATTAATGTAAGAAGCGTTGAAGGAATTCCTTGGTCCGCTCTTCTTTTGGATTGCTAAAGATTTCTTTTGGATCTCCTTGCTCAGCGATGACACCCTTGTCCATGAAGATGACCCGGCTAGAGACATCGCGGGCAAATTCCATTTCGTGGGTGACGACAATCATGGTGAGTCCTTCTTTAGCTAGATCCTGCATGATTTTCAAGACTTCCCCAACCATTTCTGGGTCTAGGGCAGAAGTCGGTTCATCGAAGAGAATGGCATCAGGATCCATAGAGAGGGCGCGTGCGATAGCGACCCGTTGCTTTTGACCACCTGAAAGTTGTTTCGGACGAGCAGCCCAATATTGAGATCCCATACCGACTTTTTCAAGGTTTTCTTTGGCAACTTTCTCTGCAGTTTCACGATCGCGCTTGAGGACGGTTGTTTGTGCAACAATCGTATTTTCCAAGACGTTTAAATTTTCGAAGAGATTAAAACTTTGGAAAACCATCCCTAATTTCTCGCGGTAGTGGGTAAGATCATACTCAGGATCAAGAACATTTTGCCCACGATAGAGAATCTCTCCAGCTGTAGGAGTCTCTAGAAGATTGATGGAGCGAAGGAAGGTTGATTTTCCGCTACCAGAGCTCCCGATGATGGAGATCACCTCTCCTTTTTCAACCGTAAGGGAAATATCTTTCAAAACCTCATTTTGACCATAAGATTTTTTTAAATGTTGGATTTCAAGAATTTTTTCTGCCATTATTTCACCTCATTAACTTGCATTTGATTGGCACCTGTAGTATAAGTATCAGAATCTAAGCGACGTTCGATGTAGCGAAGAATTCGTGTGATGGTAAAGGTGAGAACGAAGTAAATCACAGCGATAATCGTAAAGGTTGGGAAGTATTGGTAGTTTTGAGTTGCGACCGTATTTCCTGTAAAGTACAGTTCAACTACAGAGATAACATTCAAAACAGATGTATCTTTGATGTTAATAACAAATTCATTCCCTGTTGCTGGCAAGATATTGCGAACAACCTGTGGAAGGACGACCTTGCGCATGGTTTGTCCATGGGTCATTCCTAGAGCAGTCGCTGCTTCAAACTGACCTGGATCCACTGCTAAGATCCCACCACGAACAATCTCACTCATGTAAGCTCCGGTATTGATTGATACGATAAAGATAGCGGCCCAGGTACGGTCCAAGGAAATGTTGAAGGCTTGGGCGGAGCCGTAGAAAATGACCATGGATTGAACGATCATCGGAGTTCCACGGAAGATTTCAATGTAGACATTGAGGAACCAACCAAAGGCAGTTTGGCATCCAGCAAGGAATTTATTTTTAGCCTTCGGAGCTGTCCGGAAGACACCGATTAACAAACCGATAATCAACCCAGCGATAGTTCCAGTCATAGAGATTAAGAGGGTCATTCCAGTTCCCCGTAAGAACTGTGGGCCATTATCCTTTAAAATCTTCATCATTTGGCTAAAGAATGTCTGCTTATCATCACTAGCATCACTGGAAGCTGGTTGCTTCTTAATCATATCATCCATGAGTTTGACTTGGTCTTCAGACGAAATCTTAGCTAGTGCGGCATTGACTTGGTCAATTCTAGTGTCACCCTTCTTCATCCCGATAGCGATAGTCGCATCTTCTTCCCCAACTTCAAATCCTTTTTTGAATTGAATCATCTTAAATTTAGAATTAGCGGACTCGGCGGTTAGGGCTTCGGGACGTTCAGAAACATAGGCATCAATAACACCCGATTCTAAAGCTTGACGCATCTGGGCAAAATCACCCATTGCAGTTTCTTGTTTCACACCCTTGAGTTGGGAAATGAGAGAATAGAGGTAGACCCCTTGTTGAGAGGTGACCTTTGCATCCTTAAAGTCATCTAGACTAGTGGCGTTTGCATAGTTTCCATCTTTACGAACGAGCATGACCGGTTCACTGGTATAGTAGCTCTTGGAGAAGGCGACCTCTTTTTTACGTTCAGCGGTTGGACTCATCCCAGCGATAATCATATCGATTTTACCAGAAGTGAGGGCTGGAATTAAACCGTTCCAAGATGTTTTTACGATCAGAGGTTTTTTACCTAACTCCTCAGCAACTTTTTTGGCGATTTGGACATCGTACCCATTGGCATATTGATTGGTACCGTCAATTTTAACAGCTCCATTTGCATCATCTTCTTGGGTCCAGTTGAAAGGAGCGTAGGCCGCTTCCATTCCGATTCGTAAATAGTCATCTGCATGAGCAACCTGTGTGATGCCTAGGCAAATGAAAAGCCCTGTTAAGAGCGCGAATAATGTTTTTTTCATTTTTTCTCCTCTTCCTTATTTTAACTTCTCCTATTGTACAGTAAAATAGGCTGCATTTCAAACATGGTCCTCTTTTTATTTAAAAAATGCTATAATAATACAAAGGAGCGTGATCAAATGAAAAAGTATTTGTATGTTATTTTCGCCTTTCTGGCTTGCCTTTTTGTCAGTCAGAACGTCCATGCATCTAGCCCATCTTATGATGTACTTTACTATGGTGGAACCTTGACCTTGGACACCTGGGACGACGCCACCTATGAGGAAGAACTGGTTTATTATTTCAAAGATTCTTATAGAGGGCAGTATGTTAGCCTAGGAACTGCGGGGAACATGCCACAAGGCTTTGCAATTGAGATACCGCCAAAGGTTGAGGTGGAAGGTCGTGATCTTCAAAGAGAACCCGAGATTACGAATCTAGGTGATGGCTACCGAGTGAAAATTTATAACAGTGGTGTAGCGACAGATACAGTCAAAATTAAAGTCACATGGAAATTAAAAAATCTTCTTTATTCACACAAGGATATCTTGCAGTTGAATTGGAAACCAATTACTGATGGCGATCAGAAGGTGGACGAAGTTCAGTTTCGTGTCATCCCTAAGTTTGCACCAGCTAATGCCCAATCGGAACTGTATATCCATACAGCCTTTATGGGACCGGATGTGACTGTAAAGAAAGAAGATGGAATCTATTCTGCTACTTTCTATAACCTAGGCAAAGGAAAGGCTGTGGAGTTGTATGGTTACTGGTTGAAGTCAGATCTAACTACTTTGTATGATTCTGGTCGAAATACAGGATTGACCAAATTGGATGAATTTCACAAGAACCAAGCTAAAATTGAACAGGAAAAATACTGGACACGCATGTTTTGGAACTGGATCTTGCCAGCCTTCATTATTGCACTCTGGCTTCTTTCTCTCTTGGGTCGCAATCGGTTCAAAAAAATGATTTGGCCTGGTGTGACCTATCCGACCGATACTCGTCTTTACGAGATTCCACAGGACATTGCACCTCTGATTATGAGTTCGGTTGTTTATTCAGCTGAATTAGACGAGGCCTCCCCGACCAATAAAGAGAAGGCAACTCCGCCGGTATTTACATTTGAAAAAATGCTTCAAGCTACATTGCTAGATTTGATGGATCGTGGAGTGATCGTCTACGAGCAACAAGGAAATGAAGTCGTTTTGACCAGAAAGTCTCATGGACATGTGGATGATTTTGAACGCTCCTTTATGAATATGGCTTTTGGGGATCAGGTTTCCTGTCCTGTTAACCGTCTCTTTGAAAATTATAAATTTAGTGATGATTTATACAAACATGCCAAAAAAGCAGATCAAGATGCGATTCGTTCACTAGGAAGTAAGGCTCAGGCTCGTTTTGATACGGCTGTGAACCAAGTGGCCCGAGATGTTCATCGCAAGGTGGAAGATCTCCATTTGCCAAGCTACTATCGCCCTTTAGAAGCAAAAGAAGAAGCGCAAGCTAGACGAAGTCTCTTCTTTGGTTGGGCTGCTTGGTTTATCGCCCTTGGAGCAGAAATCTTTGCCATCTTTGGGATGGGTTGGTTCTCTGTTCCTTGTTTGATAGGGATCCTCGTACTTTGGTTTATGCCAGTGCGCTTCAATGGTGTCTTTAAAGCCTGCCTACGAGATGGTGTTGTCAATCTTGCGGGTGCTGAGCAACGCTATTACTGGGATAGTTTTGGTCGGATGTTGAAAGAAATTGCCCGCCTCAACGATGCAGAGTTGCAGTCTTTGGTCCTATGGAATCGCTTATTGGTCTATGCGGCCTTGTATGGTGTAGCCGATCAGGTCACAAAGGTCATGAAACTTCGGAATATTCATCTAGAAAATCAAGCCTTAAACTCCTTCGTTTATACTCCGTTCTATCATGATGTGACCCACTCAAGTCATGCCATGTCTACTTATGGATCGACAGCATCGACAGCTAGTCATTTCACAGTTTCCTCTGGTAGTGGAGGAGGTTTCTCTGGCGGAGGAGGCGGAGGTGGCTTTGGTGCCTTCTAAGTAGCGCTGAGAATGGTCTTGGTCGCTTTTTCCCTTCTAGTTTAGAAGGCCTGGTCCAGTCCATAGAATTATGATATAATAGAGCAAATGTAAGTTTAGGAGAAAAAGATGTTTCTGATCGAATTAATCAAGGCGGTTCTTTTTGGGATTGTCGAGGGGATTACAGAATGGTTACCGATCTCAAGTACAGGTCACTTGATTCTGCTACAGGATTTTGTGCAGTTTAAAAATCAAGATCCAGCCTTTATGGAGATGTTCAATGTCGTGATCCAATTGGGTGCGATCCTAGCAGTTGTGGTGATTTATTTCGATAAATTGTATCCCTTCAAACCTGGTAAATCTCCACTAGAAGTACGTCGAACTTGGCAATTATGGGCAAAAGTTGCGGTTGCAACGCTCCCTCTTGTCTTTGTTTTTAAATTGGATGATTGGTTTGAGGCGCATTTCCACAATTCGATTTCCGTTGCGATTATGTTGATCACCTACGGGATTGCCTTTATCTATCTGGAAAGACGGGAACAAGTTGAGCCAGCAGTAACGGAATTGCATAAGCTACCTTATCGAACAGCTCTTTATATCGGACTCTTCCAAGTTTTATCGCTATTTCCAGGAACAAGCCGTTCAGGTGCTACGATTGTAGGTGGCTTGATCAATGGTGTTAGCCGTCCAGTGGTGACAGAATTTACCTTTTATTTGGGGATCCCAGCCATGTTTGGGGCTAGCCTCTTAAAGGTTGGGAAATTCGCTCTTGGCGGACATTCACTAGCACTGGGGCAACTCTTTATTCTACTGGTAGCGATGGGAGTGGCCTTTGTGGTCAGTATGTACGCCATCCGCTTCTTGACAGATTATGTGAAAAATCATGATTTCACCGTCTTTGGGAAATACCGGATTGTTCTTGGTTCCATCTTGCTATTGTATGGACTCTTCCGTGTTATTTTCTAAGAGAAGGCTTGAACTTGATCAAATTATTTTCTGAGGTTGGAGACTTTTGTCCCGACCTCTTTTCGATGCATCCTTTTTTTGAATTCTATCCAATTTTTTAGTATAATAGTAAGACTAGAAGTATGAGGTTATGCTATGAAGATGAAGCAAATTAGTGATTCAACAATTAAGATCACGATCCAACTAGAAGACTTAGAAGAACGTGGGATGGAAATTGCTGATTTCCTTGTCCCACAAGAAAAAACAGAAGAATTTTTCTACGCCATTTTGGATGAGCTCGAAATGCCAGAAAGCTTCCTAGATAGTGGGATGCTGAGTTTTCGTGTGACACCAAAACCAGATAAATTGGATGTTTTTGTTACCAAATCAAAAATTGACCAACAATTGGATTTTGAGGATTTGTCAGATCTTCCTGATATGGAAGAGTTGTCGCGCATGACGCCAGATGAATTTATCAAAACCCTGGAAAAAACAATTTCTGATAAGACAAAAGGGGATGCAGAAGCTATTCACCATTTGGAACAAGAAGAGTTACGGGACAATCAAGAACAAGATCCTACATCTGAAGCACCAGTAAGTCAGTATATTTATTACATTTTGCGTTTTTCCAATATCCAGCAAGCAGTTGCTTTTTCAAAAACGGTCAGCTTTCCAGTGGATACCTCTGAATTATACAAAATGGGATCTGATTATTATTTAACTGTCTTGATCGATACAGAGGATCAACCAAATCAATATCCAACCTGGTTACTTGCTATCATTCGGGAGTATGCGGATGATTCAGAAGTGACACGGGCCGTTCTACAGGAACATGGTCACTTACTAATGGTGTCTGGTGCGATTGAGAATTTGAAGAAAGTTGCTAGCTTATGATGTCCTTTTCCTTGCAATTTGTTCTGGTGCTGATTGGGACTTTTATGATTGCCTTGGTATTGACGCCCTTGGTTCGCCTATTCTCCTTTAAGATTGATGCAGTAGATTATCCGAATGCGCGCCGAATCAATACCAAGCCCATGCCAAGCGCGGGTGGCTTGTCTATTGTGATCGCTTTTTCGATTGCGACTCTCGTCTTTATTCCTATGCTGACATCCACCACTGCACCAATCAAAAGTTACCTATCCTATACCTTGCCGGTCGTGGGCGCAGGATGGATTATCGCTCTTACAGGCTTGATCGATGATGTAAAAGAGTTGTCTGCCAAGAAAAAGATGATTGGCATCCTGCTGGCGGCGAGTCTGGTCTGGCTTTTGACAGATTTTCGGCTGAATGATTTTAAGATTCCATTCGGTGGTCCCTTACTTAATTTTGAACCATGGCTATCGTACCTTTTGACAGTGATTTGGATTGTTGCCATTACCAATGCGGTCAATCTGATTGATGGATTAGATGGCTTGGTGAGCGGGGTCTCTATTATTTCCCTAGTGACAATGGGGATTGTGTCCTATTTCTTTCTACCAGTCCCCAATCTCTTTCTGACCATGACGATCTTTGTATTGGTTGCGTCCATCGCTGGTTTCTTTCCCTTTAACTACCATCCGGCTATTCTCTATTTGGGAGACACCGGTGCCTTGTTTATCGGATTCATGATTTCTGTCTTGTCCTTGCAAGGCTTGAAAAATGCAACGGCAGTTGCGGTAGTCACCCCAATGATTATCCTCGGTGTACCGATTACAGATACCTTTTTAGCCATTATCCGTCGGACCCTATCTGGTCAAAAATTTTATAAACCGGATCGCAATCACTTGCACCACCGACTTCTGTCCCTGGGCTTGACACATCGGGGAACTGTACTTGTGATCTATGGAATTTCGATGATTTTCTCCTTGATTTCTCTCTTGCTCAACATCTCGAGTCGCATTGGGGGTGTCCTACTTGTGATCGGGCTCTTGTTTGGAGTAGAGTTGTTAGCAGAATTGATTGGGGTTTTAGGGCCACATCATAGTCCTTTGTTAAATGTTCTGCGCTATATAGGGAATTCTTCCTACCGGGAGGAAGTTCGTCAAAAACGAAAAGAAAAAACTAAATAAGAATAGTTCTAATCAAAAGAAAAGCCATTTAGGCTTTTTTTTGATATACTTGAAAGGTAAAAAAATACTTTGTGATGAAGGAATCGATGCTTTGAGAACCTTCTAGACTTCAAAGTAAAAAGAAAGGGAATGCAATGTCGACATTAGAAATTAAAGACCTTCACGTTGAAATTGAAGGCAAAGAAATTTTAAAAGGTGTAAACCTGACCCTAAAAACTGGTGAGATCGCAGCCATCATGGGACCAAACGGAACAGGGAAATCTACTCTGTCAGCTGCCATTATGGGAAACCCAAATTATGAAGTAACCAAAGGGGAGATTCTCTTTGATGGTGTCAACATCTTGGAATTGGAAGTAGACGAACGTGCACGGATGGGCTTGTTCCTTGCTATGCAATACCCTTCAGAAATCCCAGGGATTACCAATGCAGAATTTTTACGTGCAGCCATGAATGCTGGTAAAGAAGAGGACGAGAAGATCTCTATTCGTGATTTCATCAAAAAATTGGATGAAAAGATGGAACTGCTCAACATGAAAGAAGAAATGGCAGAACGCTATTTGAACGAAGGCTTCTCAGGTGGTGAGAAAAAACGCAATGAAATCCTTCAATTGTTGATGTTGGAGCCAACATTTGCCCTTTTGGACGAAATTGACTCTGGTTTGGATATCGATGCTCTTAAGGTCGTATCTAAAGGGGTTAATGCAATGCGGGGTGAAGGTTTTGGAGCGATGATCATCACCCACTACCAACGTTTGTTGAACTATATTACTCCTGACGTCGTCCATGTGATGATGGAAGGTCGTGTCGTGCTTTCAGGTGGACCAGAATTGGCTGCACGCTTGGAACGTGAAGGATATGCCCAACTCGCAGAAGAACTCGGTTACGACTATAAAGAAGAACTATAACCTGATGACAAGTGATCTAATGTTGTCATAAAATCAAACAGATAGTATCTTTATTAGGAGAAAAAAATGAGTATTGAAAATATTACCCTCTTTTCGGAACTGCATGCTGAGCCAAGCTGGCTGCAAGATTTACGAAAAAAAGCTTTTGACAAGATCGATCAGTTGGAATTGCCAGCCATTGAACGCGTCAAATTTCACCGCTGGAATCTTGGGGATGGGACAATCACAGAAAGCGATGCTTCTGCCAATGTTCCTGATTTTACAGCTCTCGATTCAAACTTAAAATTGGTCCAAGTTGGAACGCAAACTGTATTTGAACAGGTGCCACAAGCCTTGGCAGACCAAGGAGTCCTTTTCACAGATTTCCACACTGCCCTAGAAGAAATTCCTCAGGTGGTGGAAGACTACTTTATGTCTTCGGTTAAATACGATGATGATAAACTAGCAGCATACCACACAGCTTATTTTAATAGTGGGGCTGTCCTTTATGTTCCAGACAATGTCGAAATTTCAGAACCAATCGAAGGCATTTTCTACCAGGATAGTGATAGTGATGTACCTTTTAATAAACACATTTTGATTATTGCAGGCAAAAACAGCAAGTTTAGCTATTTGGAACGCCTAGAATCAAAAGGTGAAGGTTCAGCAACAGCAACTGCGAATGTGACGGTTGAGGTGATTGCCCGCTCAGGTGCCCAAGTGAAATTTGCGGCGATTGACCGCTTGGGTGAAAATGTCACAGCCTACATCAGTCGACGTGGGAAACTAGGTCAGGATGCCAGCATTGATTGGGCTATCGGTGTTATGAACGAAGGTAACGTGGTTGCAGATTTTGACAGTGACTTGGTTGGAAACGGAAGTCATGCAGATTTGAAAGTCGTTGCTTTATCAAGCGGTCGTCAGGTGCAAGGAATTGACACCCGCGTGACCAACTTTGGTTGCAACTCGATCGGAAACATCTTGCAACACGGAGTTATTCTTGAAAAAGGAACCTTGACCTTCAATGGAATTGGTCATATTATCAAGGGGGCTAAAGGAGCAGATGCCCAGCAAGAAAGCCGTGTCTTGATGTTATCGGATCAAGCACGTTCAGATGCCAATCCGATCCTCTTGATTGATGAAAATGACGTCACGGCAGGCCATGCTGCATCGATCGGTCAAGTGGACCCAGAAGATATGTATTACCTCATGAGTCGTGGTCTGGATCAACACACAGCAGAACGTTTAGTGGTGCGTGGTTTCTTGGGATCTGTTATTGTTGAAATCCCAGTTAAAGAAGTACGTGATGAAATGATTGCCACCATTGAAGAAAAGTTATCTCAACGCTAAGGAGAAACAATGCTAGATAAAAATACGATTGCTCAAGATTTTCCCATTCTCGATCAACTAGTCCACGATGAGCCTTTGGTTTATCTAGATAATGCAGCGACGACGCAAAAACCTAAACGTGTTCTCGAAGCCGTTAATCACTATTATTTGCAAGATAACGCCAATGTTCATCGTGGAGTTCATACTTTGGCTGAACGAGCGACAGCAGCCTATGAGGCGGCGCGTGAGAAAGTCAGAAAATTTATCAACGCTTCATCAACCAAGGAGGTGCTCTTTACAAGAGGGACAACGACTGGACTCAACTGGGTAGCCCGCTATGCAGAAGAAGTCCTAAAGGAAGGGGATGAAGTCCTGATTTCCATCATGGAACATCACTCCAATATCATTCCTTGGCAGCAAGCCTGCAAGAAGACAGGAGCAAAACTGGTCTATGTCTATCTAAAAGATGGCTTACTGAATATGCAGGACTTAAAGAGCAAGCTTAGTGAGAAGACAAAATTTGTCTCCATCACCCATGCTTCGAATGTCTTAGGGGTGGTCAATCCGATCAAGGAAATTGCTCGATTAGCTCATGAAGTTGGAGCGATGATGGTTGTAGACGGGGCTCAATCAACCCCTCATATGGCCATTGATGTACAAGACTTAGATGCGGATTTCTTTGCTTTTTCTGGCCATAAGATGGCTGCACCAACAGGGATTGGTGTCCTCTATGGGAAGGAAGAAATCTTAGAGCAAATGTCTCCGATCGAGTTTGGGGGCGAGATGATTGACTTTGTTTACGAACAATCTGCCTCTTGGAAGGAATTGCCTTGGAAATTTGAAGCTGGAACACCTAATATGGCGGGAGCAATTGGTCTTGGTGCAGCGATCGATTACTTAGAGGAGTTGGGAATGGACCAGGTAGAAGCACATGAGCAAGAATTGATTGCCTATGTGTTTCCAAAATTACAGGCTATCGAAGGCTTGACTATCTATGGTTCCCAAGACTTAGCCCAACGTTCTGGCGTCATTTCCTTTAATCTAGGAGATCTCCATCCGCATGACTTAGCAACAGCATTAGATTATGAAGGGATTGCTGTTCGTGCAGGTCACCACTGTGCACAACCGCTCCTTCAATACCTACAAGTCCCAGCGACAACGAGAGCAAGTTTTTATATCTACAACACCAAAGCGGACTGTGATAAATTAATTGAGGCATTGATCAAAGCAAAGGAGTTTTTCAATGGCACTTTCTAAATTAGATTCGCTGTACATGGCGGTCGTAGCTGACCATTCAAAACACCCCCACCACCAAGGACAGATTGAAGATGTTGATCAGATCCAACTCAACAATCCAACTTGTGGAGATGTGATCCAGTTAAGTGTGAAATTTGATGAGAATGACAGGGTGGAAGATATTGCCTTTGTGAATTCAGGCTGTACGATCTCAACCGCTTCAGCTAGTATGATGACAGATGCTGTAATGGGAAAAACAAAAGAGGAAGTTGAAGAATTGGCACAGGTCTTTTCAGAAATG
This sequence comes from Streptococcus parasanguinis, assembly GCF_018499505.1. Taxonomy (GTDB): domain Bacteria; phylum Bacillota; class Bacilli; order Lactobacillales; family Streptococcaceae; genus Streptococcus; species Streptococcus parasanguinis_K. The sequence continues at coordinate 120,740 of NZ_JAHDAC010000004.1, forward strand.
GTCCAAGGGAAGTCAGATCCTCGCCAAGAGGAATTAGGAGACGCAGCCTTCTTATCTGGAGTCTCAAAATTCCCACAACGGATTAAATGTGCGACCCTCTCCTGGAATGCTCTTAAAAAAGCGATCGAACGTAGCAAATAATTAAAAGAAGAAACAGAGAAAGAAAGGAAATTATGGCTGAAGAAAGAGTCGAACCGAAACCAATTGATCTCGGTGAATATAAATTTGGATTTCACGATGACGTTCAACCCATTCTCTCTACCGGGAAGGGATTGAATGAAGCGGTTATTCGTGAATTGTCTGCAGCAAAAAATGAACCAGAATGGATGCTCGAATTCCGTTTGAAATCTTTTGAAACCTTCAAAAAGATGCCCATGCAAACCTGGGGAGCCGATCTATCAGAGATTGACTTTGATGATTTGATCTATTATCAAAAACCTTCGGATAAACCTGCCCGTTCATGGGACGAAGTTCCAGAGAAAATCAAGGAAACCTTTGAGCGTATCGGGATTCCTGAAGCAGAACGTGCTTACTTAGCAGGGGCTTCTGCTCAGTATGAATCAGAAGTGGTTTACCACAATATGAAAGAAGAGTTTGAAAAGTTGGGGATTATCTTTACCGATACGGATTCTGCCCTAAAAGAATATCCAGACCTATTCAAACAGTATTTTGCGAAGTTAGTGCCACCAACGGATAACAAATTGGCTGCTCTCAATTCAGCAGTCTGGTCCGGTGGAACCTTCATTTATGTACCAAAAGGCGTAAAAGTAGACGTCCCTCTTCAAACTTACTTCCGTATCAACAATGAAAATACAGGTCAGTTTGAGCGTACCTTGATTATCGTAGATGAGGGAGCAAGTGTTCACTATGTAGAAGGCTGTACAGCACCGACCTATTCAAGCAATAGCCTCCATGCAGCGATTGTTGAGATCTTTGCCTTGGATGGTGCTTATATGCGTTACACGACCATCCAAAACTGGTCTGACAATGTCTACAACTTGGTCACCAAGCGGGCCAAAGCTCAAAAAGATGCCACAGTTGAGTGGATCGACGGGAACTTAGGAGCGAAGACAACCATGAAGTACCCATCTGTTTATCTAGATGGAGAAGGAGCGCGTGGGACCATGTTGTCCATTGCCTTTGCGAATGCAGGTCAACACCAAGATACAGGTGCTAAGATGATCCACAATGCCCCTCACACTAGTTCGTCTATCGTATCCAAATCCATCGCGAAGGGTGGTGGAAAGGTAGACTACCGTGGACAAGTTACCTTTAACAAAAATTCCAAGAAATCAGTTTCTCACATCGAGTGTGACACCATTATCATGGATGATTTATCTGCATCAGATACGATTCCATTTAATGAAATCCACAACTCACAAGTTGCTTTGGAGCACGAAGCTAAGGTTTCAAAAATCTCAGAAGAACAGCTTTATTATTTGATGAGTCGTGGTCTGTCTGAATCAGAAGCGACAGAAATGATTGTCATGGGATTTGTAGAGCCCTTTACAAAAGAACTTCCAATGGAATATGCTGTTGAGTTAAACCGACTCATTAGCTATGAAATGGAAGGATCTGTAGGATAATCCGTTTTAATAGCAAAAAAATCACAATGGACCTGACTCCATTGTGATTTTTTTCTTATAATTTTTCGTTGACATAACGAACGAATTCATTCCACCAAACCTTTAAGAAAAAGCTTTTCTCAATGGTTCTTCCTGCTACCATATCGACCGTAGGCTCTTGATCTTCTAAGTAGCCACGTCCGATTTTATCTGGATCAGTGTAGTGTAATTTTCCAAGATTAGTACCTGATTTGACAGGTGCTAGGAATGATTCTTGGTCACTCTTGAATTGAATTTTTGGTTCCGCTTGACTGCCTTGCTTTTCGACGATATAGAAGTCTTTTTTTGCAACAGCTAAAACAGTCTCTGACTTCCCATCTATGATAGTTGCCTTACTTTTTCCGTAAGGATCTCCTTCTTTAACGACAATGGAAGAAACAAAGGTTCGTACCACGTAGTTCATCAGAGAAGAAGTAGCCACAAAGCGTGCATATGGATCACCGTCAACTGCGTCCACTCCTAGGACAACTGTGATCATGTGGATGCCATTTTGCGTTGTTGATGCAGCAAAGGTGATGCCACCTTTGGTAGAGTTGCTGACCCGAAGGCCGTCGACTCCCGAACGGTAATTCGGCATGCCTTCTAGCATCAGGTTGGGGTTTTCAATCTGCGTGTTTGAAAAAAGAGCAGTGGGTTTTGAAGTATATTTGGTCACTTCAGGAAAATCCTGGAGTAAGTGCTTGGCAATGACAGCAATATCATAAGCACTCAATTGATTTTCGTCTCCTTTCCCGTCAGGATCTCCGCTGATGGTTTGAGTATTTAATCCGGTAGCATTAATTAAATGAGGAGATTGAATGCCCCATTCAGAAAGTTTCTTCTTCATTTTTTCAACGAAGCCTTTTTCGGAGCCACCGACCTTCTCAGCTAGGGCCAAGGCAGCAGTGCTAGAATTTCCAACTAAAAGAGCAGTTAATAATTGGTCTACTGTATATTGATTTGCCTCCATAGGAATAGTACCAGCGCCTTCGATATCATTCAAGGCCAGAGCTTTCTCAGACAGTTTGATAGGATCTTTCAGAGAAAGTTTTTTTTCATGAATGGCTTCGAAAATCAGATAAGTGGTCAAGAGTGTAGATAGTCCCCCCACATCTCGCTTTTTCTCTGAATCCTTTTCATATAAGATTTTACCTGTATCAGCTTCAACAGCAATAGCACTTTGAGCAGGAAGATCCAGATCATCTGCTAGAACGACATGATAAGGTAAACTGCATAACAGCAGGATGAAGGTTAAAAAAGAAAGAAAGAATTTTTTCACAGTTGTTTCCTCGTTGCTTAGTCCTCTCTATTGTATCATACAAATGATTAATGGAAAATCGTAAAATCATCAATTAGCCTAAAAAGTCAGTTATAGCAAGGTTTTTGGATGGTGTTGAAGCAAATATTCAGAAAATTTAGTTTACTTTTTTTTCTACTTGTGATATAATCTTAAACAAATCTAAAAAAACTATTGGAGAATTCCTATGAAAAAAGGTAAAGTATTTGCAGTTGCCGGAGTAACACTCCTTGCAGCTGGATTGTTGGCTGCATGTTCTAGTTCAAATACTAGCAAAGCAAGCTCAGGCGAAGACAAAAACTATGGTTATGTCTACACAGATGATCCTCAAACTTTGGACTACACTGTATCTTCTAAAGCTGCTACACATGATATCACTACAAACGTCGTAGATGGTTTGATGGCAAATGACAAGTATGGTAATCTCGTACCATCACTTGCAGAAGATTGGTCTGTTTCAAAAGATGGTTTGACTTATACCTACAAGATTCGTAAGGGTGTTAAATGGTACGATGCAGATGGTGAAGAACATGGTGAAGTGACTGCCAAAGACTTCGTAACTGGTTTGAAACACGCTGCTGATAAAAAATCTGAAACCCTTTCACTTGTTCAAGGTTCTGTCAAAGGCTTGGATGATTATGTACAAGGAAAAACTACAGACTTTAGCCAAGTTGGTGTCAAAGCTGTTGATGATTACACACTTCAATATACATTGAACAAACCTGAAACCTTCTGGAACTCTAAAACAACAAACGGAATCTTGTTCCCAATTAGCACAGAGTTCTTGAAGAGTAAGGGAGATGATTTTGGTCAACCAAACGATGTGAAATCAATCCTTGCAAACGGACCTTTCCTTCTTAAATCAATCACTTCAAAATCATCTGTTGTATTTGAAAAGAATGACAACTACTGGGATAAGAAAAACGTTCACCTTAAAGAAGTGAAACTTACCTACTACGATGGATCAGACCAAGATTCATTGGCGCGTGGTTTCTCTGATGGTGCTTATACAGTCGCTCGTCTTTTCCCGGCAAGTTCAAACTTTGCAACTGTATCTAAAAAATACAAAGACAACATTTACAATACACCGGCTGGTTCAGGGGTAGCGGTTCTTGGTTTCAACATTGACCGTCAATCATACAAACACACTGCTAAGAAATCAGATGCTGAAAAGACTGCGACTAAGAAAGCAATCTTGAACAAAGATTTCCGTCAAGCTATCACTTTTGCTTTGAACCGTGAAAACTACTCAGCACAAGTAAATAGTAAAGCATTTGCTAAACCAGCTATCCGTAATACCTATACAGCTCCAGCCTTTGTGCAAGTAAATGGAAAAGACTTTGGAGATGTGGTTGCAGATAAATTGAGCACATATGGTGATCAATGGAAAGGTGTCAACCTAGCAGATGGTCAAGATGGTCTTTACAACAAAGACAAAGCAAAAGCACAACTTGAAAAAGCAAAAGCAGAACTTCAAAAAGATGGCGTTCAATTCCCAATTCATATTGACGTACCGGTAGCACAAAACTCTACAAACTTTGTTTCACGGATGCAATCATTGAAACAAACAGTGGAAGATACTCTTGGTAAAGACAATGTTGTCCTTGACCTTCAAATGATGGACCAAGACGAAGTGTTGAACATCACATTGAATGTTCCATCAGCTGCAGATGCAGATTGGGATCTTCAAGGATTGGTTGGATGGAACCCAGACTATGATGATCCATCAACTTACCTTGATACGCTTCAACCATCATCAGAAGACCAAACAAAAGTCTACCTTGGTTTTGCAGGTGGTGTAGATAATGCTTCAGCGAAAGCAGTTGGCTTGGATGAGTATGCGAAACTTCTTGCAGACGCTAATAGCGAATCACTTGATGTAGCTAAACGTTATGAAAAATACGCAGTTGCTCAAGCTTGGTTGAGTGATAGTGCCTTGGTAATTCCTACAATGTCAAGTACAGGTGCAGCAACTGTTGTTTCTAAAGTGGTTCCATTCTCTGGCCCATCATCTCAAACAGGTAACAAAGGTTCAGCATACTTCAAATATGTAGAAGTTCAGGATGAACCTGTTACTAAGAAACAATACGAACAAGCACGTGAAAAATGGCAAAAAGAAAAAGCTGAGTCAAACAAAAAAGCTCAACAAGATCTTGAAAAACACGTTAAATAATTAAATTATTGCTTTTCATTAGAACTTTCTCTTCTAGGGGAGAAAGTTCTTTTGGACATTAAAGGAATGAAATATGAAAAAATATGTTTTTATGCGTATTTTGCGTTCGTTAGTGTCGATCTTTCTCGTCACGACATTAACCTACATGATTATCTATACGCTAACACCGAGAAATCTCATCTTTAAAAATGACCCTAACTACAATAAAGTAGCGAAGACAAAGGATTCGAAGATCAACTACGAAAATACAGTCTATGATCGCATGGGTTATTTGGAATACATGGATTCAAAGAGCTTGCAACAAAAAGCAAGTAAAGAAGATTCTTCCGTAACGGTTGATGCGACAAATGCCAATGAAAAGATCTATAAAAAATATATTGAAAAATTAGGTCATGGTTGGCAGTTGAAACGTTTCCCGGAAAGTAAGTCTTTCTATGCGGTGCGTGAAATTCCGGTTTTTGAACGTGTCATCAGCTTCTATGCGAATTTGATTCAGTTTGATCATCCAGGTTGGGTGAAAGATGCCTCAAATCCAAATCTCAAACGCTATATCCGTGTTGAAAATGATCCATCTATTGGTTGGTCAGTAGTAGGTTCTGGTACGAAACACAAATACCTCTTGTACTTTAATGGTCAATTCCCATATGTACACCAAAACTTTGTAACCTTAAACCTTGGAAATTCATATCCAACTTATTCAAATACCCCTGTTCTTCAAGTTATTACCCAAGGACAAGGAACGACTAAGAAGAGTGAAGTGAACTTCCCAACAGGTAAAAAGACATCTTCCATCGATATCTACTCACGTACCTACAAATCACCAAGTAAGGCAGACTCACAAGACATCAGTCGATTTGGTAAAGGGGACGCTTATACAGCGACGTTGAGCAACTATGAGAATCCATCAATGATTGCATCTTCTTCAATCATTGGTTTGATTGGTATTGCGATTGCTTACTTGATTGCGATCCCATTAGGATCTTACATGGCTCTGTTCAAGAACTCATGGTTTGATAGCATCTCAACAGCAACCTTGACATTTATGATGTCTCTTCCAACTATTGCCCTTGTTTACATTGTGCGTCTAGCAGGTTCATTTGTTGGACTTCCAGACTCATTCCCAGTACTTGGAGCACAGGATTGGCGTTCATATGTATTGCCATCTCTGATTCTTGGTTTGTTGAGTGCACCATTTATCGCAGTTTGGATTCGTCGTTACATGATCGATATCCACTCGCAAGATTTCGTCCGTTTTGCTCGTTCAAAAGGATTGTCAGAACGTGAGATCTCAAGAAAGCACATCTTCAAAAATGCGATGGTTCCATTGGTATCTGGTATTCCAGGTTCTATTATTGGAGTTATCTCAGGTGCGACACTTACTGAAACAGTCTTCGCTTTCCCAGGTATGGGTAAAATGTTGATTGACTCTATTAAAGCGTCAAACAACACCATGGTCATCGGACTTGTCTTCATCTTCACATCACTTGGTATCTTTGCTGCCATGTTAGGTGATATCTTGATGACAGTGCTTGATCCACGGATTAAATTAACGAATACGAAAGGAGGCAAATAATGGCTACAATCGATAAAAATAAATTTCAGTTTGTAAAACGCGATGACTTTGCCTCTGAAGTAATCGATGCTCCAGCGTATTCATACTGGAAATCTGTATTCAGACAATTCTTGAAAAAAAGAACCACGATCATTATGCTTGCTATTTTGATTGGGATTCTCTTGATGAGTTTTGTCTACCCAATGTTCTCGAATTTTGATTACAACGATGTAAGTAAGGTAAATGACTTTTCAGCACGTTTGAATCCACCAAGTGCCAAAGCTTTCTTTGGTACAGATAATAACGGTAAATCCCTCTTTGATGGAGTTTGGTTTGGTGCTCGGAATTCAATTATCATTTCTTTCATCGCCACTGTTATTAACGTGGTTGTCGGAGTTATCGTTGGTGGAATTTGGGGGATCTCAAAATCTATCGACCGTATCATGATGGAAGTTTATAACGTTATTTCAAACATTCCATTTATGTTGATCGTTATCGTCTTGACTTACTCAATGGGATCTGGTTTCTGGAACTTGATTCTTGCTATGTCCTTAACAGGATGGATCGGAATTGCCTATACCATTCGTGTTCAAATCATGCGTTACCGTGATTTGGAGTACAATCTTGCCAGCCGAACATTAGGAACACCAACAATGAAAATTGTTACGAAAAATATTTTACCTCAATTGGTATCTGTTATCGTGACACAAACATCACAGTTGCTTCCAAGCTTTATTTCTTACGAAGCCTTCCTTTCCTTCTTCGGACTTGGTCTTCCAATCACAGTTCCAAGTTTGGGACGGTTGATTTCTGACTATTCTCAAAACGTAACTACAAATGCTTATCTATTCTGGATTCCGCTTACTGTTTTGATTTTAGTATCCTTGTCATTCTTTATTGTCGGACAAAACTTGGCCGATGCCAGCGACCCACGTACACATAGATAGGAGGAGTAGATATGACATCAAATAACAATATTATTTTATCTGCTCAAGATATCGTAGTGGAATTTGACGTGCGCGATCGCGTACTGACAGCTATTCGTGGCGTATCGCTTGAGCTAGTAGAAGGTGAAGTTCTTGCTTTGGTTGGTGAGTCAGGTTCAGGGAAATCAGTTTTGACAAAAACGTTCACCGGAATGTTAGAAGATAACGGCCGTATTGCCCAAGGTTCGATTAAATACCGTGGTCAAGAATTGACGGATTTGAAATCGAATAAAGATTGGGAAAATATTCGTGGATCTAAGATCGCTACAATTTTCCAAGACCCAATGACAAGTTTGGACCCAATCAACACAATTGGTTCACAAATTACAGAAGTCATTATCAAACACCAAGGGAAAACAGCTAAAGAAGCCAAAGAAATGGCTTTGGACTATATGGAGAAAGTTGGAATTCCAGATGCTGAACGTCGTTTTGATGAGTATCCATTCCAATATTCAGGTGGGATGCGTCAACGGATCGTTATTGCCATCGCCTTGGCCTGCCGTCCAGATATCTTAATCTGTGACGAACCAACAACAGCCCTAGACGTAACCATTCAAGCGCAAATCATTGATTTGTTGAAATCCCTTCAAAAAGAATACCAATTTACAGTTATCTTTATCACCCACGACTTAGGTGTGGTTGCAAGTATTGCAGATAAAGTAGCCGTTATGTATGCTGGAGAAATTGTTGAGTTTGGTAAAGTAGAAGAAATTTTCTACGATCCAAAACATCCATACACATGGAGTTTGCTTTCAAGCTTGCCTCAATTATCAACCTCAGATGGTGATCTTTACTCTATTCCAGGGACTCCGCCATCATTGTATGCTCCAATCAAAGGAGATGCCTTCGCACTTCGTTCAGACTATGCAATGCAGATTGATTTTGAAGAAGAGGCACCTGCTTTCAGAGTAACCGATACTCACTGGGCGAAGACATGGTTGCTCCATCCAGATGCACCAACAGTTCATAAACCAGAAGTAATCGAAAACCTTCACGAAAAGATTGGCTCAAAAATGGGCTTCACTCACATTACAGAATAGGAGGAAGGAAATGACTGAAAAATTAGTTGAAATTAAAGATTTAGAAATTTCCTTCGGTGAAGGAAGTAAAAAATTCGTTGCTGTAAAGAACGCCAACTTCTTCATTAATAAGGGAGAAACTTTCTCTCTTGTTGGTGAATCAGGAAGTGGGAAGACAACAATTGGACGTGCGATCATCGGTCTGAATGATACAAGTGCTGGAGAAATTATTTATGACGGTCGCAAGATCAACGGAAGAAACTCTCACAGTGAAAAATCAGAGTTGATCCGTAAAATTCAAATGATCTTCCAAGACCCAGCAGCAAGTTTGAATGAACGTGCAACAGTTGATTATATTATCTCTGAAGGTTTGATCAACCACCATTTGTTTAACAGCGAAGAAGAACGTCAGGAAAAAGTAAAAAATATTATGCATGAAGTTGGGCTTCTTGCAGAACATTTGACACGTTACCCTCACGAATTCTCAGGTGGTCAACGTCAACGGATCGGTATTGCCCGTGCACTTGTCATGGAGCCAGAATTTGTCATTGCGGATGAACCAATCTCAGCCCTTGACGTTTCAGTACGTGCGCAAGTCTTGAACCTTTTGAAAAAATTCCAAAGAGAATTAGGCTTGACCTACCTCTTTATCGCCCATGACTTGTCAGTTGTGCGCTTCATTTCTGACCGTATTGCAGTTATCTATAAAGGGGTAATTGTAGAAGTAGCAGAAACTGAAGAGCTATTTAACCACCCTATCCATCCATACACACAATCCCTACTTTCAGCAGTCCCAATTCCAGACCCAATTCTAGAACGTAAAAAAGTTCTAAAAATCTACGATCCAGAACAACATGATTACTCTGAAGATAAACCACAAATGGTTGAAATTAAACCAGGTCATTATGTATGGGCTAACAAAGCTGAAGAAAACAAATACAGACAAGAATATAAATAGAGAGGATTCCCTCTCTATTTTTTTTATTTCAAAAAAACTTTCAAAAAAATAAAATTTTTTGAAAAAAAGTATTGACAGTAAGGTAAGGTCATGATATACTAATATAGTTGTCGCGCGAGAGCGACAAAGACCTTTGAAAACTGAACAAGACGAACCAATGTGCAGGGCGCTATAACGAAAGTTATAGTAACTGAACAATAAAAAAACAATAAATCTGTCAGTGACAGAATGAGTTTAAGACAAACAATTATTTTAATGAGAGTTTGATCCTGGCTCAGGATGAACGCTGGCGGCGTGCCTAATACATGCAAGTAGAACGCTGAAGCTTGGTGCTTGCACCGAGCGGAAGAGTTGCGAACGGGTGAGTAACGCGTAGGTAACCTGCCTCTTAGCGGGGGATAACTATTGGAAACGATAGCTAATACCGCATAAAAGTCGATATCGCATGATGTTGATTTGAAAGGTGCAATTGCATCACTAAGAGATGGACCTGCGTTGTATTAGCTAGTTGGTGAGGTAACGGCTCACCAAGGCGACGATACATAGCCGACCTGAGAGGGTGATCGGCCACACTGGGACTGAGACACGGCCCAGACTCCTACGGGAGGCAGCAGTAGGGAATCTTCGGCAATGGGGGCAACCCTGACCGAGCAACGCCGCGTGAGTGAAGAAGGTTTTCGGATCGTAAAGCTCTGTTGTAAGAGAAGAACGAGTGTGAGAGTGGAAAGTTCACACTGTGACGGTAACTTACCAGAAAGGGACGGCTAACTACGTGCCAGCAGCCGCGGTAATACGTAGGTCCCGAGCGTTATCCGGATTTATTGGGCGTAAAGCGAGCGCAGGCGGTTAGATAAGTCTGAAGTTAAAGGCTGTGGCTTAACCATAGTACGCTTTGGAAACTGTTTAACTTGAGTGCAGAAGAGGAGAGTGGAATTCCATGTGTAGCGGTGAAATGCGTAGATATATGGAGGAACACCAGTGGCGAAGGCGGCTCTCTGGTCTGTAACTGACGCTGAGGCTCGAAAGCGTGGGGAGCAAACAGGATTAGATACCCTGGTAGTCCACGCCGTAAACGATGAGTGCTAAGTGTTGGAGGGTTTCCGCCCTTCAGTGCTGCAGCTAACGCATTAAGCACTCCGCCTGGGGAGTACGACCGCAAGGTTGAAACTCAAAGGAATTGACGGGGGCCCGCACAAGCGGTGGAGCATGTGGTTTAATTCGAAGCAACGCGAAGAACCTTACCAGGTCTTGACATCCTTTGACCACTCTAGAGATAGAGCTTCCCCTTCGGGGGCAAAGTGACAGGTGGTGCATGGTTGTCGTCAGCTCGTGTCGTGAGATGTTGGGTTAAGTCCCGCAACGAGCGCAACCCTTATTGTTAGTTGCCATCATTCAGTTGGGCACTCTAGCAAGACTGCCGGTGACAAACCGGAGGAAGGTGGGGATGACGTCAAATCATCATGCCCCTTATGACCTGGGCTACACACGTGCTACAATGGCTGGTACAACGAGTCGCGAGTCGGTGACGGCAAGCTAATCTCTTAAAGCTTCTCTCAGTTCGGATTGCAGGCTGCAACTCGCCTGCATGAAGCCGGAATCGCTAGTAATCGCGGATCAGCACGCCGCGGTGAATACGTTCCCGGGCCTTGTACACACCGCCCGTCACACCACGAGAGTTTGTAACACCCGAAGTCGGTGAGGTAACCTTTTGGAGCCAGCCGCCTAAGGTGGGATAGATGATTGGGGTGAAGTCGTAACAAGGTAGCCGTATCGGAAGGTGCGGCTGGATCACCTCCTTTCTAAGGAAATGGAAACCTGTACGTTGGTCTTGTTTAGTTTTGAGAGGTCTTGTGGGGCCTTAGCTCAGCTGGGAGAGCGCCTGCTTTGCACGCAGGAGGTCAGCGGTTCGATCCCGCTAGGCTCCATTAA
>NZ_JAHDAC010000020.1 GCF_018499505.1 Streptococcus parasanguinis
GGCCTTAGCTCAGCTGGGAGAGCGCCTGCTTTGCACGCAGGAGGTCAGCGGTTCGATCCCGCTAGGCTCCATTAACACTGTAAGGGTGTTAAGATTGAACATTGAAAATTGAATATCTATATCAAATAGTAACAAGAAAATAAACCGAAACGCTGTAAATATTTAAAGAGTTTAGGTCGCAAGACCAAAAATAAGGTTAAGTTAATAAGGGCGCACGGTGGATGCCTTGGCACTAGAAGCCGAAGAAGGACGTGACAAACGACGAAATGCTTTGGGGAGCTGTAAGTAAGCGACGATCCAGAGATGTCCGAATGGGGGAACCCACTAGCTAATGGCTAGTACTCCTATCTGTTAAGGATAGGTAGAGGAAGACGCAGTGAACTGAAACATCTAAGTAGCTGCAGGAAGAGAAAGCAAAAGCGATTGCCTGAGTAGCGGCGAGCGAAACGGCAGGAGGGCAAACCGAAGAGTTTACTCTTCGGGGTTGTAGGACTGCAATGTGGACTTAAAGAGTATAGAAGAATGACATGGGAAGGTCAGCCAAAGAGAGTAAGAGCCTCGTATTCGAAATAGTCTTTATACCTAGCAGTATCCTGAGTACGGCGGGACACGAGAAATCCCGTCGGAATCTGGGAGGACCATCTCCCAACCCTAAATACTCTCTAGTGACCGATAGTGAACCAGTACCGTGAGGGAAAGGTGAAAAGCACCCCGGGAGGGGAGTGAAATAGAACCTGAAACCGTGTGCCTACAACAAGTTCGAGCCCGTTAATGGGTGAGAGCGTGCCTTTTGTAGAATGAACCGGCGAGTTACGATATGATGCGAGGTTAAGTTGAAGAGACGGAGCCGTAGGGAAACCGAGTCTGAATAGGGCGTCTTAGTATTATGTCGTAGACCCGAAACCATGTGACCTACCCATGAGCAGGTTGAAGGTGAGGTAAAACTCACTGGAGGACCGAACCAGGGCACGTTGAAAAGTGCTTGGATGACTTGTGGGTAGCGGAGAAATTCCAAACGAACTTGGAGATAGCTGGTTCTCTCCGAAATAGCTTTAGGGCTAGCGTCGACATTAAGATTCTTGGAGGTAGAGCACTGTTTGGGTGAGGGGTCCATCCCGGATTACCAATCTCAGATAAACTCCGAATGCCAATGAATTATGGTCGGCAGTCAGACTGCGAGTGCTAAGATCCGTAGTCGAAAGGGAAACAGCCCAGACCACCAGCTAAGGTCCCAAAATAATTGTTAAGTGGAAAAGGATGTGGGGTTGC
>NZ_JAHDAC010000013.1 GCF_018499505.1 Streptococcus parasanguinis
AGCGTCTTTAGGCGCTGGCTAGTTATCTGGGCTTATAGCCCTGGTACAAACCACCCGTTTGACGGGTGGTCATGATTGGTGTTAAAAGCTTAGAAAAAATTGCATATATATTATGAAATGTTTCAGAAATTATTTGATTAGTCATTTCATTATGTTACTAGTTTCAAAGAATTTCCATTGACTTGAAGTGGAGAAAACAGTATACTAGTAAAGCAATTTGATCTTTCAAACTGCCGGCAACAAGGGGAATGAATCCACTTTGAATTGGAATACAGTAGGGTTTGGAGTGGTAGTACTTCACACCCTTATTGTCGTCAGTCACCCTCATAAACGGGACATAGACTCCGAATGAGTTGTATAAATATAAAAAACTTCCTTGGAATAGAATTCCATAGGAAGTTTCTTTTTGTTTTAGAGCTACTCTTGTTTCTTTTTGTAAGAGATAAGACTGGCCAAACCTGCTAAGAGGCCAAGTCCAAGTACGGCAAGCTGAGAGGCTTCTTCACCTGTTGCAGGTAGGTGATTTTCTTCTTGAGGGGTGTTAGGAACAGCTTCAGGGAGATCCTCTGTTTGGCTTGTAGTTTCAAGAGGTTTCTCCTCTTCTTTGTTAGAGAGAAGTGTTGATTTCTTTTCTTCATGAGCATCAGTCGTGTTTGCTTTTGTCACGGAAGGAAGAGGGATGACTGTTTCTTCTTTTTCGGTTTCTGGGGATGGTTGTGGAGTAGGGATTTCTTTCACCTTGTAGTCAAAAATCAAGATGGTTGTTCCCACTTCTACGTTCCCAGTTTGTTCAGCTGCACCGATCCGTTCGTAAATGTGGCCGTCGTAGGAGATCTCATCTGGTGCGCTAGCGACGTAATGGGTTCCATTGTCCACATTTGTTGCAATAGCAAGCTCTGGTTGCAATTCAGTGCTAGTATCTTGGATGACAAATAGCGCGATGACCGTTCCCGTAGCTAACTTGTAATCATAGATGACCGTTTTCATTCCCTTAGTGACTGTGCCACTTGGATCAGCAGAATCAGCACGGTGTCCAACTAGATGGTAGATACGACCATCTTTTGTGATTTCTGTTGGGGCCTCACTGGTGTACTTGGTGCCGAAATCTACCTCTGTAGCAAGGTCTTGCGCCTCTTGCAGATCAGTGTCACTTCCCTCAGTGAGGAATCGTACTCTGACAGATCCTTTGGTGATGGCATAGGTAATAGCAGTATCAGCTGTTGGAGAATCAGGGCTTGGAAGAAGATAGCCTTTGGTCTCGTCAAGAGGATCCACAAGGTTTAAGGCTTGTCCACGAGCATCTTTTGGTTCTAATCCCTCCACGTAAGGAAGGATAGCAGTAGGAGACGCGATGGCAGTTGGATTTGTGGGATCATTTAGATAAGGGATCTCTTTTTGAGCATGGGCTGGTTCTTTACCAGTAGCATAGCTGATCCTATAGGCACCGACTGGGCGATAGATGACAGTATCTGTAATGTCTGCTGCATCAGCATGAATGCCAGTATGTTCTCCTGCTTTTGTCAGATCAGAAGAGGTGGCATCAGTCGATTCTTCTGCTACGACAACATAGCCTTTTTTGACGGGATTTTCAAGAGCTGCAAAGCTTGTGCCGTCTTGAGCTGTCCAGTCTTCAAGACTTGTCTCGCCTGTCACCAAATTGATGGTACCTTTGCGAGTGAAATGAAGGCTGTCAGTTTGATCAGCTATTCCTGCAGGCTGGCGGTTAGATCCATCCTGGTCCTCTGTTACATAGGTCGCTGTACGAGTCACTGTTTCAGACAAATGATCCAGATCAGCCGTTGTTTGACCAGCTGGAGCTAGAGGAGTTGGATAGACACGACCTTCACTATCTCCTGGAACAACTTGACCGGCTTGGATGGGCTGTGTTGCAGAAAATTCTACAATTTTTGGTTTCAAGCGGACAATAAACTCTTGAACACCATCTTCATTAGTGTTGTTAGCGTCGCGGTCAAAGTTTGGTTGTCCGTCTGCATCGAAGCCATTCTCTACTAGTTCGTAGCCTTTCTTCAAATAGTTGGCAATCGTATCTTTTGTTGAGTAGTCAATCTTTTCACCAGTATGGCCAACAAAGTCGCTTGAACGTTCCAGTTCTTTACCATTTTCATCTTGATAAATAACACGGGCAACTTCATTAAGTTTGACATAGAGCATATCCCATACATCCAGGATAGGAACATCAATTGCAGCCATCCATTGACCAGCCCCGCTATCATAATATACATTAGCAGTAGTTTCGCGAAGTTTAATATTATACTTTCCATCTACTGCATCTGGGGTAGCCCAGTAGATATTCGCATGTTCGGCCTGATCTTTTGAAATTTTACCAAGTGGCACAAAAGCTTGGATGTTAGTCAGTTTGGTAGTGGAATTAACAGCACTATTCCATTTGTTTTCAGTAATTCCAACAAGATTAATTAAATGAGCAATTCGGTCACCAGTTTTAGTTTCTTTTGTGATGGTATAAACGGTACCAGGTTGAACACCATCTGAATTATCAAGATTAGAACCGATAAAGTTACCATCTACAAGAACATTTGTATTGTCTCCAATACGGCGAGTATCATGTGCTAAAGTTTCGCGTCCACGAAGGAGTTCTTGGTAAGCAACGATAAATTCTTGGTAGTTGAATTCTGAATTAGCAAAATCAGCATTGACTGGTAAGTTTTGATTGAGGTACCATTCAGCCTGAATAACACCAAAACCTTTTTCATCTTGAGATGTATTGAGAGTAGCAGTGGTCATATGATAACCTCCACTTGCTGCAATAATTGCATCTGTTAGTAATTCATTGTCTTTGCTGAGTTTTGCTGCATTTTTTTCACGGTGTGTATAAGCAGCGATAATTGGAGATTTTCCGTTGTATAAATCTCGCATACGCTCAGTCAAGCGTGTTAAGGCTTGGTAGGTAGAATCATAGGCGATGCTATCTCCCCAAACTTCCGCGTAAGGTGCAGAGACATTGGTTTTTCCTAATCGATCGGCATCTCCAGTAGAGATATCGTTGATCATGAAGTCATAGCCTTCTTTTTTGAGGGCCTCTGTTGCAGTCGCAACAGTTATTGCTGTTGCAGGTATTGCTACAGTATCTGCCGATGAAACTTCATCAGCAACTACACCTGTTACTTTAACTACAACAGTAGCTGGAGAAGAAACAAAAGAAGTTGCGGTTCCAGAGAAGTTGGAAGAAGCTAAAACTGCTGCCACAAATGAAGGTCTTGAAGTTAAAGAAACTGAGACTAAAAAGCAAGATTCTGAGGAAGCTGCTGCTAAAGATTACGAAAAACAGGTTACAGATATTAATAAAACTGTAGCTGATTATAAAGCTGAAGTAGCAGCAAATCAAGAAGCTTACGAAAAAGAAAAAGCTGAAGTTGATGCTAAAAATGCTGCTGCACAAGCAAACTACGATAAAAAGCTTGAGGCTTACAACGAAAAACTTACTGCTTATAAAAAAGAATTGACTGAAAAATCAGCAGAAAAAAAAGCAGTAGAACAGAGTAATGAAGAAGCACGTGTTGCTTATGAAAAAGCTCTTGAAGTATATAAAACAGCACTTGCAGCATACAATGCATCTGTAACAGCAAATCAAGAAGCTACTGAAAGTAATAAATTAGCTCAAGCAGAATATGAAGCTAAATTAGCTGACTACAAGACTAAAAAAGCTGCTTATGATGAAGCACAAGCTGCTTACTTGATTGAGCTCGAAATTTACAACAAGAAAAAAGCACAATACGATGATGCTAAAGATGCCTTCAATAAGATGGTTGCAGAGCGTGGTGGAAATCCTGAGAAATACAAACAAGATTTGACATTCCTCTCTGAAGAACTTGCTGATGGTGAAACAACTAAAATCACACACCAAACAACTGGATTAACAACTTACTTGACAAAAGAAGGTCAAGCTCGTATGTACGGTGATGGTAAAGCTACTAAGATGTATGAAACTAAGAATCTACAAGATTCTGATTTGACAACTACAAACCCATATGCTAACAATGAAATCGAGTGGGGAGTTGTAAAAGTCGGAGATAAATTTGATGTGACATACACAGGACTTACTCAAGCTAAAATTGTAAAAGGTAGCGAAGAAAAACGTATTGCAAAAGTTGTTTATAAATACGAAGTGAAGAGCCTTCCATCATCAGATGGAAAAGGAATCGTTCAAATTTATAACGATCCAGCGGTTACAATGACAATTGGTAGCTCAACTGATACTGAAAACCCAGTTACAGTTGGTGTTGACATTGAGTTTTATGATGAAAATGACCAATTGATTGATTTGTCACAACACAATGCAATCCTTGCCCTTAACTCACTTAACCACTGGAATGGTGCATCTTATGTTGAAAATGACAAACCTCGTCCTCTAGTTGTTGAAGCTAAAGATAGCGAAGGCAATACAGTTCGTGGAACTTGGGATCCATATTCAGATGGAAGTGAACCAAAACTTGATGGTGCAGACGTTGTTGTGAAAAGCGGGAAAGCTGACTTCGGTAGTGCAGAAGTTGATATCAATGCTGATAATCCTTTGAAAATTGTTGCTCAAAAAGCAACATGGGTTGATGATGCCTTCAAAGTAACTGAAGAAACAACAGTTGATGCTACAACAGTGAACGCATCTGGTGGCGGAAATGGTCACTCAGTTGGTACTGAAGATTACACATTCGGTGATAAATCAGACGTTATCGGTTCTTACACTGTAGACGCTAAATCAGGTGTTTTGAGATACACACCAAAAATGAAACACCAAGATACTCCTCACGTTGAGTCTGTAAACATTGGTGACAAAGAGTTTATTAAACTTCCAAATTCAAGTGTAGACCAAGATTCATCGACAAAAGAAGTATCTGCTAAAGAACAAAACCAATACATGGCTCAAGGTGCTACATTTAATGCAGACTCTTCAAGTGAAACTATGGGTTGGGATGATCCTAAGAGCCCTTACCTTTACTATGGTGGTGCTGCTGTTATTTTGAAAGATGGTCATCTTGAATTTACAGCAAAAGGTGCTAACGCAACAGGCGAAGCAACTCTCTATTGGTTCTCTATCAACTCAAACGTTGGCTTCCCTCAAGATCCAGGTGAAGAGCCAGTTAAACCAACAGAACCAACACCTCCAGTTAAACCTGAAAAACCAGAATTGACAGAAGTACCAACTGTTAAAGAAAAACCAGTTCCACCAACAGAACCAGAATATAAAACTGTACCTGTCTTACCAAGTGAACCGGTTAAACCAGAAGCACCTGAGTTGGTGAAGGATCCTGTTAAGAAAGAAACAGAAAAACCAGTTGTTGAATGGAATAAAAATGTTGTGCTTATCAAGGAAAATGAAAAACCACAACCTAAGCCAGAACCAAAACCACAACCTAAGCCAGAACCAAAACCAGAGCCTAAGCCAGAATCAAAACCAGAATCATCTAAGAAATCATTGCCAAATACTGGTTCAGTTGAACAATCATTCATGACTTATTCAGCACTTATTGGTTTAGCTACTGCCGGTTATGCTTTGTCAAGAAAGAAAAAAGAAGACTAAGATTTTCTTTTAATCCTTTAAAAAATCTCACGATTAAAAACCAGAAGGCACAACCTTTTGGTTTTTTTATAAAGCATGAAAAGGGAATTGATGACAATTTCCTATAGGTTCTCCTCCATATTTGTGATACAATTAAACTACTATTATCGAAGGGAGAAACTATGATTAATTCAATTGTTTCACAAGGTTTGATTTGGGCCATTTTAGGGTTAGGAATCTTTATGACGTTCCGAATTCTAGATTTTCCAGATATGACGACAGAAGGGTCCTTCCCGCTTGGAGGAGCGGTAGCGGTAACCTTGATTACCAAAGGGGTCAATCCACTCCTTGCGACGCTGGCTGCTATTGGTGCAGGGTGCTTGGCAGGACTTGCGACGGGTCTTCTCTATACAAAAGGGAAAATCCCCACACTCTTGTCAGGGATCCTTGTAATGACATCTTGTAACTCGGTTATTCTCTTTGTCATGCAGCGGGCTAATTTAGGACTTCTGGGCTATAAAAAAATTCAGGAATTTCTTCCTTTTGCCAGTGGGTTCAATGAGATCCTGATTGGCTTGATTTTCGTAACGCTTGTGATCCTTGGTTTGATCTTCTTCTTGGATACACGCTTGGGTCAAGCCTATATTGCGACAGGGGACAATCCAGATATGGCTAAGAGCTTTGGGATCAACACTGACCGGATGGAATTGATGGGCTTGGTCATTTCAAATGGGATTATTGCTCTTTCTGGTGCACTGATGGCCCAGCAAGAAGGCTATGCGGACGCTTCACGTGGGATTGGTGTCATCGTTATTGGGCTTGCCAGCCTCATTATTGGAGAGGTTCTCTTTTCAAATGTCACCTTGACAGAGCGCTTGCTCAGTATTGCGATCGGATCGATCGCTTACCAATTTTTGATTTGGGCTGTGATCGCCCTTGGCATCAATACCAGCTATATTCGAATCTTCAGTGCCTTGATCTTGGCTATCTGCCTGATGATTCCAACCTTTAAGGGAAAAATCATGAAGGGAGCGAAACTCAGTAAATGACAGCAATTGTAGAATTAAAAAATGTCACCAAAGCTGTGAGCAATGGGATGAATGAAGAAAAAGTCATTCTAGATGATGTCTCCTTGGAAATTCGAGAGCATGATTTTATCACGATTTTGGGGGGGAATGGAGCTGGGAAATCAACCCTCTTTAATACCATTGCTGGGACGCTTCCGGTGAGCAGTGGGAAGATTTATATTTTGGGGGAAGATGTAACCAACTACTCTCCTGAAAAGAGAGCCAAATACCTATCACGGGTCTTTCAAGATCCTAAAATGGGAACGGCACCTCGCATGACAGTAGCGGAAAACCTCTTGGTAGCGAAGTTTCGTGGAGAAAAACGTGGCTTGATCCCGCGTCACTTGGCCAGCTATAAAGAAGAGTTTCAAACAGTCCTTGCTAAGATCGGCAATGGCTTGGAAAATCATATCGACACAGCTGTTGAGTTTCTATCAGGGGGGCAACGACAAGCCTTGAGCCTGTTGATGGCGACACTGAAACGTCCAGAACTCTTGCTTTTAGATGAACACACTGCTGCCTTGGATCCAAAAACCAGTCAGGCGCTCATGACCTTGACGGATGAGTTTGTGAAACAAGATGCCCTCACAGCTCTTATGATCACCCACCATATGGAAGATGCTTTGAAATGTGGGAATCGCTTGATTGTCATGAAAGACGGACACATCGTCCAAGACCTCAATCAAGAAGAAAAAGCCCAAATGACCATCGCAGACTATTATCAATTGTTTGAGAAAGACTAAGATACAAAGGGCGTAAAATGCAAAGTGAAAATAGGGAGTAGGACAGAAGCGACATCACTTAGGTTGTTTGATGGAGAAGTAGTTTGTCTGCATGCTAGAGAGTGGGACAGAAATCGGTAATTCGTTAGAATTCGATTTCGTCGTCCCACCTCCGCACAGTTGAGTAGGGCTGTAAAAGCTGATGAAATCAGCGTAGTAGAGCCCACTCAATCACTGCGTCTTGCTCGACAATCCAAAAATAATTGAGAGGCTAGGACTTTTGTCCCATCCTCTTTTCTTTTCCTTAAATCATCTATAAAACCGCATAAAAATAGGAACTAGTTTCAGCCGAAATCGCTTGCAATTGCTTAGGTAGCTGAGTATAATATAGTTAGAAAGATGAAGAAGGGATTGATACCAATGCCTTATCGAGTTAAAATTTAGGTTACTTCGTTTTAGGCCTGTTTTGCTGATATCTGTTCATGCTCTTATCGTAAAAGAGCAGTCATGTCGTGTGTGTCGGATCGGTTGGACGGTCGGGCAAGCCTGCTTAGTTTGTCCGGAGACATAAGAAAACGTGGAAATAGTAGGTAGAAGCTTTTTGTAAAGGTTTTCAAACTTCGATGCGTCCAATCGAAAACTAATCATTTGGATTTGGGATAGCAAAGAAAACCTCTGGTATTTTACACAAATACTATTAAATGAAATCAACATCATAAACATTGTTTTGTTAGCCAAAAGGTTAATTGCACCAAGTCAGTGAAGCAGACCAGGCCTCTAGTCCCGTAAGACTGGAGGCCATTTTTATAAAATACTCAGGAGGAGGTGAGAGTATGGGATTGTCGTATGCGCAAGAATATAGTTGTCGTGACCATTTTCGGCAAAGAGCTTTTGAGCGCTTTGGCGTAGATGATCAGCACTTGAATAAGTGGATCAACCAACACCTCTCCTCCCTCTCTCCTTATGATAGTAATGTGGTTCAACCCGCCAACACAGAAGCCTATGTAGCTAGTGATGGCGTCATCTTTGTCTGCAATATCAAAAGTCGGGAGTTTATCACCTGTTTTAAGGCGGTTAATTACCAAGAGTCTAAGGAAGAAGAGGAAGCTTATACGGACATTCACGAAAGCAATGTCGCTTCCTTTAAAAAAGACGTGAATCACTTGGTCAATCGCTATCGACTCAAGGAAGCCAAAGAGCTGTTTGAAAACATTGGGGAGGACTTGGATGACTTTTATCGCCTGTCCCAAGCGGTCAAGAACGGCCAATTGAGCGAGCGAAATAGTAGGCGCCTAGAGGAATTGTTAGGCAAGTTTCATGTGATTAAGGCAGCCCTGCGGATCATTGAAAATAAACGGGGAGATTACCATCTTTAGGGTCTTTTCCCCCTAAAAATAGGCGCCTAGAAGTCCTCTCATCTACTTCAGATGAGAGGACTTTTTTGCTGTGGAAAGCTTTTTGAAAAAAAGAGAAAAAAATTGTATAATAGAGTGGATATGCAAGTATTTGCAAAGCTGTAATTCGACTTGGGCAACCAAGGACCGTAAGTATTAAAATAATCACACTAAAGGAGACAACAGTGAGTAGTATTAAATTAGTCACTCTTGGCGGTGTTCGAGAAAATGGAAAAAATCTCTACGTTGCCGAAGTGAACGATTCAATTTTTGTCTTGGATGCAGGTTTGAAGTATCCAGAAAATGAGCAACTTGGGGTGGATGTCGTTATCCCCAATATGGATTATCTATTTGAAAACAAGGACCGTATTGCAGGTGTTTTCTTGACCCATGGTCATGCGGATGCCATTGGGGCCTTGCCTTATCTTTTGGCGGAAGCGAAAGTCCCTGTATTCGGAACCGAGTTGACCATTGAGTTGGCTAAACTCTTTGTAAAAAGCAATGACAGTGTGAAGAAATTCAACGACTTCCATGTCATCGATCAGAATTCTGAGATTGATTTTGGTGATGCCGTCGTCTCTTTCTTTCAAACCACTCACTCGATCCCTGAAAGTATCGGGATTGTGATTGGCACTCCTGAGGGCAATATCGTCTACACAGGAGACTTTAAATTTGACCAAACTGCCAGCGAGTCATATGCGACAGACTTTGCTCGCCTAGCTGAGATTGGACGCGAAGGCGTACTCGCTCTCTTGAGTGATTCGGCCAATGCGGATAGTAATATTCAAGTTGCCAGTGAGCAAGAAGTAGGCGATGCCATCTTAGATACGATTGCAGACTGGGATGGTCGTGTCATCGTAGCTGCGGTAGCCAGCAACCTTTCTCGGATCCAGCAGGTCTTTGATGCTGCGGCTGAGACTGGCCGTCGAGTGGTCTTGACAGGGTTTGATGTGGAAAACATCGTCCGCACAGCTATTCGCTTGAATAAATTGTCTCTTGCCAACGAAAAACTCTTGATCAAGCCAAAAGAAATGAGCCGTTTTGAAGATCATGAATTGATCATTTTGGAAACAGGCCGGATGGGTGAGCCGATCAACGGTTTGCGCAAGATGTCTATTGGCCGTCACCGTTATGTGGAAATCAAAGATGGGGACTTGGTCTACGTCGTCACAACGCCATCTATTGCTAAAGAAGCTGTGGTGGCTCGTGTGGAAAACATGATCTACCAAGCAGGTGGCATTGTCAAATTGATCACGTCAAGCTTGCGCGTGTCTGGTCACGGAAACGCACGGGACTTGCAGTTGATGATCAACCTTCTTCGTCCTAAATATCTCTTCCCGATCCAAGGGGAATACCGCGAATTGGATGCCCATGCGCGGGTAGCGATGGAAGTTGGTATCTTGCCTGAAAATATCTTTATTCCAAAACGCGGAACTGTGATGGAGTACGAAAAGGGGGACTTCGTCCCTGCCGGTAGCGTCTCAGCTGGAGATGTCATGATCGATGGGAATGCCATTGGTGATGTGGGCAATATCGTCCTTCGTGACCGCAAGGTCTTGTCAGAGGACGGGATCTTTATCGTGGCGATCACCGTGAATCGCAAAGAGAAGAAAATTATTTCCAAAGCGCGCGTGCACACCCGTGGTTTTGTCTATGTCAAGAAGAGCCGGGATATTCTTCGTGAAAGTTGCGAATTGGTCAACCAAAGCGTTGAAGACTATTTGGCGCAAGACAGCTTTGATTGGGGTGAGTTAAAAGGTTTGGTACGCGACAACTTGTCTAAGTTCTTGTTTGAACAAACCAAACGTCGTCCAGCCATTTTACCAGTTGTGATGGAAGTGAAATAATAGTAGAAAACGAAACGCTTGGCAGCCAGAGGCTTGCCGAGTGTTTTTAACAGTAGAAAGAGGAAATCAAATGGCAGTTATGCAGATTGAGTATTATTCAGAAGCCTTGAAGATGGAGTGGGGTGTGTCTGTTCTTTATCCAGATGCGTCGCGCGTGGAAGATCCAGCGGATACGGATATTCCAGTTCTCTATCTCTTACACGGGATGAATGGCAACCACCACTCCTGGTTGAAGCGGACCAATGTGGAGCGCATTTTGCGAAATACCAATCTGATCGTGGTCCTGCCTAATACCAATAATGGCTTTTACACAGATACCCAGTATGGCTACAACTATTACACAGCTATTGCGGAGGAATTGCCAGAGACTCTTTCTCGCTTCTTCCCTAATATGACCAAGAAACGGGAGAAGACCTTTATTGCTGGTCTATCCATGGGAGGCTATGGATCGATGCTCTTGGCTCTCAAGACAAATCGTTTCTCCCATGCGGCTAGTTTTTCCGGTGCTCTAAGTTTCCACGATCGGGATTTTGAAAACAATGACTTGGAACAACCAGCTTTTTGGAAGGGGATCTTTGGAGAGATTGAGGATTGGACAACTAGTCCCTATTCGCTAGAGACTGCTGCCAAGAAGTTTTCAGATAAGAAAACCAAACTCTGGATCTGGTGTGGGGAGCAGGATTTCCTTTATGAGGCCAATAATTTTGAAGTCAAGGAACTAGAAAAGTTAGGTTTGGATGTCACCTATACCCACAGCCCAGGTAAGCACGAATGGTTCTACTGGGAACGTGAGTTGGAGAACTTTTTACAAACCCTGCCAATTGACTTTGAATTAGAAGAACGGTTAAAATAAGATACAAAGGGCGTAGCGGATACAGTCAAAATAGGGAATTCGACGCAGAATCCGAGAGATTCTAGGAGGATTCATCTTTTTGACACAATCCGCAGCCCGTGTTCGTTTAATAAGATACCAATAGATTGGATATCAGTCAGAGCATTTGTTCTGGCTTTTTTCATATATATAGCAAGAAAGGCTAGAAAGGTCACTTATTCATTTCAGTCCCGCTTTCTTTGTGGTATAATAAGAACGATTGAATAAAAGCGCTAGAAATAGCGAACAAGATAAGAGGAGAGAAATATGGCAAAAGATATTCGTGTGCGTTATGCACCAAGTCCAACAGGGCTATTACACATCGGAAATGCTCGTACAGCATTGTTTAACTACTTGTATGCGCGTCACCATGGTGGAACCTTTATCATCCGTATCGAAGATACGGACCGCAAACGTCACGTCGAAGACGGAGAACGTTCACAGCTTGAAAACCTTCGTTGGTTGGGCATGGATTGGGATGAAAGTCCAGAGACGCATGAAAACTACCGCCAATCTGAGCGTTTGGAACTCTATCAAAAATATATTGACCAACTCTTGGCTGAAGGAAAAGCCTACAAGTCTTATGTGACAGAAGAAGAGTTGGCAGCAGAGCGTGAACGCCAGGAAGCAGCTGGTGAAACACCTCGCTACATCAACGAATACCTTGGTATGAGCGAAGAAGAAAAAGCTGCTTATATCGCAGAACGCGAAGCAGCAGGTGTGATTCCAACGGTTCGCTTGGCAGTGAATGAGTCTGGTATCTACAAATGGCATGATATGGTCAAAGGCGATATCGAGTTTGAAGGTGGTAATATCGGTGGGGACTGGGTTATCCAAAAGAAAGATGGCTACCCAACATACAACTTTGCCGTTGTGATCGATGACCATGATATGCAAATCTCTCATGTTATCCGTGGAGACGACCACATTGCCAATACACCAAAACAGCTCATGGTTTATGAAGCGCTTGGTTGGGAAGCACCTGAGTTTGGTCATATGACCTTGATCATCAACTCTGAAACAGGTAAGAAGTTGTCTAAACGGGACACCAACACTCTTCAATTTATCGAAGATTACCGGAAGAAAGGTTACCTTCCAGAAGCAGTCTTTAACTTTATCGCTCTTCTTGGTTGGAACCCTGGTGGGGAAGACGAAATCTTCTCTCGCGAAGAACTCATCAAGCTCTTTGATGAAAACCGCCTTAGCAAGTCTCCAGCAGCCTTCGACCAGAAGAAAATGGACTGGATGAGCAATGAGTATATCAAGAATGCGGATCTTGCGACCATCTTTGAAATGGCCAAACCATTCCTTGAAGAAGCAGGACGTTTGACAGACAAGGCTGAGAAATTGGTGGAACTTTACAAACCACAAATGAAGTCAGTGGATGAAATCGTTCCATTGACAGACCTCTTCTTCTCAGACTTCCCAGAATTGACAGAAGCTGAGAAAGAAGTCATGGCTGGTGAAACCGTTCCGACTGTCCTTGAAGCTTTCAAGGCAAAACTTGAAGCCATGTCAGACGATGAGTTTGTGGCGGAAAATATCTTCCCACAAATCAAAGCGGTTCAAAAAGAAACTGGTATCAAAGGGAAGAACCTCTTCATGCCAATCCGTATTGCCGTTTCAGGTGAAATGCATGGTCCTGAATTGCCAGATACCATCTACTTGCTTGGACGCGAAAAATCCATCCAACACATTGAAAGTATGTTGGAAAAAATCAAATAATTATCAGAAAATTCCATAATAATGTACTGAGCTCAAACAGTTAGACAAATAATTTAAGTGAAGGATTTAGTCCTGTATTGCACAGGACTGAGTCCTT
>NZ_JAHDAC010000014.1 GCF_018499505.1 Streptococcus parasanguinis
ATTATCGAACACCTTTGGAAGTATTTTTGAGTTACGTAAGTATTGATGATCTGTCTAACTTAATTTGACAATTAAGATAAGATAAATCTCAGCAAAGGATAATGGAGGAAAGAACATGATTTTTGCTTATAACAAAGCACACGTCGGAGACACTTTGATGGTTATCATAGCCGACGATAAAGGAACAGAAAACACTGTCGAACGTAAATGGAATGTTGCTCGGATCAAAGATGAACAAGGTCAAGTTGTTGCTTGGAACTTTTTCCATATCTCCGATCATCTAACAATTGAAGGGAACGGCCAAGTAAGCTTAACAGATGAAGAATTAGCGAAATTGAATCGATTGATTAAAGAAGCAGGATTCGAAGAACAGCTTGAAGCTGATCATGAACCGAAGATCGTTGTCGGGTATGTAAAAACATGCGTCCCGCATCCTGACTCTGACCATTTATCGATTACTGAGACAGAAGTGGACAATGGGACAGTATTGCAAATTGTTTGCGGTGCACCAAATATCGAAGCTGGACAAAAAGTTGTCGTTGCAAAACCAGGAGCCATGATGCCAGATGGAATGATGATCTGGCCAGGAACTTTGCGAGGGGTAGCCAGCTATGGAATGATTTGTTCTGCTCGTGAATTGCATTTGCCAAATGCTCCAGAAAAAAAAGGAATCTTAGTATTGCCTGAGGATGCCGTAGTCGGAGAAGTATTTCCAAAATAAAGAGGTTGTGACAAGTCTTTGTCACAACCTCTTTTTTATTAATTTTCACTATTTTGATTTTGTTTTAATGCCGATTGATCGATCGTCAATTCAACAGTAGTTGTTTTTTCTTTCGAGCCTTCATAGTAAGTGATTTTGACAGAATCTCCCACTTTTTTCTTATACAAAGCAGATTGAAGTTCTACACCAGAAGAAACTTCTTTGTCATCGATCTTAGTAATGACGTCGTATTGTTTCAACCCAGCTTTTTCTGCCGGTGTAGCTGTTTGGACATTTGTCACGATGACACCGTTAGTTACAGATGAAGGAATCTTCAAGATTTGTTCTTGTTGCTGAGTAGAAACGGCAGATAAGTCGACCATTGTGATACCTAGAGCTGGACGTGTCACTTTTCCGTCTTTTTCCAGTTGGTTGATGATATTCACTACATCGTTACTTGGGATGGCAAATCCCATTCCTTCTACGCTTACATTAGAAGTCGATTCAGAAGTACTTGCGATCTTACTTGAGTTGATACCGATAACTTGTCCTTCGATATTCACTAAAGGACCACCAGAATTTCCCGGGTTGATCGCTGCATCTGTTTGGATCGCATTGATATTGACTGTTTCGTTCGATTCATTCGTACTTGTTACTTGTCGGTTCAAGGAAGAAATGATTCCTGAAGTGACAGAATTCGCATATTCAGATCCTAATGGGGAACCAATCGCAATCGCAGGTTCACCAACCTTCAAAGCACTTGAGTCCCCAAAAGAGGCAACCGTTTCGACTTTGTCTGAATTGATCTTCAACACCGCTAAATCTGAATAGGCATCTGTTCCAACTAATTCAGCTTTTACCTTCGTACCGTCTTTCATCATGACTTCCAAACCTTGCTGTCCATCTACTACGTGATTGTTTGTGACTACATAAGCAGTATTCCCGTCTTTTTTGTAGATTACGCCGCTTCCTTCACTATAAGCTTCCAAATTACTATCATCTGAGCTGCTACTTTCTTCTTGCTGCCCGAATAATCCGCCAAAACCGCTTGATTGGTTTTGACTTTGTAAGTTGATAACAGAAACGACAGCGTCTTGAACTTTATCTACCGCTTTGGTGATATCAGAATCTACATTGACTTTGACATTTTCCACAACTGTTTCACCGGCAGAATTTTGATTGCCGCTTGTAGCAGTAGAACTATTGTTGCCAGTGCCCATCGCTGCATAAAAAATGCCAGCTGTCAGTAGTCCTCCAACGATCCCTCCAACAAGCCCCAGACCCAACTTACGCCAGAGGCTATTATTTTTATTTTTTTTCATCTTTGGTGTCACATTTTTTCTATCCATGTGTTCCTCCTCCAATTACATTCATTTATCTACTGTTAGTATAGTCTTATTTGTTGACTTTAGTCTACTTTGAGACTTTGAACTTTTTATGAAAAACTTTAGGAAAAATCATTGTTTTCAGATGAAAATATTTGATTTTCTTTTTCCACAGATATTGTGTAAAACTACGCGGATAGGATTGGAAAAATAAGGGATAAAACATATCCACAGCCTGTGTATAAAGTGGATAAATTCTTATAAAACGTATGTTTGCCTAATGAATGTGATGAAATAAGGTAAAACAACGCTGTTTTCTGTGGATAAACCTGTGGATGTTGTGCATAACTGTTGGGGAAATCTTTTTAACAAAAATAGTCAAAATAAACATATAGACGAAAAAATTGATTATAATAAACAAAGTGAGCGTGAAGATCAAAGGAGAGAAAACATGAATATCAAAATTATTTCAGTAGGAAAATTAAAAGAAAAATACTTGATCCAAGGTATCAATGAGTATGTCAAACGGCTGAATGCCTATGCGAAAATCGAATTGATCGAAGTTCCTGACGAAAAAGCCCCGGAGAATTTAAGCGAAGCGCAAATGAGACAAGTAAAAGAAAAAGAAGGAGAACGGATCTTAGCGAAAATCAAAGAACAAGAATACGTCTATGGCTTAGCAATTGAAGGGAAAAATCCCACAAGCGAATCTTTTGCTAAACAAATCGACCAATTAGGTATCCAAGGAAAAAGCCACCTTGTTTTTGTTATCGGCGGTTCTTTAGGACTCAGCGAAGCCGTCATGAAAAGAAGCAATGCTCAGATCTCTTTTGGCAAAATGACGTATCCACATCAATTGATGCGCCTGATCCTCGTCGAGCAAATCTACCGTGCCTTCCGGATCAACGCGGGGGCTCCATACCACAAATAATGATATTTTTTAAGAGAAAAATAGCATAAAAATCTAGTTATCCGCATAAAAACTGGACTTATCACACTTTATCAAGGTCAAAACCACTCAATTTACTACTAATTTACTACTTATGAATGAGCTTTGATACGACGATTTATCCTTGAAAAGTGAAGATATAAAGATACTTCCAATAAAATTTGAATATTTAATAGGTAGACACTTCAAAAAATGAGGTGTCTATTTTTTTACCCGATTTTGAAAGGAAGTGAACTTATGAAAACAAAAAATCAAGAATCAAAAGGTCGTTCCCCACTCTTTAAGACCATCAAACATTCATTCAGCCAATAAAAAAGAAAGGATAGGTAAAAATATGGAACTTAAATTTGTGATTCCCAACATGGAAAAAACATTCGGCAATTTAGAATTTGCTGGCGAGGATAAAGTCGTTCAGCGAAGAATCAACGGACGGCTAACTGTCTTATCAAGAAGCTATAATCTCTATTCTGATGTTCAAAGAGCAGATGATATTGTGGTGGTGCTTCCTGCTGAAGCTGGCGAAAAACATTTCGGCTTTGAGGAACGTGTGAAGTTAGTCAATCCACGTATTACCGCAGAGGGCTACAAAATCGGCACTCGTGGTTTTACAAATTACCTTTTACATGCTGACGACATGATAAAAGAATAAAGAAAGAGAGGAAAAATGATGAGATTAGCAAATGGCATTGTATTAGATAAAGACACGACTTTTGGAGAATTGAAATTCTCTGCTCTACGTCGTGAAGTGAGAATCCAAAATGAAGACGGGTCGGTTTCAGATGAAATCAAGGAACGTACCTATGACTTAAAATCCAAAGGACAAGGACGCATGATTCAAGTAAGTATTCCTGCCAGCGTGCCTTTGAAAGAGTTTGATTATAACGCACGGGTGGAACTTATCAATCCCATTGCGGACACCGTTGCTACTGCCACCTATCAAGGAGCAGATGTTGACTGGTATATCAAGGCAGACGATATTGTGCTGACAAAGGATTCTAGTTCATTCAAAGCTCAACCACAAGCAAAGAAAGAACCGACACAAGACAAATAGTCGCTAGGTAGAAAGGAGACTTTTTCGCATGAAACAGCGTGGTAAAAGGATTCGCCCATCTGGTAAAGATTTAGTCTTTCATTTTACGATAGCGTCACTCCTGCCTGTTTTCCTGCTGGTTGTCGGACTGTTTCATGTGAAGACAATCCAGCAGATCAACTGGCAGGATTTTAACCTATCACAAGCAGATAAGATTGACATTCCCTATTTAATTATCAGTTTCAGTGTCGCAATTCTTATCTGCTTGCTGGTAGCGTTTGTATTCAAACGGGTTCGCTATGATACGGTTAAACAACTTTACCACCGTCAAAAACTGGCAAAGATGATACTTGAAAACAAGTGGTATGAATCTGAACAGGTCAAAACAGAGGGTTTCTTTAAAGATAGTGCTGGTCGTACAAAGGAAAAGA
The DNA here is from genome assembly GCF_018499505.1 of Streptococcus parasanguinis. Taxonomy (GTDB): domain Bacteria; phylum Bacillota; class Bacilli; order Lactobacillales; family Streptococcaceae; genus Streptococcus; species Streptococcus parasanguinis_K. The sequence continues at coordinate 4,436 of NZ_JAHDAC010000014.1, forward strand.
TAACCTACTTCCCTAAAATGTATTATCGACTTAAAAATGGCTTGATACAGATACGGGTGGAAATCACGCTGGGAAAATATCAAGACCAACTCTTACACTTGGAAAAGAAATTAGAGAGTGGCTTGTACTGTGAGCTGACGGATAAAGAGTTAAAGGATTCCTATGTGGAATATACTTTGCTCTATGACACCATAGCCAGTCGTATTTCTATTGATGAAGTAGAAGCTAAAGATGGTAAACTTCGCTTAATGAAAAACGTATGGTGGGAATATGATAAGCTCCCTCATATGTTGATTGCTGGTGGTACAGGTGGCGGTAAAACTTACTTTATACTGACACTGATTGAAGCCTTGCTTCATACAGATTCAAAACTGTATATTCTTGACCCGAAAAATGCTGACCTTGCGGACTTAGGTTCTGTGATGGCAAATGTCTACTATAGAAAAGAAGACTTGCTTTCTTGCATTGAAACATTCTATGAAGAAATGATGAAACGTAGTGAGGAAATGAAGCAGATGAAGAACTATAAGACTGGCAAAAATTATGCTTACTTAGGTCTCCCGGCACACTTCTTAATCTTTGATGAATACGTCGCTTTCATGGAAATGCTGGGAACAAAAGAAAACACCGCAGTTATGAATAAGCTGAAACAGATTGTCATGTTAGGTCGTCAAGCTGGCTTCTTTCTAATACTGGCTTGTCAACGTCCAGACGCAAAATATTTAGGCGACGGAATCCGTGATCAGTTTAATTTCAGAGTGGCTTTAGGTCGTATGTCTGAAATGGGCTATGGCATGATGTTTGGCAGTGACGTACAAAAGGATTTCTTCTTAAAGCGAATCAAAGGTCGTGGCTATGTTGATGTAGGAACAAGTGTCATATCAGAGTTTTATACTCCCCTTGTACCAAAAGGATATGATTTCTTGGAGGAAATTAAAAAGTTATCCAACAGCAGACAGTCCACGCAGGCGACGTGCGAAGCGGAAGTCGCAGGTGTGGACTGATCTTGCTGGCTGGTGTGGCAATAGCCACGCCAGCACTTAACCCCTCGGTATCTAACAGGGGGGTACAAATCGACAGGAAACAGTCAAAAAAACATTAGAAAATCCTTTGGTTACAAGGGATTTACAAAATTTCAGCGTATGTCAAATGGGCTTTAAAAGTTGACATACGCCTTTTTGATTGGAGGGATTTTTACTGAATGAACAAACTTGGTTACAGCATTTAAAAGAAAAACGCTTGGCTTATGGACTATCTCAAAACCGTTTAGCTGTTGCGACTGGTATTACAAGGCAGTATCTAAGCGATATTGAAACAGGAAAAGTCAAGCCATCAGAGGATTTACAGCAGTCCCTTTGGGAAGCTCTGGAACGCTTCAATCCCGACGCTCCCCTTGAAATGCTGTTTGATTATGTAAGAATTCGCTTTCCGACAACAGACGTACAGCAGGTGGTCGAAAACATCTTACAACTGAAACTGTCCTATTTTCTTCATGAGGACTATGGTTTCTATTCTTATTCAGAGCATTATGCTTTAGGCGACATATTCGTCCTTTGCTCCCATGAACTGGACAAAGGAGTTCTGGTGGAATTGAAAGGTCGTGGGTGCAGACAATTTGAAAGCTATCTTCTGGCACAACAAAGAAGCTGGTATGAGTTCTTTATGGACGTTTTGGTGGCTGGCGGTGTGATGAAACGCCTTGACCTTGCCATTAACGATAAGACAGGGATTTTAAATATCCCTGTACTCACTGAAAAGTGCCAACAGGAAGAATGTATCTCCGTCTTCCGCAGTTTTAAAAGCTATCGCAGTGGCGAACTGGTACGCAAAGAGGAAAAGGAATGTATGGGAAACACCCTCTATATCGGTTCATTACAAAGTGAAGTTTATTTCTGTATCTATGAAAAGGACTACGAGCAGTACAAGAAAAATGATATTCCCATTGAAGACGCAGAAGTAAAAAACCGTTTTGAGATTCGATTGAAAAATGAGCGTGCCTATTATGCAGTCCGTGATTTACTCGTCTATGACAATCCAGAGCATACCGCCTTTAAAATTATCAATCGGTATATCCGTTTTGTAGATAAAGACGATTCCAAACCTCGTTCTGATTGGAAACTGAATGAAGAATGGGCTTGGTTTATTGGGAACAATCGTGAACGATTAAAACTAACCACAAAACCAGAGCCTTACTCCTTCCAAAGGACGCTGAACTGGCTATCTCATCAAGTTGCCCCGACCTTAAAGGTTGCGATTAAACTTGATGAAATCAACCAGACGCAGGTTGTAAAAGACATTCTCGACCATGCGAAACTGACAGACCGACACAAGCAGATTTTGAAGCAACAGTCAGTAAAAGAACAGGACGTGATAACAACAAAAAAATAACTCAAATACAAATTCATTGAATATAGAGAGGAGAACATTTTTATGAATTTTGGACAAAACCTTTGTGCGACTCGTTCCTTAGTGAAAAGCTAAGGCACTAATAAAAGAACGAAAAAGTTTGGTTATTAGGAGAACTGATAATCTGACAGGTGGAATGATGAAGTAACGCTCTGAAACGCCTGCCCTGAGCCTCCGACAAGCATTGTATGAGGAAACTCAGAATGTTTGAAGCTCGGTAAAGACGGCTGAAAGATACCGTAATAGTTGATGAACATATATCTTCTATCGAAAACTATCCAGAGGTGGGTAGCGTATCCAACAGGTCGGGGGTCTATAAAATATCTATGGTTAGAATGTTCTATAAGGAACTGACGAAACAGCGAATGTACGGGTCTAAATTTGAACTTTGTAGAAATGCAAAGGTACGAGAAATCGTAGCTGGTGTGGCAAAGTAAGAATATAGGTTATGAAATGCCATATAACGTTACAGGCGGTATCAAGCCAGCAGGCTTATAGCTAGTGACCTAAGGATATATATGTATAGATAAGATTATCGGAACGAGGAAAGGTATTGGGTTCTCATCAAGAGAATAAACTGACGAAGAACAATAAGCAGTTGAACTAATGCTGAAAAGCAGAGGGCGAACCTAAGAAATTCTTGTAATGAGAATGGAGGAATGCCCTCAAGTCGTGTATATATTAGAAAAGTATTATGTTGTTTCAATAAGGATTACGAGTAAGATAAAAAAGCTCACTCAATTTCAAGTAAAGGAGTGAAGCCTTATGCCTAAAAATAAAAATGAAACATTGTGTGTAGAAGATTTAAGACACGCTGAATATTACGAAATGCAAAACACCTTTGATGATTTATATGCCAAAAGTAAGAATGGAGATATTTTCACTCATCTTATGGATATTATCCTATCGAGAGAAAATATATTACTGGCATATCGAAATATCAAAGCAAATGCAGGCAGTAAAACAGCAGGAACAGACGGTACAATAATTAAAGATATTGGCAAATTGCCAGCAGAAACAGTTGTCAAAAAAGTAAGATACATTGTTGCAGGCAGTCCACATGGGTATCGACCTAAGCCAGTGAGGCGAAAAGAAATACCAAAACCAAATGGTAAAACCAGACCTCTAGGTATTCCTTGTATGTGGGACAGGCTTATACAACAATGTATAAAACAAGTATTAGAACCAATCTGCGAAGCTAAATTTAGTGAAAACAGCTATGGTTTTAGACCTAATAGGTCAGTTGAAAATGCAATAAAAGCAACCTATAACCGCCTACAAATCAGCCAGCTACATTATGTGATTGAATTTGATATTAAGGGTTTCTTTGACAACGTGAACCATTCCAAGCTGATAAAACAGATATGGGCTATGGGAATACGGGACAAGCACTTGATATTCATTTTAAAAAGGATATTAAAAGCTCCAATCAAAATGACTAACGGTACAATAACATATCCAGAGAAAGGAACTCCGCAAGGGGGAATAATATCCCCACTACTAGCAAACATTGTTCTTAATGAGTTAGACCATTGGGTAGAAAGCCAATGGCAGGAAAATCCTGTTACAAAAAACTATGTGGTTCATATCAATAAAAGCGGTAGCCCATGTAAAAGCAACGCTTACAAAGAAATGAAGAAAACAAAGTTAAAGGAAATGTATATGGTTCGTTATGCAGATGATTTTAGAGTTTTCTGCCGCTACAAGGAAAGTGCTGAAAAAGCCAAAATAGCAATCACTCAATGGATTGAACAACGATTAAAATTGGAAGTATCACAAGAAAAAACAAGAATTGTAAATGTTAGAAAAAGATACTCCGACTTTCTTGGTTTCAAGATTAAAATGATACCGAGAAGAAAGAAGTTAGTTGTTAAATCACATATAAGTGATAAACAATTCAAAAACCAAAAAGACAAGCTGGTATCACAGGCAAAGAAAATTGCTTCTCCCTCAAAAGGGAAAACGGAATTAGAAGAAACAAGACTTTATAATTCAATGGTATTAGGTATGCAAAATTATTATCAGATTGCAACGAATGTAAATCTGGATTGTATGAAACTGAATAGAGCTGTAATGGCTATCTTCACTAACAGATTAGGTACAAACAAAAGGGGCAGATTGAGAAAAACAGGCAGACAACTTACGACAAAGGAGGCAACAAGATATGGTAAATCTAAAATGCTTCGGTATGTTGCTGGCGAGGGCGAACCTATTTTCCCTGTTGGATATATCCAACACAGAAAACCAATGGCAAAGGTGTATTTAGCGAATTGCTACACTCTAGAGGGAAGAAAATTTATCCACACCAATCTAAGTGTTGATAAATTACTGATGTACCAGTTAATGAAATTATCTTTGGAAAATCGCACAATAGAATACGCAGACAATCGAATTTCGCTATTTTCTGCTCAACATGGAAAATGTGCTATAACTCTGGAAGAATTTCAACAAGCTAATGAAATACATTGTCATCATATTGTACCAACTGGAGCTGGTGGAAATGACGATTATAAAAATCTTATTTTGGTAAAAGAGGCGGTACACCGTCTAATACACGCTAAAACAGAAGAAACAATACAAAAATATATAGCTCTATTGAAGCTAAATAAAGTCCAGCTCATAAGACTAAATAAATATAGAGTATTAGCTGGCAATCAAGAATTAAACTTGATATAGGTCTACTACATAAATACTTTTCAATATAAACACGATGGAACGCGGAGTGCGGTGAAAGTCGCACGCTCCGTGTGAATGGGGGGAAAAGTTTGAGATATTTATAATATCAGGAACTTACCTATCCATATATAACTGGTTTCTATCAAACGCTCAATCACTGGTGCTTTTAGCAATCGTTGTGATTGGCTTGTATCTTGGCTTCAAGCGTGAGTTTAGCAAACTGATTGGCTTTTTAATTATTGCGATTATTGCGGTTGGCTTAGTCTTCAACGCTGCTGGAGTAAAAGACATTTTACTAGAGCTATTCAATCGCATTATTGGTGCTTAAATAAAACCGTTCTTTTGTGGAATATAAGTGGTTTTCTTATGTTCCGCAAAGGAATGGTACACCAAACGAAGTGCGGTAGGGATTTTTGAATCTCTACAAAGAAAGGACGTGAATATATGGACGATATGCAAGTCTATATTGCGAATTTAGGCAAATACAATGAGGGCGAATTGGTCGGTGCGTGGTTTACCTTTCCCATTGACTTTGAGGAAGTCAAAGAGAAAATCGGCTTGAATGATGAATATGAGGAATACGCCATTCATGATTACGAGTTACCCTTTACGGTTGACGAATACACTTCTATTAGCGAACTCAATCGCCTATGGGAAATGGTATCGGAGTTGCCAGAAGAACTACAATCGGAGCTATCTGCTCTGCTCACTCATTTTTCAAGTATTGAAGAACTAAGCGAACATCAAGAAGATATTATCATTCATTCCGATTGTGATGATATGTCTGACGTGGCACGCTACTACATTGAAGAAACGGGTGCTTTAGGCGAAGTGCCAGCCAGTCTTCAAAACTATATTGATTATGAATCCTATGGTCGGGATTTAGACCTTTCGGGAACGTTTATCTCAACCAATCACGGGATTTTTGAAATCGTCTATTAAATCTGTCGGTACATTCTTACTGGCAGATTTTCTTGTTTACGGGGTAGTCAAAAGACTATCCCCATTTTTATGAAAGGATTGATTACATGAAGAAAATACGAAGCTATACCAGTATCTGGTCTGTTGAGAAAGTGTTGTACTCCATCAATGACTTTAGACTTCCGTTTCCCATAACCTTTACGCAAATGACATGGTTTGTCGTGTCACTCTTTGCAGTTATGATACTTGGCAACTTGCCCCCTCTTTCTATGATAGAGGGAGCATTTCTCAAATACTTTGGGATTCCTGTGGCTTTCACATGGTTTATGTCTACAAAAACCTTTGATGGTAAAAAGCCTTATGGATTTTTGAAGTCTGTCATTGCTTATGCACTGCGACGAAAGCTGACCTATGCAGGAAAAAAAGTAACGCTTGGCAGAAACCAGCCACAAGAAGCCATTACAGCAGTTAGGAGTGAATTTTATGGCATATCCAATTAAATATATTGAAAACAATCTGGTCTGGAATAAAGATGGGGAATGTTACGCTTACTATGAGCTTGTTCCCTACAATTACTCATTTCTAAGTCCGGAACAGAAAATACAAGTACATGATTCTTTCAGACAGCTTATCGCACAAAATCGTGATGGCAAGATTCATGCTTTACAAATCAGTACAGAATCCAGCATACTTTCTGCACAAGAACGTTCCAAAAATGAAGTCACTGGAAAGCTCAAAACGGTTGCCTATGACAAAATCGACCAACAGACAGACGCTTTAATATCCATGATTGGCGAAAATCAAGTGGACTACCGTTTCTTTATCGGTTTTAAGTTGCTTCTCAACGATCAGGAGTTTTCTATGAAAAGTCTTACCGTTGAAGCAAAAAATGCTTTTACTGATTTTGTCTATGATGTGAACCATAAGCTGATGGGCGATTTTGTTAGTATGAGTAATGATGAAATCCTGCGTTTTCAGAAGATGGAAAAGCTTTTAGAAAATAAAATCTCCCGTCGTTTCAAAATCCGAAGATTAGATAAGGATGACTTCGGCTATCTGATTGAACACCTTTACGGACAGACAGGCACTGCCTATGAAGAGTATGAGTATCCTCTATCAAAGAAAAAGCTGGAACATGAAACACTGATTAAAACCTATGACCTCATTAAGCCTACTCGCTGTCTGGTGGAAGAAAAACAGCGATATTTGAAAATCCAGCAGGAAGACGAAACCGCCTATGTAGCTTACTTTACCATCAACAGTATTGTCGGCGAACTGGACTTCCCGTCCTCTGAAATCTTCTACTACCAGCAACAGCAATTTACCTTTCCGATTGATACGTCAATGAATGTGGAAATTGTAGCGAATCGTAAAGCCCTATCTACTGTCCGCAATAAAAAGAAAGAACTGAAAGACTTGGATAACCACGCTTGGCAAAGTGATAATGAAACCAGCTCTAATGTGGCGGAAGCTCTGGAAAGTGTGAACGAGCTGGAAACCAATTTAGACCAAAGCAAGGAATCTATGTATAAGCTGTCCTATGTTGTAAGGGTATCAGCAAATGACCTTGACGAACTTAAACGTCGTTGTAATGAAGTGAAAGATTTCTATGATGATTTGAGCGTGAAACTGGTACGACCTTTTGGGGATATGCTGGGCTTACATGAAGAATTTTTACCTGCCAGCAAAAGATATATGAATGACTATATTCAATACGTGACCTCTGATTTCCTCGCTGGTTTAGGTTTTGGTGCTACTCAAATGCTGGGTGAAAATGAGGGGATTTATGTTGGCTACAGCTTAGATACTGGACGCAATGTCTATCTGAAACCTGCTCTTGCCAGTCAAGGGGTTAAGGGTTCAGTAACCAATGCGTTAGCGTCTGCCTTTGTCGGTTCGCTGGGTGGTGGTAAATCCTTTGCGAATAACCTTATCGTCTATTATGCAGTGCTTTATGGGGCACAAGCAGTGATTGTAGACCCAAAAGCAGGTGCGAAACGTTCCTACTTGAAAAGAGTAGGCACAGCACTTCATTAAATCAATATTTAATGTGTGTTGGAGAACTA
>NZ_JAHDAC010000005.1:0-112500 GCF_018499505.1 Streptococcus parasanguinis
CAGTTACTATAACTTTCGTTATAGTGCCCTGCACATTGGTTCGTCTTGTTCAGTTTTCAAAGGTCTTTGTCGCTCTCTCGCGACAACTATATTAGTATATCATGACCTGCCCTTACTGTCAATACTTTTTTAAAAAAAATTTTATTTTTTTGAAAGTTTTTTTGAAAGTAATAAAGAAAAGCCTGTAATAAGGCTTTTCTATTAGTCTAGCTCTTTGGTAATGATGAGAAATTTTTCTTCCCCGTAGCTTCTTTTAATTAACCCTGCTCTAGCTATGTCTATAAGATCTTTTGAAAAGGATTGGACCGCTTCTTTTTCTTCTTTACTTAGAATTTTCTTTGAATATTTCTTTCTAAGTTTTCTATAGTCCTGTTCTTCATTTTTAAAAAATGAACAATCCTCTAAATAGTTTTCCAGTTTTTCTAGCTGTACAAATAAGCCCAACTCAAAGGCTATCGGGGCAAAGGTGGTTTCTAATGGTTGTGTACAAATACTTCTAAATTCCACAGTCCCACGAGCAGTTAAATTCTGAAATTGGTAACTTCGATGTTGTTTTAGATCTTCTTTTACAGGGTTAATGATTTTCTCATTTCCATCAGCCGTATACGCTATAATTTCTTTTTGATCTAGATAGTCCTCCAATCGAATTGGTTTAAAATAATATGATTTGCCCTCTCTAGTTGCCGTAAAAATAGCCGTTCTAGCGAGATTATTAAAAAACTCTTCTTCGCTTTTGTAGTCCTTAGGATAAATCCCTACATTTTCCTTATAATAACCATGTAAGGATTCTTCCCAGAAAATATCTCTAGCAATTTTTGTATTCCAAACTTCTGCTGAAAATTCTGAGTTAGAAAACAAATATGCTTTTGCTGCTTCAATTTTATTAAATGCATTAATGATGCGAAGATAGTTATCGCGCCTTACATCCAATTGAACCTGGTTTCCGCATATAAATGCTCCGTACGAAGGATAGGAGTGTGTCTTCATCCCTGTACCATTCATTGCAAGGAAAGCCATTAACATCTTGTATCGTTCGATTTTCACTGGGCTATTATCATTTTCTTGCCACAGAGGATGAATTCCGTGCCCTTGAATTTCGTGATTATTTTCTTGTAAAATCGGTTGAATGATCTTCAAATAGTCCTCAAAACGTTTGGCTACCTCATTTATAGAATGAGCTCTCTCAAATGCAAATTCAATTGTATTGTAACTCAACTCGAATAGAATACGATCTTTAGAAGAACAGTGAACCAATTGAATTGGATTTTGATCGTCATCTCTTTTTTCGACTTCAAAATCTGATAAGTTGGCTAAGGTTCGAAAAAGATTCTTCGTCACCTCTATTTTTGTTTTATTTCCATTTGTTTCTACAATCGGAAACTCTAATTCAACTCCGACAAAGAGTTCCGAATCCTCTTTCATATTACTAAGATACTTCTCTTTTAGTAATTTAATTGCTTGTTGTTTTGTCATTGAATCCTTTTTCTTCTATTGGAGATATGGGTTCCATTATATCATTTTTTGCTATTCTCGACTACTTATGAAAAGCAAGACAAAACGCCTGCTTACGAAATTGTTTTAAATTAAAGCAATTTCGTAAACAAGCGTCTACCATTCATTCAATATGATGAGTGTTCCCGCTGGGGAAAATCCCCAGCGGTAGACCAGAGCTAGACTAAGAATAACAGTGTATTCCATCATCATAACACTCAACAAAATTGATGATATTATACCAATTCGATGATAGCCATTGGCGCAGCATCACCACGACGTGGTTCAGTTTTAAGGATACGAGTATATCCACCATCGCGCTCAGCATAACGAGGTGCTAATTCAGAGAACAATTTTTGAAGTGCAGTTGTTTCTGAGTATTTACCTGTTTCTTCATCAAAGTTTTGTGATGCAACTTCGTTACGTACGAATGCAGCAGCTTGACGACGTGCATGCAAATCACCACGTTTACCCAAAGTAATCATTTTTTCAACTGATTTACGGATTTCTTTCGCACGTGCTTCAGTTGTTACAATTGCTTCATTGATGATAAGATCTGTAGTCAAATCGCGAAGCATCGCTTTACGTTGTGAGCTAGTGCGTCCTAGTTTACGGTAAGCCATGTATTCCTCCTCTATTTATCGTTTTTTAACCCAAGGCCTAAGTCGGCAAGTTTGATTTTAACTTCTTCAAGACTCTTACGTCCCAAGTTACGAACTTTCATCATTTCTGCTTCTGATTTTTCAGTCAAATCGTAAACAGTATTAATGCCAGCACGTTTCAAACAGTTATATGAACGAACTGAAAGATCTAATTCTTCGATCGTACGTTCTAAAATGCGATCATCAGAAGTTGTATCCACTTCCTTCATAACATCTGTTGCAATAGCAATTTCAGTTAAGTTTGTGAATAGATTTAGGTGTTCTGTCAAAATACGAGCAGACAAACCTAAGGCATCTTCTGGAATGATTGTCCCATTTGTCAAAATTTCAAGGGTTAGCTTGTCAAAGCCATCGTTGCTACCAACGCGTGCTGGTTCAACTTGGTAATTGACTTTAGTCACTGGCGTATAGATTGAATCTACAGCAAGTGTTCCCACTGGTGCATCATCTTTTTTGTTTTGATCAGCTGGAACATAGCCACGTCCACTGTTTACAGTAAGCGTTGCTTTCAAAGATGCTCCTTTTCCGATTGTAAATAGATAATGATCAGGGTTTACAATTTCGATGTCACTATCAGTAAGAATATCTCCAGCAGTTACTTCTGCAGGTCCTTCTACATCAAGTTCAATAATCTTTTCGTCTTGGACGTAAGATTTAACGGCGATTCCTTTAACGTTAAGAATAATTTGCATAACGTCTTCACGGACTCCTGGAACGGTATCAAATTCGTGGAGTACACCTTCAATGTTGATTGAAGTGACAGCTGCACCTGGAAGTGAAGCCAGAAGTACACGACGAAGTGAGTTTCCAAGTGTTGTACCATAGCCACGTTCAAGTGGTTCTACGACAAACACGCCATAATCTTTGTTTTCATCAATTTTTGTTATATTTGGTTTTTCAAACTCAATCATTTGCTATACTCCCTCTTAAACGAAAAGCTGTGTAATTGTTGATGATTATACACGGCGACGTTTTGGAGGACGAGCACCATTGTGTGGTACAGGAGTTACATCGCGGATTGCAGTTACTTCAAGACCAGCAGCAGCAAGTGCACGAATAGCAGACTCACGACCTGAACCAGGACCTTTAACAGTTACTTCAACAGATTTAAGTCCGTGTTCTTGAGCAGCTTTTGCAGCAGCTTCTGATGCCATTTGAGCAGCAAATGGTGTAGATTTACGAGAACCTTTAAATCCAAGTGCACCTGCAGATGACCAAGCGATTGCGTTACCATGCACATCAGTAATCATAACAATTGTGTTGTTAAATGTAGCGTGAATATGAGCAATACCAGATTCGATATTCTTTTTCACACGACGTTTACGTGTTGGTTTAGCCAAGATTTTTACCTCCTTATTTTATTTTATTTTTTCTTACCTGCAATCGCAACAGCTTTACCTTTACGAGTGCGAGCATTGTTTTTAGTGTTTTGTCCACGAACTGGAAGTCCACGACGGTGACGGATACCACGGTATGAACCGATTTCCATCAAGCGTTTGATGTTCAAGTTTACTTCACGACGAAGGTCACCTTCAACTTTGATTGCGTCAACTTCACGACGGATAGCATCTTCTTGATCTGGTGTAAGATCGCGAACACGAATATCTTCAGAAACGCCTGCAGCAGCAAGGATTTTCTTAGATGTTGGAAGTCCGATACCGTACACATAAGTCAATGAAATTACTACACGTTTGTCATTTGGAATGTCAACTCCAGCAATACGAGCCATGTTTTCTCCTTTCTATCTTATCCTTGACGTTGTTTGTGTTTTGGATTTGCTGGGCAAATTACCATAACACGACCATTACGACGAATTACTTTACAGTATTCGCAAATTGGTTTGACCGATGGTCTTACTTTCATTTTTATCCCTCCAAGTTTTTCGATTATTTAAAGCGGTATGTGATACGTCCACGTGTCAAATCGTACGGACTCATCTCCACTGTAACACGATCTCCCGCTAAAATACGAATATAGTTTTTACGAATTTTACCAGAAACTGTTGCTAAAATCTGATGTCCATTTTCAAGTTCAACCGTAAACATAGCATTCGGCATTGTATCGACTACTTTGCCTTCTACTTCAATCACATCGTCTTTTGCCACGCAAAAGTACCTCCATAAATTTCGATTCATTCCTCTGAGCACAGAGGTAACAATTATAAGTCAGACTAACTAATTGTAACACTAGTTGCCCAATATTGCAAGCATGAAAAACGCTTTTATTTCAAATTTGACAAGACTTTTTCAATGTCTGAAAATACATCATTGATATCTTGGTTTCCTTGGATGTCATGTACGAGTCCTTTTGAACGATAAAATTCAATGATTGGTTCTCCTTGTGCAATATTGACGTCCAAACGACGTTTAACCGTTTCTGGTTTGTCATCTTCACGTTGGTAGAAATCATGACCTTGACAGTTATCACAAGTTCCTTCAACTTTTGTAGGATTAAATACTTTGTGGTAAGTTGCGCCACAAGTACGGCAGATGAAACGACCACTCAAACGCTCTAACAAGCTTTCTGGGTTAACTTCAATGTTGATAACACCTTCTAATGTGATACCAAGGTCTGACAAAGTTTGATCCAAGGCATGAGCTTGTTCAATTGTACGTGGATAGCCATCCAAAAGGAAACCTGTTTCTTTAATATCATCTTGAGCAAGGCGTTCTTTCACAATTCCATTGGTTACTTCATCTGGTACCAACTCACCTTTATCAATGTATGATTTTGCAAGCACACCCATTTCAGTTTGGTTAGCCATCGCTGCGCGGAACATATCTCCAGTGGAGATGTGCGCTACGTGAAACTCTTCAACGATTTTAGCTGCTTGAGTTCCTTTACCTGCTCCAGGCAACCCCATAATTAAAAGATTCATGATGAATTCTCCTTATTTTGTTTTTAAATGGAAGCAGGAGCGAATTCCTATTTCCATTTAAAAACAAAATAGAAGGCTGACAAAGTCAACCTTATTCTATTCTGTTGTTGTGTCCATAAATCCGACATACTTACGTTTTAATAAGTAGCCTTCTAATTGTTTCATTCCCTCAATACCTGTTGAAATAATGATTAACAAACTAGTTCCTCCAAGAGCAACTGCATCTGTCAAACCAAATAAATCTCGAGCCAGGATTGGAATGATGGTAATAAAGCCAAGGAATACTGATCCGACACTTGCTAAACGACGTAGCAAACGAGACATAAACTCTTCTGTCCCCTTACCAGGGCGGACGCCTGGGATATAGGCACCACTCTTTTGAAGGTTTTCTGCCGTTTTTTCAGGATTGATCTGAACAAACGTGTAGAAGAAGGTGAAGAGAATGATCAATAAGGCATACATTGCCACACCAGTTGGTGTGTTTGTAGCCAACATGGCTTGAGCTGTTTTCACCCATCCTGCATTGTAACCCATAGCGCTAATCACTTGGAAAATCGCAGCAGGCGCTGCTGTAATCGAACTAGCGAAGATGACAGGAATAACCCCTGCTGGGTTTACTTTCAAAGGAAGGTAAGAACTTGATGGAGCTCCTTGTGCAATCTTTGTATATTGGATTGGAATCTTGTATTGTGCTTGCTCTACAAAGGTTGTAAAGTAAACAATAACTAAGACAGCAAGGATTAATACCCCAACAAAAATGAGGGAATTGGTCATTTGACCAGAACGAACATTCACAAATGCATTTTCATAGATTTCTTTAATCATCTCAGGAATTGATGACACAATCCCTGCAAAGATAATCATTGAAACACCATTACCGTACCCTTTATCTGTGATTTGTTCTCCAAGCCAAGTCACAATCATGGAACCGGTCGTCAGAATCGCACCGATTAATAGATAGGTCTTGGTATTTGGAGTTGCGACTAATTTCGCCTGAGACAAAGTGTGGAAGGTGGCTGTAATCCCGATGGATTGAACAAAGGCTAAAACCAAAGAAATATAGCGTGTAGCTTGGTTGAGCTTTCTTCGACCAACTTCCCCCTGTTTGCCCCATTCAACAAACTTAGGTAACAGATCCATTTGCAAAAGTTGCACGACGATCGAAGCTGTGATGTATGGGCTAACCCCTAATGCAAAAACTGAGAAGTTCCTCATGGCATTCCCAGAAACCAAACTGAGCATGTTCAAGAAGGACACATCTTGAAGGTTGTTCAGAATTTTCGCATTTACACCAGGCACTGTAATCGTGGTCCCAATGCGGAAAACAAGAATGATGAAGATCGTAAATAAAATCTTCGACCGTACTTGTTTTACCTTAAATGCATCTTTTAATAATTTAAAAAACATAGGTCACCTCACTTAGATGACTTCAACTGAACCACCTTTAGCAGTGATAGCTTCTTCAGCTGATTTAGAGAATTTAGCTGCTTTAACAGTCAACTTCTTAGTCAATTCTCCGTTACCAAGAATTTTGATACCTGATTTTTCAGCTTTTACAATTCCTGATTCTACAAGTACTACTGGAGTTACTTCAGCACCATCTTCAAAGGCGTTCAATTGATCAAGGTTCACAATAGCATATTCTTTAGCGTTGATGTTTGTAAATCCACGTTTTGGAAGACGACGGAACAATGGAGTTTGTCCACCTTCAAAACCAAGACGTACACCGCCACCGCTACGAGCTTTTTGACCTTTTTGACCACGGCCAGAAGTTTTACCATTACCAGATGAAGTACCACGACCAACACGGTTGCGGACTTTACGTGAACCTGTAGCAGGTTGTAATTCATGAAGTTTCATTATTTATTTTCTCCTCTTTTGTAAATTGCTAACGCATGTAATCAGGAAAAGGTGTCCTAACTACAAACTCGCCTATACTTATATTTAGTTTTAGGGGATGAGAACCTCTCATACCCCTGAAAACTTTGTTTCTATTTTAAATAGATTATTTTACTTCTTCAACTGTTACCAAGTGAGATACAGCAGTGATCATACCACGTACCGCTGGGTTATCTTCTTTAATAACAGAGCTGTTCAATTTGCCAAGTCCAAGTGCTACAACAGTTTTACGTTGTGACGGGATGCGTCCGATTGGAGACTTAGTCAAAGTAATTTTAATTTGAGCCATTTGAATCTCCTTTCTTAAGCCAAGTCAGAAACTGAAATACCACGAAGGGCAGCAACTTCATCAGCGCGTTTCAATTGTGCTAAACCGTTAACAGTTGCACGAACGATGTTGATTGGAGTGTTTGATCCAAGTGATTTAGATGTAACATCTGCAATACCTGCCAATTCGACAACGGCACGAACTGCTCCACCTGCAGCAACCCCAGCCCCTTCGATAGCTGGTTTCAACAATACACGAGCTCCACCAAATACTGATGTTACTTCGTGTGGAATTGTTGTTCCAACCATAGGAACTTCGATCAAGTTTTTCTTAGCATCTTCAACAGCCTTACGGATTGCTTCTGGAACTTCTTGAGCTTTACCAGTACCAAATCCAACACGGCCATTACGGTCACCAACAACTACAAGAGCTGCAAAACGAAGACGACGTCCACCTTTAACAACTTTTGTTACACGGTTGATGGCAACTACGCGTTCTTCAAGTTCAACTGCATTATCTTTAAATGCCATTTTCTAGTGTCCTCCTATTAGAATTTCAATCCGTTTTCACGAGCTGCATCAGCCAAAGCTTTAACACGTCCGTGATATAGATATCCACCGCGGTCGAACACCACTTCAGAAATACCTTTAGCAACTGCACGTTCAGCAACAAGTTTGCCGACAACAACGGCTTGTTCAGTTTTAGTTCCTTTTGAAACTTCTTTGTCAAGAGTTGAAGCGCTTGCGAGCGTTACACCCGCTACGTCATCAATTACTTGAGCGTAGATGCCTGTATTAGAACGGAATACGTTCAAACGTGGGCGATCAGCAGTTCCAGAGAGTTTTCCGCGAACGCGACGGTGGCGTTTTTGACGGATTTTGTTTTTATCTGGTTTCGAAATCACAATTTTCACCTCTTAATTTTAAAATCATGTGCTAAGCACTGAGTTGGTAAGATGAAGGTTGGTTGAAAAACAACCAAGCTACATTATTTACCTGTTTTACCTTCTTTACGGCGAACGTATTCACCAACATAACGGATCCCTTTACCTTTGTATGGTTCAGGTGAACGAAGGCTACGTACATAAGCAGCTGTTTGACCAACTACTTCTTTTGAAATTCCGCTAACAACGATTGTTGTTGGGTTTGGAAGTTCAAAAGTAATTCCTTCTGGAGCTTCAACTTCGTCTGGGTGTGATTTACCAACAGCCAAAACAAGTTTTGATCCTTGAAGTTGTGCACGGTATCCAACCCCGCGCATTTCAAGTTCTTTCTTGAATCCTTCTGATACACCAGTAACCATGTTGTTCAAAAGGGCACGAGTTGTTCCGTGGATTGTTTTCATTTCTTTTGAATCGTTTGGACGGTGAAGTGTTACTTCAGTACCTTCCACACGGATTTCAATATCTTTTGAGAACTCACGAGTAAGTTCTCCTTTAGGTCCTTTTACAGTTACAACGTTGTCATTGTTAGTGATTTCAACACCAGCAGGCAACACGATAACTTTATTACCAATACGTGACATGTTTTTTATTCTCCTGTTAAATTGTCAGGCCTTTTCAGGCCAGTTTTCACGGGGTTTAAATCTTTTTGATTTAAAAGTTAATGTTTAGGTCTCAATTTCTAAGTGAATCGAGGCATTGTCTCGCGGACATAACTTTGGGTTAGGCAAGAGACAATAACGAAGAGTCACGACGAAATTGGGAGCTAAATATTACCAAACGTAAGCGATAACTTCTCCACCAACGTTCTTTTGGCGTGCTTCTTTATCAGTAAGCAAACCTTCAGAAGTTGAAAGGATAGCAATTCCAAGTCCGTTAAGAACTTTTGGAAGATCTTCACGTTTTTTGTAAACACGCAAACCTGGTTTAGATACACGTTTCAAGTTTGTGATAACTTTTTCACCGTTTTGTCCGTATTTCAAGAATACACGGATGATGCCTTGTTTGTCATCTTCGATGAATTCCACGTTTTTTACAAAACCTTCGCGTTTAAGGATTTCAGCAATCCCTTTTTTGATGTTTGATGCAGGTACTTCAAGTACTTCGTGTTTTGCTTGGTTAGCGTTACGAATACGTGTAAGGAAGTCTGCGATTGGGTCAGTCATAACCATTATAATTTCTCCTCTTACTAGTAGTTTGCAAGTTGCACTTGCTAGTTAATGATTGAGCTAGGCTCAGAAAGTTTTGATACATACAAATGAGCATTTTTCATTTGAACACGAGCTACAACCTGGGCAAAAAAGATAGATTTGTCTTGGAGCATCGCTCCTGCACCAAATCTCCTATTTTTGCTGGGGTTGTTACGCTCTTTGTATCATGCTATTACCAAGATGCTTTTGTGACACCTGGGATTTGACCTTTGTATGCCAATTCACGGAAGCAAACACGGCAAAGTTTAAACTTGCGGTAAACTGAGTGTGGACGTCCACAACGTTCACAGCGAGTGTATGCTTGAGTAGAGAACTTCGCTGGGCGTTTGTTCTTAGCAATCATAGATTTTTTAGCCATTAGTTTTACCTCCTATATTATTTTGCAAACGGCATACCAAGGCCAGTAAGCAATGCACGTGATTCTTCGTCTGTGTTCGCTGTAGTTACGATTACGATATCCAAACCACGAGTTTTATCAACATCATCAAAGTTGATTTCTGGGAAGATCAATTGTTCTTTCACACCAAGTGTGTAGTTTCCGCGTCCATCAAATGATTTTGTTGGAACACCATGGAAGTCACGTACACGTGGAAGTGAAACTGTTACCAATTTATCCAAGAATTCGTACATACGTTCACCACGAAGGGTAACTTTTGCACCGATCGCAACACCTTCACGAAGACGGAAGCCGGCGATTGATTTTTTAGCCTTAGTGATCAATGGTTTTTGACCTGAGATCAAAGCAAGCTCTTCAGCAGCTTTTTCAAGGTTTTTAGCATTTGATACTGCATCACCGACACCCATGTTCAAAACGATTTTATCAACTTTTGGCACGGCCATAACTGATGAATAGTTGAACTGTTCAGTCAATGATGGTACTACTTCATTAAGGTATTTTTCTTTTAAACGATTAGCCATTATACTTCTCCTTTCCTTCGTGATTAGTCAAGCACTTCGCCTGATTTTTTGTTGTAGCGAACTTTTTTGCCGTCTACAAATTTGTAGCCAACACGTCCAGCAACACCGTTTTTGTCCAAAACTTGAACGTTAGAAGCATGGATTGGAGCTTCTTTTTCAACGATTGCACCTTGAGGGTTTTCGTTATTTGGACGTTGGTGTTTCTTGATGATGTTTACACCTTCTACAACAACTTTATTTACTTTTGGAAGAGCAGTAAGAACAACAGCTTCTACGCCTTTGTCTTTACCAGCGATAACGCGAACTTTGTCGCCTTTTTTTACAAACATTTTATTCTCCTTTTATTCTTACGCCCGATGGGCACCCTGGCTAAGCCAGGGGACTGTGTTTGTTTTTTATTGATTAAAGTACTTCTGGAGCAAGTGATACGATCTTCATGAAACCACCGTCACGCAATTCACGTGCAACTGGGCCAAAGATACGAGTTCCGCGAGGAGTTTTGTCGTCACGGATGATCACTGCTGCATTTTCGTCAAACTTGATGTATGAACCATCTTTACGACGAGCACCTGATTTAGTACGAACGATAACAGCTTTTACAACGTCACCTTTCTTAACCGCACCACCAGGAGTAGCTTGTTTTACAGATGCAACGATTACATCACCGATGCTCGCGAATTTACGTTTTGAACCACCAAGAACTTTGATTGTCAAGATTTCGCGTGCGCCACTGTTGTCAGCGACTTTCAAACGAGTTTCTGTTTGAATCATTTACGTTTTCTCCTTTCAGGTATGATTAGATGATGACCGCTTTTTCAACGACTTCTACAAGACGGAAGCGTTTTGTAGCCGAAAGCGGACGAGTTTCCATGATACGAACGATATCGCCTTCTTTAGCAACATTGTTTTCATCATGAGCTTTGTATTTTTTAGAATAGTTGATACGTTTACCATAGACTGGGTGGTTACGTTTAGTTTCAACTACAACTGTGATTGTTTTGTCCATTTTGTCAGACACAACGCGTCCAACAAGAACTTTACGATTATTGCGTTCCATTGAAATTCTCCTTCCCTAGTCTATTATTTAGCTTCTGATTGAACAGTTTTAATACGAGCGATTTGTTTTTTCACTTCTTTCAAACGTCCAGTTTGTTCCAATTGACCAGCAGCCGCTTGGAAACGAAGTTCAAACAATTCTTTCTTCAATTCATTTTCACGCTTCGCGAGTTCTTCTTGAGAAAGACCACGAAGTTCTTTAACAAATTCTTTTACTTCTGTAAGTTTCATGACCTCTCCTTATTCTGCTTCACGTTTCACAAATTTAGTTTTAACTGGCAATTTGTGGCTAGCAAGACGAAGCGCTTCGCGTGCGATCTCTTCAGATACACCAGCGATTTCGAACATCACTTTACCACGTTTAACTGGTGCTACCCAACCTTCAGGAGCCCCTTTACCAGATCCCATACGTACCCCGATAGCTTTAGCGGTGTATGATTTGTGTGGGAAAATCTTAATCCAAACTTTACCACCACGTTTCATGTAACGAGTCATGGCGATACGAGCAGCTTCGATTTGACGGTTTGTGATCCAGTGGCTAGTTGTAGCTTGAAGACCGTATTCGCCGAATGCTACTTCTTTTCCACCTTTTGCTTCACCGCGCATTTTACCACGGAATTCGCGACGGTGTTTTACACGTTTAGGTACTAACATTGGTTATTTACCTCCTTTAGCGTCTTTACGAGCTGGAAGAACTTCACCACGGTAGATCCATACTTTAACACCAAGTTTACCGTAAGTAGTGTCTGCTTCTTCCCAAGCGTAATCGATATCAGCGCGAAGTGTGTGAAGTGGAACAGTTCCTTCAGAGTATCCTTCTGCACGGGCAATATCTGCACCGTTCAAACGACCTGACACTTGAGTTTTGATTCCTTTAGCTCCAGCACGCATAGCACGTTGGATCGCTTGTTTTTGTGCACGACGGAAAGCAACACGTTGTTCCAATTGACGAGCAATTCCTTCACCAACAAGGTGAGCATCCAAGTCAGGACGTTTGATCTCAATGATGTTGATGTGTACTTGTTTACCAGTCAATTTGTTAAGAGCTGCACGAAGTGCATCAACGTTTGCTCCACCTTTACCGATAACCATACCTGGTTTAGCAGTGTGAAGAGAAACGTTAACTTTGTTTACTGCGCGTTCGATTTCAATAGTTGAAACGGCTGCGTCAGCCAATTCTTTTTGAATGAATTTACGGATTGCAAGATCTTCATGAAGGTAATCCGCGTATTCTTTTTCAGCATACCATTTGGCATCCCAATCACGGATGATACCAACACGCATACCAATTGGATGTACTTTTTGACCCACGAGTTTACCTCCTTATTTTTCTGCAACAGCTACTGTGATGTGAGCTGTACGTTTGTTGATTGGTGAAGCTGAACCTTTCGCACGTGGACGGAAACGTTTCATTGTTGGTCCTTCGTTTGCGAACGCTTCAGATACTACCAAGTTAGCTTTTTCCAAACCAAAGTTGTTTTCAGCGTTTGCTACTGCCGAGTTCAACACTTTAAGGATGATCCCTGCAGCTTTGTTTGGTGTGAATGTCAAAATAGCGATGGCATCGGCTACGCTTTTACCACGGATGTTGTCAAGAACAAGACGTGATTTACGAGGTGAAACACGCACTGTACGAGCCATTGCTTTAGCTGAAGTAATTTCTGCCATTTATGTTCTCCTTATTTTCTACGTGTCTTCTTGTCGTCTGCCGCGTGACCTTTGTAAGTACGAGTTGGTGCAAATTCACCAAGCTTGTGACCTACCATGTCTTCTTGGATGTAAACAGGTACATGTTTACGTCCATCATAAACTGCGATAGTGTATCCGATGAAACTTGGGAAGATCGTTGAACGACGTGACCAAGTTTTAATTACTTTTTTCTTTTCGTCGTTTGCTTGAGCTTCAACTTTTTTCATCAAATGCTCATCGACGAAAGGTCCTTTTTTAAGACTACGTCCCATTTTGTAATTTTCTCCTTTAAAATTTAGTACCACAGCGGCTTGCGCTGCTTAGCAGCGCTACCGAGCTGGCGGAAAGTGTAAGCTAGTTGCTTATGATTATTTTTGGTTGCGACGACGAACGATAAGTTTGTCAGATTTCGCTTTCTTGTTACGAGTTTTAAGACCAAGCGCAGGTTTACCCCAAGGAGTAGATGGCGCTTTACGTCCAACTGGTGCCTTACCTTCACCACCACCGTGTGGGTGATCATTCGGGTTCATTACAGAACCACGAACTGTAGGGCGAACACCTTTCCAGCGGTTACGTCCCGCTTTACCAAGGTTAACAAGTCCATGTTGTTCGTTTCCGACAACACCAACTGTAGCACGGCAAGTTCCAAGAATCATGCGAACTTCGCCTGATTGAAGACGAACAAGTACATATTTACCTTCAGAACCCAATACTTGAGCAGAAGCTCCAGCAGCACGTACCAATTCTCCACCTTTACCAGGTTTCAATTCGATGTTGTGGATCAAAGTACCAACTGGGATGTTAGCAAGTGGAAGAGCATTTCCGACTTTGATATCTGCTTCTGGTCCTGATACGATGCGTTGACCTACTTCAAGACCTTTAGGGGCGATGATGTAAGCTTTCACACCGTCAGTGTAGTGTACAAGCGCGATGTTAGCTGAGCGGTTTGGATCGTATTCGATCGTTTTAACGACTGCTTCAACTCCATCTTTGTTACGTTTGAAATCGATCAAACGGTAATGACGTTTGTGTCCACCACCTTGGTGACGAACAGTGATACGACCGTTGTTGTTACGACCTGCTTTGTTTTTAAGAGAAACAAGCAAAGTTTTCTCAGGTGCGTTTGTTGTGATTTCAGCGAAATCCAAAGAAGTCATATTACGGCGACCGTTTGTTGTTGGTTTATAAACACGAATTCCCACGATATTTCCTCCTTAGATTATTCAGCTTCAGTAGCAAACAACTCGATTGCTTTAGAATCAGCTGCAAGCGTGATGATAGCTTTTTTAGTTTTTGAAGTAAAACCAGTGTAACGTCCAACGCGTTTTGCTTTAGGTTTTACGTTTACAGTGTTCACATTCGCAACTTTTACACCTTCAAACGCAGCTTCAACAGCTTGTTTGATCAAAAGTTTGTGAGCGCGAGTGTCAACTTCGAATACATATTTGCCTGCTTCAAGTTGAGCCATTGACTTTTCAGTGATAACAGGTTTTTTGATAACATCATACAAATTCATTATGCAAGAACCTCCTCGATTTTAGAGATAGCTGCTTGAGTAACAAGAAGTTTGTCACTATTTGCGATGTCAAGAACACTTGCAGTTGTAGCAGTCGCAACTTTCACGTTTGGAAGGTTACGAGCTGAAAGAGCTGCGAATTCATTTCCTTCTTCAAGAATAACAAGGACTTTAGAATCGATGCTCAAAGCTGCAAGAACTTTTGCAAATTCAGCAGTTTTTGGAGCTGTAAATTCAAGAGAATCAACGGCTACAAATTTGTTTTCAGCAACTTTTTCTGAGTAAACAGATTTAAGTGCAAGGCGACGAACTTTTTGAGGAAGTTTGTACGCATAGCTACGTGGAGTTGGTCCGAAGACAATTCCACCACCACGCCATTGTGGAGAGCGGATAGAACCTTGACGAGCACGTCCAGTTCCTTTTTGACGCCATGGTTTGCGTCCGCCACCTGAAACGGCTGAACGGTTTTTAACTGCGTGAGTTCCTTGACGAAGGCTAGCACGTTGGCTGATGATCACATCAAATACAACTGCTTGGTTTGGTTCGATACCAAAGATCGCATCGTTAAGAACAACTTCGCCCGCTTGTTTACCAGTTTGGTCGAATAATGTTACATTTGCCATTTTGACTGTATTCCCCTTTCCTTATTATTTACCAGCTTTAACTGCTGACTTGATAGTGATAAGAGATTTCTTAGCACCTGGTACGTTACCTTTGATAAGGATAACGTTCTTTTCTGGAACAACTTGTACAACTTCAAGGTTTTGAATTGTTACACGATCGCCACCCATACGTCCTGCAAGGTTTTTACCTTTGAATACGCGGTTAGGTGCAACAGGTCCCATAGAACCTGGACGACGGTGGTAACGAGAACCGTGAGCCATTGGTCCACGTGATTGTCCGTGGCGTTTGATAACACCTTGGAAACCTTTACCTTTAGAAGTACCAGTTACATCAACAATGTCTCCAGCTTCGAAAGTGTCAACTGTGATTTCAGCACCAACTTCCAAGCCTTCAACGTTTTTGAATTCACGAATGAAGCGCTTAGGAGCCGTGTTAGCTTTTGCTACATGTCCTTTAGCAGGTTTGTTGCTCAATACTTCGCGTTTGTCATCGAAACCAACTTGGATAGCGTTGTAACCATCTGTTTCAACAGTTTTAACTTGAAGAACAACGTTTGGAGTTGCTTCGATAACTGTTACAGGGATCAATTCGCCAGCTTCAGTGAAGATTTGAGTCATTCCCACTTTTTTCCCTAAGATTCCTTTTGTCATGAGAAAATAGTTCCTTTTCTATAGTTTTTTATTCAAAAAGTTTTTAACGAGCGTTTTTTATGCTCTAGATCAAGCTTTAGATTAAAGTTTGATTTCTACGTTTACACCACTTGGAAGATCCAATTTCATCAAAGCGTCAACTGTTTTTTGAGTTGGGTTGATGATGTCGATCAAACGTTTGTGTGTACGCATTTCGAATTGTTCGCGAGAATCTTTATATTTGTGAGTCGCACGAATGATTGTGTAGAGGCTACGTTCAGTTGGAAGTGGGATTGGCCCCGCAACTTGTGCACCTGTACGAGTAGCTGATTCTACGATTTTTGCAGCCGCTGTGTCGAGTGTACGGTGTTCGTACGCTTTCAAACGGATGCGGATTTTTTTGTTTGCCATCTTTTTCTCCTTTTCGTCTATTTAAGATAATAGGCTAGCTCCACAAGAAAACCGACGCGCGTTGCGTGGCAATGCAACCGAGCGTGTCGCAACCTCTTGCATCAAAGCTAATAGCTGTTTTTCACAACACCATAGTAGTTTAACACAAACAAAGGCCCAATGCAAGGGATTTGAGAAGATTTTTTTCGTTTTTTTGATGAAAGTGTTTTCGAAAGAAATTGAGTGCTAAAAAAGTTGCTATTATTAGGAAAAAGGGAGCGAGACAGAACAAATTTATATCCAATTTGTTCGTCGTCTCGCCCCCGCACAGTTGATTAGGTTATCTTTGGAGCTTAACAAGCGAACAAAGATACCAATCAACCACTGCGTCTAGCAGTTATTCCTATTATTCTCAGATGGCTGTAGTCTTTTTTCTTCCTATTTATCTATTTCTAGAAATTCCGTCCTGATTTGTTATAGCCATATTTTTCTACGAAATGCTCACGGAATTCTAAGAGATTGTCATCCACGATGGCTTGACGGACCTGCTTCATGAGGTTGATCAAGAAGTATAGGTTGTGGTAGCTAGTCAAGCGAATGCCGAAGGTCTCATCTGCCTTGAGGAGGTGGCGAAGATAAGCCCGGGTGTAATTTTTACAAGTGTAGCAATCACATTCGGGATCCAGCGGTGTAAAGTCTTCTTCAAATTGCGCATTTTTCACTACTAGACGTCCTTGACTAGTCATACAGGTACCATTTCGTGCAATCCGCGTCGGCAAGACACAGTCAAACATGTCCACTCCACGAATAACGCCATCGATCAGACTGTCTGGAGCTCCTACTCCCATGAGATAGCGAGGCTTGTTCTCCGGTAAGAGCGGAGTAGTGAAATCAAGCACGGCATTCATCTCTTCATGGCTTTCCCCAACAGCTAAGCCACCGATAGAATAACCTGGAAAGTCCATGCTGACTAAATCTTGAGCAGACTGACGGCGCAAGTCTTCAAATCCAGCCCCTTGGACAATCCCGAAAAGACCTTGATCATGAGGGCGACGGTGAGCCTTTAGGCCACGTTCTGCCCAACGACTGGTCCGTTCGATCGATTTTTTCACATAATCATAGGGTTGATAGAACTGAGGACATTCATCAAAGGACATCATGATGTCGCTTCCTAGATTGTTTTGGATGGAGATGGCTTTTTCTGGAGAGAGGAACATCTTCGAGCCGTTGAGGTGATTTTTAAAAGTTACCCCTTCTTCGGTGATGTTGCGGGTATCCGCTAATGAATAGACCTGGAAGCCTCCACTATCTGTCAAAATGGGCTGGTCCCAGTTCATGAACTGGTGCAGTCCTCCTGCTTTTGCGACTAGATCATCCCCGGGACGAAGCCAGAGATGGTAGGTGTTGGCCAAGATAATTCCGGAACCCATTTCCTTGAGTTCTTCTGGTGATTGGGTCTTAACGGTTGCCTGAGTCCCTACAGGCATAAACATTGGGGTCGGGAAGGTCCCGTGAGGGGTGATAATTTCTCCCAGACGAGCACCTGTATGCTTTTCTTTTTTGATCAATCGATATTGAATCGGTGAATCTGTCATGGTTACCTCCGTACTGGGAAAAACAGTCCCAGCCTTCTTATTCCTGTCACAGTTTTCCTGTGAACACCTGTACGATTGTACCAAATTTTACCGGCTCTGTCACGGACTTATGTTATAATAAAAAGTACTACTATGAAGAGAGTGTCATCTATGAACCTTAAATTGATTCGCCTCCGGGCACGTACCATGCAAGTCCAGCAACCGGGCTTAGCTATCCTTTTTGCTCTTCCGGTCCTGTTGACCATTCTTGCTAACTTCCTCTTAAGTGGGCAAGATCTGGTCGATCTACTACCGGATATGACCTTGCAGCAAGCAAGTATCTACATGATCCAGCGACAGCTCTTTCCTTCCGTCGTCTCCTTTGTCATCTCCATTTTAGTGGTCGGTGCGACTTTTAGCTATTTAGATACGATTAATCCCAAGATCGAGCACCGAACACGGGTGTTAGATATCTTTAAACAAGATCGCTTTACCTCTGTATTTGCTACCTTGATTTTGAAGCAAGCCGTCCTCTTTTTATGGGGAGTCATCCTCTATGCGGGTAGTCTCATCAGCACCTACGCCAGCATTCGATTTTTGGCGATCTACGATAAGGTGAGCAACCCTAGCACTCTGAGTGCTTCCAGTCCTGAATTCCAATCTCTCATGCAACAAATGCCTCTGATGACTGCTGGTGTCATACTTGGCCTGATTGGCCTCCTCTTTTACCTGCCACAATACTACAGTCTCAGCCTGGTCGAATTGATCCTCTACGAGCAATTACGAGACGGCGACTACAAGGGAGCCTTTGGAGTCCTTCGCCAAAGTCGTGAAACCATGAAAGGGTTCCGCAGCAATCGCCTAGTGCTCGACCTAACCTTGATTGGTTGGTACTTCTTGAATTACTTCACGCGCGATGTCATCGGCTTTTATACCATGCCTTACTTTATCAACTGCCAAATTGCATTTTATGATCAAATCAAGCAGATTAAACAAGGGCCGCGCCATTTTACATGCCATCCAAGCCATGAAACTGAATAAGAGTAAGAAGAAAACCCCAGCTTGCTGGGGTTTTCTTCTATGTCAATTGTTTATCATTTATAAACCGTATAGGGAGTCTCCTAAGATCAGTCGGGTGTGTTCTCGTTTGATACAGCGGTTCATGACGATATCTTCTCGACCTGCTCCTCGAAGAATTTCTTCTGCTTCTTGATTTTCCAGTCCCAATTGTGCCCAGAAAATTTTCGCATCCGTCTCAATAAAATCACGTGCCACATCTGGTAAAAACTCACTGCGACGGTATACATCAACGATATCTACTGGGAATGGGATATCCTGTAAGCTAGCGTACACCGTCTCCCCAAGGATCTGACCTCCAGCTGCACGGGGGTTGACAGGAATAATCCGATAGCCCCGTTCTTGCATCTCCTTGCTGACACGATGACTGGTCGTCTCTTCACGATCAGATAATCCAACTACAGCGATGATCTTGCTGGTTTCTAGGTAATGTTTGATAATGCCATCACTAGGATTGCGAAATGAATAGGCCATATGAATCTCCTTTTGTATGCGTTTCCTTTCTTTAAATAGTATAACAATACGGAAGGCATTGCAAGTGTTTGTCATTAAAAGAGGTAGGAAACTGAAAAGTTTCCTACCTCTTTCTGTTTTGAACAAACTTAATCTTATTTGGCTTCATACCATGTTTTGCCTTCATTTTCATCGGCTTCCAGCGGTACCGCAAGTTCAATAGCGGATTCCATGGTCTCTTTGACGAGTTCTTTGATCGCTACCAGTTCATCACTTGGTACTTGCAGAACGATTTCATCGTGGACCTGAAGGAGCATCTTGGTCTTGTATGCTCCTCTCTCTAGCGCTTGGTCCAAGTGGATCATAGCAATTTTCAAGATGTCTGCTGCCGATCCTTGGATGGGTGAGTTGATAGCTGTCCGCTCCGCAAAGCCTCGAACATTGAAGTTGCGAGAATTGATATCTGGAATCTCCCGACGACGCTTGAAGAGGGTTTCTACATAGCCCTTATCACGCGCTTCCCGTACCACTCTCTCCATGTAGTCCTTGATACCAGGGTAGCGTTCGAAGTAAGTCTCAATGTAGGCCTTGGCTTCTTTTCGACTGATCCCTAGGTTATTAGACAGTCCAAAGTCGGAAATTCCATAAACCACACCGAAGTTTACTGCTTTAGCATTGCGACGGTCGTTCGGCGTCACATCTTCTGGTTTTGCAATATTGAAGACCCGCATAGCGGTCGATGTATGGATATCTGCCCCATGCTTAAAAGCATCAATCAAATGCTCATCTCCCGAAATATGGGCCAAGACGCGCAATTCAATTTGTGAATAGTCCGAACTCAACAAGACACTGTTTTCCTCTTCTGGGACAAAGGCTTTACGAATGAGACGACCTTGTTCCAAACGGACAGGAATGTTTTGCAGGTTGGGATCCACACTGGACAAACGGCCTGTCTGCGTCAAATCCTGTACATAGCGGGTATGGATCTTCCCATCTTCCAAAATCCAATCTTGAAGACCGATGACATAGGTCGACTGGATCTTAGCAATTTGGCGGTATTCAAGAATCTTAGACACGATCGGTGCAATTGGAGCTAGGCGTTCCAAGACATCAACAGCTGTTGAATAGCCGGTTTTGGTCTTCTTCGTATATTCAAGAGGGAGTTCCAATTTTTCAAAGAGGATGACGCCCAATTGTTTTGGAGAATTGATGTTGAACTCTTCTCCTGCAAGCTCGTAGATTTCTTGGGTCAAGCGCTCCAAGACCACTTCGTTTTCCACCTGCATGTCTTCTAGGGTCTGGCGCTCTACCTTGATCCCCGCGATTTCCATCTTGGCCAAAACAGCTGCTAGTGGTTGCTCCATATCATAGAGCAAATCCAGCTGGTCATGGGCTTGCAACTGTTCCACCATGGGCTCTTCGGTATCCAGTAGAACAGCGACTTTCCGTGCCAAATGCTCTAATAGGACCGCCTTTTCTGGGATAGCTTTTTTGGCTCCCTTGCCATAAACGACTTCGTCCAGCGGCAGCGCAATCTGACTATAGAGACTCGCAATGGTTGAAATCTCATTGTCCTCTACGGTCGACAAGAGATACTTGGCCAATCGACTGTCAAACGCGGGATTTTGAAGGGTAATGCCCAAGTGGCTGAGCAAGACCTTGGCCCGCTTGAAGTCATAGACCTTGAGGGGCGTTTTTTCGAGAAATTCTTTGAAAATCGGTGTTTGTAAAAGACCAGTATCTGTACTCGCGTAGAGCTGACCTTTTGTCCCCCATGCGAAACCGATGATGGGTTCCGTATGGTAATTGTCCCCAAAAATCTCAAAATGGAAGAAACTATCTTCCGTGAGCATATCTGAAGTGACTTGCTCGACTTCTGTATAGTCAATGGCTACAGGAGCTACTTCTTCTCCACTGAGATCCAAGGCCTGACGGAGTTGCTTGAAGCCCATCTCCTCATAAAACTTGGCAAGATTTTCTAGATGAGGGCCCGTATAGGTGATATCGTCCAGGCCAATCTCAATAGGCGCATTGGTATCAATGGTCGCAAGAGTCTTAGACAGATAGGCCTGCTCCTTGTCGTTGATGAGGTTTTCCTTCATCTTAGAAGCCTTCATCTCGTCGATATGCTCGTAAATACCATCGAGAGAGCCGTACTCTAGGAGTAGTTTGATCCCTGTCTTTTCTCCAATCTTGGTGACACCCGGGATATTATCCGATTTATCTCCCATCAAGGCCTTGAGGTCGATAAATTGCGCTGGTGTCAGCCCCATCTTTTCTTTCAGATAGGCCGGAGTGAATTCCTCAAACTCCGCTACCCCTTTTTTGGAAATCTCAACCACCGTATTGTCATCTGTCAGCTGGATCAAATCCTTGTCCCCAGAGACAATGGTGACTTCAAAGGGTACTGAGGTAGCTTCTGCCATCTTATCTAGCGTTCCAATAATATCATCCGCTTCATACTGGGCTAGCTCATAATGGCGGATCCCCAAATGATCTAGTTGCTCGCGAATAAAAGGGAACTGCTCGCGGAACTCATCTGGAGTTTTTGCACGGCCCCCTTTGTAGTCGGCATACATCTCCGTCCGAAAAGTCGTCTTTCCTGCATCAAAAGCAACGAGGACATGGGTTGGTTGGATACGCTCCAAGAGATGGCTCAACATGAGATTAAAGCCATAGACCGCGTTTGTATGCAGACCATTAGCATTTTTGAAGCGATCAATTTGATTATAGAGTGCGAAAAAGGCACGAAAAGCGACGGAAGACCCGTCGATGAGTAGTAATTTATTCTTTTTTTCCATAGGCCTATTATACCACGAATCACAAGGTCTCTGGTACATAAAAACTCTACCCTTTCGGGTAGAGCCTTCTTTAGGAGTTTCTTATGAAAAATGAAGAGAAGTGTTTATTCGCCGTAACAAGAACCTTGTTGTGGCAATTTCTTAAAGCGTTTTGGATAATTAACTGAGATTTTCATTTTCTGTACCTCATTTCTTATTGGATGAGTACAGTATACAAGAGAAACCTAAACGATTCCTTATAGAAAGCTTCAAGAAAACTAAAAACTGAGGCGTAAAACACGCGGTTGTTTTTTGCTGCAAGCTGGTAACTGAAGATGGAGCCCTGTCTCATCTTGGCTCCAAGAAAGGGGCTGGCTTTCTCCAAGGATCTCTAGCTTTTGAATGCGCGCATGAAGAATTCTCGGTTGCTTGAGATCATAGGCGAGAGATGGCAAGGTCAACTCTTCCATCCTTCCACTTGGTTCCAGCTGGATAGCATAAAGTAAGCCATCACGCATGGTATAGCGGAAATCTTGGCTGGTATAGAGTGGCGCTTGCCCGTCTGAGAAGGAACCTTCTTGGACCTCGGTCGGTCCATCCGATGACACCCGCCAAGGCCGACTCTGATAAATGGCTTCTCCATTTACCGCCAGCCACTCCCCGATCTCTGTGAGGATGTCTTGGTCTTGCTCAGGGATCGTGCCATCTGCCTTGGGTCCAATATTGAGCAGAAGATTGCCATTTTTTGCCACAACATCAACTAAATTTTGCAGCAATTCCTTACTGGTCTTGTAGGCTAAATCCTGAGTATAACACCAAGAATTTCGGGCGATCGCGGTATCCATTTGCCACGGAAAGGCTTGCGTCTCTCCGTATCCTCCCCGCTCCATCTCGACGATTCCTGAACCTAAAGGGAGGGCATCCTGTTTGTAACAAACAGCCACCTTGCGATCCTCTTGTGCTGCTAGATTGTAATAATAAGCCAAAAAGCGCATCAAGTAGGGACGGAAACTCTCATGCTGGATCCACCAGTCAAAATAAAGGAGCTCTGGCTGGTAGTCCCGCACCAGTTCACAGGTTCGCAAAAGCCAGTCTTCCAAGAATTCTTTGCTTGGATAGGGCTTGGAGGTGAGATCAAAATGATCCTTTGGCTCTGGCTCGGCCGGCCAATAAAGGCTGTCTCTTGGGACTTCTTGTGGAATGTCACTAGTGAATTCCTTGCCATGTGAAAAGAAAAACTGGTGTTCTGCCCGGTGAGAGGACGTACAGAAGTGCAGGCCACGTTTTTCTGCTTCCTCCCTCAGCTCTCCTAAGATATCTCGTCTCGGCCCCATTTCTAAACTATTATAAGGCGAGAGAGTAGAGGCATACATCTGAAAGCCATCGTGGTGCTCCGCAACTGGAAAAAGATAATGGGCCCCCGCTTTTTGAAAGAGATCTAGCCAAGATGCCGGATCAAAGCGATCGGCTGTAAATAGAGGAATGAGATCCTTGTAGCCAAAGCTGGCCTGATCTCCAAAATGCTCTCGATGATAGTCATAGCAAGGATTCCCTTGGATGTACATATTTCGCGAATACCATTCCGAACCAAAGGCAGGTACACTGTAGACGCCCCAGTGGATAAACATTCCAAATTTGGCATCTCGATACCAATCTGGGCAGACTTGATGGCTAAGAGAGTCCCAGCTTGGTTCAAAAGGACCTGACTGGATGACTTGATCAATCTCTTCAAGGCTTATCATTCTCTTCTCCTCTTTTCTTGTTACTACCTCTATTGTAACGAGAAAGCCTCGTTTGTAAAGACAAACAAGGGGAATGTTTAAAATAGTAGACAAAGAGCTTGATCTAGGAGAATCAAGCTGATGATGAATGAAATGAAGCTTCTAGCCCTTCACTGCTTGAGAAATAAAACGAACGATGGCGTCTGTCTCCCCTTGGTGGAGAGCCTTAACGATTTTGGACCCCACAATGACCCCATCTGAGACCTTGTTGAAACGGTGAACATCCTCCATGCTGGAAACTCCAAAACCTGTTAAAACAGGAATGGACGCTATTTCGTGTAATTGAGCCAAGTGATGGTCCAAGTCATCTCGATAGCTACCA
Source organism: Streptococcus parasanguinis (assembly GCF_018499505.1). Lineage (GTDB taxonomy): Bacteria > Bacillota > Bacilli > Lactobacillales > Streptococcaceae > Streptococcus > Streptococcus parasanguinis_K. The sequence continues at coordinate 24,159 of NZ_JAHDAC010000005.1, forward strand.
GCTTTCCCCGTCACTCCATTGACAGCAACGGCATAGATAAATCCTTCTGCATCATGGATCAATTTCTTCTGGCGCTCGATTCCTGTGGTTAAGCTCACTAGCGGCACCAAAGCGATGTCTTTATCCACTAATAGAGGCTCTACCAGATCCGCATGCTCATGAGGAAGATCCGGAATAATCACTCCCTTAACCGCTGTTCCTTCTACATCTCTAAAGAAGTTTTCGAGCCCATATTGGAACAAGGGGTTGAAATAGGTCATGATGACCAAAGGAACACTTGTCTCCAGATGCTGGATCGTTTGCACCAGACCCTCTGTCGTCGTCCCATGGGCTAAACTTCGTAGTCCTGCCTCTTCAATCACAGGGCCATCTGCCACCGGATCCGAAAAAGGAATGTCAACCTCAATAGCTGAGACACCAAGCTCCTCCAAAAATTGGATGGTTTCCTGCAAACCTGCTAAGCCTTTTTCATGATCTCCTGCCATGATATAAGGAACAAAGATCCCTCGCTTCTGGTCTTTCAGCTTTTGTAAATGCTCTGTTAAGGTCTTTCCCATCTTACTCTCCCCTCTCTTGTTCTAGGCGGTCTTTGACTTGTACCACATCTTTATCCCCACGACCTGATAAGCAAACGATCATGGATTTTTCAGGCCCCATCTCCTTAGCCAACTTCACCGCATAGGCGATAGCATGGCTCGATTCCAGAGCTGGAATGATTCCTTCTACTTTTGAAAGCAATTGAAAGGCTTCTAATGCTTCTTGGTCTGTCACAGGCACATAGGTTGCCCGCTTGATTTCATGGAAATAAGAATGCTCTGGCCCAATTCCTGGATAATCGAGACCTGCTGAAATCGAGAAGGCTTCTAAAATCTGTCCATGGGCATCCTGTAACACATCCATCAAGGCGCCGTGAAGGACTCCCGGACGCCCCTTGGTCAAGGTTGCTGCATGCTGGTCTGTATCTACTCCAAGCCCAGCCGCTTCTGCCCCATACATGGCAACAGATGTATCTTCAACAAAAGGATAAAAGAGCCCAATGGCGTTCGATCCGCCTCATACACAGGCTAAGACTGCATCTGGTAGCGCACCATCATTTTGCTCTGCAAATTGGCGTTTAGCTTCCCTGCCAATGACACTTTGAAAATCACGGACAATCTCTGGGAATGGATGAGGTCCTAGGGCAGAACCCATGATATAGTGGGTATCCTCCACATTTGCTACCCAGGCTCTAAGGGCAGCATTGACCGCATCCTTGAGGACACGTGACCCATCTGTTACTGATTGAACCTTGGCGCCCAACAATTCCATCCGAAAGACATTGAGGGCTTGGCGTTTGACATCTTCTTCCCCCATGTAGATGGTACATTCCATATCAAATAAAGCAGCAGCTGTTGCTGTTGCAACACCGTGCTGTCCAGCCCCTGTTTCTGCGATGATCTTCTTTTTACCCATCCGGTGTGCTAATAAAACCTGTCCTAGGGCATTATTAATTTTATGAGCTCCTGTGTGGTTGAGGTCTTCCCTTTTAAGAAAGATCTTGGCTCCACCGACATACTTGGTAAGATTTTTAGCATAATAGAGCGGTGTTTCCCGACCGACATATTGTTTCAGAAGCTGATCCAATTCTGCTTGAAAAGAAGGATCTGCTTGACTTTCTCTGTAGGCTTCTTCTAATTCTAAAACTGCTGTCATCAAGGTTTCAGGGACAAATCGTCCCCCGAACCGCCCGTAAAATCCGTTTTGATCTGGTTGTTTATATGCCATACTTGACCCTTTCTATAAATCGTTTTATCTTTTCTTGATCTTTTTTTCCATTTGTCTCGACCCCACTGGATACATCCACCGCATAAGGATGGAAGAAGCGAATGGCATCTGCTACATTGTCTTCCGTCAAGCCTCCTGCAATAAAGAAGGGCTTTGTAACGGTTTGACTTTCGAGTTCTTGCCAGTCAAAGGTCTTCCCACTTCCTGCTACAGGAGCATCAAAGAGCAGATAATCGGCACTGGTCTCAGGAAGAGCTGCGTCTTTTCCCACTTGAACAGCGCGAATCGTTTGTTGGGGAAGGTCTTGCAAGATATTATCATCTATCGGCCCATGCACTTGTATCAGGTCCAAGCCCACAACTTGGCAAGCTTGCTCCACTTCCTCTCTTTGTGGCGATACAAAAACACCGACTTTTTGAACTCCCTCTGGAATCCCTGTAGCCAACTGCCGGGCTTGCTCCAGCGTCACTTGCCGTTTGCTTGGTGCAAAGACAAAACCAATGTAGTCCGCACCAGCTTCAACAGCGGTCTGGACGGCTTCCGGAGTGGACAATCCGCAAATTTTAACCTTTGTCAATCTGCAACTCCTTTACTTTTTCAGCCACATTGTCTGCCTTCATGAGCGCTGTCCCAACGAGAATGCCACTAAAATAAGGAGCCAGCATGCGCGCGTCTGCTGCTGTGAAAATAGCAGACTCAGAGATGTAGACCGGTTCTTGTTCAAAGCTTGTCGCCAATTCAAGGCTAGTATGAAGATCCGTCTCAAAGGTCACCAAGTTGCGATTATTGACCCCGATGATCTGAGCCCCAATCCGGTGAGCGACCTCTAGTTCTGTCAGATTATGGGTCTCCACCAAAACCTCCAGGCCAAGATTAGTCGCAAAATCGAATAATTCTTTCAGACGAGCCTCTGATAAGGCTGCAACTATCAACAAGATCACGGTCGCCCCTGCGTTTCGCGCCCGAATTATTTGCTTTTCATCCACAATAAAATCTTTGTTGAGGGTGGGAATGCGAACCTGACTAGATATTTCCCGGAGATACTCGATACTGCCCTTGAAAAACACTTCATCGGTCAAGACAGAAATCATCACGGCCCCATTTTCTTCGTAAGTCTTAGCCTGCGCGACAATATCCACATCGACATGAATATCTCCCAGACTCGGGCTTGCCTTTTTCACTTCCGCGATGACCTGAAGCTTTTCTGGATGACTCTTTAGGTAATCATACAAGCGGTAGGTCTCGCGCAAAGGTTGGAGTTCCTCTTCTTTCATAACAGCCACTTCACGCGCCTTTTCCTTTAGAATCTTTGGCAAGAATTCTTGACTCATTTTTGATACTCCTGTAATAATCTCAATTTCTCAAGGGCAGCCCCACTGGCAATCACTTCACGTGCCAAGGCAATCCCTTCCTTGATAGAATCTACTTTGCCGTTGGCATAAAAACCAAGGCCAGCATTCAAGACAGTCACCTCTAAGAAGGGACTCGATTCATTCTTCAAGACGCTGAGCAAAATTTCCGCATTGCGTTTGGCGTCTCCACCTCGCACTTGATCAATTTCAATGCGCTCCATTCCTATATCTTCTGGTTGAAAGCTGGATAAGGTAACCTGTCCATTTTCCAGAATAGCGAGCTGGGTTTCCCCATCAAGGCCTGCCTCGTCCAAACCTTCTGGGCCACTCACCACCACTGCCCGTTTCCTTCCCAAATTCTTTAGAATCTCCGCCGTACTTTCTAGCATATCTGGACGACTGGTCCCCAATAGCTGGCTTTCTAGAGGAACTGGATTGATAAGAGGACCAGTCAAATTCATCACGGTTGAAACTCCTAGTGCCAAGCGAGCGGGCATAATATAGCGCATACCAGGGTGCAGATTTTTGGCGAACAGAAAGACAATTCCCGCCTTTTCAAAAACTCGTCCCAAGTCTTCTGGACCCAAATCAAGGTTAATCCCTAGAGCTTCTAGTACATCCGCAGAACCGGATTTGGAAGAGATCGAACGATTTCCGTGTTTCGCCATCTTGATGCCACCACCAGCAAGGACGAAGGCAGCTGTTGTTGAAATATTGAAACTATAAGAACGATCGCCCCCAGTTCCACAATTGTCCATCGCCCCTTGAACTTCTGTAGGAATAGCGACTGCATAGGCCTGCATCACTTTTGCAATAGCCGTCCGCTCTTCAACCGTTTCTCCCTTCATTTTGAGACCTAGAAGAAGGGCCGTCACCTGTGCTTCTGAAGCACGACCAGCAACGACTTCCTCCATAGCAGCTTCTAACTATGCACCAGTTAGATCCATTCCTTCTGCTACTTTTGCAAGCACTTGTTTCATCTTCCGCTCCTTGACTAGTTTGACAAAATTTTCGATGGTCTTGAGCCCATCTGGAGTCCCGATACTTTCTGGATGGTATTGAAAACCATAAATTGGTAAGCTGCGGTGTTGAATCCCCATAATCGCTTGATCATCCGTCGTCCGAGAGGTAATGACAAAATCCTCTGGCATGTCTTCAATCGTCAGCGAATGGTAGCGCATGACTGGAACCTCTTTTGCGACACCCGCGTATAGAGGAGAGGAAGCTTCTAGTTGGATCTGGCTTTGTTTGCCATGCATGACCTGTGGCGCCAATCCCAAGCGCCCTCCAAAAACTTCCGCAATCGCTTGATGCCCCAAGCAAATCCCCAAGATTGGTTTAACCCCCGCGAAATCTCGGATCATCTCCTCCATTTTGCCCGCATCCTTTGGCCAACCTGGACCTGGAGAAAAGACCAAGGCATCTGCTTCTTGGGCAACTTGGTACAAATCCGGATCATCATTTCGAAGCACCTGGACCTCATCAAATTTTCCGATATACTGTGCTAAATTATAGGTAAATGAATCGTAATTATCGACTAATAAAATCATCCTTCTTCTCCAATCCTTGTCATCGATTTTGCCTTATTGACGGTTTCTTGGTATTCATTTTCAGCGATCGAATCATAAACGATTCCTGCTCCAGCCTGCACATAAGCCTTCTTATTTTTGAGGATCATGGTTCGAATCGCAATAGCAAAATCGAGATCCCCCGTCACAGAGAGATAGCCAATAGCACCTGCATAAACCCCGCGTTTTTCTTTTTCTGCTTCATAGATCCGCTTCATGGCTCGAATCTTGGGAGCCCCCGAAACGGTCCCAGCTGGAAGGGTTGCCTTCAGAGCCTCAATGGAGGCTAGTCCAGGAAGTGATTGCCCCTTGACCACACTCGTCAGGTGCATCACATAACGGAAGAATTCCACTTCCATATATTTGGTCACTTCAACTGATCCATTTTGAGCGATACGCCCAATATCGTTTCGCCCTAGATCCACCAACATCCGGTGTTCTGCGACTTCTTTTGGATCCCCTGTCAACTCAGCTGCCAATTGCCGATCAGCCTCTTCATCGATCCCTCTGGGACGTGTGCCCGCAATGGGATTAGTTATCACCACTCGATCCTTGACCGACACCAGACTTTCTGGACTGGCACCGATAATTTGGTACTCCCCAAAATCATAAAAGTAGAGATAATTCGAAGGGTTGGTCACGCGCAAATTGCGGTAATAATCTAGCGGTTTTCCTGAAAAATCAGCTGAAAAACGTTGACTGAGCACGCATTGGAACATATCTCCTTTTCGAATATAGTCCCGCGCTAGGGCCACCATTTCCTCAAACTCTTTTTGCTCCAAATGATTGTGGAAATGAAGCGCATGCAGGTCCTTGTCTTGAAACTCTTCCTTTGCGGGTCTTGCCAATTGTGCTAATACTTGCTCCAAGCTCGATGCTTGCTCTGCTTCACTCCGTCCACTATAGAGATTCTCTTCCACCACATAGACCTTTTCCTTTTTGTGATCAAAAATCACATAGCTCTCATATAAGAAAAAGTGAAGATCTGGTGTGCCAATCGTATCTTCAGGAATGGAACCAATGTTCTCATAGAGGCCAATCAAGTCATAGCCGACAAATCCAATCGCCCCACCGTTAAAAGGAAGCTCTTCAGAAGTTTTCGTTTTGACCGTGATGCGATTCAAAAAGTCCAAAGGATCCTCTTCAACAATTTGATCATTGTAATAGAGGACGCCATTTTCAAACTTGACTTCACTGACTGGCCGATAGGCTACAATTGAAAAACGCGCATTCTCTTTTTCACGAGGGATCGACTCCAAGATCATTTTATGGGGCGCATCCAAACGCATATAAGCCAAAATTGGACTCAACACATCAGCAGATAAAACTTTTTTCATATCAGAAACCTCTCTTTTAGAACTCTTTTTCTAATGAATCGTAACGTCGCTTGCTAAGGCGAGCAAGGATATCCCTTCGCTCTGTTTTCGCTTTGGGATCAATGTGCCTAAGCTCGCTTCGCTTGCTAAGGCACATAGAAAAGCCCTCACACAAAAACTGTGTGAGGGCGTAGTGTCCGCGGTGCCACCTCTTTTATAGGGAAAAATAGCTGGTCTTTCCCTACATCTCTATCTCCTCTATCAAGGAGTTGCACGGTAAGGGGTGCCAACCGAATTCACATGGGTTAGAATTCATTAATCATAACAGTCCAATTTTCATCAGTCGCTATTGCTTGTTCACAATTCCCACAAGCTCCCTGAAAATAGCTGACTCATTACTTTTCTGTTGCTACCATTATAACCCTTTTTCTTAGAAAGTCAATAAAATTTTTAGTCTTTTTTTATACTTTTTTCTACACTAATTTAATAAAATCAGCTCAAAGAGCCCTAGTGGCCCGTCCTTTTTATCCCAACAATAGGATACTCAACAAAGCCAAAATTGCAGGACCACCTTGGGTCAAGATAATCTTTTTATTGGCTGTCATCGCACCGTAGGCCGCAGCTCCAATAATAAAAAGCACAAAAATCGTAACAACTTCACTATTTTTAGAGACAAACAATCCATACAAGAGGAACACACCAATCAAGGCATTGTATATCCCTTGATTCTTAAATAAAGAGGTCACAGATGGGCGAGCGAGTTCTTCTTTATCCATGTTGAAAACCCGACTTGTGGTATCAGATGTGGTTCTGATGCTCTCCAAATAAAAAATATATAAATGCTCCAGTGCAGCAAGACTTGCTAAAATAATCGTCAGTAATGACATCGTAGATTCTCCTTTTTATTCAACTGTTATTTGTTCAATGCCAGATACTAATTTGTCCAGCAGGTAAGAAAATTGCTCTTGTTCTTGGGCGGTCAAAATACGACTCATCTGTTCTTTCACAGCCACATGATGGCGAGGAGGATGTTTGACCAACCGATTATAGGCCGTATCCGTCAAATGAATTAAGATTTCCCGCTGGTTCTTTGGATTTCGACTCCGATGGACAAATCCTTCCTTTTCTAAAATTTTGAAATGCCGCGTTAAAGCAGCTGGATCAATCCGCAAGCGCTCCTGAACCGCGATCTGATTGCAAGGCGCTTGTTCTAATAAATCCTGCAAAATTTGATAACGTGTTAAGCTAATCCCTAGGCGCTTTTCAAAGAGTTGCGTAGTTGATTGATCCGCCAAGCGTAGTTGGTAGAGTAAATCATTTATTTCTGCCATGTCCCTTCCTCTATTTATTTTTGATAAATCAATAATTGACTAATCAATTATAAAATATTTTATATCCTCTTGCAAGGAAAAGAGCTTGCACTGTTTTTTCGCACAAAAAAGCCGCCTGATTTGGCGACTCTTAGGGAGATTATTATGAAAAAGAAAAGTTTGAGGATTTTTCTAAACAAAGTTAGGAGGTCTTTGTTTATGCTTCTATTATAGCGGACATTCCTTAAAGAAAGCTTACGACTTTATTTCAAAATGAAAACAAATTCTTTACAGATTCTTTTCAGCGTTTAAAATACCTGGAATATCTAGTAAGGTGTTCATCTGATGATTGCCTTGATAGTCAGACGTCAAGAAATTGATACTCTGAATCTGGCTATTTCTTGCAAAGTCAATATCCAGGCTCCGATCCCCAATATAGTAGGTATTTTCTGGCTCCAACCCGTACTTCCCCATCAGATACATGGCAGCTTCTGGGTCAGGCTTGCGGGTAAAACCACTTTGACTGGTCAAAATCTCTGTAAAAAAAGATTCCAAGCCCAAGTCCCGCAGGATGACAAAGGCATTCTCTCCCTTATGGGTATAGACAAACTGCTCAATTCCAGCTTCTTGTCCCCAAGATAGGATATCACGCGCCCCCTCCATCAGAAGGACCTGGGCATTTTTCTCCGCTAGACTTTCTGCTCGGCGATGATTCAAGTCGGTCACATCCAGATGATACTCCTCCGCCACCGCTACTAGAAGATTTTGAACCGAATGCTTCAAGATGTAGTCTTTAATGCTGGCTCGGTCAAACGGAAGCTGATAAGTTGCATAGGTCTCCTCAAGACCTGCCAGAATAGCATCATAGGAATCCAGCAAGGTCCCATCCAAATCCCAAATAAAGGCTCGTTTTGTCATTTTTTCTCTCCTACTTTTCGTCTATAGAGCTGACTCAAAAATAGCCAACGAAAGCCATTGTCGAGCAGCGTTCCAGTCCAGACCCCTGGAAGGCCAAAGCCAAGGGTTACTCCAAGCAGATAACCGGCTCCAATTCGAATGACCCACATGCCAATCGTCGTTGCATAAAATGGAAGCTTCCCATTTCCCAAGCCTTGCCAAATAGCTGTATAGATGACCGTTCCTGCTGTAAACGGCGTTCCCAACAAAGAAAAGAGGACAACCGATAGGCTAGCTTCTACTGCTTTTGTATCTTGTGTGTAGAGATGGGTCAGAAGGGTGCCCCCAAAAAAGATTCCCAAGGCAATAGGTAACATGAACACGAAGGACAACCAGTAAGACTGCTTTCGAAGACGGTCAATCTGCTCAAGATCACCTTCACCCAGGCTCCGTGCTACGAGCATGACCGTCGCTGTGGCTACTCCAAATACAGGCATGTAGTTAAACTGGGTCAAGGTCTCTCCGATGGCATTTCCTGCGACTGCCTCGGTCCCAAAAGCAACCACGATCGCAATGATTACCACATCTCCAGCCCGCATCATCAGCCGCTCTCCAGCAGCTGGAAGTGCTAAGTTCAAGAGCTTACGATCCAATCCCCAACGAAGGGGGGCAAAGGGTAGCTGGACCTTTTGCCACAAGAGGATGACGCCCACCAGACGGGCCAGCACTGTCCCCAAAGCTGCACTAACAATGCCCCAACCAAAAAGGAAAATGGCTACAGAGGAGAACAGAGCGTTTAATAGATTGGTCAACAGGCTCACATACATAGGAAGACGTGGATTGTTGGCCACCCGAACCAAGGAGCCCAAGGTCGTCATCAATCCTAAGAGAACTATGGTCCCGCCAACCAAGGAAAGGTAAATCCCCCCACTTTCGGCTACTGCAGCTTCAGTCCCCAACAGCGAAATCATCTGGCGTCCAAATAACAGCGAAGCCCCTCCTAAGAGAGCACTCAACAACAAGGTCACCTTCAGCGACTCTGTCGCATGGTAGGCAATGTTGGCTTGATTTTTTTCACCCAAGCTTTTGGACATAACACTGGCAACTGCCGCACCCAGTGCCAAAAAGATGGCTTGATAGATCGTGATGATATTCTCTGCGACGGAAACACCTGAAATGGCAATCAAGCCCAGGTGAGCCACTAAATAAGAGTCCACCATGCCCATCAGCATTTGTAAGAAATTTTCACCCATGGCAGGAAGGGCGATGTTTAAGATTTTTTTGTATGAATTCATGCGTATATAAAAGAGCCAAACGGCTCTTTTGATCTTTCTAATACAGAGAATTAAAGTCCCAAGTAGTCTTCTACGGCTGCTTGCATGTCTTTAGCTGCCACGCTTGTACGATGGCGAACCGGTGCAGTTTCAAGACCGTCTACAGCAGGTGGTACAGGAACACCTGAGAGTGTGTGTAATTTAGCCAAGGCTTCGAAATCGCCTAGACCTGTCTCACCTGTCACGGCTTCTACCGCTACAACTGGGAACTTATAAGGGCTAGCTGTAGAGGCAATGACTGTTTTAGCAGTATCTCCTGTTTGGGTCCGGTATTTTTGATAAACGGCTGATGCTACGGCTGTATGAGGGTCTTCGATGTAATCAGATGCTTCATAGACCCGCTTGATCTCTGCAGCCGTTTCTGCTTCATCTGCGTACGCAGCCGCAAACAAATCTAAGATGTCTGCATCAAAGTCGGACAACTGGTACTGACCTGTTGCAACAAGGCTTTCCATCAATTCTTTAGTCTTTGTGGCATCATTGCCTACCAAGTGGAAAATCAAGCGTTCCAAGTTTGAAGAGACCAAAATATCCATTGATGGACTGGTGGTCACCTTGAAGTCACGTTTCTTATCATAGACATGTGTTTTGAAGAAGTCTGTCAAAACATTGTTTTCATTTGACGCACAGATCAATTTTCCAACTGGAAGACCGATTTGTTTGGCATAGAAAGCTGCTAAGATATTTCCAAAGTTTCCTGTTGGGACGGTAAAGTTGACTTTTTCTCCCGCTGTGATTTGGCTTGTCTTAACCAATTGCGCATAGGCGTATACGTAATAGACAACCTGAGGCACCAAACGACCAATGTTCATAGAGTTGGCTGATGAAAATTGCATCTTGTTGGCTGCTAATTTTTCACGAAGGGCCACATCATTGAACATGTGTTTGACATTGGTTTGGGCATCGTCAAAGTTTCCATCGATCGCGATGACATGGGTATTGTCTCCAGTCTGAGTCGTCATTTGCAATTCTTGCACCTTGCTGACACCATCTTTTGGATAAAAGACAATGATCTCTGTCCCTGGAACATCAGCAAAACCTGCCATCGCAGCTTTTCCAGTATCTCCAGAAGTCGCCGTCAAGATGACAATTTTATTTTCCAAACCGTGCTTTTTAGCTGCTGTTGTCATAAAGTAAGGCAAGGTCGACAAAGCCATATCTTTAAAGGCAATGGTTGAACCGTGGAAGAGTTCCAAGTTGTATTGACCATCGAGTTTGACAAGCGGAGCAATAGCTGGTGTATCAAACTTGCTGTCATAAGCATGAGAAATACAGTAGTCCAACTCTTCTGCTGTAAAGTCGTCCAAAAAGGCTGACAAAACAAGCTTAGCCACTTCTTGGTAAGTAGCATCTTTGAGGGTATCAAAATCCAGCTCTACTTGAGGATAAGAGACTGGAGTAAACAAACCGCCATCTGTCGCCAATCCTTGAAGGATGGCTTGACTAGCTGTTACAGTATTATTTTCATCTCGTGTTGATTGGTAAACTAATGTCATGACTGTTTCATTCCTTTACTAGTAGTCTTCTCATTATATCATAAATGTCAGAAAATTTAACGGCTTTTCGCCAAATCTTGGCCAAGGTCGGCAAACAGAAGCTAGATAAAAGAGAGCAGGCGCAACGACTTTGCTCCTACTCCCATGCGAATCTCTTTTACAGGTGTCTGCAAGACTTGATCAAGCCAATCCCAACTCTGCTAAAACAGATGGGAAGTCTTTCTTCAATTTTTCAAGAGCTACCGTTACTTCTTGACGAGTTTGGTTATGTTTCACAGTAACTTGACCACTCTCAACTTCACTACTTCCTAAGGTAATCAAGGCTTTGGCCGCAAAGACATCTGCTGACTTAAATTGTGCCTTGAGCTTGCGTCCAAGGTAATCACGTTCTGCCTTGAAACCTTGGATTCGAAGGGCCTGAACCAAGCTAAGCGCTGCTTCATTGACCTCATCTCCTAGGACAGCGATATAGGCATCTAGGCCTGTTTCGATCGGTAATTCAATGCCTTTCTTTTCAAGAACGAGAAGGATCCGTTCCACACCGATACCAAATCCAAAACCAGCTGTCGCAGGGCCACCGAAGTATTCAACCAAACCATCATAGCGACCACCCGCACAGACTGTCAATTCATTGCCTTCAATTTCTGTAATGAACTCAAAAATCGTGTGGTTGTAGTAATCCAAGCCACGCACCATATTGGTATCGATGACATAGGCTACCCCCAAATCTTCCAACATCCGACGAACCGCATCAAAATGCGCTTGGCTTTCTTCATCTAGATAGTCTAGGATGGAAGGAGCCTGTTCAACCGCGGCCTTGTCTTCTTTTTCTTTTGAATCCAAAACACGAAGCGGATTTTCTTCTAAGCGACGTTGGCTGTCCTTAGACAATTGATCCTTCATTGGTAAGAGGTAATCAATCAAGGCCTGACGATAAGCCTGACGACTAGCAGGGCTTCCCAAGGTGTTCAAGTGCAAGGTCACATTATCAATTCCTAATTCTTTCAAGAATTGTGCGGCCATGGCAATGGTTTCGACATCCGTTGCAGGATTGCTCGATCCAAAGCATTCTACCCCAATTTGGTGGAATTGACGCAAACGACCTGCTTGAGGACGTTCGTAGCGGAACATTGGGCCTATGTAATAGAACTTACTTGGTTTTTGTACCTCAGGCGCAAAGAGTTTATTTTCTACATAGGAGCGGACAACAGGAGCTGTTCCTTCTGGACGAAGCGTGATATGACGGTCTCCCTTGTCATAGAAGTCATACATTTCTTTGGTAACGATATCCGTCGTATCCCCTACTGAACGGCTGATGACTTCATAATGTTCGAAGATCGGTGTGCGGATTTCATCATAATTGTATCGCGCAAAGACCTTGCGTGCAAAGCCTTCTACATATTGCCATTTCGCTGAATCGCCAGGAAGGATATCCTGGGTCCCTTTTGGTTTTTGTAATTTCATAGCCTTCATCCTTTGTCTTACTTTTGCCTCTATTTTACCACAAATTCGAAGAGAAATGGAGACTGAACCGAATTTCCTCCGTTCGACACATTCAAATCCTCTTTCTCTTCTTGCCTTATGGCCCGAATTATGAGAAAATGGAAGCCATACTACACTGAAAGGAACTTGCGATGAGAGAGGATATCAAAATCAATGACCGCGCCCTGGCACTAGAGAAGCCGTTAATCGAAAAATTGGAGCTTGTATTTGATACCGATGTTGAGTTAGATGTTTATAATCTTGGATTGATCTACGAGATCCATCTAGATGAAGCCGGTACTTGCAAGGTGGTTATGACCTTTACCGATACGGCTTGTAGCTGTGCTGAGAGTCTTCCGATCGAAATCGTCGCTCGCCTAAAAGAAATCGAGGGGATCGAAGATGTCAAGGTTGAAGTAACTTGGTCACCCGCTTGGAAAATTACACGAATCAGCCGATACGGGCGCATCGCCCTTGGTCTTCCACCACGATAACAAGCATTACTTTTTTAAAAATGCAGTCAACTAATGAAGGATTGGCTCTCTGGAAATCCAATCCATCATAAAAAAACGAGGAACACCAGCTCTGCCATCAGAGTTTGTTCCTCGTTTTTTATGATGATTGAATCCATTAAAACTTTTTCACTACCAGAATGGACTAAGCCTCGTCAGCTTTTGGTTCTGGAAGGATTTGATACAACACAATCCCAAGAATTGTTGACGTTGCCACACCCGTGATTTGAAGACCACCGAGGTCAATCATCAAACCACCGATCCCTGATACTAGGATCACACTTGCAATCAAGAGATTCTTTTTATTATCAAAATCAATCTTATGTTCAACTAAAATTTTCAAACCGCTAGCAGCGATAACCCCAAAGAGGGCAATAGACAAACCTCCCAATACAGGAGTTGGAATAGAGTGCAAGAGTGCTGATAGCTTCCCAATAAAGCTCATGACAACCGCAATCACTGCTGCGCCTGAAATAACGTAAACTGAGTAGACCTTACTAAGGGCCATCACCCCAATGTTTTCCCCATAAGAAGTTACCGGAGGAGCTCCAAAGAATCCAGCAATAATCTGTGCCAAGCCATCACCAGTAAGCGTATGGTCAAGCCCTGGATCCTTGAAGTAATCACGCTCAGTCAAACTATTTAAAACCATGAGGTGACCAAAATGTTCCGTCATGGTCACAAAGGCAATCGGAGCCATTGTCAAAATCGCACTTGGATAGAGTTTAAAGCTATAATCCACAAATGGAATGTCAAAGTTTGGAACTTGAATCCAATGCGCCGCACTTACCTCTGAGAAATTGACAAAACTATATCCTGTCAGTAAGCCAAGAGCCAATGAGAAAATATAGCCCACAATTAATCCAAGTAAAATTGGGACGACACCGACAATCTTCTTGCCATACATGTTAAATAGGATAACCGCAAAGAGGGTCACCATCGAAATCAATAGAGCATAACCACTATAGCTTTTATTTAAGGTTGTCGCATCAGTGACTGCATTCGCCGCAAGATTCAAACCAATTACCATGATAATGGGACCAACCACGATTGGTGGAAGGACCTTATTAATCCAGTCTTTACCCGCATACTTAACAATCAGAGCTACAAACAAGTAGACCAAACCACCCGCCATGGCACCTTGGGCAACTGCTGCGATTCCATCTGTTTTCATCAACATCTGCATAGCAGCAATATAAGCAAAACTAGACCCCATATAAGCAGGAATCTTATACTTGGTCACTGTCAAGTGAGCTAAGGTCCCCAAACCAGATGAGAACAAAGCAATGGCAGGATCAATCCCAACCAAAATCGGCACCAGCACTGTTGCCCCAAACATGGCAAACAAATGCTGGAAAGATAAACCAACCAATAAACCAGGTTTTGGCATATCATTCACATCATATTTAACGTCATTCACGATCGTAAAAACCTCCTAAAATTAAGATGCGACAAGCTATGGCTGAACAAAAACGTCTACCTTCGATGACCAAATCGTAAGGGAGTGCTTCATGCTCCATCATCGACGATTTCTTTTTTATCAAACCACTTTTCAACTATACAAAAAAATCCCCTACAACAAGGAGATACACAAAATATAGGCTGGTCTTCCCAGGCCTTTCATTTCCATAGCTCCTTGCCTGCCTCTCTGGACAGTATTAAAGGATTGATTCGATTAGTCACAATTATAGCAGATTATAGACGAATTTACAAGAAAAATGACAGATGATACACCCAAATCCCCCAAAAAGTAATATTCATACGTTTCAGCGACAGGGTTGAAAATAGCTACTTTGAGCCCAAAAAGAGGCTGGGACAAAAGTCCTAGCCTCTCAATTATTTTTGGATTGTCGAGCAAGACGCAGTGGTTGAGTGGGCTCTACTACACTGATTTCATCATCTTTTACAGTCCTACTCAACTGTGCGGAGGTGGGACGACGAAATCGAATTCTAACGAATTACCGATTTCTGTCCCACTCTCTCTTTGGACAAAGTCGTCCATCCAATTACTGTTTACCAGACTGTTCCATATTCCAGAAGTCGGTTACAGCACCACGTGATGCTGAAGAAACGATGTGGGCGTATTTACCCAGAACCCCACGGCTATACAGTGGTGGCAAAGTTGTTTCAGCCTTCCGTTTCGCCAATTCTTCGTCTGAGACATGCATGGTGATTTCTTTGGTATCTTGATCAACTGTCACCAGATCCCCAGTGTGGAGGTAGGCGATTGGGCCACCAACCTGAGCTTCAGGCGCAATGTGACCAACAACGAGACCGTAAGTACCTCCTGAGAAGCGTCCGTCTGTCAAGAGAGCCACCTTGTCTCCTTGTCCTTTCCCAACAATCATGGATGACAAGGACAGCATTTCCGGCATACCAGGACCACCCTTAGGACCTACGAAACGAACAACAACAACGTCGCCATCCACGATCTCGTCTGAAAGAACGGCTTCAATGGCAGCTTCTTCAGAGTCAAAGACCTTAGCAGGACCCGTGATGTTACGGACCTTCACACCTGATACTTTGGCAACCGCCCCTTCTGGAGCCAAGTTCCCTTTCAGGATGATCAATGGACCATCGACACGTTTAGGATTTTCAAGCGGCATGATAACTTTTTGACCTGGTGTCAAATCAGCAAAGGCTTCCAAATTCTCAGCTACTGTTTTACCAGTACATGTGATGCGATCTCCGTGAAGAAAACCATTCTTAAGAAGGTATTTCATGACGGCTGGCACCCCACCGACATTGTAAAGGTCTTGGAAAACGTATTGACCTGATGGTTTCAAGTCAGCCAAGTGAGGCACGCGCTCTTGGAAATCGTTGAAGTCTTCCAGCGTCAAGTCCACGTTAGCTGCGTGAGCGATCGCAAGCAAGTGAAGAGTGGCATTGGTGGAACCACCTAGCGCCATGGTCACTGTAATCGCATCTTCAAAAGCTTCACGGGTCAAGATATCAGATGGTTTGAGTCCCATTTCCAGCATCTTGACAACAGCACGACCTGCTTCTTCGATATCGGCCTTCTTATCCGCTGATTCAGCAGGGTGAGAAGATGAACCTGGTAAGCTCATACCAAGGACCTCGATCGCTGTCGCCATGGTATTGGCCGTATACATCCCACCACAGCCACCAGGGCCAGGGCAGGCATTACACTCTAATTGCTTCACTTCTTCAGCGGTCATATCGCCGTGATTCCACTTCCCAATTCCTTCGAAAACAGAAACCAAGTCGATATCCTTGCCGTTCAGATTACCCGGTGCAATGGTTCCTCCGTAGGCAAAGATCGCTGGGATATCCATATTGGCAATGGCGATCATCGAACCAGGCATGTTCTTATCACAGCCCCCGATGGCTACAAAGGCATCCACGTTGTGACCGCCCATAGCAGCTTCGATAGAATCCGCAATGATATCACGTGACGTCAAGGAGAAGCGCATTCCTGGAGTCCCCATAGCAATCCCGTCCGCAACTGTAATGGTCCCAAATTGGACCGGCCAAGCTCCTGCATCTTTCACACCTTCTTTGGCCAATTTTCCAAAATCATGGAGGTGGATGTTACAAGGGGTGTTCTCAGCCCAAGTAGAGATTACCCCTACGATTGGTTTTTCAAAGTTTTCATCTGTCATCCCAGTTGCCCGAAGCATCGCCCGGTTAGGGGATTTGACCATGCTGTCATAGACGCTACTGCGATGGCGTGTATCTAATTCTGTCATCTGATTCCCTCTCATCGTATTTTTTATTATTATAGCACAATTTACGGCCCAACGACAGAAGGAAATTCTTGAATTTTCAGACAATTCAGCTTGCTCGGTTTCTTGCTAAAATAATTTACAGTTATATCTTGACTTTTATAAGCAAAGTGATATCATTTAGATATCACAAAGAAAGAAGGGTTCGTCCCATGGAAGAAAAAATTTTAACCCAAAAGAAAAACGGCTTAGCTGCCCTTATAGGCTTGCTAGTTGGGGATCTTGTCTTAGTTTTAGCATTTATTAGTGCGATTGCTAGTCTACCAGAAGGTTTTCCACTTGCGATTGCAGTTATTACCTGTATTTTTCTCTTTATTGCTAGTCTGGTGTGCTATGCGGGGATCAAAATTATTAAACCGCAAGAGGCCTTGGTTTTGACCTTGTTTGGGAACTATATTGGAACCATTCGAGAAGCGGGTATTTACTTTGTCAATCCCTTCTGTGTCGCTGTCAATCCTGCCAATAACACCCGCTTGGGCCAAAGTGGTGATGTCACCACCAAGTCATCCATGTCTGTCAGTAAAACAGCAGAAGGTAACAATATTTCTATCGAGACAGGTAAAAAGAATATTTCCTTAAAAGTGATGACCTTGAACAACTCTCGTCAGAAGATTAATGACTGTTTGGGAAATCCTGTAGAAATCGGTATTGCAGTCACTTGGCGTGTAGTGGATACGGCTAAAGCAGTCTTCAATGTGGATAACTACAAAGAATATCTCTCATTGCAGTGTGATAGTGCTCTTCGTAATATTGTCCGCATCTATCCTTATGATGTAGCTCCTAATGTCGATACGACAGGAGACGGCCAGGCAGATGAGGGTAGCCTAAGAGGCTCCAGTGAAATTGTGGCCAGTCGTATTCGAGAAGAGATTCAAGCACGTGTAAAAGATGCTGGGCTCGAAATTCTAGAAGCTCGTATTACCTACTTGGCCTATGCTCCAGAAATCGCAGCTGTCATGCTTCAACGTCAACAGGCTTCTGCCATTATCGATGCGCGGAAAATGATTGTCGACGGAGCAGTTGGGATGGTTGAAATGGCCCTTGAACGTCTGAGCGAAGGAGAAATTGTAGAGCTAGACGAAGAACGGAAGGCAGCCATGGTTTCGAACCTTCTTGTCGTTCTCTGTGGCAATCATGATGCACAACCAATTGTCAATACGGGAAGTCTCTATTAAGAATGGCTGACCAAAAGAAAAAACAGATTCCACTTAGATTGTCAGCCAAGTTATATGCTGCTATCGCATCATGGGCAGAAGATGACTTTCGATCGGTCAATGGGCAGATCGAGTACTTGCTGACAGAATGTGTCAAACAACGAAAAAAGGATGGCAAATACGTTTCGGAAACGATTGATGAGCCATTTGAAATAGACCTTTAAGGAGAACTCCTGTTCCATTTGATGGGGCGGGAGATTTTTTTAACAATTTTTTGTCAAGTAACTTTACTTTACAAAAAAGTTTTGTTATACTGTTACAGTTGATGAAAATCAAACCTAATTGAATTTATATCTTAAAAGGAGAAAAACGAAATGGCAGTACCTGCACGTCGCACATCAAAAGCGAAGAAAAACAAACGTCGTACGCACTACAAAGTAACAGCTCCATCTGTAAACTTTGACGAAGCAACTGGAGATTACTCACGTTCACACCGTGTATCACTTAAAGGATACTACAAAGGACGTAAGATCGCTAAAGCTGCATCAGCTGAATAATAGAAGGGAGATACCATGCGCGTAAATATTACACTTGAACACAAAGAATCTGGTGAACGCTTGTACCTTACTTCTAAAAACAAACGTAACACTCCAGACCGTCTTCAATTGAAGAAATACTCACCAAAACTTCGCAAACACGTTGTGTTTACAGAAGTTAAATAATTGAGTTTAAAAGTCGTTGAAAATCAATTTCAACGACTTTTTTCTTTTTGCCAAATACAGTACATTTCAGTTCAATCACTACCTTTTTTGGACAAATTTCAATGACTATACTAGCTACTTTATGGAAAGGACATGAAAAATTATGACTTTCCGAAAATAAATATTTCTCTTAAAATTTGGAATTTGAAACGATGAACAAGCAAAAACAACCGGAAAAGAATCAGTTCCCGACTGGCTTCTTCTCTGGTTGTTTTTCATACTAACGATTTTTCCGACTTAATTGATAAGAGTACATCACAGGGATAAGGACAATGGCGAGGATGACCAGCACCAGTACATAAGAAAGCGCGAATTGAAGGCCTGCTTCAAGCAGAAGGATCAAACCTCCGAGGACCCACAACTTCCCTGCCAAGCGATGGGTTTTGTGCCAGTTATCTTCACTCTGTAAGGTCCAAGGCAAACGGATTCCAACCGTGTGATTCACTTTCAACTTAGGCATGTAATTGCCCATGATCACAAAGATGAGACCCAGCAAAACCGAAACAAAAACAGATGGATTGGTAGTAGATCCTAGCGCCTTGCTATAGATGAGATAGGAGGTACTTAAGGAAACGATTGGGGTCAACCAGTAAATCGCTCTGATCATTTTTTCATTCATAGCGCTATTCTTAGGATCACGTCCGATCATAAAGATCACAAACAGATGCACCATGAGATCGAAAATAGGAAGACCAAACACAACCAGGGGTTTCGATTGGAAGTTATTGGCCTGGCCAGCAAAATTGAAGTGAATCGGGATTTGGTTAGGCAATTGCGACCAAATCATCAGCCCCCAAAGCATGGGGAAAAGGATCACCATAGAAGTCAATAGCAATAGTTTTTTATTCGTTTTCATCAGTAGAGTCTCCTTTCAAATCAACGAGCCAGACCATTAAATCCTCCAAGACAGAAGTATTGACTTCATAGTAGATAAAATTCTTCTCTTTTTCCTCTCGAATTAAATCTGCCTGCTTGAGGAGGTTTAAATGATGAGAAATGGTCGCTCCTGCTACATCAAAGTGACCAGCGATATCTCCAGCAGATAATTTCCCCGCCTTTAGCAGTTCTAAGATACTTCTTCTTATCGGATTTGATAAAGCTTTAAATGTTTGCGCAAAATTCATTCTCTATCTCCTCTAAATTATTTAGAAATCTTTCTAAATAGATTCTAGTACTTTCGGATGGGTTTGTCAACTCTATTTAGAAAAAATTCTAAATAGTTTCTGTTGTAAAAAAATATCAGACCTAAGACCGATTCTTATAAGCAGCGTCTTTCCTTAAGTTTTCTTTAAGAAATCAGCCTTATAATAAAACCATCAAATGAAGACCTCCTAACTTTGTTTGATAGAAAATCCTAAACTTTTTCATAATAATCTCCCTATAAGAGCCACCAAAACCGGTGGCTTTTTCTCTATGTACTTTAGCGAACGTTAGTGAGCTTAGTTACATTGATGCAGTTCGAACGACAGTGAGAACTACGGTCCTTATTCTCTTTACGAGCATCAGCGAGTTTAGGTACGTTGATGCAGTTCGAACGTTAGTGAGAACTACGGTCCTTAGAATGGAATAAGTAATTTTACTGTTTGGAATGATGATTAATGCATTTTGTCAGACTTAAGACCTATTTTTTAAACACAACCTTTTCTTAAGTTTTCTTTAAGCAAACCACCTTATAATAAAACCATCAAATAAAGACCTCCTAACTTTGTTTGATAGAAAATCCTAAACTTTTTCATAATAATCTCCCTATAAGAGCCACCAAAACCGGTGGCTTTTTCTACGTACCTTTACGAGCATCAGCGAAGTTTAGGTACGTTGACGCAGTTCGAACGACAGCGAGAACTACGTTCCTTATTCCCTTAGCGAACATTAGTGAGCTTAGGTACATTGATGCAGTTTGAGCGAATCGAAAACTACGGTCCTTACGATTCTTAGTGAGTCAAGTCCAATAGGGGCTTAGACGAACTTAGGTACATTGATGCAGTTCGAACGCTAGTGAGAACTACGTTCCTTACCCTTCATTTGTACAAATACTCCAATTTATGCTCGATCTATGTTATAATGAAGAGAATTTTTGTCTGAGGAGGATTTATGAAAAAAACACATTCTATGCTATTCGTCCCGGGCATCATTATGCTTGGGATTGTTTTACGAACACCATTTACTACGCTTCCGACGGTCTTGTCTGACATCGCTGCTGGTTTGGGGGTAGATGTAAGCTCTCTGGGACTATTGACTAGCTTGCCACTTCTCACCTTTGCCATTTTCTCACCTTTTGCGATTCAATTTGCTAAAAAGTTGGGGATTGAGCGCCTCTTTTTCCTAGTTTTGATCGCGATTACGATCGGATCTGCCATTCGGATTATCAATCTCCCCTTCCTCTATCTGGGAACCATCTTGATTGGAGCTGGTATCGCCTTTCTTAATGTGTTGCTTCCAAGCCTGATTCAGGCGAACAGACCCCGCCAACTAGGCATTCTGACCACTTTGTACATCACTTCTATGGGGATGTCCACAGCGATCGCCTCTTCTTTGGCCGTTCCGATCACCAAAGCCACTTCTTGGCAAGGTTTGGTCAACATCTTGACAGCCTTATGTGCTCTTGCTTTGGTCATCTGGATTCCTAACCTTCGCTACAACCACCATCTAAAAAAGACGGCTACTACAGAATCTAGTAGCAAGTGGTATACCAATAAATATGTCTGGGCTATCATGATTTTTGGAGGCTTGCAGTCACTGCTTTTCTACACAAGTATGACCTGGCTTCCGACCATGGCTGTTCAAGCTGGCCTTTCAAAGGTTGAATCTGGACTACTGGCCTCCGTGTTTACCCTGATCAGTCTCCCATTCTCCTTGACGATCCCAAGTTTAACGACACGGTTATCCGATCGCAATCGACGCTTGATGCTGACGATTGTTGTCGGAGCAGGGATTCTGGGGGTAGCCATGCTCTTAATCCCGACCAGCAACTTCTTCTACTGGTTGGTATTAAATGCCCTGATTGGAAGTTCCGTTAGTTCGCTTTTCCCTTACCTCATGGTAGCTTTCTCTATGAAATCCAGCACACCTGAAAAAACAGCTCAACTTTCCGGTCTTGCCCAAACAGGAGGCTACGTCTTTGCAGCCTTTGGTCCCATCCTCTTCGGCTACAGCAAATCTCTCTTCCACTCTTGGACACCAGCTATCCTCATGCTACTGGTCTTAACCATTATCATGGCGATTGCCCTTTATCAGGTGGAAAAAGTCGATCATATTTTATAACCATCGTCTGGCTGGAAGATTGTTCTTCCGGCTTTTTTTGTGCACACAAAAAAAAGAACTAGGAGCTAGTCCTAGTTCGATGTTTCTGGTTTGAATTATTCGGTAAATGAGATATGCACGTGGTCATAGTGGTTTGCTGTATCTCCACCACGGTCAGGCATTTGGTTCCAAGTGTTAGCTGGTCCGTAAATGTTGTCTACTGGCATGTAGAATTGTTGTTTCCAGATAACATATGAGATACCTGCACGGTCCATATTGTCAATAGCATATTGGGCAACTTGATCCCCGAGTTGTGAACTGGTTGGTACCATTACGTCCACTGCAAGTCCTTTACCATGATCGTCTGGATCCCCTTCACGGTAACCACCAATGTTTGTGATACCAAATTTTGCAGCGATTTCTTGACGGAAAGCTTGTGCTTGTGGTTGAAGGTGTGGATCATTTGGAATCGTATTTCCGCTCGTTGAGTTTTTTGCTACTGGTTGCACTTCTGGTGCTGCGACAGTTTCTGCTGCTGCAGATTGTGCTGCCGGAGCTTCGTCTGCAGGAGCTGGTGTTTCAGCAGGAGCTTCTGGTTGAGTTGCTGGAGCTTCAGGAGCAGAAGCTGGGGCTGTTTCTGGGTTTTGAGTTGCAACATTGGTAGCTGGAGCACCGTAGCTTGGTGTTTCTGGAACAGCTGGTTGTGCTGGCGTCTCTGTTGCTGAAAATTCAACAACCGGGGCTTCCGCTGGGGCTTCTTGAGTTTCTGCTGCTGAAGCAACTGGAACAGCTTTGTTATCTTCGTTTACTGGTTTAGACAAATCGTTGACAGCGACTGTTTGGTCATCAACTGTCACTTGGTTTGTTGTCAAGTCAGCACTTGCAACGGTTGCATCTGTCGCACCTGCTTGAGGAGTTTGGATTTCAACTGAAGTTACTTCTTTTTGATCATTTACTGTTGTTTTCAAAACAGTACCTGGGTAGATCAAATCCATGTTGCTGATGTTGTTCAAGTTTGCCAACACATGAACATCGATTCCAAGTGCTTCTGCGATCGAACTCAATGTATCACCATATTTGATGGTATAAGTTTGTTGGTTTTCACCGCTTTGTTGGATATCATGTTTGATTTCATCTACTGAGCGAGCTACCCAATCTTCAAGTGTTTCTGCAGTGGCTTTTGTAAATGGAAACACTGCAAGAGCTACTGTTGAAGCGATCAAGGCTTTCGTATTAACTTTTAATTTCATCTTTTATCCTCTTTTTTCTTTGTTTTTTTGCTCAAGATTTTCTTGGACAAATGAACTACTATACTATAGTATCACAATTTAAAAATAATAAAAGGCCTTTTTGGCTATTTAACAAAACTGTATTTTTCTTGTAACATTTCGTCTTTCTTGTCACATTGTTACAAACTAGTAACATAAAAATAGGGTGCTGGAAGAAGAGTTCGAGGGCGCAAAAAAAGCCTCATCAAGGAGCGGTTCCTCGATGAGGTTCTTGTATTTTTTAAGCAATTGAACACGCCTACAACTCTTTGTATCTTATGAATTGAACACGCCCTAAATGCTGGGTGAAAAACGCAAACTGTAATAGTACTAACTTCAAAGGCACAGTAGCTGATTGGATTTTTCTCTCGCTTTAAGAGCTCGGAAAAATCCTAATCAGCCTTGTGGGGGCAGGACAACGAAGCATTCTATACAACAGCGCTTCTGTCCTGTTCCCTATTTTCCTTTGAGTTGCTTAACGGCTTTGTATCTTATTTTACCTTCATGATTCTGACGAGGTTGGCGCGTTCGGCTTCTTCGAGTTTCATTTCGATATAGTAGACGGTCTCTTTGAGGTCTGGGATAGTCGCATACTCGAGTCCGTTCACTCGACGACGGGTTTTCTCGATTTCATCTGCCATGAGTTGGCAGCTTTTTTCGATTTCCGCTAACTTGAGCAAATCTGGGAGTAGATCCCCCATTTCCTGGATCGTGCTATCCATTTGACTGTTGGAGGCGAGGTAGCTATAAACCACGTCCCCTTCATCATCTCCGTATGGATTATCGATACGGGCATGGAGCTTGGGCACGCGCACACTCATGACATTTTCTTCTTCGATATGGAGCATCACTTCTCGAGTGGGAACGGCGAAGATTTCTTCCACCATGAGGTCGCTCTCTAGGGACTTGGCCATCACGAAATCTTGCATATTGCCCACCAGCGCCGCCTCCACCTTTTGGCGCAGACGATTATTCTCTCGCACAGCTTCAATAAAACGGCGCATGAGTTCATCCCGCTTATCCTTGAGCAACTTGTGCCCCCGGGTTGCTGTCTTGAGGCGCTCTTTGAGAATATTAAGCTCCATCCGAGTTGGTTTTACATTTAATCGTGCCATAGGCTAATCCTCTTTGTTTGGCAGATACTTGTCAATCATCTCATCCTTGATCCGTTTAAGCTCTGTTCGTGGAAGGATGGATAAGAGTTCCCAACCGAGATCCAAACTTTCCTCAATCGTCCGATTGGTAGTGAAACCTTGGTTGATGTATTCCTGCTCAAAGCGGTCCGTAAATTTAACATAGAGCTTGTCGGTATCTGACAAGGCAGACTCCCCAAGCACTACAGCCAGTTCTTTGGCTTGTTTTCCTTGGGCATAAGCCGCAAAGAGCTGGTTCATGGTCGCCGCATGGTCTTCCCGAGTCTTGCCTTCACCAGAACCCTTGTCCTTCAAACGAGAAAGGGATGGAAGAACATTGATCGGTGGGCGGTAACCACTATTGTAGAGATCGCGAGACAGAATAATCTGACCTTCTGTGATATAACCTGTCAAGTCTGGGATAGGGTGGGTGATGTCATCTTCTGGCATGGAGAGGATTGGAATCTGGGTCACAGATCCTTTCTTTCCAACCAAGCGTCCTGCACGTTCGTAGAGGGTTGAGAGGTTGGTATAAAGGTAACCTGGATAGCCCCGACGTCCTGGAACCTCCCGGCGGGCAGCGGATACTTCCCGAAGGGCTTCACAGTAGTTGGTCATGTCGGTCATGATAACCAAGACGTGCATGTCTTTTTCATAGGCCAAATATTCGGCGGCTGTCAAGGCGATCCGAGGAGTCGCAATCCGCTCAATAGCTGGGTCGTTAGCTAGGTTGATGAAGAGGACAGAGCGGTCAATGGCACCTGTTTCCCGAAGGTCGTTCATAAAGAACTCGGCTTCTTCAAAGGTAATTCCCATAGCTGCAAAGACCACGGCGAAGTTTTCTTCAGAATTAAGAACCGTCGCTTGACGAGCAATCTGAGCTGCCAACTCCTTGTGAGGAAGACCAGAACCTGAGAATACTGGGAGTTTTTGGCCCCGAACCAAGGTATTCAAATGGTCAATGGCTGAGATCCCTGTCTGGATAAATTCATCTGGATAGTCCCGCGAAACAGGATTGATGGCTTGTCCATCAATGTCCAAGTACTTCTCTGGGATAATCTCTGGACCGCCATCGATGGGTTTGCCCATCCCGTTAAAGATGCGTCCGACCATGTCTTCAGACACAGGAAGTTCTAGGGGACGTCCGGTAAAGCGGACTTTAGCTTTTTCCAAATTGATCCCGCTAGATCCTTCAAAGAGCTGGACCATGGCCTTGTCTTCTTGGACTTCGAGGACTTGTCCCTGACGGGTCGTTCCATCATGGAGCTTGATTTCTACCAGTTCATTGTAGTGAACCCCTTCGACCTGATCGACAATCATCAAGGGGCCAACAACTTCGCTGACAGTACGGTATTCTTTAATCACGCTCATTGTCTACTTCTCCTTTTGCGACGATTTGGTGTAGGGTTTCTACGATTTCTTCTTTCAGGGCTTGAATGGTTGCCAACTGATCCTCATGGATGAACTTGCTCCGGGCAATGCGGTCTCGAAGAGCCACGGTTCCTTCCATGATTTCTGTGAAGTAAGCCCCTAATTCCAACGCTTTTTGACTTTCTTGGTCAAAGGTTAAAATGTTGGTCAACAAGGCCACCTGCTTGCTGAAAGAGGTATAGGTATCGACCTCATCAAAGGCGTTTTGTTGCAGGTAGTCTTCACGGATCATCTTAGCCGCATTCATGGTCAAGCGGTCTTTTTCAGACAAGGAATCTAGACCAACCAAGCGAACGATTTCTTGCAATTCACTTTCTTTTTGAAGCAAATTCATAGCGCGGGTCACTTTTTCAGACCAACTGATTTGTTCATGCAGATCGATATAGCGACCGACTTCATCTTGGTAAAGCGAATAAGAACTCAACCAGTTGATGGCTGGGAAGTGGCGGCGTTGCGCCAACTGAGCATCTAAGCCCCAGAAGACCTTAACAATCCGCAAGGTATTTTGCGTTACCGGTTCTGAAATATCTCCACCCGGAGGGGAAACGGCACCGATAGCGGTAATCGAACCTTCACGCGCAGTGGTTCCGAGTGTCTTGACCCGACCTGCACGCTCGTAATATTCGGCGATCCGGCTACCAAGGTAGGCTGGGTAGCCTTCATCCCCTGGCATTTCTTCTAGACGACCAGACATTTCACGGAGAGCTTCTGCCCAACGCGAAGTAGAGTCCGCCATGATAGCAACGGAATAGCCCATATCACGGAAGTATTCGGCAATAGTAATCCCTGTGTAGATGGAAGCTTCCCGCGCCGCTACCGGCATGTTCGAAGTGTTGGCGATCAGAACGGTCCGTTGCATAATGGATTGACCGGTCGTTGGATCGATCAATTCTGGAAATTCATTCAGAACGTCCGTCATTTCATTTCCGCGTTCCCCACAACCAACGTAAATTACGATGTCTACATTGGCAAACTTAGCCACCTGGTGTTGCACAACTGTTTTCCCAGCTCCGAAAGGACCAGGAACAGCTGCAGCTCCACCTTTTGTCACAGGGAAGAAGGTATCGATGACCCGTTGACCGGTAACCAAAGGCTCTACTGGAATCAGTTTTTGTGCAAAGGGACGGCCTCGACGGACCGGCCATTTTTGCATCAAAGTACCAGTAAAGAGACTGCCATCTGCCTGCTCGATCTCATAGACCGGCTCTTCTACTGTGTAAGAACCTGCTGCGATCTTGGTCACACGTCCACTGACTCCAAACGGCACCATGATGCGGTGTTCCACCATATTGGTCTCTTGAACAGTACCGACGATGTCTCCTGCAACCACCTCTGTCCCTTCAGTCACGCTTGGTTCGAAGGCCCATTTGGTGTCCCGATCTAGATTTGGAACTTGCACCCCACGAACTAAAAAATCACTGGCAGTCACTTCTTGGAAGCGTTCCAAGGGGCGTTGGATCCCGTCAAACATCTGAGAGATCAAGCCTGGTCCCAATTCAACAGAAAGGGGGGCTCCGGTTGTGACCACTGGTTCTCCTGGACCGACTCCAGACGTTTCTTCATATACTTGGATAGAGGCTTCGTCACGTCGCATCTCAATAATTTCGCCAATCAAACCAAGATCGCCGACCCGGCAAATGTCTTGGATATTGGCCTCCTGCATCCCTGATGCAACCACCAAGGGACCGGAAACTTTGATAATTTTTCCTTGAGTCATGTATTCCTCCTGGGAATCCTTTGTTTCTTTGTTTTACTTTTGCGCTATCTCTCTTAGAGCTTGTTTTTGTTGGCCATTGGCATCGAAATTGCTTGGATCCAACCAGGCTTCGAAGCGCTGTTTGATAGCTGGCCATTCTTGGTCAATGATGGACAACCAGTCTGTATCACGGGTCCGACCTTTATAAACAACAGCCTGACGGAAACAGCCTTCATAGGTGAAGCCTAAGCGCTCAGCTGCTTTGCGAGAAGCTTGGTTTAAGGCATCGCATTTCCACTCATAGCGGCGGTAGCCTAAATCTTCAAACACGTAGCGTGCTAACAGATACTGGGCTTCCGTAGCCATGCGTGTTTTTTGGAGCGCTGGTGAGTAGGTCACTGCTCCGACTTCGATCACCCGGTTGGCTTGATCGATCCGCATGAGAGAGAAAGTCCCCAAAGCCTTGCCTGAATCTTTGTCTACAATCGCATAGTAAAAGCGACCTTGGGCTGTCATGAGATCATCTAATAAGCGGTCCCACTCCTTTTCATTGTGGGCAGGACCTTTGAACAGAAAGGTCCACATCGCTGCGGGAGAGTCCGGCCCGTAGACCTGATAAAGATCTGCTCCATGTTTTTCTTTTGAGAGGCGCTCGATCACGGTATAGCGACCTTCGATCCGCTCAATAGCTGGCAGACGCCCCGGTGTAAACTCTGGCAGTGCATCGCCAATCGCTTGGCCAAATTCATTTGTTCTCATAAAATATCCTGTCCTACTGCTTTTTCGACATTATCACGAATCCGCTGTTGGCCGAGTCCTGTAGCCCCTCTATGGGTCGGGATAAGGATCAGAGCCGGTGTCAGCTGCTGGTCGTAAAAAGCCACTGTATCTGGAATGGCCTGAGCAATATCCTCTGTCAGGTAGATAATCCCAAAGTTTTCCCGACTGAGTTTTCGCAAGGTATTGATCGCTTCTTGTGGCTCCGTGACCGGATAGGTTTGAAAGCCAATCAGGCGAAAAGGAAGGATGGCGTCCCGATTGCCCACAACTGCGATCTTATAGGTCTGTTTGTCCATAAATCGGTCTCATCCTTTCTTTGATTTCTGCTAGCGGAAAACCATTGTCCAAACCAGAGAGGACCAAACGAAGGTTGGTCACCTCTAACTCTTTTCCGTAAAGATAACGAACAAGAGGGAGTGGTCCATCGACTTCAAAACGGCCAGCGTCTAGAAGACTGAATTTCACCAAACTCTCTAAATACTCCAACTCTACGGTCTTTAGTTGACCGGTGCGCATCTTTTCTTCATAAGTCTCTAAGGCGAGATCGTAGTCTAGCGGATTAACTTGATAAAACCAGGTCAACCACTGACCGGATTCTAGCAGGTCGATCACCTGATGGGCACTGAGGCTCCCTTCATCTGAGAGTAATTGGTGCATAAAACTATGCGGTTTTTGCTGATCCAAGGCCCGCTTGACCGTAATCGCATTGTAAAAGTCAATGGTCACGTCCACCAACTGCTTCAGAATCGGATGATCTAGGCTGTCCCCTAAGTATCTCAGGTGTTTAAAATAAGCTAAGTCCATCCCAATTTCGAGAACTCGCAAGTCCTGATAGTCTTGGAATTCTTGCCAGGTCGCAGCCACTTCTTCCGCCATAAAGGCCGGACAATGTTCTGCAGAAAAGGTCGCCACCAAATGCTCGAGCACATCGAGAGAATAAGGACCGATAGGGATCAATAAGTGCCCTAACTTGCGCTCTGTCGCCTTGTGTTTTAGATAAACCTTGAGATTATGATAGGTGTATTTCAAGGTAAACAGGCTAACCAAGTCTGACTGAGGGCTTACCTCAAAAGCCCATTGGTATTCTGCCAACAAGGCTGCCATCAGGCGGGCTTCAAGGGCTGATAAATCCTTGATCTCCTGGCTATCTAGAGCATAGGACGTTCCTTGCAACAAGCCTTCTCGGCCCTCGCTTGAGGGACTTGCAAGCAACTGCTCGAACTGACTGGGACTGACAAAACTAGCCTCACGTACGCTGATTCCTGTATTGACTTGAGAATAGGTCCGTTCGCTCATTGCAACCTCCTAGTTCTCTTCATCTGTGAAAATGCTGGCTGCCATCTGGTAGCTTTCTTGCTCCCAAATGGAATCCACCAAATCACGGTAGAGATAGTTGTCATCAATCTTCCCAACTGACAAGACAAAGCCTGCTTGAGCTGGGATCGTTGCATCTGCAACTGTCACATTTTGATGCGTCTGCTTCAATCTCTCGAGAGCTGCTGAATCAAATTTAGCAGCACTCACCGCCCCGAAGGTCAGAGCCACAACTTGTCCCTGATAGCGATCTAAGACCGCATCTACAAACTGCATTTCCTTTTCAAGGGGCCAAGCCACCATCGCTTCATAAGCATCTGCAAAGAGATCCTTTAAGACTCGTTGCTTGGTGACAAGGGTTGATTGGCGTTTTTTATTTTCGATTTGTTGGGTTTCACGTTGCAATTGACGTTGAATCCGCTTGAGCTGCTCGGAGCGTTGATTGAGTTTGTCTTGAATCAAACGCTCTTCTTGCGCAGTCTCTTCTTTTAGGATGGTTTCCTTGGCCTCTTCTATGAGTTTACGCCCTTTTTCGTGGGCTTGGGCCAAGATCGAATCCTTTAATTGGGTTTGTTCATCCATATCGTTTTTTCTCCTATTGCATGCGTCTTGTGTTTTTCGCCTCGAAAGGCGAATCCATCAAAGCTAGCTCTTAGCCGACGCGTAGGGTCAATAGGAAGGACACAACGAAGGCCAAGATGGCGTAGGTTTCAACCATGGCCGCAAGGATAACCCCTTTCATCATGTCTTCAGGGCGTTTGGCCAAGATTTGCATCCCTGCTGTCGCAACATTTCCTTGGTGTTTGGCTGAGAAATAACCGACGATTGCAACGGGAAGAGCTGTAAAGAAGTAAGCAACCCCTGTTTCAAGTGGCATATCTGGCTTAATTTGCAACCAGATCAAGATCCCGATAACGAAACCGTACAAACCTTGTGTACCTGGCAACAATTGCAAAATCAAGGCTTGGGCAAATTTTTCAGGTTGTTCTTTCAAGAGCGCTGCTGCTGCTTGACCCGTTTTACCAACCCCAAGGGCAGATCCCATCCCACTAAGTGCAACGGCGATCGCCACACCAAATGCTGCAAAGAAGGCGCCCCCATGGGCTGAAAAATATGATGCTAAAGATTCCATGAATATACTCCTATTTATTAAAGATAATACTTATTTTTTTGTTTTAATATAGCGTTCAGAAGGTTTGAGAGGACGAAATGGCTTGCCTCCTCCTTCGTAGAACTTACCGAAGAACTCCACAAAGATCAAACGGGCTCCATGCACATATCCTGACAAGAAGGACAGGAACATATTAATGGCATGTAGGACGATAAAGAGCAGAAGCCCTACCGTAAACCGTCCAAGCGGTGGGAAGAGATTGACAATGAGGTTGAAGGCCGAACCGATACTGGCTCCAGACAAGCCCAAGGCCATCAAACGGGTAAAGCTGACCAAGTCTCCGACATAGCCACTGACATTGTAGAGGTTAAAGAGACCGGAGGCTAGACCGGATAGCTTCTTGGCACTGACAATGGAAACAATCAAGATCCCAATGGCGTTCAAAATAGCCAGCCACTTGCCGATCGGAACTAGAAGGCTCATCCCTGGCAAGATATTGCCTACAGCTAGAAGCATTAAACCAAGTAGGATCAAGACCCAAGCAAAGCCAGCATTATAGGCTTCCGTATAGTCTTTGAGGCGAACATTTTTCATTCCCCCTAGGAACAGTCCCACTAAGACAGTGACAAAACCAAAGACCACTGAGAGGATCAGGATGGTCATGGCGTTACTGGTCGTACTGATCAGGGCAAAAGGCATCTCAAATCCAAAGAAAGAGCCATAGACCACACCCCAAAGGGCAACTGAAATCCCGAGGAGACTGAAGAAACGAAGGTTCTTGGCTGTACCAGGCTTGAGCTTAAAAGCTTTAAGGGCAAAGCCTGTCGCTACCGTTAGCAACAGTCCATAACCGATATCTGCGACCATCATGCCAAAGAAAACAAAGTAGAAGAGAGAAACGATCGGTGTTGGATCTTTCTCGTAATACTTAGGCAGGGCGTACATCTCTGTGACTAATTCAAAGGGCTCTACCAAGGCATTATTTCGCAACTGGATCGGAACGTCATCCCAATCTTTTTCCGTCACATCGCGTGTCTCTAGTAAGACCCGAGAACCAAAACCTTCTTGCAAGAAGTCTCGCAATGAGGCCACTTGGGAGGTTTCAATCCACCCCTCTAGAGCTACCAAGCTTTGCGTGCTGGCAAGAAGCGACTTGGCTTCCTCCCGAGCTCCCGAACTCAGCAAGTAATCCATCTGGTACTTGAGCTGGTCCAACTCCTTCTGGGAGTTTTGCAACTCTGCTAGGGTTGCTGCAACTACAGCTTCTTGCTCTTTGATTTCCCCTTCTAGGCGATCCAAGTAGACGGCCGGTACCTGCTCTTCTTCATAGTCCAATTCTTTGAACCCATGGTCTTCCAGAAGCTCCTGAACAGCTACACGATCTCCCGAGCGATACAAGATGACATAACCGTGTTCGGTTTCAGACGTAAAGACTTCTTCTAACTCCAGCTCAGGATGAGCTTTTAAGGAAGAACGAACGGCGTCTGTATCGCTATTTGGGATCGTCCCGATCAAGCCATGCACATAGTGAAAAGTAGCGAGAGCAGCTGGCGTCACCTCTAACGGTCGCCATTTTTCTAAGCGCTCTATCTCTTCCTTTGCATCCGCAATCTTCTGACGAGCCTTGTCTAACACGCGCAATTGGCGTTTCAACTTGGTCAATAGAAGAGCCTCATCTCGAATCATCCCGTGGGCCTGCAAGTCATCAAAAGACAAACTTAAGGGTTCTTCCTTTAGAGCTTGCAGAACCTTCTTCTCAGGCATGTAGGGCTCTAGAGTCTGAATCATTTTTTCAACTTGTTCTTGACGTTTTTGCAGCTCTACCAAGGCTTGACGATTGTCCTCTGTCAAGGGTTGAGACAAGGTATTTGCCTCAAAGGCAGCCTGCCATTCTTCATGATCACTGAGGTCATAAATCTGGATTTTTGCCTCAGACTGTAGCGCTAGTAGGAGACTGTCCAAGTCATCTTTGGGCAAGATGAGGGACAGTTTTTGCATCTGACTAACGGCCATAGCTTGCTACCACCTTTTCTACAATGGCTTCAACTAACCCAGCTCGCTTGTCGGTCATCGCCTCTTGTACCTTGGCATCATTGCGCGCAACCGTTTCTTCCAGACCTTTCGTTAAACGGACGAGTCTTTCCTGGGCATTTTTTTCTTCCTCTGTGACCAATTGCTTGGTTTCCTCATCGTAATGCTGTGCCACTGTTGCAAGGCGATCGCGCGAATCCGTTCGGATTTGTTCAACTTGAGCTTCATAGCCTACGATCACGCCCTGAGCAGCTTGCTCGATCTCTTGCATCATCTCGAGTGTTGCATTCGACATCGTCACACCTCCTTATTCAACTATTGTTCTTCCAACAACAGTACAATTATCTTAAATTATACCACAATTCATATCGTTTGTTCAGGCCCAACCGGGAATTTTCAGAAAATTTTGGACAACCAACAAGCCCCTACTGCCAAGATTGGTAGCGTTCTCTTCTTTTCTCCTATCCTGTTCCTAGTTTCAGTATTTCTTGATTTCTTTTACTTGAATAAAGCGGTTACCCATGTTATAATGTGTAATATATTATAGGAGCATCCTGTTATTTCATCTCGTGAGAAAGGAGGATTGCTGTGAAACAAGATCAGGATTTACGCGCCATTATCGCCAGCCATGAAGCTGAGTTAACAGATATGGAACGCGACATTGCCCAATATTTTTTATCGTCGGAAGCACGACAGCACTCCCTGTCCTCTTCTCGTGTAACGGAGTTACTCCACGTCTCAAAGGCAGCTTTAACGCGTTTCTCTCAAAAATGTGGTTTTTCCGGCTATCGGGAGTTTATCTATCATTTTAATGAGGAAACAAAGAATCAAAAACAGGTGCAAGAGCATGACGAACTCACTCTCAGTGTCTTGCAACGCTACCACCATATCAGTAACGTCACTGAAAGTCTGGTAAAAGATTCCCAATTAGATCGGGTAGCTGAACTAATCGATCAAGTAGACCGAGTCTATTTCTTCGGGATCGGTAGTTCCGGTTTAGTTGCTCGAGAAATGAAATTGCGTTTTATGCGGCTGGGCGTCGTTTGTGAAGCCCTGACTGATCAAGACGGCTTTGCCTGGACAACCAGTATTCTCGATTCCTCTTGTTTAGTCATCGGTTTCTCATTATCAGGAGGCACAAACTCCATTACAGACAGTCTCCTGGACGCCAAAGAAAAAGGGGCTAAAACGGTTCTTGTGACTGCTAACCCGGCTGCTATCCACCAAGGATTCACAGAAGTGTTACCGGCCGCACCTCTTCCTAGTAGTACCTATATCGATCGAATCTCTGCTATTTTACCACTCCTCATTGTGGTCGATTTGATCTATGCTCATTTCCTTAATAAAAGCCGAGAACAAAAGGAAATTGTCTTTAATAGCTACTGGGAAAACAAAAAACTTTCTAATCAACGTTCTCGAAAATCTTAATATGGTCTCCCTATTTAAAAAGCATGAAAGATCAGATTTTCTTCATCTTTCATGCTTTTTTTGGTGAATCAAAAACAAGTCGCCAACGCGACTTGTTTTATGTTCCATGTTTTTGTCTAAAGTGATAGTAGGCCCCCAACATACCTGCGGCATTTTGATGGTGGGCAAATTCCAAACGGATCTTATCTGCTAGGCTAGGAACCAGTTCGGCACACAGGGCTTGATAGATTTTAGGCTTGAGGATGGCTTCCTGAGCCATAATTCCCCCTCCCAGGACGATGACCTCTGGATTGACTACATAGGCGATATTGGCCAGTCCTTTGCCGAGGTAGGTCACCATTCGATCAATTCCAGCCATACAGATTTTATCTCCCTCTGTTGCCTGCTTGAAGATCCGGCGACCATTCCACTGTTCCACAGGATCACCATGATGTTCTGCCACATACTCGACCAAAGCCGTCGTTGAAGCTAGATCCTGAAAGGCACCGTCTGGCAAATGAAGATAGCCAACCTCACAGGCTGAATTACTAAAGCCATGAAAGACCTGACCATCAAGCAAGAGGCAACCACCGATCCCTGTCCCAATCGTCAGGCAAACAGCATTGTTCGATCCTTTTGCATGGCCTGTAGTGACCTCTGCGAGACCAGCACAGTTGACATCATTTTCAATCTCGCAAGGGATCTGAAAGGTCTCTTCGATTTCCTTTTTGAATTGGGTGCCTGCATAGTTGGGAATTTGTGGTCCAGCATAAAAGATTTCTCCCTTATCAGGATCTACCATTCCGGCCGAAGAAATCGCAACCCCTGCCAAGGGATGCTTCTTCAAATAACGGGCTACGATTTCCTTTGTTGTGTTAAGAATGTGAGGTCCTCCTTTTTGGGCCTCCGTTGGCATTTCATGGGTCTCTATGAGTTGCCCTTTTGCATCAGCTAGACCATACTTGATACTGGTCCCTCCGATATCAATTACAACATATGGATTCATCTAGACCTCCTTTGATCAAAGGAATCTGGCTTTTGTGTCCTGAATGAGTTGAGCAGCACGTTGAATCACTTCTTGATCCGCTTCTACTACTGGCGTCAAAGGGGAGCGAACAGATCCCAAGTCCAAACCTTCATTGATGCACAAAACCGCTTTGATGACCGCATACATATTGCCATGAGCAGATGTCAAGACTCCAATAATGTCATTGATGGCAAACTGCAAGGCACGCGCAGTCTCCAAGTCTTTCTCAGCAATCAGCTGATTGAGCTTCAAGAAAAGTTCTGGCATCGCACCATAGGTGCCACCGATTCCAGCATGCGCTCCCATGAGACGGCCACCTAAGAATTGTTCATCTGGACCATTAAAGACGATATGGTCATCGCCTCCTAAAGAAGCAAAGGTTTGAATGTCCTGAACAGGCATCGAAGAATTCTTGACCCCAATCACCCGTGGGTTTTTCAACATTTCCTTGTAAAGGCTCGGTGTCAAAGCGACCCCTGCCAATTGCGGGATATTGTAGATGACAAAGTCTGTATTGGGTGCGGCTGCACTGATTTCATTCCAGTAGTGGGCCACACTGTATTCTGGCAAGCGGAAATAGATCGGTGGAATGGCCGCAATGGCATCCACTCCTAATTCTTCCGCATGTCGTGCCAATTCCACGCTATCCTTGGTGTTGTTGCAGGCTACGTGAGCAATGATGGTCAATTTCCCTTTAGCTACTGCCATCACTTCTTCTAGAATCAGCTTGCGATCGGCCACGCTCTGGTAGATACATTCGCCAGAGGATCCGTTGACATACAAGCCCTGCACACCTTTCGCGATAAAATATTCTACCAGCGCACGTACCCGCTCCGGGCTAATTTCTCCTTGGTCATCATAGCAGGCGTAAAAAGCGGGGATGACTCCTTCATATTTTTTTAAATCTGACATTTTTTCTCCTTTTGTCACTAATGAATTCATTTTATTCTTGGTACTGGGCAAAAATCTTT
Organism: Streptococcus parasanguinis; assembly: GCF_018499505.1. GTDB lineage: Bacteria > Bacillota > Bacilli > Lactobacillales > Streptococcaceae > Streptococcus > Streptococcus parasanguinis_K. The sequence continues at coordinate 60,260 of NZ_JAHDAC010000005.1, forward strand.
TCCATTAATCCAACTTGTGCAAAAGCCAAGCTTGAAAAGCCAAACAAGAAAAAGATCATAAGCCCCAATAGGAAAGCTAAAACCGAGCTTGCAAGAGCCATACATAGAAGCAAGAGAGCACTTCCCATGACAAAGAACCAAGGAAAATGCAAGCCTGTCACAATCATAGCTTTTTGCAAACACTCTTTCCAATCCAACTGGTAGCGAGCCGCAATCGGATAAGCAGCCAATAAGATCAACACGAGAAAGAGAAAGAGGCCTAAACAAATGGTTTTCAAAGCTTGGAAAGCTAGGGAAGTTTGCCCCCAAAATAAGAATAAATCAAAGAGACAAATACCTGCAACAATCAGTTCTAAACTTCCTAGTTGCAAGCCTATTTTCCAATTGTCCCGAAAAGCCTTCGCATAACTACGAATCACCGGAACACGACGCTGGTGCTTAATGGCAAATAAGGTCTGATACAAACTAATTTTCGCAATTCCAATCGTGAGAACTGGTAAACAACTTAGCACAAATAAAAGATTAACGGTTACCAAGTCGAGGATCTTCTCACTGATACGCATCACTACATTGTCCGTGTTAAAAACGGTTTTGATCAATCCTGCCCCCTTAGATGACATAGGCACTCCTTTCTAACGTGATCAATCGATCGCAATTTTAAATAGATATTTTTTCACGATATCTTCTTGCCCTGCATAGCCATTGGGTTGGTGAGGTTCCCCTGGAAAGAAAATCGCAAAATTATGATAGCCTAGATGAAGCGGATAAGACTCCTGGCAATGGACAAAACCGATGTCCGATGCTTCATCAAATGCGATAGCCTCACCTGTCACACGAGATCCATAACTCGAAAACTCATGCCCTTCTACCAATAAATGCAAATCGGCATATCTTTTGTGGTGTTCAAAGCGATCATTTTCCGCTTTGTTGAGGGTATTTTCTTGAACGACGAGAAAGACCTTATCCCCATCAATATCGTATCTCCCCAATTCAAAAGAATCCTTCCGATGCTCATAGAGAAAGTCAATGGCCTGATCTAGATTGGGGTGGATTCCTTTGTAAAAGGTGATGTTTTTTAAATCATCAAATATCATATTCTCATCCTTTCGATACTTCTCAGCCTAGAAAACCGATCTGTACACAACTATCATTTGTCCAAACAGACGACTTATCCTTTGACCGCTCCCATGGTAATCCCTTGTGTAAAGGATTTTTGGAACACGAGGAAGACCGTAACGATTGGCACTGCAGCTAGGGCTGCCCCAGCCATGATCAAGCCATAGTTGGTGGCCATTTCAGCCTGCATGGTTGCTACCCCTAAGGAAATGGTCAAGTTTTGCCGAGAGGTCAGCATTACCAATTGCATAAAGTAGTCGTTCCAGGTGTTGATAAAGGTAAAGATGGCAAGGGCTGCAAATCCCGGCTTGACAATTGGGAAGGCAACGCTCCAGAAAGTCCGTAACTCTCCACAACCATCGATCTTAGCAGATTCTAAGAGTTCTGTTGGGATGTTTTCACTAAATTGCTTCATCAAGAAGACCCCGAATGGCCATCCGACCAATGGTAGAATAACCGCTGCAAGGGTATCATGGATCCCCATAAAGTTAATAATCCGTACCAATGGAACTAAGACAACTTGTTTCGGAAGGGCCATAGCTGCAATGAAGATGGCAAAGAGAATTCGTTGCCCATAGAAGCGTTTCTTAGCCAAGACATAACCTGCCAAGGAAGAGGTCATACACACCAAAAGCATGGTTGCAAGGGAGATGAAGACACTATTCCACAACCATTGTAGGGCTGGGTTTTGTACCATCAACTGTTGGAAGTTTTCCATGGTTGGTGTCTTTGGCCACCATTGAGGTGGGATCATAATGGTATCTGGCTGAGACTTAAAGGCCCCTGTCAAAATCCAATAAAATGGGAAAATGAACAAGACTGTCAAAAGGAGCAAAATGATCGTTGAAATCACTGTAAAGGCAGTGATGGGTTTCTTTTGTGTTGGTTTCATCTGAGGCTCCTTTCTTTAGTATTCTACGTCGTTTCCAAGGATCTTGAATTGCGCAAAACTGATAATGGCAATCATCACCGCAAGGAAGACACCCATGGTGTTGGCATAACCGTATTCAGAGAGTTTAAAGGCTTTTTCATAGAGGTAGTACATGAGGGTACTCGTTGAGTAGTTAGGACCTCCTGATGTCAACAATTGGATCAAGGCGAAACATTGGAAAGAGTTAATGGTCGTAATGATCGCAATGTACAAAGTTGTTGGCAACAAGCTTGGCCATTTGATTTTCCAGAAAACTTGAAATTCTGTCGCACCATCCACACGCGCAGCTTCTACGAGAGAATTATCAATATTTCCCATGGCTGCGATGTAGAGGATGATCGGTTGACCGACTGAAGTGGTCAACAAAATAATGATGATGGCCATCAAAGCCCAGTGTTTGTCCCCCAACCAAGAAATGTTTTGGTTGATGACATGTCCAGATTTCAATACAAAGTTCAAAATCCCTGATAGTGGATCATAGATCCATTTCCATACAACCGTTACCGCTACACTCCCTGTAACAACTGGAAGGAAGAAGACGAAACGATAGAAGGAACGCGCAATCGCATTTTGATGGTAGGTCTGAGAAGCCACAAACAAGGAGAACAATACTACGATCGGAACTGATCCGATAACGATGATGACGGTATTGATCAAGGACTTCACAAAGACCTTATCCGCAAACATGCGGGAATAATTTTCTAAACCGACAAACTTAAAGGATGTCATAGAATAGTTGAAGAAACTTGTCACAAAGCCCATGATCATGGGGGCTAGGACAAAGACCGTAAAGAAGATTAAAATGGGTGCTAGGAATGCGTAGGAAACGAGCGTCTCCCTCATTCGGATTTTGTTTACCTTCACAGTAAGGCACCTCCTAGTGTTCTTTTTCTATCTTCTTTTCTAAATATATCTTACGACTTAAGAAAAGAAGATCCAGAAAGAATGAAGACCCCTTCGTTCCATTCCAAAAAGAGAAATACGGATTCGAAGGGGCCTGCAAATTCTCGTTTCTATGAAAGACTTAGGTCTGCTTCATAGACTGATTATTTTTTCGTAATGGTTTCGTTTGCTTTTTCAGTAAAGGTCTTCAAAGCTGGTTCTGCTTTTTCATCCCCGTTTGAAACAGATTGCAACATTGGGAACCATAGGGTCCGCATTTCTGCAAAACCGTCGATTGTGTTGTAGTATGGTGAGTAGTATTTTGTCCAAGTGCTGATGGTTTCCATCCGTTTGTCATCGTACAACTTACCAAATGAACTACGAACTGGGAAGGCTCCTGTACGCACAACATCTTTTGGACCCCATTCTTTGTCGTCTGCGATGAACTGTACAAATTTCTTAGCAGCAGCAATTTTCTTTTCATCTTTATTATTGAAGACTGCAAATCCATTGACAAGGTATTCCAATTTTGGCTTGCCTGAGTCAGATGGGAATGGCACTTCTACTACTTCTACCTTACTTGCATCCAACAATTTAGCTTGGATACCGTTTTGTGAAGGCGCCCACAAGATGGTGTAAGAAGTTTGACCATTGGCAAAGTTTTGGATGTCTGCTCCACCATCGAATTGAGAACCATTCATCATCAAGCCATCATTGATCCATTTAGAAGCTTTTTCCAAACCTTTGACAAATTTCGCATCATCGGTTGTATACTTGGTTACTTTTTCATCAGTAACAGAACCGCCATAAAGGTTGGCAATGAAGGCACGAGTTCCTTGGTCTCCACCTTGACCATTACTGAAGAGTGATCCTGGTGTGTAACCTTTGTCTTTCAAAGCTTTCAATACTTTTTCAAAGTCGTCTGTCGTCCAGCCTTCTTTGACAAGATCCAACACGCCTGCATCTTTGAGCATCTTCTTATTCATCGCCATGTAGAATGGTGCTGAACTAATTGGATACATGTAAGCTGTGTCGCCTGCCTTGCTGGCTTGAATGATATTTTCATTATTGACATCTTTGACAAAATCTTCTGTAAAGAGATCGTTCAAATCAGCCAATTTTCCATTTTTACCATACTGAATGATCCGTCCAGGTGCATCAAAGAGCACATCTGGAGCAGTTCCTGCTTCAATAGCCGTTGTGATCTTTTCAGGACCTGACTTGAAGTCAATCGTTTCCAAATTCACGTGGATATCTGGATTTGCTTTTTCAAAAGCTGCAATAATTGATTTTTCGTAGGTTCCGACACCATCTTCTGCTTTTTCTTGAGTAAAGACTGGGAAGGCCCACCAAGTGATTTCTGTTTTACCAGAATTTCCACCAGAAGATTCTGATTTTGATCCTCCGCCAGAGCCACAAGCTGCGAGTGCTAGAAGAGCTGCACCAGCTACCAACGAGCACAATACTTTTTTCATTTTCATGTGATTTCTCCTCACAATTTACGGTAAGATTACTCTTACAGGGGGTTATCCTCAATGAGGACGCCTATTCTTGTTCATGTTTCAGATTCGACTACTCTCTATTCGGTCTCCTCCTCCTTCAATCTACTATTTTGTTTTCTCATTTTAAGGCTGCGACAAAGCGCTCTGTAATCTCTTTTGGTCGGGTAATGGCGCCACCTACGACGATACCACGAACCCCGAGATCATGGATTTTCTTGGCCTGATCAGGGTAGTGGATCTTGCCTTCTGCGATGACATCTACTCCTGCTTGGCAGAGACTATGGATCAGTTCAAAATCTGGACCATCAACCTTTGGACTGTAGTCCGTATAGCCCGAAAGGGTCGTTCCGACAAAGTCCACTCCCGCTTCGACAGCTGTCAATCCTTCTTCCAGAGTCGAAATATCAGCCATCAAGAGTTGGTCTGGATATTTCTCTTTGACTTGATGGATAAAGTCACTAATCGAAAGCCCATCATGACGCGACCGCTTGGTACAATCAAGCGCAATAACCGCGATATCCAAAGCTGCCAGCTCATCGACTTCTTTCATGGTAGCCGTGATAAAGGGTTCTTCCGGTGGGTAGTCACGCTTGATAATCCCAATGATCGGCAACTTGGTCACTTCCTTGATTTCCTTGATATCCCGGACACTATTGGCTCGGATTCCGACAGCTCCACCCTGCTCAGCCGCTTTGACCAAGAGAGGAATGACTCCTCCTGCTTCTGTATAGAGCGGTTCATGAGGGAGAGCTTGACAAGAAACAATGATGCCATCTTTGATTTGTTCAATCAGTTCATCTTTTGTAATCTTTGACATAACTCCTTCTCCTTTGATAATAAGGCAACTCGAGTACTTGTAAATTGATTATAATCTATTTTTAAAGCGCTTACAATATTTATCGTGCAATTGGATTATAGTTTCACATTTTAGGGTAAAATAAAAAGATCTCTGAAACTAGTTTCAGAGATCTAACACATGGTGATTCCCTAGGCCATCTTTTGAGTCGCTTTTTCCTTTACGACAAATACAAAGCCGATAGAACCGACGACGGCTCCAAGCAAGATCCAATAGACCATATCCGATGAAGCCATTGGGCCCGCCAAGAGACCTGCTAATAAAAAGAGATTGATATACAGTCGGGTATCCCGATAAAATGTCCAATTGAAGTGGTAGCTACCTTCTGGATACTGACGTGTCGATACAGCTGGTTGAAAGACCTGAAGAAGGATCAAAACCCCAACAAAAGCAAGATAAGCCAGGCTAACTACCGAAAGCGGAGACCGCATCGTCAAAGCTACAGCCGCTAAAAGCAAGACCAAGATCCAGAAATGGAAGTCCATCCAGAATTCACGATGATAACAAAACCGTTTCATAAGATCACACCTTTCTCTTTATGTAATCGTTTTCTGCACTTATATTATAAGACTATAATAGGCTATTTACAAGAAATATGAAGTGAAAATTATAATTTATACATGATAATTTCATCCTCCTGTAATAGTTATAATTATCTTCCCTACCTAATTATTATTCCCACTTCACCTTCAATAACAATGGTATCACTTTAAAAATAAAATGGACATGACATAAATGTCACGTCCTCATTTTTTAAAATGTTTTTCCATTTCTTTTTTTATTTTATTTTCAAGATCAAATTCGCCAAATGAATGAGCGCAAACCATTGCTTGGTGATAAAATACTTTTGCCTTTTCTATGTCTTTTTCCACGTAGAATGCATAGGTTCCTTTCATCATATCTATACCCGGCTTTTGTTGAAAATATTGAGTTTCTTGTACCAATTTATCCAATTCATCTATATATGGACCCAACTGCTCATAATCTTCATCTTGATATAAAATAGAAGTCATCGCTATTAAATTTCTGGTTATTAAATATAGGCTCGTTTTATCAGATGAATCTTTGGTAGCAATCATTTTATCAACTAAAACCATAGCATCTCTTTTATCCTTGGCTCTCGCGAGACATTTGAACAAAAATAATTTGATGATTAATAGATCATTTTGAGAAAATTCTTTTTTAGTCATCAATTGCCCAAAATATTCCTCAATCAAATTTTCTCCATATTCAGCTTTCTCAGTTGAAAAAACATTTAACGCTGCATCTACAGCTTCAATAGCAACTTGTTCCTCTTCTGGTAAATCTTCAAAATACGATTCGTAAATCTCATCAAAATAAGATTCCTTTAGTCTTATCCGTTCTTTATCCCCATATGTCATAAAATGAGTAACTAGAAATTTCAATTCTAGATATCTACGAGGCAATACCGCTTTTTCATGATCTACAATATTCGACACTGGAATACCCAACATATTCGCAATATATTCTAATTTTTTTAAGCTAGGCAAAGACTCTCCCTTTTCAATACGTACTAACTGACGAACTGTTAATTCACTTTCATCATTACAAAGTACTTCTCTCGTCATCCCCTTTTCTTCTCTTAATCGTCTTAGTTTTTTCCCAATTTCACTTTTTATATCTCTCATCTCTTAATCCTCTGAAAAAGGGCTAGAAGTTACCTCCCAGCCCTACTAAAAAAACTATGAACAAACATTAGTTGCCACTTCATTCACTGATATCATTTTCGATAATGACCTTGAGTGCATGGCTTTCACCTGCATGTTTAAAGACATCATAGGCTTTTTTCAACTTCTGAGAGTTTGAAGTAGTGGGTGATGAGCTTGATCCAGCAGTTGCAGATTGCCTGCAGATACATAGGTTGCAGCTTTCATAAGCGACTCCTTTTTGTTGGTTTGATAAAACCATGTTCTGTATATTTCTTTGTGATATTATAACATATAGAGTAAGCGTTTACAATGGTTCGAAGCACATTTTTAAAAGTTTTTGAGCAAACAAAAACATTCCTCTTATCTCTACCAGAGGAATGTTTCAATCACCTTGTTCTAATTGTTGACGCTGCTTATAGTACTCTTGCTGCTCGCGCTCACGTTCTTCTTCTAAACGCTCTTCATAGCGCTTGAGTTCTGCCTCAAACTCTTCTTGCAAGGCAAATAAACGCTCCAAGCCACTTTGAGCCTCCGCACTTGGGGCTTGAAAATGCAGGGCACTTAGCCAGTCCACTAAATTTTCTGTATGTTGGCGGACATCCATACGCATATCCGCATAATCCCACTCCAACTCACTAAGCTTTTGATTGAAGTGGTAATGTCGATCTTCTAGTTGTTCTAATTCACTATTTCCTGAATGGTACATCACATACCTCCTTTAATCGGACTCAATAAAATCGGCTTCTTCACTGATTTCAGTGCTGTTTCTACCGCGTCCGCTGCTCCTCCTGTAAATCCATCTTTCAAATCACTAACTAGGGTCGTTGTAGCAAAAGAGCGCATCTTTTCAGATTGACCGCCCAAGGTTACCTGCAAACTCATCCCTTCCAACATCATCAAGGCTTTTTGCGTTGCAATCAAACTTCTGATCGCAATCCGCTCTTGCTCCTTTTTAATCTCTCGATGGAGCTCCTCAATTCGTTCTCTGTCCTCTCCCAGGATCTCTAACATCTTTTTCTCCTACTTATGAAAAATCAAAGGCCACTGCTTGTCCCTTATCCAAGTCCACCAATTGAGCTGATGCAGCCTCCAGCTGACCTGCCAAGTCTGACAAGCGAGTGGAATAGGCCTTTGCTTGAGCGAGGTTCTCCGCCTCTACTGCTTGGTCCCAACAAGTATCCATGGAGAACTCTCCTAATAGTTGCTCCACTTCTGCATCTGTTAAAAATTGGGCCATGCTGTGGGCCATTTGAGACACCTCAGCGACTTTATGGGAAACCATCTCCTTGGCCTCTTCCAGTTTATCCTTGACCTCTGCCTCAAACACAGTTGCTTGCGCTGAAGCGTTCTGTGCTACTGCCAGCACCAATTCCTCCCGCAATTGAATAGTCTGGGTTCCAGATGCTCCTGCCAGTTGCTGATGGAGGCTAGAAATGCTTGGCTTTTCCTGCCCATACATGGAGACCACCGAAGCAGATGATGGCTGGTTTTCTGAAGTGGAAGTTTCCCGATCTCGTTGGGGCATTTCAATAATTTTCTGTGCCTGATCTTGTCTTCCTTGCACGTCACCTTCTAACTCCATTTGAGATGGCCTCCTTTCTTGGATTTATTTTTTCGTTTCCCATAACTGAAAAGCGATCATAACCCTTCAGCTACAGGCAGATTCACACACTATAGGGTAACATAAATTAGCTCGCAATGCTATAAAAATAGCACAGATTTTTGAAAAAAGTCTAATTTTCTATGAAAGAAAGAGAATTCCAACTCTAAATCTCCAAGATAAAGTCGATTTTACAATTTCCATAGTCAGCATAAAATTTGAAAATACCATCAAAAATCCCCCCACTCGAAAGAGTAGGGGGTAGTTGATAAACATCAGTTGTTCTCTAGTGTCTTATTTACGACGTCCTGGACGTTCTTTGTAACCATAGTATGCATCTTCGATGATTTCTTGCATGTGGTCTACCATTGGAAGACGTGGGTTAGCTGGTGAACATTGATCTTCGTAAGCAAGGAAGGCCAATTCACGAGAATGTTTCTTCCATTCTTTTTCATCGATGCCTTGTGCTTTGAAGTTCATTTCGATACCTACGCGCTCACCGAGTTCGTAAACAGCTTTTGCATAAGCTTCAACGGCTTCTTCTGGTGTAGAGCATGGAAGTCCAAGCATACGAGCGATGTCTTGATACTTCTCATCTGCACGGTAGTAGTTGTACTTAGGCCATGTTGCTGTCTTAGCTGGGCGTGTACCGTTGTAGCGGATAACATATGGAAGTAAGATCGCATTGGTCCGTCCGTGAATCGTGTGGAATTGCGCACCGATCTTGTGGGCCATTGAGTGAGAAATACCGAGGAAGGCATTGGCGAAGGCCATACCTGCGATAGTTGACGCATTGTGCATCTTTTCGCGTGAATGGAAGTCCGCGTTCTTCACTGAGCTTTCCAAGTTTTCAAAGACAAGTTTGATGGCTTGAAGAGCAAGACCATCAGTGTAATCACTTGCCATTTGAGATACATAAGCTTCTGTTGCGTGAGTCAAAACGTCCATACCAGTGTCCGCTGCAACAGATCCTGGAACAGTCAATACCAAGGCAGGGTCTACGATGGCAACGGTTGGCGTCAATGAGTAGTCTGCGATTGGGTATTTACGGTTGTTTGCTTTATCAGAGATAACGGCAAATGGAGTTACTTCAGATCCTGTACCAGATGTTGTTGGGATAGCGATGAATTTCGTCTTCTTACCAAGCAATGGGAACTTGAAGGCACGTTTACGAATATCCATGAATTTTTGTACAAGGTCACGGAAGTCCACTTCTGGTTGTTCATAGAAGAGCCACATTACTTTAGCCGCATCCATTGGAGATCCACCACCAAGAGCGACGATGGTATCTGGTTTGAAGGCACGCATGATCTCTGTACCACGTTCAACAGTTGTGATATCTGGATCTGGTTCTACGTCTGCAAAGATTTGGTAAACCACCTTGTTGCGACGAAGGTCAAGCTGTTCGATGATGCGATCAAGAAAACCAAGCTCTACCATAGCGTGGTCTGTAACGATCATGACACGTTCAACGTCACGACATTTTTGTAAGTATTCAATTGAATCACGTTCAAAGTATGTTTTTGAAGGTAGTTTCATCCATTGCATGTTATTTCTCCGGCGTCCGACTTTTTTGATATTCAAGAGGTTGATGGCACTAACGTTGTCCCCAACAGAGTTGCGTCCGTAAGAACCACATCCAAGTGTCAATGATGGCAAGAAGGCATTGTAAACATCCCCGATACCACCGAAAGTCGAAGGAGAGTTGCAGATCACACGAATAGCTTTGACTGCTTTACCAAATTCTTTGGTCAATTCTTCATCAGCAGTATGGATGGCTGCTGAGTGACCAAGACCGTTGAATTCAACCATTTGGCGAGCTTTGTTAATTCCGTCTTCACGGCTTTCAGATTTCAAAACAGCGATGACTGGTGACAATTTTTCACGAGTCAACGGTTCTTTTTCGCCAACTTCTTTACATTCTGCCGCAAGGATATTGGTTCCTTCTGGTACAGAGAAGCCAGCTTGTTCAGCGATCCATGCTGCTGGTTTCCCAACGATGTCCGCATTCAATTTCGCACCTGCACAGTTCTTGCTGTTGGCTTTTACGCCGAAGCAGAACTCTTCAAGAAGGGCTTTTTCTTTTTTGTTGACAAAGTAAGTGTGGTAAGATTTGAATTCTTCAACAAACTCATCGTAGATTTCTTTATCAATGATGACCGCTTGTTCAGACGCACAGACCATTCCGTTGTCAAATGATTTAGACATGACGATATCGTGTGCTGCTTGGCGGATGTTAGCTGATTTTTCAACATAAGCAGGTACGTTTCCGGCACCTACCCCAAGAGCTGGTTTCCCACATGAGTATGCCGCTTTAACCATGGCATTCCCACCGGTCGCAAGGATCGTAGCAACTCCTTCATGGTTCATAAGGGCACTGGTTGCTTCCATAGAAGGTTGGGTAATCCATTGCACACAGTTCTCAGGTGCTCCAGCTGCAATTGCCGCATCGCGTACGATTTGTGCCGCATGAGCAGATGATTCTTGAGCAGATGGGTGGAAGGCAAAGACGATAGGGTTCCGTGTCTTCAAGGAAATCAATGCTTTAAAGATTGCTGTTGAAGTAGGGTTGGTTGTAGGGGTGATCCCGCAGACAACACCGACTGGCTCAGCAATCAAAGTTAAACCAGTGACGTCATCTTCTGAAATGACACCAACTGTCTTCGTGTGACGCATGTTGTTTACAACGTGTTCACAAGCAAACAAGTTCTTGGTTGCTTTGTCTTCAAAGACTCCACGACCAGTTTCTTCATAAGCATGAAGAGCGAGCTCACCGTGTGCGTCAAGAGCAGCTACAGATGCTTTCGCTACAATGTAGTCCACTTGCTCCTGGTTCAATTTGCGCATTTCTTCAAGCGCCACCAGCGCTTTTTGCACCAACTCGTCTACGTGTTTTTCAGCAGCGAGTTTCTTTTCTTCAGGTGAGAGAGTTTTTTTATCAGCCATTTGATGCTTTCCTCCAATGTTTGAAACCCTTATCCTTTTCTAGAACTTTTTCATGTTTTCGGAAATTTTCAAGAATAGTGTAAGAAATTTCGATTTGTTAATTATTTCACAATATAATTGTACTCTATTTTGAGATTTTTGTAAACACTTCCAAGCAACTTTCACAAAGATTTTTTTGAAGTTTGTGAAAGTTTTATCAATCCCATTGCTGTGAAAGCAATTATCTAGCAAAATTGTGAAAAAATAATTAAAAAAATTTTTTCTTCACAAAGTGATATTTTCAATTGATTTTTGTAAGCGTTTTCTTAATCTTACTAAAAAAAGCAGCTTTTTACAAGTAAAAAGTTGCTTTTTGTTTTATTTTGTTAGGATTTGTTTTGTTTCAGTTTCAGAGAAGCATTTTTACTTCTTGACCGGGCCCTTTTCGGCCTTATCAAGAGCTTCTTTGACTGTTTGGGCATAAAGTTCCCCACCATTGGTTTCCATATTGAAGTGAACAGAGTCTGTTCCCACCCAAATGTTTGGATTTTCAATTGCTACTTGGTACCAGTCCGCAATGGTGATAAAGTCGTATTTCTTAGCTAGTTCCAACTCATAAAGACGGGTTTGAACCGATTCACTGGACTGATCGTTGGCATATCGACCATCATATGGTGTCACAAGGATCAAGCGACGGCCTTTTGGAAGTTTCTCAACATACTGATCCAGCAATTCTTTGTAGTTGCTTACAGTATTGGTTCCTAGGGCAATGACCACATTTTTTAGGAGAACTTTGTTGGAGATATCGGTCTCAAAGACCTTCATTCCATTTTCCAACTGACGGCTCACCACCGCATCAATCTGGATACCTGGGATCGCTTTGGTTAGGTAGTCCTGCGCTCGCAAGTTAACCGAATCACCGATCATGGTCACACCATTTGAGACATTATAGTCTGTTGCAGTCGCATTGTCCACCTGCGTCCGTGTGACCTGCATTTTACTATCTGCTTGATTAAGACCACTCACCACCAAACTCTCATCAAAAGCTCCGACGGTTGGTGCAAAGGCAGAGATTCCGACCATCAAGAGAGCTAGAGGAATCATGAGGTAAAAGATTGGCTTGGTCAAAAAACTGAGATCCATCTTCATACCAAAGACCCGAGGTTCCTTGCCTGCAATGGTTGGCTCCAAAATATAGAAGGACAGAGCCGTTAGAATCAAGGAAACGATCGTCGTCACAAGGGCTGCCATCATATTTCCCAAATGTTGAGAGAAGATGATAAAGAAAGGCCAGTGGAAAAGGTAGACACCATAACTGGTATCTGCCAAGAAATTGAGGATGACTGGTTCTTTTTTATCTGGCGTCTTTTCATGGAGAATGCGGGCCGACAGAATCATGGCACAAGCTGCGATTGTCGCTGCTAAAAAGCCAAACAGATAGGTCCACAAGCTATCAAATGGCAAGAAAAGACTGAGCACAAACAAGAAGGCAAAGCTTCCACCCAAGATCGATAAGGTCTTTTTCATGCTCCAAGACTGCACCAGCTTTGTAAAGTTCGGGCTGACATTGGCAATCCCTGTCACCGTTGCTAGGCATGATCCCGCAAAGAAGGGGAAGATGTGAGTGAAGCTAGAAAAATAGATGGTGGAGAAATTAGCTGTCAGAAAGGCGCGGATGAACATGGACAAGAAGGTGAAGAGAAAGAGTCCGCTGGACGCCAGGAAGAGCATACCTCGGTATTTCCCAACCGTCTTAGCCCTCTTAGCCAAGAACCATGCCAAAAGTGCCCAGAGCACATAGTAATGCACTTCTAGAGCCAAACTCCAGGTATGAAGGAAGAGATGCGGAATGAAGTTGCTTTCGTAACTACCACCCGTTGCCATCTCAAAGAAATTGGTCACAAAACCAAAGACCGCCGCAATCTGAGTCCCAATACCAGCCACGTAGTCCCGTTGGACCATAAAGGTAAAGGGCATCACGACCAAGACCATAAAAACAAGGGGTGGTACGATCCGGTAAAAGCGCCGTTTCAAGAATGCCAGGTAGTCGATTCCTTGCTTGCGCGCAAATTCATCGATCAAGAGCGCTGTAATCAAAAATCCTGAGAAGGTGAAGAAAATATCTACCCCAATGAAGCCTCCAGGAAAGGCTTTTTGGAAGAAATGGTAAAGCAATACCAATAAGAGTCCTGTAACACGGACTAGTGAAAACCATTTAATGCGCATTTTGATAAATCCCCTGCTTGAATGTTCCTTTGTATACGACGTTGGCTTCTGTGGTTAAGGTGCCTTTGCCCTCCGGCTGGCCATTAACAAACTGCCCTTCATAGGTCCAACCATCCTTGGACTTAAACTTACCATAGCCACTAAAAGAGCCGTTGACGAGGTTACCTGTATAGGTATCCCCATTTTTAAAGGTGACGGTTCCCTTGCCATTCATCTTGCCACGGACCAGACTTCCGTCGTAACGAATAGCTCCCTTGTCCAAGGTCAAGACGCCCTGACCTGGAATGGCTGAAAGGAAAACCATCAAAGCAGATAAGACAATCACTACTAATGCTGCTATTTCTAAATTTTTTCGCGTCAGATAGACCTTATAAGTCTCATAAAATTCTTTCATATTCTGTATTCTCTCACATATCAAACTCTTAAGAAGTTGCTAACTGATCTAACCAAGCCTTACAGCCGCTCAGGACTCTGGAATAGGTTTCCTCAAAATCACCGGTATACCACGGATCTGGCACACTTTCTGTAGCAAAAAGATGAATCTTGTGCTCTGTCCCTGCAGGAGCCATTTGCTTTAGATCTGCTACATTGTTTTCGTCCATCCCTAGGATCAAATCAAAGTTGTAAAAATCCTCTTCCTTGATCTGTAAGGAAGTCTTGGCTGGATCATACGGGACCTGGTGTTGTTGAAAGATTTTCTGGGTTCCCCGATGGATGGGATTGCCATGTTCCCAGCTAGAAGTGGCCCGACTTTCAATCTCATACTGATCCGTCAAGTCCTTCATGACAAACTCCGCCATGGGGCTCCGACAAATATTTCCTAAGCAGACAAAGACGATTTTTTTCATGATTCCACCTAACTCCTTATTCGGACTGCCCAACCCAGCTGAGCTCTTCGCTTTCCACTATGGAAAACCAGCATACTATTACTATTATAACAAAAATGTGACAGAAAAATGACAAAGGGACTCCATCATTTTAAAGAAAAATCAGATTCCTTTTTCAAATCTGATCTGTTTCTCTATTCTGGAAAACGAACCTCTAATAGAGGCCATTTACTCTGCCAATTTTTCTTTTTCATCCGCTCTGTATAAACCGCCAAACGCTCTGGGCTGGCTAAAAAATGCGGAGTCGGCTGAACGATGAAGTCTTCTATATCCCTTGTCCCATAAGGGAGAAAGAGCTCTAGCTGACCATCTTTCCTTAAGCGAACTGCAAGTGCCGTACACTGCTCGGGGTATTTAGAAACCGCATCACAGGCACTATGATATGGAGCCGTCCCCGGGCTATGCTGGTGCATGTAGACTTGATTTTTCACTTCCCAAGCGTACTGGGGATATGTCTTCTTTAATTCCTGCTCGATCTGGAGAGTCTCCTCATATCTGATCGCAGGGTCATAAAAGACCAGATCCAGATCGGTTGTCGCGTCAAACCCTGGTCTTCCAGAGAGCTGGTTCCAGATGAAATTGCGCACCGCACCCGCTGCTAACCAGGCATCTGCTAAGTCTAGATCTCGAATAATAGCCAAGACAGTCATCATCTCCGGATCTGCTTGGATCTGTTCTACGATTGTTTCTTCCGTCAGCATCTTCTTCTAGTCTCCATTGTAGGGATAACCCAGGTGTTCATAAGCCTTGCGGGTCGCCACGCGCCCTGTCCGGGTCCGCATGATAAAGCCTTTTTGAATCAAGTAAGGCTCATACATATCTTCTACGGTTTCGCGCTCTTCGGCAATATTGACCGATAAGGTCCCAAGCCCGACCGGGCCACCGCCGTACATCTCAATCATGGTCCGCAAGATCTTTTGATCGACATAGTCCAGCCCTTCATGGTCCACATCTAGCATAGAGAGGGCCTTGTCGGTAATGGTATCGTCAATCAAGCCATCGCCCATGATCTGGGCAAAATCGCGCACCCGTTTGAGCAAGCGGTTGGCAATCCGAGGAGTCCCCCGACTACGAAGAGAAAGCTCTTCGGCAGCCTCGTGGGTAATTTCCATCTCAAAGATCTCGGCGGTCCGCTCGACAATCTCTGTCAAATCATCCTGCTCGTAGTATTCCATGTGCCCCGTAATCCCAAAGCGAGCGCGCAAGGGATTGGACAGCATACCAGCTCGAGTCGTTGCCCCAATCAGAGTGAAGGGAGGAAGGTCCAGATGGACACTCCGGCTGCTCTCACCAGCGCCAATCATGATATCGATGTAAAAATCTTCCATGGCGCTATAGAGCACTTCTTCGACTGACATAGGCAGACGGTGGATCTCATCGATAAAGAGAACATCGCCCGGTTCTAGATCATTGAGGATAGCTACCAAGTCACCAGCCTTTTCAATGACAGGACCGGAAGTCTGCTTGAGGTTGACGCCCAGTTCATTGGCAATGACAAAGGCCATGGTGGTTTTCCCCAACCCCGGAGGGCCAAAAAGAAGGACATGATCCAGCGCCTCATCCCGAAGCTTAGCCGCCTCAATAAAGATTTTCAGCTGGTCCTTGACCTTATCTTGACCAATATATTCATGTAAATATTGCGGGCGCAACGTCCGTTCAACGGCCTCTTCATCGCCCATGATTTCATTGTCTAAAATTCTACTCATACAGTCTATTATAGCAAAAAATGATACCTTCGGTACCACAAATAGAATGTGTTTTTTAAAGATCCTAGTTCTCACTACCGTTCGAACTGCGTCAACGTACCTAAACTCGCTGATGCTCGTAAAAAATAAGGAACGTAGTTTTCGCTCCGCTCAAACTGCATCAATGTAACTAAGCTCGTCTACGTCCCTATCAGGCTTGGTTAGATGAAGTAGGTTTAGTAATAATTACATAACGCAGTGGTTGATTGGTATTTTTGTTCGCTCTTATAGCTCCAAAGATTACTTACTAATGAGGAAACGAGGTTTCCTATATCCGCAACCTCAAACAGTCTCCCAGACTGTTTGACCTGTGCGGGGGTGAGACAATTGAAAAGGTTTGGGGAACCTTTTCAACCTGAGCCAAAAAATAAGGAAGCAAAGCAATTTTAAAAAATTGTTCTGTCTCACTCCCATAGAAAAAGCCACCGGTTTTGGTGGCTCTTATAGGGAGATTATTATGAAAAAGTTTTAGGAGTTTTATCATTCAAAGTTAGGAGGTCTTTGATGATGGTATTAGTATACGACAGGAAGCTTAAACTTTCCTTATAGTTTTTCTAAAAAATTTTTTTGAGAAAAAAAGGGAGCTCCAATCAAGAATTTTACATCCTTGTTTGGGCCTCCCCTTTTCATATTATTTCTTAGCGATAGCGTGGTAGCTGGTCTTGCTGGTGAAGACTTGACCTGCTCTCAAGATGACCTTTTCAGCCTGGTCACTGTGAATGGCATCTGGTACTGTTTGGAATTCTAGAGCCAAGCCGTTATGCTGAACCATTGGTTGACCTTGCAGATGAACCGTTTCGTCTACGAAATTGGCTGAATATACCACCAAGGCTGGGGCTTCTGACTTGAAGGTCAAGAAACGTCCAGATGGCTGATGGTAAAGAAAGCCAGCATTTTCATGCCCTTCTGGAAGAGCAAATGGATGGTCTAATCCTTCTACCAGACGGATTTGCGGATCAGAGTCCTTAAAAAGATCCTCCAAGAGCATAGCTTGGTAAAGATGCTGAACAACCGGACTTTCTCTATCCACGGTCTGAAGAGGAACACCGTCTGGATGGATAGGGTAAAGCCCTTGATGGTTGATCTGAAAGACATGGTCATTGATCGGCTGGGTGAAGTTTCCAGATAGGTTGAAGTAGCTATGGTTGGTCGGATTGACTAGGGTGTCCTGATCTGTCTCTACCCGATAAGCAATCTCAAGTTCACCATCTTCCGTCAAACCATAGGTTACCCAGACCTTGAGATTTCCAGGGAAACCACCGGTTCCATCTGCACGCTCTGTGTACAGGGTGATTTCCTGATCCGTTACCGACTCCACGCTAAACAAAGTGCTGTCCCAGCCCGTTGATCCACTGTGGTTGCAGTTGGTACCATTATTGGCTTCCAAGTGATAGGTTTGACCATTGAGTTCAAAACTTGCCCCTGCAATCCGGCCTGCTACCGGGCCAATACTAGCCCCATATTTAGGGCTATTGCCCACATAGTCCTCAAAGCGATCAAAGCCTAGAATAATATTCGTAAACTGGTCTTCTTTATCCGGCGTCACATATTCTAAGATCGTCGCCCCATAGGTCATGACAGATAATTGGTAGCCCTTATCATTTTCGAGGCGATAAGCCCGAACCTCTTGATTCTGCCATTCCCCAAACACGCTTTCTTGATACTGTTTCACAAACCTTCTCCTCTCACTGTTTTTCTCCATTGTATCAGTTTCACAAGAAGAAACGCTCCACTTTTTATAGAAAATTAGTGGCTATTCTTTATGAAATGGATGAATGATCACCCCTTGAACAACCCGATTGACAGTACCAGTCGGTGAAGGTGTGTCTGGGCGATTTTGCACCTTGAGCGAAGTCAAAAGAGAAATCAATTGGCCATAGATAATGTATGGGAAGGCACGGTAGATATCTAGTGAGTCTGCTGATGCTTCTACGAACACTTCTCGTACATGCTCAATGCCTGCAGCTTGGTCGGTCAAGAGGACAACTTGACGGGCAATCCGATCCCCTGCAACTTCGCGAACCAAGTCCAGATCATACTGACGGGTATAAGGATCAATGGATCCAAAGACCAAGACAAGGGTCTGATCATTGATGAGGGATTTTGGACCGTGACGGAATCCGACAGGACTCTCATACATGGTTGCGATTTTGCCTGCTGTTAATTCCAAAATCTTGAGCTGGGCTTCATGAGCTAGACCAAAGAAAGGTCCTGCTCCCAGATAGATCACGCGCTCAAAGTCTAGATCAACCACTTCCTTGACCGCACGGTCCTTCTCCAAGATTTGCTCAGATAGATGAACCAGCTCTTCTACTCGTTTTTCCTTGATCTCTTCCTCGCTTGGATCAAAGACCAAGAGAGCTGTCAAGAGCATGGAGGTAAAGCTAGAGGTCATGGCAAAGCCAGCATCGTTGGTTTCTTTTGGTTGGAGAAGCAAGAGATTGCGCTCATCTCCGTGGGCTTGCTGGGCCAGTTTCCCTTCTTCGGCACAGGTAATGGTGATCTGATAGAGCTCATCAACCAAGTCTTGAGCCAACTGCACGGTTGCGACACTTTCTGGCGAATTACCACTCCGGGCAAAGGATACTAAAACCGTCGGAACCTCTTTTTTCAAATAGGTTTGAGGATGAGCTACGATATCCGTCGTCGCAATGGATTGGAAATTCCAGTGGCGTTCATCGTGCACTTCCTGCAAATATGGAACCAAGGTATCCCCTACATAGGCTGAGGTCCCTGCCCCTGTCAAGATGACCTTGATATAGTCATGCTCGTGCCCAATTTTTTCTAAGAAAGTTTTTATTTCCGCTTTTCTTTCTTGGTACAAGCGAGCCGTTTCTTTCCAAACCCTTGGTTGTTGGTAGATCTCACGAGTGGTGATCTCTGCTCCTAGCTCCTGCAAGTCTTCTTTTGTATAGTCTAACATAGAACCTGTTGTTCCTTTCTACAATCTAACGTTGATAAATGGGAAAGGAGCCTGAGATGATACTCCCAGACTCCCATACCAACCTACTCATCTTCATCATCATCAAGGTTTGACAAGAGGTCATTGACCTTGACAATACTTTCTTTTGCACGTTCAGGGTAGTCCCCTTCATTACCAGTCAGGCTACTATTGATGAATTCGATGACCATCGGAAGATTCATCCCTGCGTATAAGTCAATCGCACGTCCTTCAAGGATCAAGCGGCTCACAGTGTTGCAAGGAGTTCCTCCCAAGAGATCTGCAAATACAATATAGTCTTCTAGACCTTGGACTGTTGCTTCAAATTTAGCAGTAAAGTCTTCTGGTCCTTCTTCTGGTAAGAGTGCAACCGTATGGATGGATTCTTGTGGTCCCATAATCATCTCTGTGCTAGCTTTAAGCTCTTCACAGAAGCGACCATGACTGACCAATACTAACTGTTTTGCCATACCTTACTCCATTATGCCATTCCAAAGAAGAAGTGGCCAAATGCTGAGAATGCGATTGCTGCAAGGATGATGAGCAAGATAGCTTTTGTAGAGTTCATTCCTTTACGTCCAAGCAACCAGAAGATTACACCTGTGATGATAGCTGGAACCAAGCGTGGGAAGATCAAATTGAGCATATCTTGAATTTCAATCGCTTTGTCCCCAATGTGTGGAGCCCAAGAAACTTCAACACCAATCATGCTAGCAATCAAGGCACCAACCATGAAGATACCCAGAACGGAAGCTGCGTCGATCAAAGCTGTCAAGGTACTTTGCATGTTGTTGATGAGGTTAACCCCTTCTTTATAGGCAAATTCCAACTGTTTCCAACGGAAAATGTCATAAGCAACTGCCACAGCGATCCACAAGAAGATACCGGCTGGGTTTCCTGCAATAGCCAAAGTTGCTGCGATTGAACCCATAATAGCTGGTACCAATGATCCAAAGATTGAGTCCCCAAGAGGAGCGAATGGTCCCATGAGACCTGTCTTGATCCCATTCACCGCATCTTTTGATTTGACACCATCTTTTTCTTCCAAAGCAAGGTCAAAACCAGTGATAATAGTGTGGAAGAATGGTGAAGTATTGAAGAATTGCGTATGCAATTTCATCATTTCTTTCAATTCTGGAGTGCCATCACCATACATTTTACGCAACTGAGGTAAAAGCATATAAAGGTAACCAGAAGCCTGCATCCGTTCGTAGTTCCAACCCAATTGGAAGGTGAAGAGGCTACGTTTGTTGATTTGTTTAAAATCTTCTTTTGTTAGTTTGTAATTAGAATTCGTCATCTTCAATTTCCCCGCTTTCTACATTGCTTGCTGGAGCAGCTACGACTGTACGTTGACTGTTTTTGAAGTGTTGTACTGCAAGGAAGATACCGATAATGGCAATACCAATCATAGATACACTCTTGAAGTTGTTAACAAAAGTAATAGCTTGTTCTTTTGGAAGTTTAGCGAACACATCAGAACCAACAATGCTAGACACTGCAGCACCAAGGCTTTGAACATTGCTATAAAGCACTGTCAACATTGCTGTTAAGCCAAAGCCAAGTGCTAAGTAGTGAAGGTTACGACGAACAGGAAGGTAACGAAGCAAGATCGCAAATCCAAGACCTGGAAGCATTTGACCTGCAAGTTTCAGACCGTTTGCCAACCATTGTACATTAGCAAGACCTGTAACAACAGTTTCTACGAAAGAACCACCAAAGGCAAGCGCGAAGAAGACTGGAAGGGCACGAGAAAGAGCCCAAGGAACAGCGCCAAGAAGGTAGTTGCGTTCAATTCCTTTATAGTCGTAACGTTCGATCGCAGCATCTACACGGTGAGCGAAGTAAGTTGTAGTCATACGACCAAGAATATCAAAGTAGGTCAACAAAGTTGCTACCGGCACAGCGATTGTAGCAATAGCAAGCTCTGCATCAATCCCTTTTGCTACTGAGAAGGCAGTCGCAAGAACGGCACCAGAAGTGGCGTCAATACGAGAAGCTCCACCGAAAGTACCAACACCGAGCACTGTCAATTGAAGAGAAGCTCCGATAAATAGACCTGTCTTTAAATCTCCCATGACAAGTCCTGTAATGAAACCAGCAAAGACTGGTGATCCTGCTGATGAAACAATCGTCAACTCATCACAGATTTGATAAGCTGAGTACAAAGTAAGTAGTAAAATTTGCCACCATTGTATCATGACAATTTCCTCCTAAAAATTTTCTTTTACTTTAATAACTTCATAAAGTCTTCTGCAGTGTCGTTTGGCACCATCTGAGACGTAATCTTTACACCTTTTTCGTGGATCTTGTTGAAGTCTTCCACGTCCGCGTCCACCACATTGATCGAGCGGGTAATCGCGCGTGTCTCATCGGATTGAGACATATTGCCGACATTCAGCGTTTCAAGCTGAACGCCTGCTTCGATCAAACGAAGGAAACGATCAGGTTTGCGAGCTACGATAAAGAGTCGTTGGCTATCATATTTTCCAGCCAAGATATTTTCCGCAGCCTTTGCGACTGGCAAGATACTGAGCTTAACACCAGGTGGTGTCGCTAGTTTCAAGCCACTTTTTTCAATATCATTTTGAGCGACTTCATCATCGATCACCATGATACGTGAAACATTTAGTTTGGTAGTCCAAAGATTGGCTACCTGCCCGTGGATCAAACGTCCATCGAT
Source organism: Streptococcus parasanguinis (assembly GCF_018499505.1). Classification (GTDB taxonomy): domain Bacteria; phylum Bacillota; class Bacilli; order Lactobacillales; family Streptococcaceae; genus Streptococcus; species Streptococcus parasanguinis_K. The sequence continues at coordinate 82,224 of NZ_JAHDAC010000005.1, forward strand.
ACGGCATCCTACAATAGTCATAAGTTTTCCCCCTTTACTTCTTTGAATGTAGGTTGTTGAACAAGTTGAAGTGTCTCTTGGTAACGCCCTTCTGTCTCAAAGACGATCAGGCTATTGGCTCCTTCTTTGAGGAAACCATGAGGCACGTAAAGCGAAGTGGTCGGTCCGACCTCCCAGAAGCGACCAAGATTGTGGCCGTTGACAAAGACAACCCCTTTCCCAAATCCTGTCATATCCAGATAAGTGTCAAGGGTGTGGTCCAGCTGAAAATCATATCGGTAAAATGCTGGAGCACCTGCCTGCCATTCCTTTGAAAAATCGAGCTGACTGAGATCTTGTAAATCCAGTGGGTACTGCTTCCAATGAAGGTGGAAATGCAAATCCACACAGACACCTGTGCGAATGCCCTTGTGCTGGCTATCAGCTAAGAGCTTGTGCCCATAGTTGACACGCCCCATATTTTCAAGCAAGATTTTTAAATTCGTAACCGCTTTCTTTTTTTTTTGATAAAAAGATCTTCACCGATCTCTGTTTGGTATTGTGTTGCTGCATGTTGATCATCCAGGTAAATTTGTACCCGATCCCGACCATCAATGATGCGCAGTCTTTCTTCTTCCGCATCCAACTCAAGGTCTGTCTCATATAGGAGATAACCTGTGGTTTGCCCCAACTCTTCCATCTTTTCGGGATAAAGGCTGGTCTCGACTTGCGCCAAATTATCCAGATTCCCAAAAAGACTAGTCTTGGCCGCCAATTGCAAGGTTTGTTCTGGTAAACACTCTTTGATAAGTGGTTCTTGCTGTAGGTATTCCGGATAATAGGTCGCCATCATCTTTTGAATGGCATAATACTTCTCCGTCGGATTGCCCTGCTCATTGAGCAAAGCCCCATAGTCATAGGACGTCACCTGTGGCAAATCAAGCGTCCCCCGAGCTGAACAACCATTCATGAAGCCAAAATTGGTTCCGCCATGAAACATGTAGAGATTGATGGAGCCAAGCTCCAAGACCTCATGGACAGCTTCAGCCAACTCCTCTGGGTCCCTTTGAATCACAGGTTCTTTCCAGCGGGTAAACCAGCCATCCCAGAATTCCATACACATCAAGGGCCATTTCTTGCCGTATTCGTCAAAGAATTCTTGCATCTGACCAAAGTTATAGGCTGCTTTGGAACCGAAGTTTCCTGTCACAAAGAGGTCTTCTTCGATCAAGGTTCCTGCTCTTAGCGTTGCTCGCCATGGACCATCTGATGTAAAGAGAGGACAGGTCACGCCTTTTTCCTTCATCAAATCCCGAATGGCACGAAGATAATCCTTATCTTCTCCATAAGAGCCGTACTCATTTTCCACCTGCATCATAAGGATTGGACCACCCCGATCCACTTGGTAGGGTGTCAACAACCCAAGCAAGCGATCATAATAACGATCCACCGCTTCGATAAAGGCTGGGTCTGATGAGCGGATTCGCAGGTCTTCTTCTAAGAGCCAAGCTGGCAATCCACCAAATTCCCACTCTGCACAGATAAAGGGCGACGGCCTTACAATCATGTAAAGTCCTAGGGACTGGGCTGTTTGAATGAAACGTTCTAGATCCAATCGGCCACTATAGTCAAACTGCCCTTTGCGGGGTTCATGCGCATTCCAAGGAACATAGGTCTCAACCGTGTTAAAACCCAAAGCTTTTAGATTATACAAGGAATGATACCAGTCTGCTGGGTCAATACGGAAATAATGGATTGCTCCGGACAAAATCTTAAAGGGTTGACCTTTTAAATAGAAAGCATCGCGAATCTCAAAAACTCCCATAAACGCCCCCCTTTCTTATATGTAACCCTTTTCATTTATTAATATAATAAATTATTTGAAAAATGTCAACACTTTTATAAAAAATATGTTAAAATAGGGTTAAATAAGAGAAATCTAAAGAGAGGTAGCACTATGGCAATTCCAAAGTACCAACACATCAAAGATGATTTGAAGCAGCAAATTATCTCAGGAAAATTTGAAAATGGAGATAAATTTTATACGGAAGCTGAACTCATCAAAATTTATGATGTCAGCTCTATCACCATTGTCCGTGCTTTGAACGACCTCGCCGCCGATGGCTACATTGTCCGTCAGCAAGGAAAGGGAACCTTTGTTTCTCGTGCTCGAAAACACAAACTGGTAGAATTTTCAGATGTTGAAACCTTCCCAATCCAAAAGGCCAAAGTCAAAGTTCTCTCTATTAAACGTGGAAATACCTTGAGCATCCTAGACAAACTAGGCCTCAACCCAACGCAATTCTATTATAAAATCGAACGGACTCGCCATACAGGGGATGATACCTATATCTTCCACCAAACCTATGTTCCCGAACAATACATCAATCCAAACTATCCAAATTTGGAATACTACAGCTCTATCTATGATCGTTTCAAAGAAGACTACCACATTCATATGAATGACGAGCACTTCGAAGAAGTCAACGAAATCGTCTTTCCTACACCAAGCAAGATTGCTAAGGTATTGAAGATCGACGAAAATTTCCCAACAGTCAAACAAGTGAAGATGACCAAGCTAGAAGCGACTGGCCAAATCCTTGAATACACGGAAACCTATAAACGCGGTGACTACTACAAGATTAAATTCATCTCCTGTGACCGCGATCACTAAGAACCAAAAAGACTGAGACATCTCGGTCTTTTTTATAACTCCATTATAGCATGTTGAAAACGATTTCTAAAGACCTCTTTAAAAATATATATAATTAGTGATAATTTAGCTATAAAAAGTTTAAAAAGAAGCAGATTTCTCTGCTTCTTTTCGTCTATTTTTCAAATTCCCTTTTTCGTTGCGATTAGTCACCCAAACCGATGCGTTCGAAGATTTCATCCACCCGTTTGGTGTAGTAAGTTGGGTTAAAGATTTCATCGATTTCTTCTTGAGTGAGGCGTGATGTCACTTCTGGGTCTGCCTCAAGAAGTGGTTTGAAGTCTACTTGGTTATCCCATGATTGGGCAGTCTTCGGTTGAACAAGGTCGTAAGCTTGCTCACGTGTCATCCCTTTTTCAATCAAAGTCAACATGGCACGTTGGCTGAAGATCAAACCAAATGTAGAGTTCATGTTGCGAATCATGTTTTCTGGGAAGACTGTCAAGTTCTTAACGATGTTTCCGAAACGGTTGAGCATGTAGTCAATCAAGATGGTTGTGTCTGGTGCGATGATACGCTCAGCTGATGAGTGAGAGATATCACGCTCATGCCAAAGAGCTACGTTTTCATAAGCTGTGACCATGTGACCACGAATCACACGTGCAAGACCTGTCATGTTTTCAGAACCGATTGGGTTGCGTTTGTGAGGCATTGCTGAAGAACCTTTTTGACCTTTGGCAAAGAACTCTTCCACTTCACGTTGTTCAGATTTTTGAAGACCACGGATTTCAGTTGCCATACGCTCGATCGAAGTTGCGATGCTCGCAAGAACTGCAAAGTACTCAGCGTGAAGGTCACGAGGAAGTACCTGTGTAGAGATTTCTTGAGCACGGATACCCAATTTGTCGCAGACGTATTTTTCAACGAATGGTGGGATATTGGCAAAGTTACCAACCGCACCAGAAATCTTACCAGCTTCCACACCAGCAGCCGCATGCTCGAAACGTTCGATGTTGCGCTTCATTTCGCTGTACCAAGTAGCCAATTTAAGACCAAAAGTTGTCGGCTCAGCGTGCACACCGTGGGTACGCCCCATCATGATGGTAAACTTGTGTTCTTTGGCTTTGTCAGCAATGATGTTGAGGAAGTTTTCAAGATCCTTGCGGATGATGTCGTTGGCTTGTTTGTAGAGGTAACCATAGGCCGTATCTACCACGTCAGTAGAAGTCAACCCATAGTGAACCCACTTACGCTCTTCACCAAGCGTTTCAGAAACCGCACGTGTGAAAGCCACCACATCGTGACGAGTTTGCTGCTCGATTTCCAAAATACGGTCGATGTCAAAGTCCGCTTTTTCACGAATCAAAGCCACATCTTCCTTAGGAATTTCTCCCAATTCAGCCCATGCTTCATCGGCCAAGATTTCCACCTCAAGCCAAGCACGGTATTTATTTTCTTCAGTCCAAATGTTCGCCATCTCAGGGCGAGAGTAACGTTCGATCATTGTATTATTTTCCTTTCTTTTGATGTTTTACATCAGTTAGCAATCGACAGTCGCTTTACTCAAATTCTTCTTTCCCGATCCACACAGATGGATAGTGATCGAGTGTGTTCAAATCCGTATCCAGTGGGACATCATAGATGGCTAAATAGTTTTCAGGATATTGAGCAGTCAGCTCTTCATACTTAGCTTTCACTTTTTCGTGATCGCTACTAGCATACAAGACTTCGACGACTGCTCCCGTCTTTTCTTTTTCAACAAATGCGTTGACAATGAATTGAATCATAAAAACCTCCTAAATTGAAATGCCCTTCATATTTGCTTCCAGAATAGGCATCTTGACACCTAACTCCTGACCAGTCTGATAAACACTTTGACAACAATAGAAGATGTCCTGTTTATCATTGTGCAAAGTCATAATTTTTCGGGTCAGCTCATTTTTCGCAAACATGACTTTCATGGCCTTGCCGGCTATCCAAGCGGGAATTTTGTAGGGCAAGAGTTCGGCTTTGTAAAGCTTCAAATTCACGCCACGCGCTTCTACAACTTTCAAAGCTTCTCGAATGGCCTTGATGGCTAATGACAATTCCGAAGAACTATTCATCAAGTTCAAAGCCAATTCTTCTGGGTTTTCCAGATTCCCTGAACGTGCAGCTGTCGAAGTAACACCTGCGTTAATCGCCATGTGAATCCAAATCCACTCGACCATATCATGAGGCACTTCCCACTTTAAATCTGCAGAAGTCAGTAAAGCTGTCAGATTAGCATAGTTAGAAATCTGTGCTTTTGGCTCACCTTCTAGCATTAAATGATCGAACAAGACACCATCCAAATGGTCCTCCTGCATGTGACCACCCGCTGTCGGAAAGGCCAGAATATAGTCGTAATCCCCTGCCCACTCTTGGACCTCTTTTCGAGTATCCCAGAAATTGCAGAAGAAAACAAGGGTACCTTTGATATTATTTTTTCGCAAGGTCTCAACAGCTTCTTTGACAAAACCATGACGCACACTGAGAAAAATAAAATCATATTCCGAATCAGCTTCCGCCACATGAACCTCATAGCTGTCATGTTTGTTTTCACCTTTGGAATGATAGCGACCATCTAGCAGATCAACCGACAACTCCTTCGGAGCAGTGCTTTTCTTACTATCTCTCAGTACGTGCTCTACTTGATGGCCAGCTTTTTGAAAGGCGTAGGCATAAGTGGTCCCGATGACTCCAAGTCCTAAAATCGCTATTTTCACTTAAAAATCAATCCCTTTCCCAAATTCCTCAACCTTATCCGGCACATCACTAAACAAAGTCACATGTCCCATTTTGCGGTTGTGTTTTGCTTCTAGTTTACCATATAAGTGGAGGTGAGCGCTTGGATTTTCTGTCACATATGTTTCAGCAGCCTCGACGTGTTGGCCAAGAACATTGAGCATGACAGCAGGCGCATGAAGGTGAATAGCAGGAAGTGGGGCTCCGAGAACGCCCAAGATATGCGTATCAAACTGGGAGAAGTCGCAAGCTTCAATCGAATAGTGCCCTGAATTGTGGGGACGTGGCGCGATTTCGTTGACGATGATATCATCAGCTGTCGCAAACATTTCTACACATAGCGTTCCAGAAAGGTTGAGTTGTTCAGCGATTCGCACTGCCATGGCTCTGGCTTTTTCAGCTAGACTTTCTGAAATGCGAGCGGGCACAATGGTTTTTGAAAGGATGTTGTTGCGGTGGATATTTTCCTGAATGGGGAAGACTGTCACGTCCTTGCCATTTCCAGACACGATGACAGAAATCTCCAGATCAAAGTTGACGAATTCTTCCAAGACACAGTCTGCTGAATCAGCTAGCGCATAGGCTTCTCCCAAGTCTGCTTCTGAACGAATAACCTTTTGACCATGGCCATCGTAACCACCGGTCGCAGTCTTGAGGACATAATTTTTCGACAGGTCAATATCTGCCAAATCCTGGCTTGAGGTCACAACCTTATATGGTGCTACAGTGACTTGGGCCTTGTTAGAAAGAAAGTCCTTCTCAAAGATTCGATTTTGAGAGATGCGGAGTAGGTCTGTCCCTTGTGGAAGCTGACCATCTTTGATAACAGCATCGAGTCCATCAGCATCCACATTTTCAAATTCATAAGTGAGAACATCACAGCGATCAGCCAACTGACGAAGAGCATCTACGTCGTCGTAAGGGGCCACGATGATTTCCGCCACACGAGAGGCCGGGCAATCAGCTGCTGGATCCAAGGCGATAACCTTGTGTCCCATGTAGATAGCTGAGATCGCCATCATCTGACCGAGTTGACCACCACCGATGATACCAATGGTTTTAGCTGAGCTCATTTGTAGACTCCTCTGCGATTTTTCCTTGTTCTTCTGCAAAATCTGCCAAAGCTGTCGCGATAGCTTGATCCTCTACTGACAGGAGACGAAGGGCAAAGAGGGCTGCGTTTGTCGCTCCTGCTTCACCGATCGCCATTGTTGCCACAGGCACGCCACCCGGCATCTGAACGATAGAATAGAGCGAATCCACACCGCTAAGGGCACGTGATTTGACGGGTACCCCGATAACTGGAAGGGTTGTTTTAGCAGCAACCATACCTGGCAAGTGAGCAGCGCCACCCGCACCTGCGATGATGACTTTGATGCCACGGCTACGTGCTTCCTCGGCATGTTTGAACATGAGGTCCGGTGTGCGATGCGCGGAAACAACTTTCTTTTCGTACGCGACGCCGAAGTTGTCGAGGACTTCAGCGGCTTTTTGCATGGTTGCCCAGTCGGATTTTGAGCCCATGATGATGGAAATTACTGGTTTCATTTTTAATCCTTTTTCTTTTTTTGATAATGGTCTTAGGTGGTGGGGACGGAAGCAAACCTTCGGTTTCATTCCTAAACTTTGAGCCTAAGGTCTCAAAGTTTCCCCCGACCAGAACAGATGCTGTTCTGGTCTTTTCACCACGGCGACCATTATCGTGTTTGGCGACTTCATCGCCTAATATAGCATTGATATTCGAAAACTCGAAGAAAATCATAGAGTGACAAGGCAAAGCGACGAAGATAGAACTAAAGTTCATCAAGGAGCTTTAACACAGTCAATCGAAGATTTTCAAAGAGTTTTATTTATTCGCCTTGCTACCGATATCCTTACGGTAGAACAAGCCTTCTGTGTTTTGTTTGTTGAGTTCGTTGTAGATAATATTTTGGCCGTCTTTGACGGTGTCTGCTGTTGTGACCAGCATGTAGACACGTCCGCCATTCGAGAGAAGGTCTTGGCCATTTTCAGCGAATTTAGCACCGGCATAGTAAGTGATGATGTCGCCATCTGTCTTGGATGGAAGTTTGACACCCTTCTCATAAGCGAGTGGGTATCCGTTTGAGGCTACAACCACGCCTAGTGTCACACCCTTGTCCGTCCAAGTGATGGCTGGATCTTTGCCTTCCAAAATGTCGGTGATGTTTTGTGCAAAGTCAGATGTCAAACGAGGCAAGATGATTTGCGTTTCAGGGTCACCAAAACGTGAGTTGAACTCGATGACTTTAGGGCCGTCAGCTGTCAATATAAGTCCCGCGTAAAGGACACCAAGGTAGGGACGCCCTTCTTTAATCATGCCTTCAAGAACTGGCTTGACAATGGTGTCAACCGCTGTGTCAACCACGCTCTGTGGCAAGTGAGGAACTGGCGCATAGGCACCCATCCCACCAGTGTTCGGACCCTTGTCACCATCGTAGGCACGTTTGTGGTCCTGAGCTGTTGGCATGATGTAGAACTTGTCCCCATTGACAAAGGCAAAGAGAGAGAACTCTTCCCCGTCAAGGAATTCCTCGATGACCACACGCGCACCTGAATCACCAAATTTATTGTCTAAAAGCATCTCATGAGCGGCTTCAACGGCTTGCTCGACTGTCTCCGCAACGACGACACCTTTCCCAAGGGCCAAACCGTCTGCCTTGACGACGATTGGAGCTCCTTTTTCTTCGATGTAGGCCTTGGCTTCCTCGAAATCTGAAAAGGTTCCATAGGCTGCTGTCGGAACGTCGTATTTGACCATAATTTCCTTAGCAAAATCCTTAGACCACTCCAGCTCAGCCGCAGCCTTGGTCGGACCAAATGCTTTGAGTCCAGCTGCATTGAAATCATCCACGATACCAGCTGCAAGGGCATCATCTGGACCAACGAAGGTCCAAGCAACATCATTCGCTTTTGCGAAGTCAATCAGCCTAGAATGTTCGGAAATTCCGATATTGATCAAATCCAGACCATCTAATCGCATCCCGTCATTACCAGGAGCCACGAAAACTTGCTCAACGTCTTTGGACTCCAACAATTTCTTGGCAATCGCATGCTCACGACCACCAGATCCAACAACCAAAAGTTTCATCTCGAACCTCTTTTGCGAATTATTTTATTAAATTATATCATAATCGTTCGTTTTATTCTAATGATTTCAGCAAAAGTCTCCTATTTTCAGTAGAATCCAAACATTTTTTGCTATTTTCTCCTATTTCTCATTTTTTTCCGAATAGTATAGGTGAGACCTACTAATTGACGAAAAGGAGTATTATGCAAACGATCAAAAAATTTTTTGTACTGACTTGTGCGACATGGGGGATGCAAGCCTCTATTGCCCATGCAGATCAAGCGACCAATGCTATCTATGCCGAAAAAGGGCAGCTGGTGATTCATCTTGGAAACGTCCCGGATAAGTATCAAAAGGTCCAAGTTCCCGTCTGGTCTGACCAAAATGGCCAAGATGACCTGATTTGGTATCCTGTGCAACGCAGTGACAAAGGATTTGACCTACAAGTGCCATTGACCAATCATTCTGATCAAGCTGGACTTTATCATGTCCATGTCTATGGGGTGGGGGCAAATGAACAGCTAACCGGTCTTTACCCTCTCACGACCAGCGTCCAGCAAAAAGACCTGGCTTCTTCCCAGCCAAAAATCACGATTACACCCATCTCCTCACAAGAATTCGAGGTAGACCTGAAGTTATTCGAAGACGTTGACGAAATTGTCTTCCCCATCTGGTCAGAAGAAAATGGGCAGGATGATCTGGTCTGGTATACCGCAAAGAAGATTGCACCTGGACATTTCCAACTGCGCTTTCAGGCTCAAAAACACAAGGGAAGTGGGCTATTTCATCTCCACGTCTACCAGAAAAGCCAGGGACAACTAAAAGGGCTATTCCCCACTACCTTTCACGTGGAAAAAACAAAGCCAAAGCTCACGCCACTCGCGACATATCCGGGAAACACCTACCCCATTGGTGAGTGCACCTGGGGAGCCAAAGAATTAGCCCCTTGGGCCCACAACTGGTGGGGAAACGGCGGCATGTGGGCAGCTAGTGCACGCGCTGCTGGATTCCGGACAGGAGACACTCCAGAGGTCGGTGCTATCGCCTGTTGGGATGATGGGGGATATGGCCATGTCGCCTTGGTTACAGACGTCGAACATGACCAAAAAATTCAAATTCAGGAAGCTAATTACAATGGCCATCGCTATATTGACAACTTCCGCGGTTGGTTCGATCCAACCAACCCCATCTGGGGAACCGTCACCTACATATACCCAGATTAAGGTCTTCCTAACCAGCAGAAAGGGAGTGGGAAAGAACTCAGACTATTTAAAAAAGGTTAAAAAGGTTCCCCAAACCTTTTCAATTTTCCCACCCCCGCACAGTTGATTAGGTTATCTTTGGAGCTTAAAAAGCGAAAAAAGATACCAATCAACCACTGCGTCTTGCAGTTATTCCTATCAAACATCAAAGGCTGGACATTTTTTGCCCAGCCTTTTTTGATTAATGTCTAAAATGTCTCACTCCTGTGAAGATCATGGTCAAGCCGTATTTATCAGCCGCTTCGATTGACTCTTAGTCATGGATACTGTTGAATTCTATTTCATGTACTTTTCTAGACTTATTTGAATTTTTGGCATGATTTGGTGCATGACTTTAAGATTCGTATAGGCTAATGCCATCGCTACGAAAAGATATGCAATGACTGACAGCAGAGAACCCTCAGAAGGCCAATAGTGGAAAATAATCATTAAAACAATGGGCAATTCTAGAGTTACTGTGACGACCCCGGGGACATAGCCTCTAAATTGCACACACATGATATAATGGATCATGAAATGAGATGTATAAGCTATTACAAAAGCTAAATAGAGTACGGTGTTGTGGGTCATTTGACAAAGACCAGAAATAAACAGCAAAATGATAAACTCCTCTAAAACACCTACTGCAAAGGCAGAGCCCTGCGTAACAGAACCAAAGAATGGTTTCTTAAAAGCCACTAACTTTTGACGATACCGTTTTTTCCACAAGGGCATAAAGATCATTTCTTCAAAATCGTGTAAAATAAATAAAATAGGTAGCATCCAAACATTAAAAAGAATGCCCATCTCTTTACCTCCTTAATAACAACTAACAATTGTACAATGTTAAACATAAATGATAATCATACATCGCGCGCAACACTTTTAGTATAAAGACAAACTGTTACAAAAACAAGAGGTTCAGTGAAATTGGCACAGTTTGAACAAAAGTGTGACAGGAAAGGAGAACTCTACTATGGAATCTCAAACACGGCAATGGCTGGAGGAAGCCTTGTTCGATTTATTAGCAACTAAGAAATCCCTGCATAATATCAGCATTGCAGAACTCAGCGAGCATGCTCAGATTGCTAGACGAACGTTTTATCGTTATTATCATTCAAAAGAGGAGGTTCTTACGAACTATTTAGACCGCTTAATCCAAGACTATATCATCGAACTTCAAACAGAAAAACTGACTAATTTTGAGGATTTAGTAAACTTTTTCTTTCAGTATTGGAGCCAGTACACTGAGTCATTAAAGATTTTACAGGATGCAAACCTGCTAGTGCTTATCTTGCAAAGGTCTTATGATAAGCTTCCTGATGCTTATAGTACTGTCATGGCACCTTGGCACATCACAAACAGTGATCAAAAACAAATCGCATATGATAGCAGATTCATTACCGGCGGTCTCTACAATATTTTTGATGAATGGTTAAAAACAGATTACCAGACAATGCCTGTTAATGAGCTAGTCATTACAGCATTGAATACCATAAAACGAATGAAAGATAGTTAAGTGAGAAGCTGAGTTTTTCGAGATTAGTCCTGAGCAACACCAACAAATCATTTTAATAATTTCTAAAACTAAAATGCTTATTATTTTAGCCATACAAAAAGAGAAGACCACTTGCATCTTCTCTTTTTGTTAGCGATAAATCATTCATGATAGTTGATAACGAGCTAATTTTTAAATAACCATTAATGTCTAAAATGTCTCACGCCTGTAAAGATCATGGTCAAGCCATATTTGTCAGCCGCTTCGATTGACTCTTGGTCACGAACGGATCCACCTGGTTGGATGATCGCTTTAATCCCTGCTTTAGCGATTTCTTCCACGTTATCCGCAAATGGGAAGAAGGCATCGGAAGCAAGAACAGCGCCATCCAGACGGTCTTTAGCTTGGTCAATAGCGATGCGGACGGAAGCCACACGGTTGGTTTGACCTGGGCCAACACCAAGTGTCATGTGGTCGTTGGTCACGATGATCCCGTTTGATTTGACGTACTTGATAGCCTTCCAAGCAAACTCAAGAGCCGTCGCTTCTGTCTCAGTTGGTTGGCGTTTCGTCACCACTTGCCAGTCAGCTGGGCTTTCTTTCACCACGTCTTGGTTTTGAACCAGGAGACCACCAACAACACCTGTGTATTCTGCTTCCACTTCGCTAGCATCTTGAGCGTCAAATGGCAAGGCAAGGATACGCAAGTTTTTCTTCTTGGTAGTCAAGATTTCAAGCGCTTCGTCTGTGTAGCTTGGTGCAATGATGATTTCAAGGAAAACACCGTGCATCTTTTTAGCTGTCGCAGCGTCAACTTCACGGTTGAGGACTACTATTCCACCGAAAATCGATACTGGATCAGATTCATAAGCATAATCCCAAGCAGTTTCGATATCGTCAGCTTGACCAATCCCACATGGGTTCATGTGTTTAAGAGCCACAACGGTTGGACGGTCTTTGAAATCACGGATGATCCGAATAGCGGCATCAGCGTCACGGATATTGTTGAAGGACAATTCTTTACCGTTCAGCTGTTTCGCTGATGCAATGGAGTAATCCGTTGGCAAGGCCTTTTGGTAGAAGTCTGCATCTTGTTGAGGGTTTTCCCCGTAACGCATTGGTTGCTTAAGATCATAAGTCAAAGTGAGTTTTTCAGGTTTTTCTTCACCCACTTGAGCAGTGAAGTATTCTGCGATCAAAGCATCATAGGCTGCTGTGTGACGGAAGACTTTCGCTGCCAAACGTTGGCAAGTTTCGTAACTTGTTTCGCCGTTGGCTGCCAATTCGTCCAAAACCACAGCATAGTCAGCAGGGTCTACCACAACTGTTACGCTAGCGTGGTTTTTCGCTGCTGAACGAAGCATAGATGGCCCACCAATATCGATGTTCTCCACCGCGTCAGCGTAAGTCACGTCCGGTTTGAGAATCGTTTCCTTGAATGGGTAAAGGTTGACCACAACAAGGTCGATCAACTCGATATTATTGTCCTTAGCAGCCTCTAGGTGACTATCGAGGTCACGACGAGCGAGCAGACCACCGTGGATATTTGGGTGGAGAGTCTTCACACGACCGTCCATCATTTCTGGGAAACCAGTCACATCGTCGATTGCAATGGTATCTACCCCAGCATTGTCAAGGGCAACTTTAGTCCCACCTGTCGAGATGATGTCCCAACCGAGTTTTTTTAGTTCTTGAGCAAATTCAACAATGCCCGCTTTGTCTGAAACACTAATTAGTGCGCGTTTAGTCATTCTATTCCTCTTTCTTTAGATCCAAGCGCATAGCGACTTCGTTATTTTCTTCTATAAATCCTGTTTCCTGAAAACCCAAACTAGTCAGCAGGTACTTCATTTTTTCATTTCCAACTACATAATCTGCGATAATATGATTGCAAGCTCTATCCATCTGAGCCTCTTTGATCAGAGCTTCCAAGGCTTTTCGTCCATAACCTTTTCCTTGGTACTGCTGGCCAATCATTATCCGCCAGATAAAGTATTCTGCCTCATCCTTATCTATTTCCAACAGTAGAAAACCAACTACTAGCTCATTCCAATGGATTGCCATTGGAAACACATCCCCATTCTCTCGGTAGAGCCATGCGTCAGCTAAAGAACGCACATTGGGAGCTACAAAACGTGCTCGTTCATCAGCTTCAGATATTTTCAAATCCAGCACTGCCTGAAAACTGCTCTCATCTACCAATTTCAGATTAATCATTTTTCTCCTACCAAGATTACACTATCAAAACTCGATTTCCTTCTTACCTTCTCTCCACTCCCAAACGTTCCAACACTTCTGGATAGAGCTTGTACTCTGTTTTGTGGATGCGAGTTTCGAAAGTATCAAGGGTATCCCCTTCAAGGCGTGGCACACGGACTTGTTTGATGACCTTCCCAGTATCAACGCCAGAATCCACCCAATGAATGGTCACACCGCTCTCAGCAACACCTGCATTCCAAGCATCCTCAATACCATGAGCACCTGGAAATTCAGGGAGATAAGCTGGGTGAATATTGATGATACGGCCTTCATAAGCTGCTAGCAAGGTTGGGCCAACGATTTTCATATAACCGGCCAAACAAACCAAATCAATTTGGTGTTCATCCAAGAGTTTGACGATAGCTTCTTCATAAGCTGCTTTATTGTCAAATTCCTTGAGTTCAAAGGCATGACTCACTACACCAAGGTTCTTGGCACGTTCTAAGACATAGGCATCACGGTGATCGGAAAAGACAAATTCTACCGGAAATTGTTCAGCAATCACCTGAAAGTTTGAGCCATTGCCAGAGGCAAAAACAGCAATTTTTTTAGCCATTATTTAATCACCACACTTGCGCCATCTTTCTTCACAATACGACCGATTTCATAAACAGGTTCGTCAAGAAGTTCTTTGACACGTTCAACATTTTCTGGTTTCACTGCAAGCATGAGACCAATCCCCATGTTGAAGATTTCAAACATCTCTTCATGTTTGATTTGGCCATATTTTTCAAGGGCTTTGAAAATTGGAAGAACTGGCACTTTGCTTTCGTCAATTTCAGCAGCCAAGTCATCTGAGAACATACGTGGTACATTTTCGATGAAACCACCACCTGTGATGTGGGCAATACCGTTAACCAATTCTTCTTTGATGAGTGGCAAAGCTGCTTTGACGTAGATACGAGTTGGTTCCAAAAGAACGTCTTTAAGTTTTTTGCCTTCCAATTCTGGAAGAACTTCTTCACCTGTGTAATCAGCAAAGACACGACGAACGAGTGAGTAACCATTTGAGTGGATACCGCTTGAAGCAAGTCCAAGAATCACATCGCCTTCAGCTACTTTTGAACCGTCAATGATTTGAGATTTTTCAGCCACACCGACAGCAAACCCAGCCAAATCATAGTCATCTTCACCATACATACCAGGCATTTCAGCCGTTTCCCCACCGATGAGGGCTGCACCTGCTTGTACACAACCTTCAGCCACACCAGCAACGACCTGTTCCAATTTAGCTGGTTCATTTTTACCAGTTGCGATATAGTCAAGGAAGTAAAGAGGCTCCGCACCTGCAGCGATGATATCGTTAACACACATAGCGACACAGTCTTGGCCAATCGTATCGTGTTTGTCGTACTTGATAGCCAGCATCAGCTTGGTTCCAACACCATCTGTACCTGAGATCAAAACGGGCTCTTTGACACCTGTTTTTGAAAGGTCGAACATACCACCGAAGCCACCGAGAGCTCCCATGACACCTGCACGTTCCGTACGAGCTACGTGTTTTTTGATACGTTCAACAACTTCATAACCTGCTTCAACGTCCACACCCGATTGGGCATAAGCATTTTTAGACATAATTTTTTCCTCTTTTTTCTTCTGCACTGCTCTTAATAGAAAGAAGTATGTTCTTTCAAACTTTCCACATAGCGTTCTTCGTAGTCATACAAAGGAGTTGGATATTTTCCATCAAAGTAAGCCACACAAAGACCGCCATTTGGGGCATCTGTATCGATTCCAATAGAATCAATCAAGCCATCGATTGACAAATACGTCAAGCTATCTGCACCAATGATATCGCGTGTTTCCTCTACTGTATGATTGGCAGCGATCAATTCCTTACGTGTTTGAATATCGATCCCGTAGAAACATGGGTAGGCAAGAGCTGGACTGGCAATTGCCACATGGACTTCTGTAGCCCCTGCTTCTTTTAATAACTTCACAATCCGACGTGATGTTGTCCCACGTACAATAGAGTCATCAATCATGACAACCCGTTTGCCTTTCACGACACCGGATACGGCAGAGAGCTTCATCCGAACCCCTTGCTCCCGTAGTTCTTGTGTCGGTTGAATAAAAGTCCGTTGGGTATATTGGTTTTTAATCAAGCCCATTTCATTTGGTAGGCCAGATTCTTCCGCAAATCCCATAGCTGCACTAAGTGAAGAGTTCGGTACACCGATCACAATATCTGCTTCATGTTTAAATTCACGTGCCAATTGAGCCCCCATACGTTTACGAGCTGTATGGACATTGACCCCTTGGATATTGGAGTCTGGGCGGGCAAAGTAGATATACTCCATTGAGCAAACAGCCAATTGGGTGTCCGTTGTATAGTTATCGTAAGTGATGCCGTTATCATCGATGATCACGACTTCACCCGGATTTACATCCCGAATCCACTCTGCTCCAACCACTTCAAAGGCACAGGTTTCAGATGAAACCACGATAGCTCCGTTGGCCATTTTCCCAATCGAAAGAGGACGGAAACCATTTGGATCCAAGGCCGCAATCAGCTTATCTTCCAGCATGAGAAGGTAAGCAAATCCACCTTTCACCGTATTCAAGGCTTCTTTCACCTTACCCATGAAAGAAGGGTTGTGGCTCCGACGAATCAAGTGGGCCAAGATTTCTGAATCAGAAGTTGAGCTAAAGATCGCTCCGTTATTTTCCAACTCCCGTTTGAGGGACTTAGCATTGGTCAAATTCCCGTTGTGGGCTAGTCCAAACTGGGTATCATGAAAGCGAAAGAGGAAGGGCTGGATGTTATCCACCGAAGCTTCCCCAGCTGTCGCATAGCGAACATGGCCAATCGCTCCCGTTCCTGTTAACTTATCCAAGTTAGCAGGATTTCGAAATACTTCTGAGAGAAGACCCGTATCACGATACCGTTTTAGTTGACCCTCATCATTCGAAAGGATCCCCGCCCCTTCTTGACCACGGTGTTGAAGACTGTGTAATCCGAAATAAGTCAGTTTTGCAGCATCTGGGTGTCCCCAGATCCCAAAAATACCACATTCTTCATTAAGAGATTTAACTTCGTATGTCATTTTGTATACCTTTTATTTTCCAGTAAAGTATTTAACCGCTGATGCAAAGAGATGTTGATCTTTATTTCCTGGAATATTTTGGAAGAGACCATCTTCGAAACGTTCTGAGTGACCCATCTTCCCAATAATTTGACCGTTCTTACTTGTAATTCCTTCGATCGCATGGACAGATCCGTTAGGATTGTATTTTGAATCCATGCTTGGGTTGCCTTTGAAGTCAACATATTGGCTAAAGATTTGACCATTGTCACGAAGCTCCGCGAATTCCTCAGCTGTCACGACAAACTTCCCTTCACCGTGTGATACTGGGATGGCATGGATGTCCCCAACTTGCACTCCAGCAAGCCATGGTGAATTCGTGTTGGCAATCCGTGTTTCCACCATTTTAGCCACGTGTTGGTTGGCATCATTGTAGAAGAGGGTTGGACTCGTGCTACTTGCATCTTCAAAGTTACCGTATGGAAGAAGACCTGATTTGACGAGGGCTTGGAATCCGTTACAGATACCAATAATCAAACCACCACCTTCGATGAAGCTATCAATAGCTGCACGTACTTTTTCATTGAGCAAGATGTTCACGATAAATTTAGCTGATCCATCTGGTTCATCCGCTGCTGAGAAGCCACCTGCAAAGAAGATAATGTTAGCTTTTTCGATATTGTCAACCATGATGTCAACAGACTTGACAATAGCCTCTTCGTTCAGTGTAACAAATGGTACCAAGTTGACTTTTGCACCTTCTTTTTCAAAAGCCTTAGCTGAATCGTACTCAGAGTTAGTACCTGGGAATACTGGAATGTAAACCACTGGTGTCTCAACTGTTTCTTTAGCTTTGATCACAGCATCTGATGCTACAGCAGGTACTTCTTCCAACTCAGTTGCCTGTGCAAATTCCGTTGGGTAAACCTCTTCCAATTTACCTTGGAAGGCACTGTCAAGTTTGTGTCCATCAAGCGTTACACCGTTGACAGTGAGTGTAAAGCCAGTCACTGTTTGTCCGATCTTGGCAACACCTGCAATTTCTTCAGGAGATGTGAAGACGAATCCACCCAATTGAGCTGTCAAGCTAGTGTCAAGGTCAGCTAATTCGACGTTAGCTCCAATATGGTTACCAAATGTTGCAAGTGCAAGAGCTTCAACCACACCACCATATTTAACAGCTGATGCGGCTGTCACTTTGTGGTCAGCTTGGATGGCTTCAAATTGAGCAAAGTTCGACTTGATAAGATCAAAGTCAATTTCTTGTGTCAAAGTTTGACCTGGGATGTAGTAAATATTTTCACCAACTGCTTTGAATTCTGGAGAAAGAACCTTACGGCTATCTGCAGTCGTCACCCCAAAAGCAACCAAGGTTGGTGGTACTGTCAATTCTTCGAAGGTACCAGACATCGAGTCTTTCCCACCGATAGATGGCAAACCAAGTTGAATCTGAGCTTCGATGGATCCAAGGAGAGCTGATACTGGTTGACCAAAACGCTCTGCTTGTTTATCCATCCGCTCGAAGTATTCTTGATAAGAGAAACGAGCCTTAGACCAGTTTGCACCAGCAGCAACCAAACGAGCAGTTGCTTCGATGACCGCATAAGCAGCACCATGATATGGAGACCATTCTGCGATGTAAGGGTTGAATCCTTGTGCCATTACTGATGCAGTATGAGTTACGCCATGTTGGACTGGCAATTTCTGTACAGAAGCTTCCGTTGGCGTAATTTGGTAGCGACCACCGAGTGGGTGATTGACTGTTGAACGACCAACTGAGCTATCAAAGATGGTTTGTAACCCTTTTTGACTGGCATGGTTAAGGTCAGCCAAGACTTCAAGAGTATCCGCTTCAAGGGTTTCAGCAGATGTTTGACGTTCTTCTGGAAGCTTGACATCCTTGTCAACCACCTTAGCATCTACAACCACACGCACACCGTTTGTATCAAGAAAACGACGTTCCAAATCAACGATTGTTTCACCATTCCAGTGCATGACAAGATTTGGTTTCTCCGTCACTGTTGCAACGACAACAGCATCAATATTTTCTTTGTTACATTCAGCAACGAAGGCGTCTACATCTTCTGGACGAACCACTACAGCCATCCGTTCTTGAGATTCAGAAATGGCAATTTCTGTACCGTTCAAGCCTTGGTATTTCAATGGCACCTTGTCTAGGTCAATTTCAAGACCATCTGCCAATTCACCGATAGCCACACAGACACCACCAGCACCAAAGTCATTTGATTTCTTGATAAGACGTGTTACTTCACCATTACGGAAAAGACGTTGAATCTTACGTTCTTCGATGGCATTCCCTTTTTGAACTTCAGCACCAGCTGTTTCAACAGATTCAACCGTTTGAACTTTAGAAGAACCTGTCGCACCACCGACACCGTCACGTCCAGTTTTCCCACCGAGAAGAATCACGACATCACCTGCTTCAGGTTTTTCACGGACAACATTTTCCTTAGGAGCCGCACCGACAACTGCACCTAGCTCCATACGCTTAGCAACGAAACCTGGGTGGAAGTATTCTCGAACATAGGTTGTGGCAAGACCAATTTGATTCCCATATGAAGAATAACCGTGAGCTGCTGTTTTAGAAATCACTTGTTGTGGCAATTTACCAGCGCGAGTTTCTGAAATCGGAGCCGTGATATCACCAGCACCTGAGATACGCATGGCTTGGTAAACGTAGGAACGACCTGACAATGGGTCACGAATGGCACCACCGATACAAGTAGCCGCTCCACCAAATGGTTCGATTTCAGTTGGGTGGTTGTGGGTTTCGTTTTTGAACATGAGAAGCCATGGTTCTTTGACACCATTGACATCCACTTCAATTTCAACAGAGCAGGCATTGATTTCATCAGACACTTCCATGTCATCCAAACGACCATTGGCACGCTCATAACGGCCAAAAATAGTCGCCATATCCATCAAGGTTTGAGGTTTTTCTGTACGTCCCAACTCATCACGCATGGCAATATACTTATCATAAGTCGCTTGCAATTGTTTTTCAAATTTAGAAGCTGAGAAGTCGATGTTTTTCAACTCAGTCTCGAAAGTTGTATGACGGCAGTGGTCAGACCAGTAGGTATCCAAGACCTTCAACTCAGTCTCCGTTGGTACACGTCCAATAGACTTGAAGTAATCTTGAATGAAGAGAAGGTCATCCACTTCCATTGCCAATCCTTGCTCAGCCTTATACTGTGCAAAATCTTCTGCCGTATAGCTTTCAAAGAAATCCAAGCTTGGAATGGTCTTGTCAGACTCAGAGAAATCCTGTTTCGCAATACCAACAGTGATATCTTTGAAACGAGAATCCACTGGGTTCAAGAGGTAGTTTTTGACAGCTTCCAACTCATTCGCATCAATATCCTTGTTAACCAAGTATAATTGCGCTGTATTCACTGTTACGTCATTTGAACTACCAAGCAAAAGCAAAGCTTCTTGTGAAGATGCCGCACGTTGGTCAAATTGACCCGGCAAACTTTCAATCGCAAAGAAAGCATATTTCTCAAGATCAGCCTGAACCGTAGCTTCATCCAAAACAGTATCGGTCACTTGCTCAGAGAAGATATGTTTTTCCGCACGCGCAAACAAGTCCTCTGCCAAACCAAAAACATCGTAAACTTGAACAATACGAAGATCCTTCAAGGTTTTCAACTGAAGATTATGCTGCAATTCTTTTACTAAAGAGTCCGATTTCACACGAAAATCAGCTTTTTTCTCAACGAAAATACGTTTATCCATTTTAGTTCCTTTATTTCTATTCAAATAGGTTATCGAAGACGAAGGTTTTCCGTTTCAAAAAGATTACTTCAAGCCCTGTAATTTCTCCAACACAACCTGATATACATCCGTTAAACTGCCCAAATCCCTACGGAAAACATCCTTGTCCATATGGTGCCCTTCAGCATCCCAAAGGCGGCAGTTATCTGGAGAGAATTCATCTGCCAAGATGATCTTGCCATCCTTATCAAAACCAAATTCCAATTTGAAGTCAATCAAACGAAGACCAATTTGTGCAAACCAATCTTTCAGCAATTCATTGATGCGACGTGTTTCTTCCTTGATATAAGCAATTTGCTCATCATTGGCAATATCCAAAAACTTCACATGCTCATCATTGATAAATGGATCGTCCAACTCATCGTTCTTGTAGTAAAATTCAACGATTGGAGTTTTCAATTCCAAACCTTCTTCCACGCCAAAACGTTTAGAAAAGGAACCCGCAGTCACGTTACGAAGAACAACTTCCAAAGGAATAATTTTCACTTTCTTGTTGAGTTGTTCTGTGTCAGAAATACGTTCGATAAAGTGAGTAGCTACACCCGCAGCATTCAATTTTTCAAAAATAAGAGACGAAATCTGATTATTTAGCACACCTTTTCCTTTAATCGTCTCTTTACGAGCCCCATTTAGCATAGTGGCCTGGTCCTTATAGACCGACTTAATCACATGTTCGTCCTCAGTAGTATAGATATCCTTAGCTTTTCCAGTATAAATCAGTTGATTGGTCATGACTTTGTTCGCCTTTCGTATTTTATCACCTTCATTCTATCACATAAAAAGTCTATTTTCAATAAAATCCCGTACAATATAAGCAAATTCCGAATAAAAAGGACAGAAAAAAAGACCATCCAGAATGATCTCTGAACGATCCCTTTTTCATTAGTGACCAGCAGTTCGTTTTTCGATATAGCCGACAACATCCCCTACTGTGTTAAATTCATCGATAGCCTTGTCTGGAATCTCAATTTGGTATTCATCCTCAAGATTGATAATAAATTCCATTAATTCAACAGAATCTGCTTGTAAATCCTTACGTAAGTCAGATTCCAAAGATACTTGAAAATCTGATCCCTTGCGGTCTTTGAGAAATTCCTCAATTGTAGCTAAAATTTCGTTTTGTTTACTCATACATTACCCTTCCTTCGATAATTCCTTCACTGATTTTCCAACAACATCTGTCTCTAACATGGTCCGAATCTGACGAATCGTGCTATAGACAGCTTTGGCATCACTCGAACCATGCGTTTTAACAACAGGTGCTTGAAGGCCAAACAAGACCGCTCCTCCAACATCTGAGAAATCCAAGGTTTGCTTCAATGATTTCAAACGATCCTTGAGCAGAAAAGCTCCCAATTTCGCCTTCCAGTTTCCAGTGGCAATCGCTTGTTTCAATTGCTTCAAGATCCCAAAAGCCGTTCCTTCCATCGTTTTCAAGACAGCGTTTCCCGTGAAACCATCCGCCACAACGACATCAGCAATGCCATCCATCAAGTCACGCGCTTCCACGTTTCCAACAAAATGAATCGACTCATCCTCAGATAACAATTGGTAGGTTTCCTTGCGCAAAGGATCCCCCTTACTAGCTTCTGTCCCATTATTCAATAGACCCACGCGCGGTTTTTGAATCCCACGAACATTTTCAGCATAATAAGACCCCATCACAGCATACTGATGCAAGTGCTCTGGTGTATTTTCCGCATTGGCCCCTAAGTCCAGCATATCATAGCCACGACCATCAACCGTCGGAAGTGTGGACATCAAGCCAGGGCGTTCCACCCCTTTGATCCGTCCAACGATAAAGAAACCAGCCGCCAATAGCGCACCTGTATTTCCCGCAGATAGCATGGCATCGACCTCACCATCCTTCACATCCTTGGCAGCTAAGACCATCGAAGCCTGTTTTTTCCGACGAATGGCCCGCGTTGGTTCATCATCTGAATCAATTTTTTCTTCCGTATGCACAATCGATACACGTTCTGTTGCGGTTAAATAGTCTTTAATTTTTGCTTCATCGCCATACAAGACAATCTCAATATCATCAAAATCACGAATGGCTTGATTCACGCCTTCTACCAAGGCTTGAGGTGCATTATCGCCCCCCATTGCATCTACTGCAATTTTTTTCATGTTTCACCTCCAGATGAATCTTTCATAATCGCTCCCCAGTCACTCAAGGAATCGATAAACTTTTTAGCTTTTAAATGGATCCCTACATACTCCTCATACAACTGATCAATTGCCTGACGTAGAGCTGCTTTCATCTCCGCTTGTAAGGAAATCGTCTCTAACTCACTGAATCGCACTGCTTGAAACTGATCCAATAAATAGAGAACATTTGGATGCCAGTGGGCACGTCTCTCATCCCGATCATAATGATCCGGACAAAGGACCCCACTATACCGGAAGGAATAGTCAAAAGGAAGACCAACCCGATGGCAGAAACAGCATTCATGCAGATTCAAGATAACTCCAAATCGTGATAGAATCTGAATCTCAAAAATATTGGTTAAAACCTCATAATCCAGTCCCTCTTCCATCAAAGACAAGGTCTTCTCCAAAAAAGCAAACAAGGCCGGATCCACTTGGTTATCCTGAATACTTGCATCTGCAAGCGCCAGAACATAGGTCGCATAAGAAAGGGCAAAAAGATCTGCGTTGATTTTCTTATAAACCTGCACATCTTGAAAATCATCAATATAACTCAACCCATCATCATTGATTTTCAGCAACATATCTGCCGTTACCAATGGTTGCAACATGGGATTCAACCGTGATTTTCCCACATGTTTCACAAAAAACATCCGCTTACCTGACTTCTCCGTGAAGATTTTGACCAGCTTGTCATCCTCACGAAACTCCCGATTATACAGGACAATTCCCCGGGTCTCAATTGACTCCAGCATGTTCTTCCATATACTCCTTCAAGCGTTTCATAGCTTCCTTGATAACCTCCATGCTGGCTGCATACGACAAACGCACATAGCCTTCACCATATTGACCAAAAGCAGCACCAGGAATGAAAGCAACTGCTTTTTCACGCGCAAAATCCTGTAAGAAAGCAAAGGAATCCTGATTATAACCAGCTGGGATTTTAGCAAAAATATAGAAGGCTCCATCTGGCTTAATAATCTCAAAACCAAGAGCAGACATCTGTTCAATAATATAATCCCGACGTTTCACATATTCCTTCTTCATTGGCTCCGCATCATCCCGACCTTCCGTCAAAGCTTCGATCGCAGCATACTGGTTCATGGTTCCAGCAGCCGTTACCAAATACTGATGGCTCTTGATGAGTTGGGCCGTCAATGCAGCCGGGGCAAAGATAAAGCCAAGCCGCCAGCCTGTCATGGCATGAGATTTGGACAAGCCATTAATAACAATGGTCTGCTCAGGAATAAAGGAGGCCATAGAGACATGCGCTTCTCCAGTATAAGTCAACTCTGAATAGACTTCATCACAAATCACAAAGACTTCATATTTTTTTAAGACAGCAGCTAATTCTGCCATCTGTTCGCGCGAATAAGTAACACCTGTTGGATTAGCTGGATAATTGAGAATAACAGCCTTCAATTTTTCACCCTGCTCTAAAATGGCCTTTTCCAACTTTTCAGGCGTCAAGACAAAACGATCTGCTGTCGTATCAATTTCGACAATCTCCGCCCCAACCAAATTCACAATGGGTTCATAACCAGGATAAGCTGGCGCTGGAAGAAGTACTACATCTCCAGGTTCCAAGATTGCTGTCAAGGTTGCAGACAGGGCTTCTGTTGCACCGATCGTCACCAATATCTCATCTTCAGGACGGTAGTGAATACCATATTTATCCGCCACAAACTGACTCGCAGCCTCACGCAAAGCCAACAAACCACTCATCCCAGTGTAATGACTAAAATTCGCATCAATGGCAGACTTTCCTGCTTCTTTTACATGTTCAGGAGTTGTAAAATCCGGTTCCCCTAAAGTCAAACGCAAGACACCAGGAATGGAAGAAATTGATTGATCGAACTGACGAATCAAAGATACTTCAATCCGATTCAGATTTTTATTAAAACGTTTCGTTAAATCCATAGAACACCTCCAAAAACACTTATATTCATTATACTATAAATAGGACCCCATCGCAAAAGAACAAGCCAGATCCCCACCTTTTGCTGACCACCAAAGGACATTTCAAAAATCCTTCTATACAAAAAAGACTTAGCAATGCTAAGTCTTTCAAGTCATTATTGTTGACCACGTGTTGCCACATAGTTCAATTGATCAGCATGTTTCGCCACAAAATCCTTCATTTCTGAATCAGGAATTTGACGAAGGTAGAGGTTAGAACGAATGGTTTCATCCTCTTCACGACAAGTTGATAATACTAAATACTTATCAGATGCTTTGATCTTAATATTTGGATTCTTAGTTTGACCATCTTCATATACCTTCTTCAGCTGAGTCGTAAAGTCTTTATCGTCTTTAAAGCTAGTACGATAAAAAGCAGTTGTTTCAGGAACAATGACCAAGCACATAGCTTCATAATAATACTTACGCTCTGGTGTTTCAATGACAACATATGGATGTTGATCAAAGTAATCCTGTTTATCATAGAAGTTAACATCGTTAAACATACGATGATCACCGACCTTACTACCACGAGCATGACCAAACAACCAAGTCAAACGATCGCTAAAATCTTTCTTATTATCCATATCCATGAAAACAGTCCCTAAATAGGGTACATTCCCACCATCAAAAGTCTTATTCAAGTAGGTTTCATTATCTGTTGTTTGCACAACAGGTTCATCCAATTCCGTACCAGGTGCGTAGACATAAGCAATTGCTTCAGGGTTAACAGCAATCAATTGATCAAAACGATTCTTTAGGTAATCTTTTTCTTCTTGGCTAGGTTCATACTTTACAGTCTGTGATGAAGCACTGGTTGAAGAACCATTTGTTTTCTTAGCCGTATTAGAGGCCTTTCCACCAAATGGATTAAAGAAAAGGAATCCAACTACGATCACAATAACTGCTAAAAGAGCAAATAAAATTCCAACAATCTTCCCACCTGAAGATGTTTTTTTTGCAGAACGTTTCATAAAATAAACTCTCCTATTAGATATTTTCTCTAAAAAATATCACTGAGCCCAAGGACCCAGTGATATTTTTATGAGCTAATTAATAATCAAATTATTTAACTGCGCTTGTTTTTGGAAGAGCTTTTTGACCTGCAGCTGCTGGAGCTTTAGCGTCTTTTTTAGCGTCTTTGTTTTCTTCAGCTTTAGCTGCACCTTTAACTACGAATTCACCTGGAATAACTTTTCCATTTTCATCTTTCTTAGGCTCAACAGTTTGACCAGCAGCTTCAATTTTAGCTTTTGTTGTCTCTGCATCAACATTGTTAAGACCAGCTTCACCTTCTTTTGTAAGGTTTCCTTCTTTATCAAAGATAACTGGAGCATTTTCGTTTCCGTATAGTGCCCCTTCATTTTCTGCAAAAACTGGTGCTGCTGCTGCAAATACAGCAAGTGCTGCTACTGATGATAATAAAACTTTTTTCATTGTTTTATCTCCTTTTTATTTTTAAAAATATTCGTTACTTCGTAACTATGATAAGTATACTAGGATATTCTCCCTATGTCAAGAGTTTTTCTTCAATTTTTTAAAAAAAGTTTAAGATTTCTTCCTATTTAATCCCTAAAATTACGAATTAGAGATATATTATACTCATCTATTAGAATCATTCGGTTTTTGGACACTTTTACTGAATCGTTCCTCTATTAGATACATAGAACTTTCTAATTTCACTAATCCTAACTTCTTTTCCACTTCAATTATTTCCTATTTTACCGCACGATTTTTGGGCAGAGTTTTCTTGGGCAAACTAGGATCCGCCTTTGCTTCTAGTTCTTTAGCTGCTTGAACCAGTTTTTTCCGTTTCTTTTCTTTTTTTAGATTTTCCAACCATTTTCTGATTTCCATTTGTATTTCCTCCTATACAAAAGAGGCTGGTTTCCAGCCTCCTTATTATTAACATTTTTTGGCATTTCCGATTTCAAATAGAGGGGAAAGAGGACGATTTTCATGAATGCGAACAATAGCCTCTGCAAGGAGTTTCGCAATCGAAATTTGCTCAATCTTATCAATTAATCGATCTTCCGGTAGATAAATCGTATCTAATACAACCAACTTCTTAATAGCTGATTTTTGAATGTTGTCCATCGCTGGGCCTGATAAAACAGGGTGAGTACAGCTCGCATAAACTTCAACAGCACCTGCTTCTGCAAGGGCATCCGCCGCATGACAGATTGTACCAGCTGTATCAATCATATCATCAATCAAAATACAAGTCTTGCCTTCAACACTCCCAATGATATTCATCACTTCACTCGTATTCATCTTATCGACACTTCGACGTTTATCAATAATCGCAATCGGTGTCTTCAAAAATTCGGCTAATTTCCGAGCACGAGTCACACCACCATGGTCTGGACTGACAACAACATAGTCTTTTCCAATCATCCCCCGACGTTCGAAATAGTCGGCGATCAAAGGCGCACCCATCAAGTGGTCAACAGGAATATCAAAGAAACCTTGAATCTGAGCAGCATGCAAATCAATTGTCAACAGACGATCAACTCCCGCAACCTCAAGCATATTGGCTACCAACTTAGAAGTTATTGGTTCACGAGCCCGAGCTTTCCGGTCTTGACGAGCATAGCCGTAATATGGCATCACCACATTAATGGATTGCGCACTAGCACGTTTCAAGGCGTCTACCATAATCAAAATTTCCATTAGATTATCATTAACCGGTGAGCTAGTAGATTGCAAAATATAAACATCTTTCCCACGGATTGATTCTTCAATATTAACCTGAATTTCTCCATCAGAAAATTGACGAACCGTTGACTTTCCAAGCGGTAGTCCCATTTCACGAGACACACGTTGAGCCAATTCTTGATTTGACGATAAAGCAAAGAGCATTAAATCAGAAAATGACATGATTTCCTCCAGTAAAATCTAAAACCATATTGTACAGTCAGCACAAATTTCTCCTGTAATCATTTTATCGCTTTTTAAGCAAATATTCAAATATTAATTTATGGAATTACAAAATCTATCACTACCTAAATTCTCTCAAAAAAAGAAGCAGAACCAATGTTCTACTTCAATGTTATTCTTAGTTTGGATAGATATAAGTAACAGTACCTTGAGCATTAACTGGATTAAACCATCCACGGTAGTTACCAATACTACGATTACCTAAATAATTAGACTCAGAGACTTGGATACTTGTTGTAGATTGAACGGCTGTAACAACTGCTACGTGTCCATATCCACCATCATTCCAACATGCAATGGCACCAACTTGTGGTTGAGATCCTGTACGGAATCCTGCTGCTGCTGCGCTTGCTGCCCATTGTCCACCATTACCCCAGTAATCACCAGCCCATGGAGCCAATGTCTTCGCACCCCATGTACATTCACCAACTGGATAAGATGATGCAGATGTACTATAAGTTGGACGAGAAGTAGTTGCTACTGGTGCTGCCGCTGCTTGAGTTTGAACAGCAGGTTGAGCTGCTGCTTGAGTTTGTGCAGCCGCTGGTGTTGCAGCAGATGTTTGAGCCGCTGCCTGAACTTGTGCTTGAAGAGTTGTATTCGCAGAAGCTTTTACAGCTGCTTGTTGTTCTTTTTGTTTTGCACGGTAAGCTGCTTCAGCTGCTGCCGCCGCTGCTGCTGCTTTTTCAGCTTCAGCTTTTTGTTGCAACAAAGCATTCTTTTCGTTTTCAGCAGTTGATTTTTCAGCAGCCAAGTTCAATTGTGCTACCTTCAACTCAGCTTCTTTTGTTGACAAAGCTTGCGCATCATCTTCTAATTGCTGTTTGTTTGCAATGACAGTATTGATAGCATCGTTGTTTTCTTTTTGTTTTTGTGCAATATCTTCTTTATCACGTTTTTGCTCTTGCAACATTTTGTTGTTAGCATCTGCAATTTCATTCATAGCAGAAATACGTGAGATAGCTTCTGTCAAAGATCCAGAGCTAACAATCGCATTAATATAACTTGTTGCAGTCCCAGTTGTTTGAGCGCTACGTGCTTGATTTGCAAGTGATTCTTGACGAGCAACAATATTTTTTGACAACTCATCGATCTCAGCTGACAATCGTTCAGATTCTTCATTCAAACGATCGTTTTCAGCTTGAAGATTTTCTTGTTGTTTTTTAATTTCAGATACTTGACCTTGAATTTGATCTACCTGACCTTGTGCACTTTGTTGTTGTTGATTAATACTATTGATTTTGTTATCCTGAGCAGCAATCTTATCATCTGTTGAATCAGCTGATACACCAGCTACGACAGCACCTTGTGATAAAGCAACTGTACTCAATAAGATTGTGGCAAATAATTTTTTCTTCATTAGATAAATTTTCCCTTTCTAATAAGACACTAACTAGTATAACAAATTTTTTGAAAATTTATATTACGCTATTGTTACATTTTTATTTCGAGTTTATAAATAAATCTTTTCAAGTAAAGGCTGTAATACTATTAATAGAAGCACATTCAAAATTAAACTAGGCGCCATTTGGTAAATAATTAATGTAATCCAGTTAAATTTTATACCGATAAAAAGAATCAAAAGAAGATTGGTTAAAAACTGAAATAATAGAATCGTTAATAAAAATGTAAAATAACGAGTCAATCGATTGACCAAAATAATCTGATTACACCGATAAAAAATCACCTGTAATAAAGGAAAGACAAGGAAAGCAATTCCTATAGTGTGTAAAAAATACACATCAAAACAAAAACCAAAAAGGATTCCCCACCAAATACTAGCTATCTCAGAGAAATAGAGACTCAATAACATAAAACCATATAGAAATAAAAATGAAGTAGGTTCAAAGGAGCTTGGACTGAAACGAGAAATAAGAAAAGAGATTTGCCCATCAACAAATAAAGATAAGAATAAGATTAAAGGGAAAAAATGGTACTTACGTATGACTTTCACACTACTCTCCAATCAATAGTACATAACGATTGACATCTAAATTAGCCTTTGGTTTTACACGAATTTCTTGCCCTAACTGATCAGATGCCTTTTGAGTAGAAGTCACAGTACCAAGAGGTAAGTCACTACTCTTGTATTTCCCTAAGCCACTTGTTGAAACGAGTGATCCTTTATTTATTTCAACTGGATCTCCAATTTGCAACAACCGAAACTCACCTGTCTTCTCGTCATAACCATTTAATAAAGCAAAAATAGATTGACCTTGACTCTCAATTTTAAACGTCAGGTGTTGTGAAGAAATAGTATCTTCGACTAATAATTTCACTTTGCTAGAATTTTTCTCTATACTTTCTACCACACCAATGACGCCACCTGATGATAGAACAAACATGGATTCAGAAATGCCATCGGAACTACCTTTATCAATAACAAATTCCTGATCCCAAGAACTATAATTACGGTCAATAATTTGACTAACAACTTGCTTAGAACCAGATGAAGAATTTATGATTGACATCAAGTCTTTCAATTCCTTATTTTCTGATTCCAAACGACTAAGTTTTGACTGATCAATATCATTTTGATAAAGACGAGATTTCAAAGAAAGATTTTCATCACTTAATTCAGATAAATTCTTAAAATCATTTGCCTTAGTTTCCACAAGAACAAATGGTACCGATACAGCCTTATCAACAATAGCTAATAGATCAGAAGATTTTGAAACAATAGCATTTCTAACAAATGGGAATAGAAATAAAATTCCTGAAACAGTCAAAACAAACACCAAACTAAAAACTTTTAAGAAACGATTCAAGAACATAGAAAAAACCTTCAAAAATATAAAAAATAGTTTGAGACGTTATCTCAAACTTCGAAATTATACGGAGAATGGGGGATTCGAACCCCCGCGCCAGTTACCCGACCTAACGATTTAGCAAACCGTCCTCTTCAGCCTCTTGAGTAAT